>DPDG01000102.1 GCA_003526375.1 Lentisphaeria bacterium
CACAAATTCTGGTGAAGAGGCCAAATTATTTCAAGTCCTGAAAAAAGAAAAAACCGAGTTTTTTTTACGGAAAAAGATATTGTAATGCTTCAAATGAAATCTGAGCTCCGGTTCGTTCATCCCGTTTTCCAGATGCGGCTGCCGGACAGATAATGCAACTATCGCAACGTTCGATATCAGCGTTTTCCGGAAAAAGGAATAAACCAGAGTTTCACATGCTGAATATGACCACGCATCGGATTACTCCTTGTATAAACAGCAATCCGTTCTCCCGGTTCAAGTTCAGAGAAATCTTCTGCTTCAAAAGCAAGAAATACAGGTCGGGCAAGCGGGACGCCGGTGGCAAGATCAATCGCGTCAAGCAGAACATAATTTATGAAAGGATGCGAAGACATCCCCCTGAAATACTGACTATGATCAGCCAGCGTCCCCAGGTAAATTCCGAATTCATCCCGACCTGCACCGTCCATATTCGGCAACAGACGCCTGAACCAATCGGAATACCAGACAGGCATTCTGACATTCAGCCAATGCAGCAGTTCTGTCCATAACGCCCGGTATTTATCCTTTCCCACCAGATAAAGACTCTTTCCGCTGAAACCGTAAGCAGTCAAGGGATATTCATATGCAATAGAACCGGCTCCAGGTTTGTATCTTCGTTTCGCTCCGGCGATAAAAAGGCTGAATCCTCCGGCATTTTCAGAATAACGGAAGCCATTTCCGGAAAATGTCAGCTCATTCTGATCCAGCCGATCACCGAAAGATTTTCCTGCTGCCGTACGCAAAGCTGTCTCAAGACGGGAAAAAAGCAACTCGCGAGAATGTTCTCCCGGAACTCTGCCTTCAATTTTACAGGTAAAATTCTTGTAATCATGGCATTCTCGACGGACAAGGCGATACTTCCGATCTTGAGGCTCAAAAGCATAAACGGCAAAAAAAGAAACCGCCATGCCGTAATGCGTTGAGATACCGAACTGCCTGTAACCATTCCGCGGCTCAAGAACGGACAGGGTGCTACCTGCAAAGCATCCTGTCCGGCGGTAAATTCCATCCCTGTCAACAAAATAACACCAATACCGAGTTTCCCCGTTTTCCTTTCCCCTTTCATCATTCACAATCCAGTCTGGAATACCGTCATCGTTCAAATCCATGCGGACAATGGAAAACATCCTGCCTTTCTGAAAAAAGCCACGACATTTCCCCTGAGCTTTCCGAGTGTCCATATCATCAAGAATTTCAGCCGGAACATTTTCTGGCGGCAACTTTTCCCAATTCAGTTTCACACTCAACGGATTCGGACGTCTATACCCGTCGTCGGGCAGGAGCCAGTAAGAAGGAACATCTGCTCCATGCAGAAATCCCGATAAAGAAATTACAACTGTAATCCATACTTTCATTCACGAAAAGAGTATATCAGATTTTATTCAGAATCAGCATGCAGTCGCCGTAACTGAAGAAACGCATACGCTCCTTCACGGCATAACGATAGGCTTCCATGACAAGCTCATGCCCGGCAAAAGCAGAAACCAGCATCAGAAGCGTGCTCTTCGGCAAATGGAAATTCGTCAGAAGCATGTCAATGGACTTCACTTTGCAAGGCGGATAAATGAAGATTGAAGTATCCGTCTCGACCGCCTCAAAATAACCGTCCTCCCTTACACACGATTCCAGCGCACGGAGCGAAGTCGTTCCGATCGCCGCAATGCGCCCGCCCGCACGACGGGTATCGTTCAGGAGTCCGGCAGTGGCTTCAGTCAGAATGAAATGCTCGCTGTGCATCGGGTGTTCCTCAATATTCTCCACTGTCACGGGCTTAAAGGTCCCCTGCCCTACATGAAGCGTCAATTCCGCCTCCTTCACCCCTTTCCCGGAGAGCGCGGCAAGAATCTCTTTCGTGAAGTGCAACCCCGCAGTCGGAGCGGCGACCGCTCCCGGAGTCTTTGCGTAAACCGTCTGGTAACGCTCCGCATCGGGCGCATAATCTGCTGTCCGCCGGATATACGGCGGCAGCGGCATGTGTCCGCATTGCGCAAGAGTCCGCTCCACATCGGATTCCAGAAACTCGACGATACAATTCCCGTCGATGTCCTTGGAAACAAGACGCACGCTTTTTTCCGACACGTTGAGTGCCGGATCAAGCAACCTCAGAACCGTTCCCGGCGCCACCCGCTTGGCGGGTTTCAGCAGACAGCTCCAGCGGGTATCCGTGACGGGCGCAAGAAGCATGATCTCAATCTTCGCCCCGCTCTCTTTTTTTGCAAAGAGACGCGCCTTGATGACTTTCGTATTGTTGACCGCGATCAGATCGCCGGCGTTGAAATAATCCGGGAACTCCCGGAACGGAACGATCTTCATCGAACCTGTCGCCGGGTCCAGCACCAGCATGCGCGAGTCGCCGCGATGTTCCGGCGGATGCTGTGCGATCAACTCCTCCGGCAGTTCATAGTCAAAATCACTTGTGCGCATCATCATACATCTTTTCATATTGCGAGGCGGTATTGTTCCAGGAAAAATCCGCAGTCATCCCGTTGCGGCGCAAACGCGCAATCGCTTCGGGATGTTCGAGATAGACCTCCGCCGCCCAGCGGATCGTATTCCGGAGCGAAACCGGATTCAGGTCCCACAGCACAAATCCCGTCGATTTCGAAGGATCGTCCGCATTGTAATTCCTGACCGTATCCGCAAGCCCGCCGGTGCTCCGCACAACCGGCAGAGTTCCGTAACGCATGCTGTACATCTGATTCAGACCGCAGGGCTCGTAACGCGACGGCATCACGAAAAAGTCCGAACCGGCTTCCAGCAGGTGCGAAACCTTGTCCGAAGCATAGCCGATGTAAGCCGCGAATCTCTCCGGGTATTTCGAGGCAAGATAAGAGAATCTCCCCTGAAGTCCGGGATCGCCGGAACCGATCAGGATAAACTGGTAATCATTATGGTAAAGCATATCCTCCAGGGCATCGGCAAAAACATCCAGCCCTTTCTGATAGGCGAGACGCGATATCACGCCGAACAGCGGCACCTCCGCGCGGGCCGGCAGTCCGAACTGCTTCTGAAGCGCTGCCTTGCATACGGCTTTTCCCCTCATGTCATCCGCAGAGAATGTCGCAGGAAGCCGCGAGTCTTTCTCCGGTGCCCATTCGGACACATCGATTCCGTTGAGAATGCCGCGCAGCTTGCCCTGATATGCGCAATGCCGGAGAGAGGGGTCCAGCGAAAAACCGAATTCGGGAGACAGGATCTCCTCGGCATAAGTCGGGCTGACTGTGCTGACAATGTCCGCGCACATAATGCCGCCTTTGAGCAGGTTCAGGCGGTTGTAAAACTCCAGGCACCGGAAATTGAAATATTCCCATCCGAGCCCGGTCCAGTACAGATTGCCCTGATCGTAGACCCCCTGATAGCCGATGTTGTGGATCGTCATGATGGAACGGCAGTCCGCAAAGTTCCTGAACCCGGAGTAAAGGCTGCTGCGCAGATAGACGGAACAGAGCGCACAGTGCCAGTCATTCAAGTGGAGGATATCCGGATGAAGCCCGAGAGCGAGAATCGCCTGCATGACGGCGCGCGAGAAAAAGATGAATCTCTGCGCGTTGTCCGGGTATTCCGAGCCGTTCCAGTCGTAAAGCGTCGCGCGGTCGTAAAAACGGTTGAACTCGATAAAACAATAAGTAAGGTTCTCCTGCACTTTCAGGATCCGGATCTGCGCCCACTCGTTTCCCGCCCCGAACGGCACTCCGAGCATCTCATGCACGGAATCGAATTTCAGGTTCAGTTTCGCCATCTGTTGCGGATAATACGGCATGATGACATGGATTGAGTGCCCCCGCTGCGCCAATGCCTTCGGCAGAGCAGACGACACATCCGCCAGCCCTCCCGTCTTCGCATAGGGAACCGATTCGCTGGTAGCCCACACAATATTCATAATTAACCTCCGGTTAAAACAATTGAACAATTGAACAGGAAAACATTAAAACAACTCAATTCAAAATACGTCTCATGATACAAATTGTTTCTCCCGTTGCGATTTCTGTGCAGTTTGAACTGATTTAATGAAAATGGCGGTCAGCTCATCACTTTCATTCAGGATCGCATCCAGCGCGGATGGAGATTTTATCAACGGCGCTTTCTGAATAATCCGCAACCATACCATAGCTTCCCGGAGTTCCTTCAATGCCAGTTTCACTTTATGGATAAAATCTTTCGCCGACTCCGCCCCCTGTGCTTCCGCATAATTTGCTGCAACAGCAGTCCCGCTCCGCAGCAATTGATCGTAAATATGCTCTTTTGCAGGTCCCGGCACAATAGCCTCACAAACCTTGATGATCCTGACAGAATACAAAATCAACCGTTCCATTAAATCCTGTCCGTTCCTATTCCCCATCCCATCAACTCCTTTGATTGTTCAATTGTTCCCCTGTTCAATTGTTCAATTGTTCAGTTGTTCTTACTTCTATTTCTTCCTCATGCGTTCCCTTAAGTCTTCAAGCACTTTGACTTCTTCGGGAGTCAGGCTGTTGATGCCGGTACGGGAAAGTTTGGCGAGAATCCGGTCAACCTCATTGCTGTCGACGGGACTCTTATCTTTGCGGGGAGAAGGATTCGGGTTGAATGTGTAGGCGGGACGCGGATTCTGTGCCGCAACCTTGCGTTTTATGAAAAGCAGGTCAAGCAGCTCCCAACTGACATGCTTCCGGGCAAACAGTTTCATGAAAAGATAGCCGCCGAGAAAACCCCCGACGATCATGGAGGAATAGACCGACATCTGAGTAAACAGGAGGTAAAAGACGAAGAACACAATCGCCATCGTTTTGATTTTGATCGGAAACGGAATGAACAGAAGATACATCTGCATGTTCGGCAGGATCATCGCAGACGCCATGAGAACTCCCATGACCGCGCCGTAACATCCCAGAATGAGGGTATCCGGATACCGCCAGACGAAAGCCAGCAGCAGAAGGTTTCCGATCACGCCGCTGAACAGATACAGGCAGATCGTTTTATGAGGGCCCAGAACCGGAGTCGACAGATTGCCGAAGATATACAGCGTGAACATTGCGAAAAAGAGATTCCACGGATCATAATTGACCAGAAGCGAGGTCACAAGCCTCCACAGTTGAAAATCCCGCAGGGTGCCCGGCGTCAGTGCCAGAAAATTCACCAGTTGTGTATTCGCCCCGCCGCGGGTCAGGATAAAAAAGAGAACGGTAATGCAGATGATACCGAACAATGCAATATTTCCGCTCTTCGAACGCGCCTCAAAATCATTGTTGTCCATGAGTCTTCCTGTCTTTCTGTATATTTCTTTGAAAAGGAAACGTAATATACAGTGCGGTTCCCGAAACTTCAAAAGAGAGTAAAAAAAAATATGATTTTATAGATATGCCCCCTAGACAACGCTCCTTTTTTCGCTTGCATAAAAATCCTGTATGCATGTCAATCTGAACAGGCGTTGAAAATTCCGTTCACATATCACAGCTTACTTATCTCAGTCTTTATGACCTTTCCCGTTAAAAGATTGACACAGACTACAATTTTCCCAGCCATGCAAAAAACACAATTTGACCAGGAACGACCATTGGAGAAATCCCAATGATACAAATATCACTCGCCGGCACTTGCGGGTAATACTCATAGGGAATGTTCCCCTGTTTCCTGCCGCTGTCCATTCAGAACATGCCCGGAGGCACCCGATGCTTCGCGCTGTTCCTCAATCAGATGCTGGGCGGAATGAACGGGCACATCCTCGCGGCGGCATCCCTGTGCGGAGTCTATTTCGCGGATTGACAAGAAAAATCCGGTCCGGACTTTCGCTTTGGCACGGACCGGATTTCATTTTCAGGCAAAAAGATGTTTATTTGAGTCCGAGGACATCCTGCATATCATAGAGTCCCGGCTTCGCATCCGCAAGGAAACGCACAGCACGGAGCGCACCTTTCGCAAATGTGTCGCGGCTGGACGCCTTGTGCGTAAGCTCGACACGTTCGCCGTTCGCCGCAAACATGACGGTATGATCTCCGACAATATCGCCGCCGCGAACCGCGTGCATCCCAATCTCATGCCGGGTTCTCGCGCCGACGTTGCCGACCCGTCCGTGACGGACATCCTTGTCGTAATCCCAGCCTTTGACATTCGCAATGACTTCCGCGAGAGAGACCGCCGTTCCGCTCGGTGCATCTTTTTTCTGGTTGTGGTGCGCTTCAATGATCTCAATATCGAAATCATCGCTCAGCGTCTGCGCCGCAAGCTTCGTCAGATAGAAGAGCAGATTCACGCCGACACTGTAATTCGAGGCGAAGACGATCTTCGCTCCGGCATCCGCCAGTTTTTTAAGCTCCGCCTTGTCATCCGCCGTAAGTGCGGTCGTGCCGATCACGATGGACAATCCTTTAGATGCGGCAAGACGCGCATTCGCAATGACGGCTCCCGTGCTGAAATCAATCACGGCATCCGCCTGACTGACCAGCCCGGCGAAATCATCCGTGATCCTGACGCCCTGCGGCGCGACTCCGGCGACTGTCCCGGCATCCAGCCCCAGAAATTCCGATCCCGGACGTTCCGTCGCGCCCGCCAGTTTCAGGTCTCCGGACTCCGCGATGTTGGCGACAAGACGGCGTCCCATTCTTCCGGCGGCTCCGGTAACAATGATTCTGATCATAATAAACTCTCCGGTAAAATTGTTATTTTCCAAAGCAGGTAAATTACTTCCGGAACAGCGCTCTATCAAGTCTCCCTGCAAATTATTTGCCGCTTTTTCCCGGTATATCCCGATATTTCTAATGAAAATCTAACATTGGAAATTTGAAAACAAATTCCTGCCGCTGTATAATACGACTTTTAATTATTAATAAATTAAAGCAAAATTCTGCAACTTCCCCAGAAAGGAATCCGAATATGGGATCGGCTGTCACTCCGGATAAAAACTCTTTCTTCTCAAAACAAAATCTTCCCGACCTGGTTTTCTGGTGCATGGCAATCGTCCTGCTGTTCCTGAACCTCGGCGTAAAGGGCATTTCAGGATCGGAAGCCAGATGGACCGGCATTGTCCGGGAGATGTTCCTGAGCGGCAATTTCGTCCAGCCGACCATCAATTTTGAATTGTATTTCGACAAACCGATTGTCAGTTACTGGTTCATCGCGCTGTTTGCCTTTTTCAACAAAGGCGTTGCCACGGAACTGGTTGCACGTATTCCAAGTGCGCTGGCGGCACTGGCGGCGCTCTGGGCGACACGCGTCATTGCGTTCCGTCTCTGGAGCCGGAACGTCGCCGTAACGGCATCCTGGATTTTCCTGACGATCTACAGCCTGGCATTCTGGGGCAGGCTTGCCGAAGCGGACATGCTGAACATGGCGTTCGGGACCCTCGCCATCGCATGGTATATCGTCAAGCGGGACAAAACCGATGTCTTTTCCTATTTTGTTTTCGGTGCTCTCTGCGCGATCGGCGGGCAGACCAAAGGACTCAGCGCAATCGCGATTCCGGTTCTTGTGGTGCTGACGGATCTCATCGTCAACAACACCTGGAAGCGTCATCTCAACTGGCGACTGTTTGCCGCAGGTTTCCTGTCGCTGCTTGTTTATTTTCTGCCGTTCTTTCTTGTTGCGACAAAAAGCAACGAAACCTTTATGAACGGGCTCTATCTGGTGTTCCGTGAAAATATCACACGCTTTTTCGATCCATTCGATCATAAGGGACCGTGGTATGATTACTTCAAATATCTGCCCCAGCTCTTCATTCCCTGGACCCCGTTCCTTGTGCTGGCGTTCGCATGGGCGTGCAAAGAGTGGAAGCGTCTCTCCGGCGACGAACGCTGGCTGCTCGTGTCCAATATCGTGATCTTCACGGTCTTTTCGCTCTCCGGCTCCAAGCGAGTCTATTACATTCTCCCGATCCTGCCTTTCTGCGCTCTCCTCACCGCGCTCTATCTCTGCCGCAAGGAGAACGGCTTCTGGGAACAGATCAAAGTCATTCTGCTGAAAGTCTATGAATGGGTCTTTTTCATCGCCGGTTTCATTCTCCTTGCCGCACCGCTGATCTGGCATTTCGTGAAAAGAATGCTCCCGTTCGAACTTCCTCAGGAGATCAACACTTTCATCTATGCATTTCCGATTCCGCTCGGCATTCTCTTCCTTTTTATTTTCATCTATTTCAGAAAACAGAATCCAAGCGGGACAAAGTGGGATTTCTGCGGCAGTTCCTCCTTCACCAGAGCGGCGGTTTCATGCGCGGTTCTGATGATTTTCGTGTTCGGAATCGCAATTCCGGTTTTCGATATCACTCTCAGAACCGGCAAACCGTTCATGCTTGAGGCGGCGCAGAAAATGAAGGCGGCAGGCATTGACCGTGCCAACGTTGCATTCCCCGTAAAAACCTATACGACCCTGACCTATTATCTCTCCTATCCGCAGCATATCCCGGTTCTCGCCGAGGAACATGAAGAAAAGGATCTGGACAAGGCGCTTGCCGGATTCTTTGCAGCGGCTGGAACAACTCCGGTCGCCGTGATCGCGGAACTCCGCGACTGGCAGAGGGTCCGGGATCCCCTTCTCCGCAAGACAATTCAGGACAATATTTTCATGGTGGAACCCCTGATGAAGTGGGAGAAGAAGAAAGACCGCAGGAAAAAATACGTGATTGTCGCGTTGAATGTTTCCGGACCGGATCGAGGGAAAATACAGATTTTTCAGTGAATCCGATTTGGAATATTCCGCCGCCGGCAGTATATTGCACAGACATTTATTTTTAACTTATTGAGGAGTCCCTGAATAAATATGGCAACGGACACACTTGAGCTTTCCATTGTAGTTCCGGTTTATAATGAGGAATTGAATCTTCCGGAAATGATCAGGCGGACACTGGACGCCTGTGAAGCGATGAAACGCTCTTATGAAATCATTCTCGTTGATGACGGCAGTGTGGACAAATCCGCTTCGATGATTGAAGAAGCATCCCTGAAATATCCGCACAAGATCATCGGAGTGATTCTCACCACCAACTTCGGACAGCATGCCGCCGTCACAGCCGGTCTGGCGCAGTCACGCGGCAAATATGTCGTCACGCTGGATGCCGATCTTCAGAATCCGCCGGAGGAGATTCACAAGCTTGTCGAAAGACTGGAGGAAGGCTATGATGTCGTCGGTTCGATCCGCGAAAACAGGCAGGACACCATCTTCCGCAAACTTGCGTCCAAGACAGTCAACCTGATTGTCCGCAAACTCACCAAAGGCAAGGTCATGACAGACTACGGGTGTATGCTGCGCGGTTACAGCCGCCCCGTCGTCAATGCAATTCTGGACTGCCGCGAACAGGGAAAATTCATCCCGATGCTGGCAATGTCTTTCGCAAGGCGTTCCGTCGAGGTTTATGTGAAACATGCCGAACGCGCCGCCGGCGAATCGAAATATTCCGTCTGGAAGCTGATCGCCCTGCAATATGACCTGCTTACCGGCACCTCCACGTTCCCGCTGCGGATGCTGACGTTCTTCGGTTTTTTCATCGCCCTGCTCGGCGTTATTTTCGGTATCGTCATTTTCATCATGACCCGTATCTATGATAACGACTGGGGCGCAAACGGCGTCTTTGCGCTTTTCTCGATTGCATTCATCTTCATGGGAGGGCAGTTTGCCGCGATGGGGCTGCTGGGGGAATACATCGGCAAGATTCACCTGAACGCGCGGGGACGTCCCCAGTTTTTCGTGGAAAAGGTCACGGGAACAGAAGAAAAATAATTTAATTTACAGATATCAGGAGATCACGAATGAAAGCAGTTGTTCTGGCTTACAACAATATCGGATGCGAAGGCATCAAGGCTCTTCTCGGCAACGGATTCGAGATTCAGGCGGTTTTTACGCATAAGGACGACCCGAATGAAAACATCTGGTTCCAGTCCGTCGCAGAGCTTGCCTCCGAAAAAGGAATTCCGCTCTATGCGCCGGCAAACATCAACCATCCGCTCTGGGTTGCAAAAATCAAGAAGATGAATCCCGATTTCATCTTTTCCTTTTATTACAGGGATATGGTCGGCAAAGACATTCTCGGCATTCCGGCAAAAGGCTGCATCAATCTTCACGGCTCCCTGCTCCCGAAATACCGCGGACGCTGTCCTCTCAACTGGGCTGTCATCAACGGAGAAAAAGAGACGGGCGTTACCCTTCACTACATGACGGAAAAGCCTGACAACGGAGATATTCTCGCACAGGAAAAGTTTGCGATCGGAGCGAATGACACGGCAAAAGACGTTCATA
Organism: Lentisphaeria bacterium; assembly: GCA_003526375.1. GTDB lineage: Bacteria > Verrucomicrobiota > Lentisphaeria > Victivallales > UBA1829 > UBA11452. The sequence continues at coordinate 10,243 of DPDG01000102.1, forward strand.
TGAACGCAACCAGAGCCGCCGCGAAACTGCTCAAAGCCGCTCTCCCGAAACTCAGGAAAGGCACCCTGAAAGCAGTAAAGCAGGACGAGAAAAAAGCCACCTATTTCGGCGGGCGCAAACCTGAAGACGGTGCGATCGACTGGGGAAAAACAGCCTCGGAAGTCCGTAATCTCGTGCGTGGCGTAACCCGTCCCTATCCCGGTGCATTCAGCTTCCTCGGCGAAAAGAAATACATTTTCTGGGATGTTTCCGAAGCAAGAGGCGCGGCAAAGGCATTCCCCGGAACCGTTCTTTCCGTCAATCCGTTGACCATCGCCTGCGGCAAAGGCGCGGTCACGGTCAATTACGCACAGCAGGAAGGCGGTCTCTACTCTTCCGGCGCACAGCTTGCGGAAGACTGCAAACTCGTTGAGAAAATGACTTTCACAAGCTCTCTCCGAGGGAACGCGCCTCAGCGCAAGAAAAGTGTCCTGATCCTCGGAGTCAACGGCTTCATCGGCAGCGCCATCAGCGAACGCCTCCTGGAAAGCGGCGAATATGAAGTCTATGGAATGGATTTGCGCTCCAATTACATTTCCGATCTGCTCGACAAACCGGATTTCCATTTCTTTGAAGGCGATATCACAATCAACCGCGAGTGGATCGAATATCACGTCCGCAAGTGCGACATCGTGCTTCCGCTGGTCGCCATTGCAACACCGATCGAATATACGAGGAATCCGCTCCGCGTATTTGAACTGGACTTCGAGGAAAATCTCCGCATCGTCCGTTATTGCGTCAAATACAACAAGCGCATCATCTTCCCGTCCACGTCCGAAGTCTACGGAATGTGCACGGATGAGAACTTCGATGAAGACAACTCCCCGCTCATCACCGGTCCGATCCGCATGCAGCGCTGGATTTACTCCTGCTCGAAACAGATGCTGGACCGCGTCATCTGGGCTTACGGCGCCAAAGGACAGCTCAAGTTCACTCTGTTCCGCCCCTTCAACTGGATGGGGCCGAAGCTCGACAGCCTCTCCTCCGCGCGCATCGGCAGCTCCCGCGCAATCACGCAACTGATCCTCAATCTGGTTCAGGGGACACCGATACAGCTCATCGACGGCGGTTTGCAGAAACGTTGCTTCACGCATGTCACGGACGGCATCGAATGTCTGTTCCGCATCATTGAAAACAAGGGAGGCAAGTGCGACGGCAGGATCATCAACATCGGCTGCCCCGCCAACGAAGCGAGCATCAAGGAGCTTGCCGAGGAGCTGGTCAGACAGTTCAGCAAGCATCCGCTCCGCAAGAAATTCCCGCCGTTCGCGGGCTACAAGGAGGTTGAGAGCAGCGCCTTCTACGGCAAAGGATATCAGGATGTCCAGCACAGAAAGCCCAGCATCAAAAACGCGAAGAAATATTGTGACTGGGAGCCGCAGGTCAAATTCAAAGACTCCATCAAGATGACGCTGGACTTCTTCCTGCGGCAGGCGGTGGAATCCGGCGAGTTCACAACAAAATGAAGATTGCGCTTCGAGTCGATGTTGACACCTACCGCGGAACGCGCGACGGTGTCCCGAATCTCTGCCGCGTGCTGGATAAACACGGCGTCAGGGCGGCGTTTTTCTTTTCCGCGGGACCGGACAACATGGGACGCCATATCTGGCGTCTCCTGAAACCCGCGTTTCTCTGGAAGATGATGCGCACCAGGGCGGCAAGTCTCTACGGCATGGACATTCTCCTGATGGGGACGATGTGGCCGGGACCGAAGATCGGGAAAAACCTCGCCTCTGTCATTCGCGCATGTGCCGAGGCTGGTCATGAGATAGGCGTCCATGCGTGGGATCATCACGGATGGCAGGCGCACGTCGACCAAATGTCCCCCGAAGCAATTTACGGACATATCAGAAAAGCGTATGACGAACTGGAGCGCATCACGGGCAAGGCTCCGACCTGCTCCGCGGTTCCCGGCTGGAAGTGTGTGGAAAGCACACTGGTCGTGAAAGAACGCTTCCATTTCAAATACAACAGCGACTGCCGCGGTTCCGGAATCTTCATTCCCGTAGTCGAGGGCAAAGAACTGACGACACCGCAGATGCCGCTCAATATGCCGACTTATGACGAAATGCTCGGCAAAAACGGTGTGACAAACGAAAATTACAACGAGCGTCTTCTGGCGACCGTTCAGGAAGACTCCTACAACATGCTCACGATCCATGCGGAAGCGGAAGGCGGCGCCTGCATGAAGATGTTCGATGAGTTTCTTACGATGGCGAAAGCGCGTGGGATTACATTCACCGCGCCGGGCGATCTGCTGCCCGCGGATACGGCGTCCCTGCCGCGCGCCTCCATTGTAAAAGGAGAAATCCCCGGACGGGAAGGCTGGCTCGCTCTGAAGGGATAACGTTCCGTTTCCCGGAAAGGTGTTTTATGCAGAAAAAATGGATTCTGATCATTGCAGCCATAACGGCATTGTTCTTCATTCTGCCGATCGGCGGACGCCCGCTGATGGCTCCCGACGAATCGCGTTATGCCGAGATCGCGCGGGAGATGATCGCCGCCAATGACTGGGTATCTCCGACCTTGAACGGAGTCCGTTATTTCGAGAAACCTCCGATGGGATACTGGCTCTGGGCGGGTTCCATGAAACTGTTCGGGCAGAATGCCTTTGCCCTGCGCCTGCCGGGAATGCTTGCGACGCTCGGCAGCGCGCTTCTGGTATTTTTCCTTGCCCTGCGTTATCTCGACCGCAGGAACGCCCTGTTCGCCGCGGCGGTCTATCTGACCTTTCCTCTGGTCTTCGTGCTCGGTTCGGTTGCGATCCTTGACCCGATCCTGACTTTTTTCCTGACTGCGACGACGGCATTCTTTTTCCTCGCCATTGATGAGAACTGTTCCCGCAAGAAGAAGTGGGGGCTTCTGTTTCTCTCCGGCGTCATGTGCGGCTGTGCGTTCCTTACGAAAGGTTTTCTGGCATTTGCCGTCCCGGCAGTCTGTATTGTGCCTTACCTCCTCTGGGAAAAACGTTGGAAGGAGCTTCTGATTCTGCCGTGGCTTCCCCTGCTGGGCGTCATCGTAATTTCTGCACCCTGGGCGTTTGCAGTGCATCAGGCTCAGCCGGACTACTGGCGATATTTTATATTCGTCGAACACATTCAGCGGTTCTTCGGGCAGGAAAAGGCACAGCACAGCGAACCGTTTTTCTATTTCATTCCGGTGCTTCTGCTGGGAATGCTCCAATGGGTCATCATGATTCCCGACCTGGTGCTCGGACTGCGGAAAAACATCTTTTCCAACAAACTGCTGAAATACAGTTTCTGCTGTTTCCTGATGCCTTTTCTGTTCTTCTCCCTGTCCAGCGGAAAACTCGCGACTTATATTCTGCCCTGCTTTGCACCTCTCGCGATTCTGATCGCCGCAGGCCTTTCGGAACGTTTCTTTATCGAAAGGAAAAGCATGTTGAGTTTCAAGATCACCGCCATTCTGTTTTCGACGGTGCTGATCATCGGCGCCGTCGGATTGAGCATCAACCAGATCACGGGATGGCCGGTAAGGCTCTATTCTCATGAAGAATTCGTAAAATATATCATGATTGTGCTTGCCGCCGTCCTCTGGGCGGTTTTCATGTTTGCCGCGCTCTCGAAGAATACGCCGCCGGAGCGCAAAATCACGCTTTATATTTTCGGCTTTCTCTATGTGATCGTATGCTCGCATTTTATTTTCCCCGATGTCGTGGCGGAACGCAAGGCGCCTTCCGAGTATCTGGCGACGGTTCCGATTCCGGCGGATGCCACGCTGATCACGTTCCGCCGTCCCTTTCAGGATGTCTGCTGGACTTATAAACGCTCGGACGCCTATATTTTCCTCTCCAAAGGCGAGATCAAATACGGGCTGGCGTATCCCGACGCGGAACACCGTTTCATTGCGGACCTTGAGGGACTTCAGAAACTGATCCGGTCGGAAAAGGCGAAAGGCAAAGAAGTCTACTTCGTGACGCGCACCGATCTTCTGACGGAGGACTTCAAGGATACTTTCCCGCCGTTCGAGTGGAAACAATCCAGCGGAAACGGAGCGGATGATTGTTACAGCGTGGTCAAATTCTAACTGAAATCCAACAGACCCGCTGTTGCAAAAGTCCTTTCGCGAGCTAGTGTATGTTGACTGCAATATGACAATGAAAGGAATATTTCGCCATGGATTCAAATGACCTTGCTCTCGGAATCGACCTCGGCGGCAGTAAAATCTACGCGGTTGTCACGGACGCCGCGAACAGTGTTCTGGCAACTGCCAAAACGCAGACGGAGTCCAATTCCACGCCGGAAAAAATTGCACAGGCGATGATCGACACCGGGAAACTCGCCCTCGCGGAGATGAACCTGACTCTTGCCGATGTCAAGCATATCGGGGCGGCTCTCCCCTCCCCTGTCGATCCAGTCACCGGCGACGCTCATTTCGCCACCAATCTCGGACTGAAAAACTTCTCCATGAAGGCGATTTTCAAGAAGCTGACCGGCAAGGAAGTCTATCTCGGCAATGACGGCGACCTCGGGACCCTGAGCGAATACCACTCCGGCGCGGCGAAAGGCTGCCATACCGTAGTCGGCTATTTCATCGGGACGGGACTCGGCGGCGGGCTTGTCGTGGAAGACAAACTGCTGAAAGGCAACTGCGGGCTCGCGGCGGAGCTCGGACACATGATCATCAAGAAAGGCGGACGCCGCTGCGGATGCGGTCACAAGGGCTGCATCGAAGCCTACTGCAGCAAGATCGCATACGTGAAAGCCATCAAGAAGGAAATCCGCAAGCGGGCGCTCGCCACGCTTCTGCCGACAGATAAGTTCAATCTGAAATCGACGAATATCAAGAGCAAATACCTTGCGCGCGCCTACGCCGCGGGAGACCCCGTCGTAAGGAATGTCATAGACAAAGGCTCCGTCATGCTCGGTATTGCCGCGGCATCGACCTGTGCGGTCGTCGCGCCGGAGTGCATTGTGCTCGGCGGAGGAGTCGTCGCATCCATGGGTGACGCAATCCTGCCGGTATTCCGGAAGAGCTTTGAATCCCATCTGTTCGGCATTCCGCCTTCCAAAATCAAAATCCGCCTCAGCGCCTATGGCGATAATGCGGTCGCGGTCGGAGCGACCATTCTGGCGCGCAGAAAGGGCAATGTCTGAAATGTCCCGGAAACCGGAAAAAAGGTTGATGGCGACAATCGATATCGGGGCGCATTCCGCACGCATGCTCATCGCAGAAGTCAACGTTTCCGACCGTTCCTTCGTTGAGCTGGAAGAACTGGAGATGCCGGTTCCCCTCGGTTCCAATGTGTTCCGTACCGCCATGATCAGCGACGAATCCATTCAGATTCTCTGCGGCATCCTGCGCAATTTCAAGCAGAAAATGGAGGAATACGGAGTCACTCACTGCCGGGCAATCGCCACAAGCGCGGTAAGGGAAGCCGGAAACGCGGAAATCTTCATCGAACGGATCCGCCACGCAACAGGAATCGTGATTCAGATTTTCGACGGAACGGACGAAGCGCGTCTTGATTACATCGCCACGATCAGCGACGTTCCCGCAAAATACGGTTTTACCAAAAAGGCAACGCTCATTGCGGATATCGGCACAGGGGCCTGCCAGGTCAGTGCCTATGACTACGGACAGCTCTGCTTCACAGAAACGCTGAAAGTCGGCACTCTGCGCGCCATCGAACTCATGCCCGGCACATTTTCCTCCACAGCGATGGTCCAGTTCGTCTCCATGCTCGTCGATAAATCCTTCAGCGAGCTTGAGCACATCTCCGGGCGGATCAAGGCGCAGACCATCATCGCCATGGGGTCCTCGGTCCGGACGCTGTTCAAACTGACCGGGCGCCGCGGCATGGTCGCCGCAAGCATTTCCCGCGAAGAATTTTTCAATCTGCGTTCCACAATTCTCAATATGAGCCTGGAGGAAGTCAGTGAGAAATACAGGATACCGCCCGATCTGGCGGAGACCATCGCCCCCTGCTGCATGATCCTTGAGAATCTCCTGCGCCTTACGGATGCGGAGTCAATCGTCATCCCGATGGCATCCACGAAAAACGTCCTGATGCGCGACTTCATTCATGCAGAATTCGGAATCAAGGACATTTTCGATGAGCAGATTCACAATCTGATCAACCGCACCGCCGCCCGTTACCTCTGCTGGAACGAATACAGTGAACGCACCTGCTGTTTCGCGGACCGGCTCTTCTCTCTGCTGGAAAGGCTGCATGGGTTGGGCAAGCGCGAACTTCTGATCCTGCGCATCGCCGCACGGCTCCACAAGAGCGGGCTCTTCATCAACAATCAGGCATACCACAAACACTCGTATTACATCATCATGAATACGGAAATTCCCGGCATCTCCATGCGGGAGCGGCGTCTCGCGGCACTGGTGGCGCGCTATCACCGCAAAGCAGAGCCGAAAATGCTGCATCCGGAATACGCCTGCCTGCCGCTGGAAGACCGTTCGATCCTGAACAAGCTGGCAGCGATCCTGCGCATCGCCTGCGGACTCGCGGCAATGTCCTCGATTCCAGACCACATGACCCTCAAAATTGAACCGGAGCGCATCGTAATACGCCTCGAAGACAACATTTCGCACTTCACGGAATCCATGGTGGAGATTGATACGAATTACTTCCGGAGCGTCTTTGCACGCAAAGTCGTTTTCTATTAACGGAGCACAAAATATGAGATCGGAAAAACAGAAAAACCAGATACAGTTCCTCAACCGCGACATCAGCTGGCTGGAATTCAATGCCCGTGTGCTGGATGAAGCCGCAGACAAGGGAAATCCTCTCCTTGAACGTCTCAAATTCATTTCTATTTTCAGCAGCAATCTCGATGAATTCTTCATGGTCCGCATTGCCGGAATCACAAGCCAGCTCGATACGAAGTTTCACCGGATCTACAAGGAATACGGGTATGAACCGGAGGAACTGCTTGCGGAACTCGACCGCAGGATCAAGGAACTGGTCGCACGCCAATACCGTTATCTCAACAACGACATTCTGCCGGAACTCAGGAAGCACAAGATCACGATTGCCGCATGGGACAGCCTGACGACGCTTCAGAAGAATACCGCTCTCAAGATCATGACCACGGAAATCTATCCGGTTCTGACGCCGATCGGCATCGATCAGTCGCATCCGTTCCCGCTCGTTCCGAATCTCGGACTCGAAATCCTGATCCGCCTCGTCCCGGCAAAGGAAACGGCGGAAAAATTTGCAATTCTGGAAGTTCCGCCGGTCATTCCGCGTTTCATCCAGATCGAAAGCTCCGCAAACGGGCTGGTCTACATCACGGCGGAGGAGCTGATCAGAAACAACCTTAACCTGCTGTTTTCCGGCGCGGAGATCAAAGAGTGCGCCATGTTCCGCGTGACGCGCGACATGGACTTCTCCATCGACGAGGAGTCCATTGCCGACCTCATGACGGAAATTCAGATCGCACTGCGCAAAAAGACGAAACGGAATTTGGTCCGCCTCGAGCTTTCGTCCGGCATCTCCGCGAAATCAAAGAGATGGCTCCTCGAAAAACTGAACATCAACGAAGCGGGGAAACGCCTGATTCAACCGGTCAGCGGCATCATGAACCTGAAATCCATGTTCGCTCTGGCGTCTCTGCAAGGCTATCCGGAGCTGATCGACGAACCGCTTCCGCCTCTCCAGTCTCCGCATCTGCTGGGGGCAAGAGACATGTTTGCCGCGATACGCGAACAGAGTCCGTTCATTGTGCATCATCCCTACGAGTCTTTCGATCCTGTCGTCAAGCTGCTGGAACAGGCGGCGGAAGACCCGGACGTGCTGGCGATCAAGCAGACTCTGTACCGTGTCAGCGGCAACTCCCCTGTGGTAAAGGCGCTGGTCAAGGCGGCGCGGAACGGCAAACAGGTTTCGGTTCTGGTCGAGCTCAAGGCGCGTTTCGATGAAGAAAAAAATATCATCTGGGCCCGTGAACTTGCAGAGGCGGGAGCACACGTCGTTTACGGCATCGCGGGGCTCAAAGTCCACTGCAAGGCATTGATGGTGATCCGGCGCGAAGATGACGGTATCTGCCGTTATGTGCATCTCAGCACAGGAAACTACAACGACAAGACGGCGCGTCTCTATACCGATATCGGGTATTTCTCCAACGACAAGGTGCTGGCAACCGATGTCTCCGCGCTGTTCAACGTCATCACGGGTTTCTCGGCTCCGCCGGATTGGAACAAGCTCATCGTCGCGCCGTTCAACATGCTCGAAAAGATCATTTTCCTGATCGACCGCGAGGCGCGTATTTCCACGAAAGAAAATCCGGGGCACATCATCATCAAGGTGAACTCCGTCATCGACTACGAAGTGATCGAACACCTTTACAATGCGGCGCGCCATCATGTAAAAATAGAACTGATCGTGCGTGGAATCTGCGGCATTACGCCTTACTGCCTGCCGCCGGAATTTGCGAAAAACATCCGGATCGTCAGCATTCTGGACCGTTATCTGGAACACTCGCGCATCTATTATTTCCTCAACAACGGTTCTCCGGAATATTACATGGGCAGCGCCGATCTCATGCCGCGCAATCTGCGCCGCAGAATCGAAACACTGTTCCCCGTGGATTCCAAGGAAATCCGCGATGAACTCGATTTCATCCTCCAGACGTGTCTGAACGACCGCCGCAAGGGAAGACATGTCACCGGAATCAATCAATACTCCAAGACCACCAATATGGAGGCATACGAAAAAACACGGAGTCAGAACTGCCTTTACGAGTATTACAAACAGCGCCTGAACAAAGCGAAAGAAGCGGTCAAGCCCGCCAACGGCAATATCACTGTATTCAAACAACCGGAACAGAACTGAAATCCTGAACAGGGGAACAACTCCATGATTCACATCCTCTTTGATACAGATATCTGCGACGGCATTGATGATATTCACCGGCTTTGCCGCCGCGACGATAAGCGGCTATAACGGAAACAGCGAAGTTCATGGATATTCCGGGATGCGCCGGATGCGCTTAAGACGGCTTTGGCAATCCTGTGAACACTGCCGGACCGCAGTTCCGCTATATCGAACTAATGAGAAATATCAGTCAGAATATCCCGAATGATCAAAAAAGCGGCACCGGAAACCTTTGGAATCCGATGCCGCCGTTCAACTACTTGGACTGTCAGACGTTATTTTGCCGCAGCTTTGCTTTTCAGCTCTTTCGCATAGGCGTCCATCTGAGCCGTGACTTTCTTCACGGATTCACCGATCTTGGAAGCCTGTTCCTTCAGATTCTTGGCTTCCGGCCCGAGCATGTCCTTCAGAGGAATTGCGCTGATCTTTTTGGCAAGTTCATCGGCTTCGACCTTTTTGGCTTCGAGGAACTTTTTGCACGCCTCGACCTTCGCCTCAAGCTGTTTTGCATCCAGCTTTGCAGCCTCAGCCTGGACATCGGCAATCGGCTTGTTCTCATCAACGCTTTCTCCGCATCCGCAGAGCATTCCGGCGGCAATAAACGCACCGGCAAGAGCACCCATCATTCTTTTCATTCTTACTTTTCCTTGTTTTAATTAATTGTGCCTCTTCACCAGAATTTGTGGG
>DPDG01000063.1 GCA_003526375.1 Lentisphaeria bacterium
CTCGCAATCTCGCAATCTCGCAATAATGGACTGCTCGCTGCAAGCGGCGGGGGAGCGGAAAGTCAAAACAATGGCGAAAATCTGCCCGGCGGAGACCGCAATCAGAGGTTCGCTACGGGTGCACGACAAGAGGAAGCCTCTCAATGCAAGAAGAATGCCCATGCATTCTTTCGTCTCAACGCCGCTCCAAGGGACATTGGACCCAATGGAATAAACAGCATCCGGGACTTCCGGGAAAGACGGATGCGCTGCTGTCGCGTTACAGGTTTTTCCGGATTATTTGATGTCGTCAAAAAGCCATGTGGAGAGATAGCGCTCACCGGAATCCGGCATCAGTGCGACAATCCGTTTTCCTGCGTTTTCCGCTCTGCTTGCCACCGTCAGCGCCGCGAAAAGAGCTGCGCCGGAGGAAATGCCGACAAGAATTCCCTCCTGTCTGGCGAGTTCCCGCGAGGTGTTTCCTGCGTCTTCCGCTTTGACCGGCATGACTTCATCGATAATCGCCGTATTCAGGATTTTCGGAATGAAATTTGCGCCGATGCCCTGAATTTTGTGGGGACCGGCTTTCCCCCCGGAGAGAATCGGCGAGTCGCTGGGTTCGACCGCAATCAGTTTTACATCGGGATTGACTTCTTTCAGACGTGTTCCGATGCCGGTCAGCGTTCCGCCGGTTCCGACTCCGGCGACGAAGAAGTCAATCCGATTATCCGTGTCGCGGAGAATCTCTTCCGCCGTGACCTTGTAATGGTAAGCGGGATTTGCCGGATTCGTGAACTGTCCGGGAATGATCGAGCCGGGATTTGCCTCATGGAGCTCTTGCGCTTTGTCGATGGAGCCCTGCATTCCTTTTGCACCTTCCGTGAGGATGATTTCCGCTCCGAGGGCCGCGAGGAGCTTCCTGCGTTCAATACTCATGGTTTCGGGCATGGTCAGGATCAGTTTGTAACCCTTGACCGCTGCCGCCATGGCGAGCCCGATTCCCGTATTGCCGCTGGTTGGTTCGATGATGAGTCCGCCTTTTTTGAGCCTGCCGGATTTTTCCGCATCTTCGATCAGGGCGAATCCGATGCGGTCCTTGACACTGGACATCGGATTGAATGATTCCAGTTTCAGCAGGACTTCCGCTTTGGAGCCGTTCAGTTTGTTGAGTTTTACAAGCGGCGTATTGCCGATGAGTTCCAGAATGTTTCCGGCGATTTTTGTCATGATCATCCTCCCGTTTTGCGTTGGATCTTTACACATTCAATGTAGCCGCTCCATGCTGTAAAATCCAGTTGAAAATCAATTTTCCGGCAGATTTTTTGCAGCTCAGGCGTAACAGGGACGGGAATTTTGAACCCGCCTTTTTCGTTCATTTCGTCTTTCAAGTCTTTATTGCCCCCGGAAAACTTGTCTGTAAACAGTAAAGAAGACGTGAATCAGTTGTGCCCTGCGGGGATTTCCCGTTTGAGAATCTTGAAGAAATGTGCCCGCGCATATTCTTCCCTCCACGGTGTATGCCCGCATTTGGAAAGCAGATGAAAACGATAACCGATCCGTTTGTCCGAGAGCGGACCGGTCACTCCGTCCGGCGGGTGTGTGTCATATTCCCCGTGAATGATGCAGAGCGGGCATCGGATACGGTCGAAAAGGTGCAGCAGTTGTCCGGTTTTCCGTATTTCCGCTGCCTCGGGGAAAACGCGGGAATACATTTCACCGTCCAGTGTGACAGCATCTCCCGGCAGTGCGGTTTCCCGGTAGGTATCGGCTTTTTCGCAAAGCGCTCCAAGCTGTTCCAGCAGCCGGTCTTTGGCTGCGGAATCTTTCTGTTCCAGTTCTGCAAGCAGAGTATGATAACGCTTTTTCTCCCCGTCCGTGAAATGAGACAGCCTGCGCATCTCGATTTGCGGAACATGCTGCTCCGTCAGAGGTCCGCTGTCCACGAGGATGAGTTTTGAAGCGAGTTCGGGGTATTTCGCGGCAGTCATGGCGCACAGCCATGCGCCCCAGGAGTGCCCGATCAGCACAAGAGGGCTTCCCCCATTGAAAGAGGTGATCTGCCCTTTGAGTTCTTCTATCTGTCCGTTTACTGTGTGTTCCGATTGAAGCGGTTCCATTACGCCGCAGTATTCCGCGAGTCCTTTTGCCAGCCCCGCCGCCGATCCGATTGCTCCCGGTCCGCCGTGTACGACAGCGGCGCGATAAGGTTTTTTCCCGTGGACTCTTACCGTCATGGAATATCTTCTCCTCTGAATTGTTTTTTCTGCCCGGTTCAATCGGTGTATGGAACTATTTACCGATGCAGAAACGCGAAAAGATTTCGTCGAGCATGTCCGGATTTGCATCCTCTCCGGTGACGCCGCCCAGAGCGGCGATCGCTGCATGGAGGCAGGATGCCGCAAGTTCCCAGAACCCGCTGGCGATTTCCCTTGCCGCCTGTTGCAGTTCGGATTTTGCCGATTCCAGAAGCCTGGCGTGGCGCGCTGAAACCTCGCATTCCGTTTCCGGGCTTTCCGATTTGTGCCAGACGCGGTTTTCAAAGACATCCAGCAGGTTTTCAAGACCTTCGCCGCGCAAGGCGGATATGCGGACGGAGGGAGTTCCGGAAAGCAGGGGAAGCCGTTCCGGATCGGGATTCAGGTCGATCTTGTTCCAGACGACGATGAGATTCGAGCAGTTCCGGATTTGCGAGTTCATGTATTCCAGCGATTCCTGCGCCGCCGCCGGAGACGAGGCGTCCATGACCCAGAAAATAATCTCTGCGGAACGCATGCTGTCGCGGCTTCGCGAGATGCCCATGTTTTCGATGGGATCGGCGGCTGTTTCCCGCAGTCCGGCGGTATCGGTCAGCCTTACAGGGATGCCGTGGAAGGATGCAAATTCCTCCAACGTGTCCCGCGTTGTTCCGGGAAGCGGGGTGACGATGGCGCGATCATAACCGAGCAGAGCATTCAGCAGGCTTGATTTTCCGGAGTTCGGGCGTCCGGCGATCACCACACGCATTCCGTTGCGGAGGATTGCGCCGTTTTCGCGGGAACGGATCATCCTCTCTATGACTTTGATGCACCCGTTTAAAACCGCATTCAGGTTTTCCGGGGGGAGCCAGTCGAGGTCCTCCTCCGGAAAGTCGAGCCGGGATTCCACTTCTGCAAGGACATGCAGGAGTTTTCCGCGTTCAGTCCGCACTGTGGAGCCGATCAGCCCCGACATCTGTTTTTCCGCCAGATGTGCGGCGGATTCCGATTTCGCATTGATGAGATCCGCCACCGCTTCCGCCTGCGTAAGATCCATGCGCCCGTTGAGAAACGCGCGTTTTGTGAATTCCCCCGGTTCCGCGAGGCGCGCTCCTGCGGCGAGAACGGCGTTCAACAGACGTTTCGGGGCAAAAGCGCCGCCGTGGCATTGCAGTTCAACGGTGTCCTCGCCGGTGTAGCTCCGCGGCCCTTTCATATAGACTGCGAGGCAGGGTTCGCCGGAAGCGCCGTCCGCCTGCGGACAGGCTTTGCCGAGATGCATGATGCGCGCCGTTTCCGCTGAAAGCGGTTGTCTGCCCCGCCATACTTTCGAGGCGGCGGAAAGCGCCTCCGGTCCGGATATGCGGATGATGGCGAGAGCGCCGCCGGGAGCGGTGCAGAGCGCCGCGATGGTGTCGTTGTCCTGTTGACTGCCGGAAAAATTTTTCTGCATGATTTCCTGTTATTATTTTCTGAGAAGCTTGATTTCATATAAAATGTGAAGTATATATAACACCATTATTGCTAAAAATCAAAATCTTTTTATAGCTAGGAGGTATTTTTTATTATGGCTCTGGAAAAGATTGTACTGAAGGATCTTCCGCAGGCTTACCGTTCGGCGTTCAACCGGGCCCAGGAAGTAATCAAGAACGGCAGTTACGAATATGGCGTCGAACTGCTGAAAGACATTCTGAAAGCTCGTCCGGGGTTCTGGGAGGCGCGGGAAGCGATCCGCGAAGCGCAGAAGCAGAAGACGGAGCATCTGGGCGGATTCGGAAAACTGATCGGCAGCTTTTCGATGAACAAATTTATCCTCAAAGGCAAATCCCAGCTCAAGAAAAATCCGCTGGAGGCGCTGCAGTGCGGCGAAGAGGCTCTTTCAAGGCTTTACAGCGGAGCCGGTCTGAAGCTTGTGGCGGAAGCCGCGGTGGAGCTTGAGGCATATCATATTGCCGTCGCCGCCGCCGAAGCTCTTGAAGAACTTGAGCCCAACAGTGATTCCGTTCTTGATTATGTGGCGAATATTTTCGACAAGGCGGGCGAAGCTACGCGCGTATTGAAAGTGCGTCAGAAACAGGTGGCGCGCCACCCGAACAATCTGGATGCGATCGCCAAGCTCCGCGCCGCCGCCGCGACTGCCTCCATGTCCACGACAACCTTTATTGATGACAAGAAGGGCGCTTCCAAGAGCCAGGTTTCCGGCAGCAAGGCGCCGAACCTGAGCGACCTGGAACGCGGCGACCGCATCATCCGTTCCGAAGACGATATCAGGGAGATGATCCGCCGCTACGAAGAAGGGATTGCCGCGGGGCAGATATCCATGGAAGTGTATCGCAAACTGGCGGAACTTTATCAGCGTGTCAACCGTCATCAGGACGCTGTTGATACTTATATGAAACTGGTGGAGCTTCAGGGAAATCTGGACCCGATTGTGGACCGCGCCATCGAAAAGTCGCAGGTTGCGCTTTATGAGGCTTATATCAAACAACTGGAGAAAGACGGGCATCCGCAGGAAGAAATTGACGCCGCCAGAAGCGAGATGATCAATTACCGTCTCGAACGCAGCCAGGACCGTGTCCGCAAATATCCGAACGACCTGCAGATGCGTTTTGAGCTTGCCTGCCTGCTTTGGGATATCGGCGATGTGGACCACGCTCTGGAAGAATTCCAGCATTCTCAGCGCAACCCGCAGCGCAAACTGGAATCCATGGTCTATATGGGACGCTGTTTTGCCGCGAAGGAGCGTTATGATATGGCGATTGAGCAGTTTGAAGGCGCCCTGAGCGAAATGAAGTATATGGACAAAGACAAGATGAAGGCTCTCTATTACGAGGGAACCACTTATGAGGCGATGGGGGAAGCGGAAAAAGCTCTGGAGTGCTTCAAGCAGATCTACGCGGTCAATGTCGGTTATCTTGATGTTGCCGACCGCATCAACGCCTATTATGATCAGAAGAAAGAAAACGAGTAAGCATCTCTTATTTTCAAAATTGAACGCAAAGGTTTTTTCCTTTGCGTCTTTTTTTTTGCCTGTCCGTTTGAAATCCCTTTTATTCGGGCGTATATTGACGGATTATTTATAAGAAAAACAAGGAGTTATGCGTTATGGAATACGATTTCACGAAAATCGAGAAAAAATGGCAGGATTACTGGGAACGGAACAAGACCTTCAAGACACCTGATTTTTCGGAAAAAAAGAAGCTTTATGTCCTTGACATGTTTCCTTATCCGAGTGGTGCGGGACTTCATGTCGGGCATCCGGAAGGATATACCGCGACCGATATCTACTGCCGTTTCAAACGCATGACCGGACACAATGTCCTGCATCCGATGGGATGGGACGCATTCGGGCTTCCCGCCGAACAGTATGCGATCGAAACCGGAACGCATCCGGCGGTCACGACAAAGAAGAATGTCGATACCTTCAAGCGCCAGATCAAGTCCCTCGGATTCAGTTATGACTGGGATCGCGAGGTCAATACGACGGACCCGAAATATTACCGCTGGACACAGTGGATCTTTTTACAGTTGTATAAGAAAGGACTCGCATATGTAGCGGAAGTCCCCGTGAACTGGTGTCCCGCCCTCGGAACCGTTCTTGCGAATGAGGAGGTCATCGACGGACGCAGCGAACGCGGCAACCATCCCGTGATCCGCAAGCCCATGAGGCAATGGGTGCTCAAGATCACGGAATATGCGGAGCGTCTGCTTGCCGATATGGATGAACTCGACTGGCCGGAAGGCATCAAGGAGATGCAGCGCAACTGGATCGGCAAGTCCGAAGGCGCGGAGGTCACTTTCCGGATCGACGGAACAGAGGAGAAGGTGACGGTCTTCACGACGCGTCCCGATACGCTGTTCGGCGCGACTTATATGGTGCTCGCTCCCGAAAACCCTGTCGTTGACGCCATCACGGCTCCTGAATGCAGACAGGCGGTCGAGGACTACCGCAAGGTGGTTGCATCCAAGAGCGACCTCGACCGAACCGGGCTCAACAATGAAAAGACCGGCGTCTTTACCGGCGCTTATGCCGTCAATCCCGTCAACGGCGACAGGATTCCCGTCTGGATTGCCGACTATGTGCTGATCTCTTACGGTACCGGCGCGATCATGGCTGTTCCCGCGCACGATACCCGCGACTTCGATTTCGCGGTCAAGTTCCATATTCCGATCAAGTGCATCATTGAGCCGGACCCGAAGGAAGCCGCCGCACTCAAGATCAATCCCGCCGACGTGTTTGCAGGAAAAGTCTGCTGGACAGGCGACGGCAAATCCGTCAACAGCGCTAACAATGAGGGACTTGACATCAACGGCATGGATGTGAAAACCGCGAAAGCGAAGACGATTGACTGGCTTGCCGCCCGCGGAATCGGACGCAAAATGACCAATTACAAACTCCGCGACTGGCTGTTCAGCCGTCAGCGTTACTGGGGCGAGCCGTTCCCCGTCATCATTATGGAAGACGGTTCGATCCGGCTGGTGGATGAGAATGACCTGCCTGTAACTCTGCCCGATCTGCAGGATTTCAAACCTGCCGGAACCGGCGAATCTCCGCTTGCGAAGGCGGGGGAATGGCTTGATTACACAGACCCCGTGACCGGTATGAAAGGCCGCCGCGAGACGAACACCATGCCCCAGTGGGCGGGTTCCTGCTGGTATTATCTGCGTTATATCGACCCGCACAACGACAAGGCGTTCATTGATCCTGAAAAGGAAAAATACTGGATGCCGGTCGATCTCTATGTCGGCGGTGCCGAACATGCGGTACTGCATCTGCTCTATGCCCGTTTCTGGCACAAGGTGCTGTACGATATCGGAGCGGTTTCCACGAAAGAGCCGTTCCACCGCCTTGTCAACCAGGGAATGATTCTCGGCACGTCCTATAAGAATGAACGCGGCGTCATCATCCCGACCGATCAGGTTGAGCTTACGGAAAACGGACCTGTCTGCAAGGCGACCGGCGAAAAGCTTGTCGAGTTCCCTGCGAAAATGTCCAAATCCCTGCGGAATGTGGTCAACCCCGACGATGTGATCCGTTCCTATGGCGCGGACAGTATGCGTCTTTACGAGATGTTCATGGGGCCGCTCGAAGCCGTCAAGCCGTGGAGTACACGCGGCGTCGAAGGCGTGTTCCGTTTCCTGAAGCGCGTCTGGCGCATGATTGCCGAAACGCCGGTCTGTGACGACAAGCTGACGAAAGAGCAGGCGAAAGTTCTTCACGCGACGATCAAAAAGGTCACGGAAGATACCGATACCCTGAACTTCAATACGGCGATCAGCCAGATGATGATCTTCGTCAACGAGTTTTCAAAATGTGAAAAAATGCCGCGCGAAGCCGCCGAAGCGTTTGTGAAGCTGATCAGCCCGTATGCGCCGCATATTGCCGAAGAATTGTGGGAGATCCTCGGCAACAAGGCGCCGGTCTCTCTTGCCGACTGGCCGAAATATTCGGAGGAGGTTTTGCAGGAGAATGAGATCGAAATCCTGATTCAGGTCAACGGCAGGCCGCGCGAGCGCATGATGATGCCCGTGAACGCCGTTCCCGCTGAAATGGAAAAACTGGCGCTGGGCAATGCCAATGTTCAGAAACAGCTCGAAGGCAAAAACGTTGTGAAAGTGATCTGTGTTCCGAAACGCGTCGTGAACATCGTAGCCAAATAATTAAGGTATTGTAACCGGGGGGAGTTGTTGCAATGGAAAGAATCTGGACCGATCATTTGACTGTCCGCCACCACGAGTGCGGACCGGATGCGAAATTGAAGCTGAATTCGCTGTTCGACTATCTTCAGGATGCGGCGGCGGGGCATGCGGATCACCTCGGTGTGGGGATTCAGTTTCTTGCGGAGCATCGTATGCTCTGGGTACTTTCGCGTGTGAAACTCAGGATTGCGCGTATGCCTGCCATCGGCGAGAGGATATGCGTCACGACCTATCCGAGCGGCCCGGAGAAAATCTTCGCGACCCGCCAATATGCGGTCTGTGATGAAAAAGGGGAACTCATCATTTACGGCACGAGTTTCTGGCTCCTGCTCGACGGCGCGAAGTTCCGTCCCCTGAAGCCGCTTCAGCATCTGGGAAACGCCTTGCCGGCGAACGGAGATCAGATCCGTTATTTTTCCGGGCTGGACAAATTGGAAGGCAATCCGGCGGTTTCGGAACTGCGCGAATATACCGTAAGTCACTCGATGATTGATGTGAACCGGCATTTGAATAATGCATATTATGCTTTCTTCACGAACGACGCGCTTGGAATGATGAGCGGCGCTTTCCGTTCCGTTTCGGAGATACAGGTGAACTTCAACCATTCCGGCGCTCTCGGCGACCGTATCGTCTGCCGCGGATCGTTGTCCTCCGGCTGTTTTTATGTGGACGGCAGGTCGCCCGACGGTTCCGTCACCTTTTTTCAGGCGTCGGGAGCTGTGAATGATTTATAGCGCCCCGCTTTCAATTCACTGTATTTAACTTCAAAAAGGAGAGAAATGGCATCGTCGGACACGCTTCACTGGAAAAGAAATCTCGTATTGATGTGGCTTTCACAACTGTTGATTCTTTCCGGGTTTGCGGCGGTGATGCCGTTCATCCCGCTTTTCCTGAAGGATCAGCTTGGAATCATTGCCGAGGGAGAACGCGGCATTTATATGTCCATGTTCTATTTTTTCGGTGTGCTCGGTTATGCGATGTTCTGCCCGATCTGGGGCTCGCTGGCAGACCGTTTCGGCGTGCGTCCGATGCTTCTCCGCGGAACCTTTGTGACGGCTTTCATTTTCCCGCTCATGGGATACGTCACAAGCGCATGGATGCTGATTGCCTTGCGCTTTCTTTCCGCCGCCTGTGCGGGGACGACTGCCGCCGCACAGACTCTGATCGTGAAAAACACGCCGGAAGATAAACAGGGGTTTGCGCTCGGAACGCTCAGCACCGCGATCTGGGGCGGAACAATGCTCGGCAATGTGATCGGCGGGATCGTTGTGCATTATTACGGCTATAAATTTACTTTTATCGCCTGCGGCATCATGTATTTCATCGCCGGCATTTTCGTACTGTTCGCAAAGGATGATTTCAAGCCGGAGAAATCCACGGCTTCGCCTTATGTTGAGAAAATCCGGCATTACCGCCGTTCGCCTCTGCCCGCCTTTACGGTCGGGGTGTGGCTGATGTTCGTCCTGTTCATCTTTCTGGGGTTTGTGCGTTACTTTGAAATTCCATATATGGCGATGATGGTGGAAATTATCGACGGCCCTGCGAACGCCGCCTACTGGACGGGCATCATCGGTGCGTTTGTCGCGGTCGGTGCATTGCTTTCCGGCGTCGTGACCGGATACCTTGCGGATAAGGTGAGACCGTCGCTTCTGATTGTTCCGTCGCTTCTGATCTCCGCCGCGACCCTTGTTCTGCAGGCGTGTTCCCATAATCTCTGGGTATTCGGCGGAAGCCGCACGCTGATGTATTTCGCCGCGGGCGGCCTGATTCCCGTGTTTCAGAAGATTCTGTCCGGCGCGACTCCGAAGCGCAAGCGCGGCGCCGTGTTCGGCTGGGCATCCACTGCCCAGAATGTCGGCGTCATGCTGTCTACCGTGTTTGCCGGCTGGGTGATTTTCGCGTTCGGCACACGCGGCGTTTTTTATACGACGGCGATTCTTACGATTGCTAAAGTTTTCCTGAAACTGGTTC
>DPDG01000037.1 GCA_003526375.1 Lentisphaeria bacterium
ACCAATAAAACTTGCACACGGCGTTCATTACAGTTTTATTTTGAGACAACCGTTTCTTC
The DNA here is from genome assembly GCA_003526375.1 of Lentisphaeria bacterium. Lineage (GTDB taxonomy): Bacteria > Verrucomicrobiota > Lentisphaeria > Victivallales > UBA1829 > UBA11452. The sequence goes on from DPDG01000037.1 coordinate 60, forward strand.
GCCAATCTCAGCGATCCAGTCTCGTATATAGTCGATACCCTGCAAGCCAATATCCGCGATACAATTCGAGCAGATAATGATGCCCTGCAACAAATCCTGTTTCAGATAATCCGCGTACAGATCGCACTGTTTTTTCATCAGTTCGGGGGAAAGCGGACAGCCGTTGCCGTAGTCATAACCATAGCATCCCGCCAGATGTTTTTTGTCCGGACTCAGATCAAAAACACGGGAAAGATTGCCGGAAAGATCATTCAAATGTTCCCCGTACCAGGTCCAGAAAGTAACGGCGTCGCATTCGGCAAGGTAATCCCGGTAATATTCCGACAGCGCGGATTCGTAGATCACAATCCACAATTCCATCGGATGCTCTGCGGAATGCAGACTTTTCCGGATTTCTCTGACTCGCTCCAACGGAAGACGCGCCTGTTTGTCGGTTGCGTTCTGATCCGAAATCGGACGGAAGAAATCATCCAGAATTCCGCCTGTCAGTTTCGGATAATACTTTGAAAGTCTGAGCAGCTCCGCCAGATCATCCTGCACATTTCCGGAACGGTCGGAACCGCTGTCGCCCAGAACGGACCAGATGACTTGTCCGCAGCCGGAAAGTTTTTCCATTTCGCTGTCGAACGGCGGTTTCGGGGAACCGTTCATGACCACGCGGCACATATTCCGTATTCCCAGAAAACGCGCCCCTTCCGCCGGATTCATCCGGTTGATTCCCGGCAGATTCCAGATATTTTCCTTCCGGGGTCCAACCTGGTGATGACTCATCACATCCTGTCCCCACAGCCAGATTCTGTCTTTTATTTTCATGAATTCTCCGTTGTCAGAATTTTTACCGAATACGGCTCAAGTGTTTCAGTGATCCGGTTTCCGACAGACGCAAGGGAACATTCCTGCGGAAATACTTCCCGGACCGATGAGACCGGCTCGCGAAAAAGAATACCGCCCTGCCAGCTTTCACCTGTTGAATTGAACAGGGCAAGGGTCAGTCCGCCGTTCTCCTTGCGGTTGACTGCAATTTCCAGAATGCCCCGGCTGTCAAATTCAACGGGCAAATGTTTTTTCACTTCGTTCTGCAGAATGTGCGACCACACACCGAGCAGGGCGCTGCCGGAAACATCCTGTCCAAGCGGAACCGTGCAGAGAAGAACCTTCCCGCTGCCGTAAGGTATTTCCGCAACGACCGGAATATTTCTGGAATTGACTGCAAGAATTTTTGTTTCGGAAGGAAATTTCATCCGTGTGAAACCATACCGGAGTCCGTCGGAGAAAAAGGAGCCGTCTGTCAGTGCAAGCCGGTCATAATCCCAGTCGGAGCCGAGCGGCTTCTCTTTCTGAATGCCCAGCTTCTGTTCCATTTCCGGAGTCAGCTTCTCCATGCCGACAGCCAGAGTGCCGCCCTGCGCCACGTACTCATCCAGCACGGAATCCGGCAGAACCGCTGCTCCTGCGGGGATCAGCACCTTGTATTCCCGCAATACTTCGGGGGGCGCCGTATCCCACACCACATCAATCGAATCTCCGGCAGGAGTCGGGGTGAGGACGCCCTTTTCCAGATACCGCATATCGGTTTTCTTTTTCAGCAGCTTCAGATATTCCTGACGGGTGGAGTAGCCGCATTCCGGATGCCGGACATGTTCCGTATGGGCGGAAACTTCCCGCTGTCCGGGGAAGAAGGCGTCCAATACACAGCTGATGTTCAGATCCGTGTTTGTGCAGGGGAGACAGTTGCCCCACACATACGGACGCATGAGAGATACTCCGTATTCCTGTTCATAGCCGTTGTAATAGTCCAGCATGACCGCGCCGGGAACGACCGGTTCGCCCCGGTCGATGCCGCTGCGGAGAGTGAATCCGGCAAATTTCTTTGCCGCTTCCCCCAGTGCGGAAAGCCCGAACGAGCCGTCTTTCTGAAAGACCCAGTGCGTATAATCGCTTCCTTCACAGAGCAGATAATCCGCGCCGCCCATCCATGCGGACATCCAGCAGCGCAGAGTCATGCTTTCTGTGAAACCGCCGAGACGGGTTCCGTTTTCATCATACCAGCAGCATTGGTTGTAATTCGGCTGATGCGTGGAGAAATCAATCCCCCACCGGGCTTTCCGTCCGAACTGTTTCCAGGCTCCGCGCAGATACGCCAGGGAAACCTGCATGTTCAGCGATGTTCCGAGTCCGCGTTCAATTTCGATATGCGGAAATCCCCACTCGAAGAAATACGGAATGGCGAAAAGACACGCCCCGTGCATCATGAGATTCACCTGTTCCGGAGACAGTCCGCGCTTTTTCAGATGTCTGTACAGCGTATCCGGATCGCAGGAACCGACTTTTGTATGGAAACAGTTGTATTTGAAGAATTCGTAAGCCTCTTTCCGGGTTCGGAAACAGTGATCTTTCGGCCAGGGATGGGATGAGTCGATTTCTCCGACGGCGCAGAGCATTACTCTGCCGGGATGCGCCAGTGCAAAATCAATGGCGGCATTGCAGTAGTGTTCCGCAAAATCTTCATAAGAGAGCTGCAGTTCCGCATTTTCCGGACGCTTGTAATCCGTAGTGCCGCGCAGCATATCGATCTGAATCCGCTGCTGATCCGGATCGAGCGCTTTCAGTTTGAAATCGCGCGGCCAGAAATCGCCGCCGATCCGGAATGCGGAAAACAGACCTTCCTCCTTGGATCGTTCAAAGATCCCGCGCATGGGGTAGGGGACGGGATATCCGTCCGGTTCCGGCATGGGGTAATCTCCGTTTTGAGACAACATATGTTTTTCATAATAATAATCGGACATCTGCCAGATTTCACCGAAAATATCAAACTTCTTCATCTTCCGTAAATCCTCAGTTCGAATATTTGTATCCCTTGAGAAAAGACACATGCGGGGCAACTGTGCGCATCCATTCTCTTGCAAGGATTTCGCTCCCGGCAAAGGTAACATGCACTCCGTCCCAGCTCCAGTATTCGGCTGGATCTTTTCTCCGTATGGCGCGCTCCAATGCTCCGGGGAAGTCGACAAGCACCGCATTGAATTCCGCGGCAAGTTTACGGATAATTCCCGCCCGCTTCTGAACCATCGCGACAATCATGGCGTTTTCTTCTTCCGTAAAACTGGCAGACGGAAACCGGAACGGCAGACACAGCACCAACAGTAATTCGGGGTTCTGCTCTTTGGCTTCGCCGATTATTTTCCGAAGGGTTTCTTCATAAACTTCCGGACTCTGGCGATTGCCGCAATCCGGCTTGTTGTCCCATGGACGCGGAATACCGCAGGCTTGTCTGCTTCCGTTTACTCCGATCAGGATGCTCAGTACATCCGGATGCAAATTCAACGTGTCTTCCTGCCAGCGGGCCGCCATTTCCACATGGGAATCCCCCCCGACGCCGCGATTGATAAACTCCAGCCCCAATTCCGGGAAATCTGCAGCCAGACGACTTCCAATCAGGAAAGCATAACTGTGTCCCAGAATATGATTCGGGTCTTCCGTCCTTCCTCTCCCCCCGTCTGTGATGGAGTCTCCCTGAAATAAAAAACGCTTTACGGAACTCATTGTCATCGAATCTCCCTCAATTTCCTGCTTTTTCAATTTCTCCCGCAGTCACTTTCAGGGAGCCTTGATCCGTAATATCCTCATAGCAGATATTGGCAATCCATGCCTTGCCGTTTTTGACTGTAATGTTGATGAATGCAAGCTCCGTATATTTCAGCAGTTTTTTGTTGCCGAAAGAATGCTGTTTCGTCTTTTTGTCAAGGTAAATAAAGGTGGATTCCGATATGTTGTTCCATTTGCCTTTTGCCATTGCGGCCATCTGCATTTTATAGTTGTCGACGCCAAGTTCGCGGGCGAGATATTCATGAATGGTTTTGCCGCGGTACCAGACCGTGACATGAACCCGGTCGGCATCATATTTTCCCTCAAAGGACAATTTATACTGATGATCCGGTTTCACTTTTACATGGACAACCGCATTTGCCGTCAGCTCCAATGCTTTTTTGTTGTCGACAGTTACAACTTTCATCTGGTCTTTGTTCTGATCGGACCATTTGTCCTTGATGCCATATCCTTTGCTGGACATTGCCCATCCTTCCGGATGACCTGCGTTATCAAGCGAAGTGAAACCGGCTCCGGGAATCAGATTCATTCCGGGAAAATATTCCGGAAAATCCACAGCCGCCGGTCCTGCCGGTTTTGCCGTATCGGAGAAATAAAGACAGTAAGTCCGTTTTTCCAGCATTTTCAGGTCTTCGGGCTTCCAGCCGACAAAATAATTTCCGGCAGTATCTTTCTTGAGCTGGCACGGAATCTCTTTCCCGTCGGCGCGGATCAGTCGTGCTGAATTCAAGTCGATCTTTGCCGAAGGACCTGCGATTTTTGCGGATGCCAGCATTCCTTTTGCGGGGTTCATCCCTGCGTTCAGGGTCAGTGGCACTCTGGATTCCCATTCTTTGTTCCACCATTGATCCTGTGCGGAAAGTCCGGTTGCGGCAAACAGCACCGCGCAGATGCACATTGACATTCTTTTCATTTGTGTTTCTCCAGTTTTTTCAATTTGATGATTTGTTCCGTCACGATTTCCCGCAGCCTGTTGAACACTTCCGGCTGCCAGTAACCGCTATGGTAATAATACTTGATGCTTGGTTTTGTGGATTCGCGGATTGTGCCAAGCAGTTGTTTTGCTTCTTCCGCGGCTGCCTTCCGGGCAGAATCCGAACTTTTTTCCGCTGCCGAAATCATATCTTTCAACGTTTCAGCATAACGCAGATCCCATTGTCCGACTGTTCCCATCAATGTGCAGAGCTTCGGCATATAATGATAACCGCCGACTCCGCGCTGCTGGATCATCGTCCAGATTCCATCCCGGAATCCGCTTTCTCCAATTCCGATATAAAGTACCCACGGCGCCAGCCCGTTGAGTTTCACCGTGGCGGGAATCCAGCCGCACTGCATGCGTCCGCTGTTCATGTCGTTGGGTTCCAGAAGATACTGATTCGTATAGCTGTAAACTTTCGGATAGGAGCGGTAAACATTGAAGTCGTCCACTTCAAAAACAATCGGAGCATCCAGCGCTTTTCCGATCCGGGCAATGCTGCGGTCGGACTCCGCGGCAGAGGTTTTGAGTTCCGGATAAAGCTTCTTGACTTCGCGGTTCAAACGAATCTGTTCCGACCAATAGGGATCCCCCTTGCAGTGCGCCTCATCCATTGCTACGAAAACCAGTTCCGGAAATCCTTCCTCCCTGTGCATTTTCAGCAGGCGGCCTGCGGTATTCAGCATGGTTTTCATCACATCATCCGGAATCCGGCTGATTTTATGATTTCGCAGAGGGATATCAACTTTTTCAATGGGGAGATAGACATAAATCAGGAAGGGACCTTTCAGACCGTTTTTCTGATAGAGCCGAATCCGGTTTTTCAGCTCTGTCCAGGATTTTTCACCGCGGAACGGATCCAGATAAAAGACGTGCATGTGCATCTCATATTTCAGACAGAGTGCCGCCAGCTGATCTTCATAGATGCGTCCCGGACGATTGTAGCCCAGCGGATTATAACCGCCGAACGCAAAATCCGGTTCTTTCACCCGAAACGGGAGAACCTCAAGTTCAATCGGGTAACTCTGTTTCACATTTTTCGCCGTGATCATGAGACTTCCGCGGAGTTTCCCCGGTTTTGCGTCCTGGGGAATCCGTCCGGTCAGCCAGATCCAGCGGTTTTCTCCTGCGTTGAAATCATGGTCCGTGTTGTCGTATTTGTCATTGAACAGCGGAGCCATCGTATACTTCCCTCCTCCGAGAAGTTTGCTGATGTAACGGCTCTCCTCCACGTCGAGCGGAAGTCCTTTCACTGAAATCTGCACATCTTCCAGATCCTCCAGCGGAAGCATTCCGAAATTGAGGAACACCGGCTCTCCGGCAACCGCTTTCACGGTCAGTTTTTCCAGCAGTTCCCCCGGCTTCGGACGGCTTTCCGGATAGAGCTGACTTCCAAACGGACGGGAAAACAGAGCATAACCGCGTTTCTTCCAGAATTCCGGAAAGCTTTTCGGTTCCGGGTCCTTGTATTCCACCCGCTGATAATTTCCGAGAATTTCCGGTCTGCAATGAGTAATTTCCAGTTCATCAACAGCGATCTGTTTTGCGGCGGTTTTCCGGTCGGCGGCAGGCGTTGCCACGATGGAGTTGATCAGCCAGCCCGGACGATAAAACTTTACAGCTTCGCCCGCAGAAAGGGGAAGCGAGCCGGGATTATCGTTCAAGACTTCCGGGTCGCCGCGGAACGTCAGCAGAAACTTTCCGTCAGTTATGGTCACAGGGAAATCATATTTCAGATAGAGCTCATGCCCGACATCAAACCGTTTGATTTCTTTTCCCTGTGCAAAGACCGTAAAACGTCTGCGATGCGGCGCAGTTTCCCGGGAAATCAGCCCCGAAAGAATATGAATTTTATAGCGTCCGTTCGGAAGATCAACCCGGAACGTATGATCTTCGAAAGTTTCCGCATACAAATACGTATCGGCAAGCGGAGAGATCGCTTTGGACTCAAAACGTTTTGCATGCGCCGAATTTTCCCGGATGAACTCCTGCAAAGATCCTTTTTTGATTCCTGCGGCATCAAGCCATCCGGCACCGTTCTCCGCGGTATAACTTTGAAAAAGCGGACGGTAATTCGGGGTGGCGGCATCTGCGGAAAAGGCATATTTATGCGTATAAACAGGAGCTTTGAATTTTCCGATCACGGTCTGCCGTTCCTCTTGAAATCTCTGCAGCGCGGAAGCATATTGCTTTTCATGCAGGATTGTCTTTTCCTGAGAATTTAGCCTCACGATCCCGTTCCGGTCATAGTCGCGCAGACCGTTTCCCTTGCACCATGCGCTAAAACTGTAAGGAGTGCGCCGCTGCCGTCCGAAATTGACACGGCTCCCGTCTCCCAAAAAATTCTGAACCAGCTCCAAGGGGATTGCGGCAGTCAAGTTCCAGCCATCCGCTTTCAACTGGACACCAATCCGGAGGTTTTCTTTCGGCAATTCTTCGGAACGATAGTTTCCCGGCATTTCCGGAATGTCGATTTCTCTGGTAAAATAGACTTTCCCCGCGCAGTCGACAGCCAGATGAAGCCACTCTTTTTTCACATCTTTTTTCCATAGCAGGAATTCAGCCACGTCGTTCTGCCAAATGGAAAATTTACCACGCCCCGCAAGATTGCCGCCCTGCGGTTCCGACATTTTCATTCCGAGGTAAAGATATTTGCTGTCATAAGCCAAAGCAACTTCAGTTTTGACCGGCGCTTCCACCCAGAGCGAATCCAGGACAATGAAGTTTCCGCTCCAAGGCAGAAGTTGCCAGCCGGCACTGTCCGCTTTGCCGTCTGCCGGCAGGGGCTGTTTGATTTCCGGACAATAAATTTCACGATTTACGCGGAGCTGCTCCAGAGAGTCGCTTCCTTGAAGCGAAAGAGCACCCAAAAAAATCAACAACAGTTTTTTCAGCATGATTTTCTTCCTTATTTTTAATCATATTTTGTGTTACTGTGCCAGAAGTTCTTTTCGCCGGGGCAGGAACTGATCCACGGCTTCCAGAATTTGCAGAAGACATCCCAGTTGAGCAGAGGAACTTCCCGGGCGGTCCTGACAGCGACGTGTCCGTCGAAAAAAAGTATATTGGCGCTCTTGGAAGAATTAGCGATCGCTTCGTCAATCACTTCACCTTCCCTGTAATTTCCGCCATGCGGAAAAACATAATAAGTGTCCGAACGACCGCAAAGACCACCATTGTTGGCTTCGCTGATATTCATAGAGGAACTCGGCTGCGGTATGGAAGACAGTTTTCCGGGCGGATAATCATGCCCTACGTCGATCATGCATTTTGTTCCCCTTAACAGTTGAGGATTGAGCCCGTAACTGTGTTTGAAATTACTATCTGCCGTATTTCTTGCCGGACATGCCATTTTATTCCCCCTGCCGCCAATATTCTGAGGCAGATTCACATTTTTTCCATAATAGGATGTTAAAAATCCGTTATGAATGCCATTCGCGGGATCGGCGGAACCGGAACGCAGGGAAAACCAATTATAGAGAGAGTTGCCTGCCGTAGTGCCGCTTCGCCAGATGCAGACATATTCCTGATTGTCGTCTGCATACATGACCAGCATTTTTCCCAGCTGGTTATGATTGCTCCCGCAGGAAATTCGGCGTGCAACCGAACGGGCTTTCCCTAAAGCAGGAAGCAGCATGGCGGCTAAGATGGCAATGATTGAAATCACGATCAGGAGTTCTATCAAGGTGAAACAACGCCCTGACACGATGATTGGCGTTCCGAAGCCGAAGCGTAACATTCCCTTTCTGCAAAACATTTTCGCTGCTCCTTATCTCTTTGATTAATAATAATGTTTTCGAAAACATAGATAATAATATATTGAATTTTTCAAATTTCAAATTCCTTTCTGAAAAAAAGCAGATTTTTTCCGGGGCATCTAAAAAAACGGTCGATATCGCAGATAACTTCAGAGGTTCCCTTTATTCCAATGAACGTGTCGATTCCCGTTCAATGATATGTGCGGAAAGACGTACCACCACCCGTTCCGCAATCTCCGGATGGGAAATCTTGAAAAGCAGGCGGCGGACGGCATTCAGGGCAATTTCATGAACCGGCTGCTGCACGGTTGTAATGGAAGGACGGCAGAATTGTGTAATGTAATCCCCGGCATAGCCGGTCACGGAGATGTCTTCCGGAACTTTGACGCCGTATTTGTCCAGACGGGAAATCAAGCCGATCGCCACATAGTCGGAAATGCACATGACCGCCGTGCAGTCAATCTGTTTCCGGACCAGTTCCTCCGCGGCATTGACCCCGTCTTCAAAAGAAAATCCATGCCCGATGCTGAGCTGCGGCAGATGATTCCGCTTCATTTCCATCTGGTAACCACTGCAAGATTCCCTGGATTCCTGATTTTCCATGAACCCTCCGGCAAAAAGAATCCTCCGGTGACCTTTGCCGAGCAGCATACGGGTCAAGCCGGCAAAATCCTCCGAATAGTTGCTCAAAACCACATCAAAAAGTCTCTGTGGCGTGTTCCGGTTGATGCAGACTACGGGAACGGATTCCATTGCCAGACGACGTTCCGTCTCCGGCGCAAGGTCGCAATCCAGGATAATTCCGTCCACATTCCGACAGAGCAAATCGGAAATTTTCTCCCATTCCAAATATTTCTGCGCCTGATCCGGTCCAAGAAACTGGGATGCGATGATGCAGTACTGATCCTTCTGGACCTCCGTTTCGATGTCCGCCAGCAGACGGCTGTAAAATTCATGGCGGAAAGTCGGCACAATTACTGCAATGGCATGACTCTTTCTGCTGCGAAGCGAAGAAGCGACCAGATTCTTCCGGAATTGCAGCTGTTCGCATGCTGCCAGCACTCTTCTGCATGTTTCCTCCTTGACCTGCGGAGCCCCGTTCAAAACCCGCGTCACGGTCATATGGGATACATTGGCAAGTCTGGCGACATCTTCTCTTGTTACATTTTTTTTGATTCTGCCCATTCCGCATTCCCTATATTGAGTTGAATCTAATATACATCTACTTTCATATTTTACAATTTATATCCTGAGAATGATTTTGAATCTGACTGTCCTGCATTTCCTTTGGACACTACCTGCGACTCCAACCCGATCGAATTGAGCATATTCCTTCCTCAATCAAGCCTGCAATTGACTGTCAGCCGATATTATCGGGAATGCTGCGACGGGGAAGCGAATCGGCTCTGAGCGACATCAGCAAAAAACTTTACCAAAGAAAACATCCCAATTTCATCGAATCACCCCAGGAAAAACCTTCTCATAGATATAATGAGAAGGAAGAAGTCATGGTGGTTGTTTCGAAAATCTTGGGTATCGGAGTATATTTGGAAATTGTAGTTCATTCAGGCAAAAAGATAAAAAAAAGAGGAGCTGACACTATGAAAAATGAGCGCAACAAGAAACTTTATATCGGCTTCGATGTATCCAGCAAGAGCATTGAAATCTTTGTGAGGAAAGCAGATTTGGAAACGGGAAAAGGGCTTCAGATCAAGAAATTAAAATTCGTGAAGAAATCAAGAATTATAATCGTATCATAGCGAAACTGTGCAAGAAATATCCTGTTACAGAAAAACTCCGTCAGATCAAAGGAGTTGGTCCGACCACAGCATTATCATTTTTTCTGGTAATCGGAGATTCCCATCGTTTTCCAAACAGGGAACGTCTTGCCGCTTATTTGGGGCTTGTCCCCAAACGGGATCAATCCGGAGATGTAGATAAACAGTTGGGGATCACCAAAAAAGGGAATCGATTTCTCCGCCGATATCTAATCCAGGGAGCGAGTTATATCCTTGGACACTTCGGAGAGGACTGTGATTTAAAAACCTATGGAATGAAGATTGCGGCCCGTGGTGGCAAGATCGCCAAAAAGAAAGCGACGGTGGCTGTTGCACGTAAACTGGCCGGCATGATCTATACGCTTTGGCAGACCGATGAAGCATATGATCCGCATTACAAGAAAAATCATCGGAATCCCAAAGCTGCATAAAACAGGATTCAACAGGGATGGATTTAGAACTCTCACTTTGCATAAGGAGATGAAAGCTTATCACGATTTTATCGCTCAATGTTCTGTCCGGTGACCGTGGAATACCCCGTGGGTTATGACTCGCCAGGTCAAACAAAAAACTCGTTCAATAGATTACGGCATCCGTGGCGGACTATATCATGCGTCGGGCTTGGCGGCCCATTACGCGAATGGAAGCGAAACAGAGAGCGTTCTTAAGTTGAAAAGAGCCGCCATTCAGAGAAGAAATCCTTGATTTTATCGAATATCCCACTTGACAAACCTTCTCATGGCAGGGGTATTGCGTTTTTACTTCTGCTTTTTTCCACTGATGAGAAAATCTCCGTAAGTTTTCTCATCGCGATTTTGATTTTGCTTGCAGTTTGCAACTGCTTCTCGTAGACTATACCCGGGCAAATTTATTTATGTGGATTTTGAACGGCAAGAGTGAGAGGAGCGTAGTGCGATGTTCAATATGACGAAGATCCGTGCGAGTCATGGTTCCGGGAAAAGTTTCTATGCAAATCATCTTTCTTCAAACGATTATTATTCGGAGCATGAAAATGTAGTCGGTTATTGGCTGGGTGAATTGGCGGATGCGTTCGGATTACGCGGGGAGATTGTGACAAGCGAGGAATTCAGTCTGTTTCAGAAGAACATCAATCCGAAAAC
>DPDG01000029.1 GCA_003526375.1 Lentisphaeria bacterium
AGATCTCACACGCACCGAAATGACAGCAAATCCGTATCCCGCCAGGTTGCGGTTTAAGCCTGACAATAATTTGATCTTTATCTTTTATCTTTACGGAGGGTCATTCCTCATCCTCCTCGTCATAATCCGGATATTGCTCCGGAATCTTCCCGGTGATTTTGAGGACTTTTGGATATTTTTCCTTCGGGTCGAGCGGGATTATCTTTTTGACGGAGATGTCATGCTCCCACTCGTCGCCGAAATCGAAGAGATAATACGCTCCCGAGCCGGGGAAAAGGTGATGCCCGACATAGCATTCGCTTGAGAGCACTTCATCATCGTCGATATCCTCTTCATCGCGCACGGCGGTGCAGCCGTCTTCGCATTCGAAGCGATAGAGGTGGTCGTCCTCCCGGTTGAACAGCGGATTCAGAAAATCGTGAAGGTCCTCAAAGGTGCAGTCCTCCCGGACAAGCACATCCGCCGAGCACCGAAATCCGCGCAGTTTTACGTGAAGCTGCAGGACTTGGAGATTTTTCTTGTCGAAGTCGTACTCTTCCTCCCCCTCATCATCCTGCAAATCTTCGTATTCATCCGGATGCTCCACCCGGCGCGCCCCTTCGATCAAAAGGCCCCATGTTATCAGAGTGCTCAGGGTATTCTTGAACTCTTTCGGCGGCAGTTTGAACCCGTCCACCGTCTCCGCAAGGAAGGTAAACAAGTTCGGTTCACCAAATCCCTCGACCAGGGCGGGGAATCGTTTTTTGTCGTCGAGAAAATCCGAGACGAGACCTTGTGCCAATTTCAGTCCATTCTTGAAATGATCTTCGCCGAACCCGATTAAATGGGTATCCGGAATATAAGCTGAAGTGACGGCGAGAATAACATCAGGGACGAATTTTGCGGTAGCGGCATTTTTGCAGAGCGGGGCAAGGAACGAATGACCGCTCAAAACATGGGCGAGCATCTTTTTCTTCTCCTCCTGCGGAGCCTCCCGCATGATCTGATATGCGATATCCAGCTCTTCCCTGGGGAGCGGGAATTCCCGCTTATATGTATCCTCGTCATCATCGTCCTCGTCATCCGCATCATCTCCGGCGGAAATGGGCGAAAGAAGTGTCGCGTTGTATTCCGCGGCGATTTTCCCGATTTCCTCTTCTAGCTTGTCCGGCGGAGTGTGTCTCAGTCTCTCCTGAATCTCCGGGGAGTTCAGGAATGCCTGAAACTCGGCAAACTTGGACGAGACTTCGGGGCATTCCCCTTTCAAATATGCGACGGCTTTCGGCTTGCCGTCCACCGCTTTCACTTCGACCTTGGAAATAAGCTCGTGATCGTCCCGGTAATCGAGCCATTTCAGTTCCGCCGTATCCATCAGGGGTGTCAGCGCGCACGGACTGCCGTCATACTTCTCCTCGGCCAGTCTCCTCAGGGCTTTCTTCGTTTCGTCGGCTGATTTATGAATGAGGCACATATTCCATGCGATCATCGCCATGTTTGCCACGATCTGACGCATCTTTTCGGCAGTTGCCTTTTCAAGTCTTTCCTGATGCTCTATCTTGCTCCAGATCGTTTCGCAGATTTCCGCGAAATGCCGTTTTGTATCTTCTTTGCTCATCGTATCACTCCTTTTCAGGGGTAAATGAATTTATCTTTTCAAGTTCGGCTTCGGTCGGCGCCGCTTTCCCGTGCTCCCACGCAGAGACCTTCTTCACGGAAACGCCGAGTGCGGCAGCAAATTTAACCTGCGAAAGCCCTAATGCCTTGCGTTTGGCAAGAAGTTGCTCCGGCGTGAGCAGTTCGGGTTTGTCGGTAAAATCCGGTATAGGCATCGCCGGAAATGTGTCTCCGAGGGAAACTTTCAGTTTTGCACCCCCGGCAACATTGACAGCGGATACATTCGAAATGGAGGTCCGAAGTTCGGGATATTTCCTGTATTTGAGCCGGACAAGCGCGTTGACTTCATCCCGTACCATTTTCCGGGATTCCACATCCAGCTTCATCGTGTTGATAGAGGATTCATCAATCTCCCGGCGGCCGGTGACGGCGATATTCCACGCGACCATGCCCATGCGCCAGAGAATATTGCGCCCGACAAGGTCGATCCCCCTGGAATCGTCGACATACTCCGGCAGAACATCGGCACACAGATCCATGAGCGCATCGGCGATACGTCCGCTCTGGTACAGACGATGTTGCTCAGCGTGAAATTTCCGCGCCTTCAGCTTTGCTTTGCGTTTGGCGGCTTTGGCCTGCTTATGACTCATTTATCTTCGCTTTCTCCGATTCCAGGCAGTTCATTGCTGGAGAGATGATTTTCTCCGGATATAATGGAGTGCCCTAATTCTTTTTCCGTCTCTTTTCTGGCATTCCCGGCAACCCTGCCGCCTCGTTGCGCCACCGATTTATGTCCCGGCATGGAGGTAGGTTTTTCCTGTTTGGAAAGTTCCGTAGTGACACGTTCGCCAAGCATGGTGAAAATCAGTTCCAGGTCTGTCATATGGTCGCGGAGATTTTGATTCGGTGAATTCAATCCTTTGTAGATTTTGTAGGCAGACGGTGTCATACCGAAAGTTGCCTTGCTGATTTCCGCAGTAAGGATGGCAAAATCTCGTTCATCGGTGATGCCTCGCGCTTTCCATTCATCGGTGAGATTCTGGCGAATGGCGATACCGCGCAACCGCTTGTCAATCCAATCCTTTGGATAACCTTTCTGCTCATAGAGTTCTTTCATGCGTTCCTGGGCGAGTTCGGGATTTTCGATCTCCAACACCCGGTCGTAGCCAACTTGCGCCAGCCACTGCTTGAACGGTTCTGCTTTGGGCGATGGGATGGACTGGATGATACGGAACAGTCCTTTGACATTGGCACAGTTCACCTTTTGAACCCCGCCAGCCGTTTCGATGGAAAGGGGGGTGACAATTTGTCCCCACCCTTGCGCGAGTATCGGATCGCGGCGACGGATTTTTTTGATGTAATCCGTCGGATTGACACTGTCCGTCAAAACCGCTACAACATCAACCACGGCAAAATACCATTCATCATTGTGCAATGTCCGGCGAATAGTCTTGTCCTGAAAGACCACAAGGGATTTTTTACCCGTTTCGCTCATCTTTATGCCTTCTATCCTTAATATACACGACCTTATGTTTGATAGTCTTGATTTGCTCGTGGTTCATGGTACATCACTCAATACGTTATCTGAATCAGCAGTTCTTCCCCGTCTTCCGGTTGGGACACATCTTCAATGTCCTCGGCGATGGACTCCAGCATCTTTAAATAAGCAAGTTCACGCCGCCCCGTCCAGGCGAAATCCGACTTTACGGGGAAAAGCTGTTCCTGCATCTTCTCTTTCCAGTTCTCTGAATCCAGCGCGGCAACGCAGTTTTCGTGCAAAAACACCAGTGCAAGATAATCCAGGGGGCGCTCATTGCAGTCCAGTTTTCCATCGTAAATCTTTTCCCTGAACCATTCGGCCAGAGGCCCGAATTTGTGCCAGTGAATAAGGCATTCCTTGCCGGACGATGTTTTTCTGCTGATGTAGATATCAAGTCCCATTATTATCGAAGCTCCTGCCACTTTTTATTTTCTATTTTTGGGTCAACTTCCCAGGCATCTGACGACATTCATCGAGATACTTATGAGCAAATGAAATGACTGTCAGAATGTCAAGAGCCTTTTCCTCTTCTACTTTCCAGTTGATTTTAGGTGTATGGGCTGCGGGATTACGGACGAGGTGAAAAATAGCCTGAAGTAACTCGCTCAGTCCGGTAAATTCACTTTTCTCGGACTCAGTCCTAAGAGAATTAAAAAATAAACTTGGATTCTTTAAGGAAAATGCTTGTTGAAAAAGTTGTCCTCCATCCCCCTGCATGCCAGAAATTTCACGTACTCGTTGAGCAAGCCCTTTTGACGCCTCAAATACGGCATCGAAGAAATCCTTTTGAAGAAGTTCTTTCTTGCAATACTTTTTCACTTCGTAATGGATGCATCTCTTTTGCAATTCTGCATTAAGGTGATTGACACGCTCATCAACCTCCTCAAGAGTCGAGGCTTGTTTCGTAGGCAAAAGTTTACCTCTTTCATCTACAAAAAGTCCAATTAAAAGCAAAACTTTATTCAATTCTTCCTTGAGTGAAAAATATTTCGATCTGTCGGAGTCAGCAGCATATCTAATTGGATTCATTGCAGCTTCAATAAAACGATAAATTTTGTCGAAACTCTGCTCTTGATTACAGGTCTCGGCAAAACAATTGTAAAGCCAATCTCGCTTATTCAGCCCCAATCGATAAACGTATTGGTTGCTTCGGTATCCGTCGTCTACGATGTGGAGTTTCTCCTGAATCATTAAATCCTTAAGGTTCGCTTTAGAGAGAATGCTTTCTGTTGCTCCCAAAACACTGGCTATTGATTTTAATTCCTGCTCGGAAAGTGATTTCCCATAATTCATTGGCAATTCCTTTTATTAAGAATTAACGATGGAAGGGATTTTAGAAATTCATCTGATTTCAGCTCGCATTCCCAAACCACGATTAGATTCCAGCCGAGCTCGTTCAGCTGTTTTTCCGTTTCCTTGTCTCTGTCGACATTCCGTTTGAATTTCTTCTGCCAGAATTCAACATTTGAGGACGGCATGGTTGCCTGTCGGCATCCGGGATGCCGATGCCAAAAACAACCGCGAACCTCAATAACTGTTTTGTATTTTGGAAGGACAATGTCGGGATGTCCCGGCAGAGTCTTGACGTGAAGCCGGAAGCGGAATCCATGACGGAAGAGAAACGAGCGGACCGCGAGTTCCGGGGTCGTGTCATTCGACCGAACGCTCTGCATAATTCTTCTTCGTGTTGTTGAGTCAAAGCAATCCATCAGGAGAAAACCTATTCTTGCGCAGTCTGCTTTTTCTGGCGGTATTCTTGGTCCAAGAGACCTGAATCGGTTGGCTCGGAATCATCGAACGCAGCATTGAGTGATTGCGCTATGAATTCGAAATACAGCGCCACGGCTCTTTTCATTTGTGATTTAACGCATGAAGACATTTCATTGAAAGAGGGAGATTTCGCAAGCCGATAGTTGACATCAATCGCAGTATCGCTGTGCATAATTGGTGTCAAGCACCTAACTCTGTTGATTCGAGAAATGACATCCTTTGCAGAAGCGGCGGACATCTCTTTTTTTTCCATCAGCCATGAACGCATGTAATCGCAACACTGCTCGTTCGATATGTTGCGATAGTCTGATATCCTGCGCGCAACGAATTCTGCGAGTTTCACCGGAACGGCATTGCCGATGATTTGCTCCAAATCGGTCTTTGAACCTTTGAAAATGAAATCCTTCGGGAAAGTCTGAACTTGGGCGCGCTCTTCCGTGGTCAGCGGGCGCAATCCATCTATGCTCTCCGGATCGTTGGGGTGGCGCGTGTACCCATGCGGGACAGGACGATTTACTCCACGAATTGTCGGTGACGGTTCATCAATAGAGAAAAACCCTCTTCGATTGTAATTGCGTGGGTGTCTATAATAATATTCAATGCCGAGGGAATCACCGAAGTAATCTCTCATGGTCATGGGTTTCTTGGCTTCGTTATCCAGAATTATCTTTTCCAGGAAACCGTCCGTTTCTCCTTTTTTGCCGATGCATATGAAACGCTTTCTTTTTTGAGGCGCACCGCACAACGACGCATCGTATATGTGTTCAGTCAGACCATATCCTGCCTCCTTTAAGATTGTTCTCGCTCTCTTGTAGGCTTCGCTCTGTTGGGCACGGTCGACATTTTCCATGACAAACCATTCTGGAGAAATTTGACTGACAATCTTAGCGTAGGCCTCGGTGAGGCTCGCGCGCTTTCCCTCTTGGCGTTTTCCCGCATGAGAGAAGTCCTGACAGGGGGGACCGCCAATAATCATATCCGGAGCAAATGGCATAATATGCCGAACTGCCGCTTCGGTATCGGAGAGATCCATCTGATAGATGCTGTGTGAAGTAAAGTTCTCGCGATAGACGTTGACCGCGGGCAACCAGAAATCGTAGGCGGCAGCGATTTCATACCCTGCATTTTGAAATCCCAGAGAGAGACCGCCGCATCCGGCGAAAAGATCAACTACCTTCATTTTTGCTTCCTTGGCTTGTAATAAATACGAAAGAGTGCTATATTATCTTGTGGTATAATATAGCACGTATTCTTCCGGCGTCAAGATGTTGACGCCGGAAACATGGAGATTTTTTGATGAAAAACGAGAAAAAACCGGGGCTGTATGGTATTTCCGCATCCAATAGAACCAATATGGACCTCTGGGGGAAAAATCAATTCAACAGTTCTTTCCCGATTGCTTTGGCCTGTTATATGCGAGATCACGGGATAAAGGCTGTCTACTTGATGTTGAATAAAAAACTGGAAGTCACTCCAGTCGAGCTGTCTTTTGACGACATTTTCAACTCACAATTGCCAAACGATCAACTCTACTTTGCTTTTGAATCCAAATTTGAACCGTATCAAAAATACGCGAGTGATGACATCGGCGGGATTGACTTGGTCGTAAAGTCTACCAAGGGACAATTTTTGCGACCCCTTGAAATCAAGTTGACTGTTCTCCCAGATAGCGGGACATCTGTCAAACCGGAATCCTTATGGGGATCGGAGATCGTTATCCGACCGGCTACGACAAAATATTGTGCGCTTGGAATTGCAGATTCTTGCTTCAAAAACATGGATGAAATTCGTGATCGATTTGAGCCCATTGGCACTGATATGCAGGACTGGGGAAACAAGGTTGAAATCTCATCAAAATTGGAATCCATGTTGAAATGCATCAACGATTTTGAGAAAGCATATCTTTCCCATCAAAAGCCCATATTGCTACAACCTGTTTGGAAAACGCAAGGACAGTCTCCAATGTTGGCCGAACAGGCATTTGACATCTTTGTTTGGAGTGATTTTGCGCTTAGTCGCCTTTTCCTTGACAGTGCATGGGAAAGTAGAGCATCCTCGACCATAAACCGTCAAATGAGGAGTGCTGCTCGCTTTTTCCGTTTCATGTACCAGATGTCAACAAGCCACAAAGTCGCTTTGTCAAAAATCTACCATGAAATGGATTTCGGGCGGCAGACGGACAAAGAATTTGCCGTTTCCGGAAACATAACCAATCGTTATATGTCTGCATCGCCTCGATTGCTCACGCCGTGTCTTCCGAGTTCTGTCGTTCGTGAAATTATCCTCAACGGCGGGGAAGAAGAACTGAAGCCGGAACGCAGATTCGACCAGACACTTTACTTTACGGCCAAAGGAAAGCTGTAAGGCAATCAGCTGATCCGATTGCTGAGGTGAGATGGTAGCCAGCCAACCACGACCTGGTTGGTGTCCTCGTCCCAGAAGAAGTAGATCCGCATGCAGTAGCGGTCTTCGCGGGAGTTTCCCCTGACGACGTGGAACTGCAGGAATGCCCGTTGATCGGTCCCGATAGGATAGTTGACGTAGTAGGCCTCGCCCTCTTGTCCGGCGCGACTTTTGTCGATGGAGCCGGAGAAGTTCATGCTGAATTGGGCGAGCGCATCCCGGAAAGCCTTGTCCGTTCCTGTGCCCATCCGGGAGTCCCGATACTCGTTGGCGAGGATCAGCAAGGCCCGGTAAACCATCCCGACCTCGGCATATTCGGCTTTTGACGCGGCCCGTTCCGCGCGCGGCAGCAGAACCAGCCGTCCGGCGAGGTGTTCCTTCACCCATTCGCCCATGACCTTGTAGTTGGTCGGGATCGGGATTTCCTTGTCCGGGGACTCGCCGTTCTGCCGGATCAGGTGTGCACGGAGAGCGTCCAGCTGCACCCGGAGTGCCGCGTTCTCCTGCTTGTAGTATTCGGCTTCCTCTGTCGCCTTTTCCAGTTCGCCCAGCCAATCGACGTTCTCATCTTCCGCCGTCTGCAGCTTCCGCTGAAGCGCGGCGATGTGGTTCTGCATCGCCAGTTCCCGTTCCGGGGCGTTGGCGAGGTGCGCTGCGTGGGCCAGTTCCAGTTCGGCGGCGAGAATCCGTGCGTCCGGCACGAAGTAAAGGCCGCTCCAGTCGGTCCGGTTGGTGGATGCGGCCCGATGCGCGGTGTCGATCAGAAACGCCGTGTAGCCCCGTTCTCCGCGCAGCCCTTCGTAATTCCAGAACCAGATCTTGTCTTTCAGATTACAGGGGTGGTGCGCCGGGGAACCGTTGTCGAAATCGATCTTCGGAAAATAGGTCCGGCAGGCTCCATCGTAAACGGACCAGCTCTTGCCGACCGCCTCGGTCAGGGCAAATGCCGCCTGAAAACTGATCTGCGCAACAATGGCGTAGCCTTTGACTTTGTCCGCCAGGTAAGCGGCGTTGACCAGATAGCCGGGAGCGGTCGGCGTGAAACGCCACGCATTCCGGTTTACGGCGGAAATGACGATCCCCGGCAGGGAACGGTAAGGGGCTTCCAGCAGAGCCACCAGCTCCTGAACGTCCTCCGGCGTGTTGACGAGCCACAGATTGGCCGTAACGGGCCGTCCTTGCGCGAGGAGGCCGCACCCGAGCAAAGACTCGACCAGCGGCAGGTTTGCCTGTAAAGCCTTCACGTCGGCCCCGAAAGCCGTGTCGATCTTCATGCCGAAAATCAGCCGGTCATCTTCCCGGACAAGAGAGACATCGTAATACCACAACGTCCCGTCCTTGCTGGTGAATTTGAATCGGATCGCCCACAGCATCCGCTCCGGGACGGCGACACATTCGCACTGGCGGTTCTCGTCCTGGATTTCGAAGTTGCGATGTTCCGCCGCTTCGGGCGGCAGTTTCGTATAGAGAGATTTGGCGACGAATGGAAGAATCAGCCCGATGATCTGGGAAAAAGAATTTTCCATGCCGTCCGGACAGAGGACATCGGCACGAAGCTGATAAACAGTCGCGCGGGTGGTGCGGGGCTGAAATTGATTATGAAACGTTGGCATGGGAACTCCGTTGTGTTGCAATATATTATAGCACCGAAACGTCTGAAAGGGAAGTCGTCATTTTGATTTTCCTTACAGTTCGCCCGGCTGTTTCCGCCGTTCCGCGACCGCCGTCTCGCTCAGTTCGAAGTGCTCGCAGGCCGGATCGGAATAATTGATCTCAATGGGATTTTCGAGATCGAAAATGCACTGTTCCCTGTCGCCGTCCTCGTCCCGGAAGAAGCAGTCGATGCAGTGTTCGCACATGGCAGACCTCCTCTTCACCCGTTCATCCACCATCGCCATACGCGGACGTAACAGAACGCGAGGAAGGCAATTCCTGCGATACAGAACATCATAATTCCGAGCGGGAGCCAGAGATACATCAGCCCCAGCCCTGCGGCGATACTTCCGAACAAGCACATCAAAACGATCAGTTCTGCGAGTTTGATTTTCTTTGCGGTCAGTTCGATCAATACGGTCTTTTCCATGGTTCACCTCACTTTCCAGTCACCGGAGGGGATGACTTCTGCCTGCTCCGGCAGATGGTTCATGATATAGATCCATGCCTGAACAGTCGAACCATCCGGCAGGCAGAAATCTGTCAGGATACGATCATAGAGCCGTGGATATCCTTCCAGCCGGTCGACATCCGCCCAGTCCCGGATCGGAATCTCAATCAGCTCGACCGTGACCGGGGTATCACCTTCCGGCACGAAAGCCGGGAACCCCCATCCCGTGTCATAGAGCGTTCCGGAAATCGTTGCACTTCTGCGGGAAACGGCATTCCGGCAGAAGCGTTCATTGTGTTCGCCGGAACGGAGTGTTCCGTATGCGGCGAACAGGACCGTTTCTATTTTCATTTGCGCCTCCTCTTTCTGATAAAGTGATTATGGATTCTGTGAAGATTCGCTCCCTCACGGCAGATCTTCCGATAATCTTCCGGATAGGGTAGACCATTGCGGATCTCCTTGGTTTTCGGAGTCATTTCGTAAATCAGCGCGGGCAGTTCCGTCCCGTCGTCGAGGATCACATCCACGGTGTAACGGCAGTAAATCCGCGGATATCCCTCGTAGCGGTCAAGACGCGCGACATCCTGCGCCCGAAGAAGATAAACGAAGCCGTGAACCTTTGCTCTTGGGGTAAAATCTACATCTGCATAAAGCCGTTCGGTGAGCCGGTAGTTCGGCAGGATCGCCGGAGCATAAGGAACCGCAGTCGGGCATCGCTGAAGCAATCTGTCCGGCATCAGGTTGCTTCCGTATGCGAAATATGCGTAAAGTGCGTTCATTCCTTCACCTTTCCAATTGGAGC
>DPDG01000081.1:0-26414 GCA_003526375.1 Lentisphaeria bacterium
AATAATTTTTAGAAGTTCCCTTAAGAGTTAAAAGTTTTTTTATCTCGCAATTTCGCAATCTTGCTATCTCGCTATCTGTAAAAAAGCGTCCGGCCGTCTCCTGTGACGGTCGCACATGTAGTCCGCCGATGAGAGGCGGTGCACCGATGGCGTCCGGCGCGGACGCCCGTTATTTTTTGTGATTGTTGATGTGACCGGTGACGATTTCATTCAGGTTTCTGAGATACAGATCATGGGTTTCGATCTTTGCTTTCTGCTCGGCGTCAGCCGCTGTGACACGCTCAAATTTGTCTGCCATACGTGATACTGATCCAGTCAGGTGCTTGAGTTCGTTCAGTATTTCCTGACTTCGGTCCTCCTTAATATGGGCGTCAACTTTGTTTTCGAGCTTCGTAAACTTTTCCGTTTCTAGCTCATCAACCTTGCGCGTGAGGTTCTTGCGCTCCTCGGTTTCTTTTGTCCGGGCTTCTTTTTCCGATGTTACCAAACGGTATGCCATCCAGCATATTACCAGCGCCGCCACGCCCGAGAGTCCGCCGATTCCGGTCAACAGCTTAAATAATGCTTCGCTCATGCGCTATCCTTGTAAGTTGTAATTTTAAGTTTTTGAAGCAAAAAAAGGATGCAGCAGATATTCGTCCTGTCCGTCTTATTCCGAAGCTTTATCTGAAGCATCACATTGTTGAATTATCAAATTTTTTGGGGAAATCCTGCTTTCCGCCCTTGACAAAAGCGGAAAATTGTTTATAATAAAACAGTAAACAGGTTTTTGTTTAGGAGAATAAAAAGAGTATGGCAGGGATAAAGACAGAAATGGCGAAACAGGCCATCGTGCGGTATATCCGGGAAAACGGAGTGAAGCCCGGAGAAAAGCTGCCGTCCCAGGATGCCTTGCGGAAGGTGCTCGGATTCGGTGGCGCAACCATTGGAGCGGCGATCAATGAGCTGAAAGATGACGGTGTGCTGGATGTCCGTGACAAAATCGGGGTCTATCTGATCGACCCGAATATGGACGGTCATGCCGGACGTGTCATCGGGATAACGGCGCGTTACGTGGAGGCCTCCCCCTATTACTGCTGCCTGCTCGGAGCATTGCAGATGCGCCTGATCTCGGAAGGGTGCAGTGTGCATATCTTCTGTTTTACCAAAAAAGGGGTGGGCAAAGACCTTTCCGCAAAAGCCGGTTTCATTTATGATATCGACGACTACCCCGGACTCCGGCGCATGATTGAGAATAATTCTCTGGACGGTCTGATTCATCTGGACGATTTTACAGAGAAGTCCCTCAGGCTGCTTGCAAGAAAGAAAATTCCGGCTCTCTTTATCGGAGCATTGGACAAATCACCGAACAGCCTGACGTATCATTATACAGAGATTCTGCGCGATATGTGCAAACGCTCCGCCGGGGCGGGGTTTCAGCGTCCTGCCCTGATATGTCAAGACTCTACGAAGGATATTCTGGGACCTCTGTTTCATGAGCAGACTTCTCCAGATAATCCTATTTACAATATCACAACGATCAGGGATGCGGAACAGGTGGCAGAACAGATTATATCCCTGCCGGATACTGTGCGTCCGGACGTGATTCTGCATTTTGATGATGTGATGGCGCAGCTTATTGCAACAAGACTTGTTCTCAGGCTGCCGAAGGACAGGCTGCCTGCCGGAATCATCCTGAGAAACATCCAACTGAAAATGAACTATCCCATTCCGCAGGCAGTGTATCTGAATATTGATTTGACAGAGGTTGCCGCCGAAGCGTCGGAAATCCTTCTCCAGTCGATAAAAACACAAAACCCGTCTATCGGACGTCATTATTATAAAATAAAGGAGAGCTGATTATGCCGTTTCAAAAGAGAATCTTTATGAAGTATGAAGTGAAATGCTGTCCACCCTCAGCAGTGCCGGATCATGACCGCGGCGCGAAACGGTCTCCCAAAAAGGGCGAAGTCAATTCGCGCCCTGCCCTGCGGTTTCTTTTTCCGTCTATTCCGGAATTGAGAATGAAAATGAGATATTTCACTCTGATAGAATTATTAATCGTTATTGTGATTATAGCGATTCTGGCAGCAATGCTGCTGCCGGCGCTGAATGTCGCAAGGGACAAGGCAAGGGGAATTGTATGTACAGGAAATTTGAAACAGATCGGCCTGGCGATGAATTATTATGTAAACGACAGCAATGATTATGCTCCGACGGCATTCAACAAACAGCGATGGGTTGATCAATCTACAAAAACAACAGGAAATAAAAACTGGATATATCATTTCATCGAAACAAAATATATTCCAACCATGAAAGGTTTTATTTGTCCGGGCAACAATAAAAACACGGCAAACCAGCGTGCCGCGCTGGGCAATTTCCGGTGGGTGGAAGGACCAGCAGTCCGCATGGCTTCGAGTTACAGCCTGAATGCCAATACATTCGGCTGGGCGCCAAGCGATGCTGACTATGCCGGATCGGTCAAATGGGCGAAAGCCGCAAGTTTCTCCACACGTTCCTCGGATCTTGTCGTCGTCATGGACGGACGCTGCTGCCTGAGCTTCGAGGAGACCACAGGCTATGATTTCGACTGGCATAACAAAGGGACATATGCAAATGTCCTGACCATCTCCGGCGGAGTGGTGCAGATGCGGGGACGCAATATCCATCGTAATCTCTACAAGACGGACAAGCAGCACATAAAACGCTGGCGGAATCCCGTAACGGACAGTTCCCGCAATCTGAAAAAGCATCCCGGTCTTTAACTCTGACAAGAAAAGGATAAAATATGAAAAAAAACTTCCTCTTTTCACTCCTGTTTACAGGTATGGCTCTGTTTGCCTCCGGTATGGAACTGGTGACGAACGGAACAAGCAGCTACACGATTGTTTTACCGGAGAAACCGACTGCTGTGGAAGAAACAGCCGCAAAGGAGCTCCAGAATTATCTGAAGAAAATCAGCGGCGCACTTCTTCCCGTTGTCAGGACTCCGGAATTCAAAGGCAACTCCATCCGTCTGGGGCAGTCTCCTGAAAACGCCCGGCTTCTGGGAATTGATTTTTCCGGTTTGAAGCCGGATGAAATTATTTTGAAGAAAACAGGAAACGATTTGATTCTGACCGGTGACAGTACACGTGGCGTCCTTTATGCCGTCTATGAATTTCTGGAGGACCTCGGCGTCCGTCGGTGGACCCGTTGGGATACGGATATTCCGGTACGGAAAACGATTCTCCTGAAAAATTACGATATCCGCTATGCCCCGCCATTTGCCGGGCGTGACCGTCTGGGCGGTCCCGTCGGAGAATTCGCCGCATGGATGCGGGTGAACGGACACTATCTGGGCATACCGGAATCTTACGGAGGCATACTGAAACTGGTGGGATGGTGTCATACGTTCGGGATGATGATTCCGCGTCAGCAGTATTTTGAAAAGCATCCGGAGTATTTTGCTCTTGTGAACGGACGGCGCGGACCGTGGTTTCCCTCCTGCGGGGAGGTTCAGCTCTGCCTGACGAATCCGGATGTTCTGCGGCTGTTGACGGAAGAGACGTTGGCATGGCTCAGGAAAGAGAAAAATCCCCGGATCATCTCCGTGTCGCAGAACGATTCCTGGGGAAAAATGGCTGACAACTACTGCCGATGCAGCAACTGCAGAGCGATTGATGAAAGAGAAGGTTCCCCGGCAGGATCTCTGCTCCATGCGGTCAATCAGATTGCGGATGCGGTAAAAAAAGAATTTCCGCAGGTGCTGGTCGAAACGCTGGCTTACCAATATACGGTAAAACCGCCGAAAACGATCCGTCCCCGCGACAACGTGATCATCCGTTACTGCACCCGGAAAAATACCCTCTATCCGATTGCATCTCAGGAAAACGCCAGGACACGCGAGGAAATAAAGGCATGGAGCAAGGCCGCGGATAAACTTTATATCTGGGACTACACCTCGAATTTCAGCAATACGATGATGCCGTACCCATCCTGGCGCCCGTTTGCGGAAAATCTGCGTTTCCTTGCGGAAAATCATGCTGTGTCGGTATTGGAACAGGGGTATTCCTGCGGCGAGGCGGGAGACCTGATTCCGGTGCAGAACTATCTGCTGTGCAAACTGATGTGGAATCCTTACCAGGATCAGGAAAAACTGACCGGTGAAGTTCTGGAAGGCTATTACGGAGCTGCCGCACCGGAACTCCGGAAATACATGGATGTCAGTTGGGAGATTTACCGGAAAAATCAGTTGGCAGTAAAGACTGCCGCCCGGAACAACGCATTTGGCGATATGGTTGCATCAAGAGTGCTTTCAAAACTGCCGCTGGCGGATCTGCTGGTTTTGCGAAACTGTTTTGACCGTGCAGAGGAACTCGTCAAAAATGACGCTGAAAAACTGCGGAGGGTCCGGATTGCGGCAATGGCTGTCAATTTCCCGATTCTTTACAGCGATGAGGCATATTATAAAAATGCGGAAAAACCGGAAGGCAGGGCTTTACGGGAAAAAATCAATCTGCTGAAACTGGCGGAAAAGACCCGGAAGACAGTGGAATCTCTGCATCGGCCGGACCGTTACAAGGAGGCGGCTGAAGCAAGTCTGGAACGTTACATCGGCAGCGCGGAAAAATATATCACCGGCGACTGGAACAAGGGCAGAAAAGTTCCGCCGGAGTTTGCCGGCATTGCAGGAGATGATCTGCGGATTTACGGGCAGGAGGATTTTTCGCTCTTTTCCTCGAAGGCAGGCGAAAATCTCGGTTACCCCGTAATCAAAGTCGGCAAAAGCAAAGGCTGGAAAGTGCATTTCAGCTTCGATGCTTCACATCATCTGGAAAATTCGGAGTGGCAGGTATTGATCGGTCTGAAAACCCGCTTCAAAGGAAAACCGGGCGGCATGGTTGCGGCGGATGTGACATCCACTCATTTTCCCGCCCGCTGGATCAAACTCTCAGAAATCATGGGAGATCAATTCAAATATCTTGATTTGGGCAGACACAGGCTTGACGGCAGACACGGTTACATTGCGCTCTCAGCGTCCGGAGTGGAGCAGCAGTTGGAAATGCAGTATCTGATCCTGATCCGCAACGGCAATTACCCGAATACGGAAGTTCCGGATATTTGCAGGAATCTGAACCCGGAGGATTACCGGATCATATCGTCCGGCAAGTTTAACTTCTGGGACAATGAAAACCGGCGGAGCGGTCATGCAGTGGTTGTCCGTTCCGGTAAAAATTCTTCTTTGCAATGTCCCCTGCCGGCGTTGAAAGGAAATTGGAAAATCTATCTGGACATGCGGGCGGACGGTCCCATATCAGGAAACGCGGCAGAGGTATGGAGCAAAAACGGTGGACACCGCAGAATATATAAACTGAATGAAATCGGCGGGAATACATACAAAGCAGTCGAATTCGGAACAGCGGACTTATCCGCGCCCGGATTACTGACGTTCTCAAGACTGCATCCCGCCGCCGCTCTCCATGTCAGAAATGTCATTCTGGTCCGGCAATGACCTGATCCAAAATGCCCGGCGGCTTCGTGACGAAAGCCCTGCCGGGGCAAAGCCGGATATCAATCATGCCGCCTGGGAAGCTTCCGGGAACTCCTGTCCGACCAGTTCCAGCAAGGCATCGTTCACGGTCAACATGCCGATGGTCTTTTTGTTCCGGTCACGGACCATCAGCAGTTTGGAATCCAGTTTCACGACGTTTTCAATCAGTTCAAGCTGGGAAAGGCTGGTATCAATGAACTTGACCGGACGCATCAGTTCTCTCCACTCCTCTTTCTGATGAAACAGGAGGTCTTTTGCATAAAGGCAGCCGATCACCTGTCCGTCTCTGGAAATTACGGGATAGCGGGAATGCTGATCTTTCCGCATCAGATTCATGATTTCAAGTCTTGATGCGGATTCCGGTATCATGCAGACCTTTTCCAGAGGCAGCATGAGCTCCTCGATCGTGCGTTTTCCGAGCATCGGCGTGTTTCGGATGATCTGCTCCTGCGTTGTGGTGATCTGCTCCGCTTCGCGCGCCATGGTCGCCAGCGCCGTGATCTCGCCGATATTGATCTTCTCCTCTTTCCTTTCGTTTTTATGCGGATCAAACGGACGGTTGATCAGGTGCACCAATGCGATCAGCGGACTCATCAGCCAGACCAGAAACTTGAGTGTCCGGGCAGTATATGCCATCACCGGCAAGTTGAAACGCACTCCCAGCGTCTTCGGCAGAATCTCCGTATACTGAACCATCATAACGGTAAATGCAAGAGAGAAAATCCAGATATAGCGGTTGCCGAACAGTTCGTCGAATTCCGCGCCGGCGATGGAGGCGCCGAACGTATGCGCGGCGGTATTCAGAATCAGAATAACGGCAATCGGTTTTTCAATATCTTTCTTGAAATGCGCGCAGATGCGCCCGATTACAGGGGAACGCTCCGAGATCAGCGCCAGTTTGCTGGGGGTAAGACTCAACAGAGCAGCTTCCATAATGGAACACAAAAAAGAAACGCCTAATGCAATGGCGATACTTGCGATAAAAAGTGTCATAAAGTAAAATTTTCTCCTTCATATTGTAGTAAAAATCCAAGACAGAGCATATCCTCCGCATTTGCGCGGAAACACTCCATGCACATCATTGGATTTACGAAATCAGCACCTGAGAGGAATGAAAAGAAGAGAAGAACTTTTAATGATGCAGTCCCGGTATTTACGGTCGATTTTCGAAAATGATATCCGTAAATCAGGAACGCTGTATTCACTGGAAGCACCGGCAGAGATGGAAAAGTTTTTGCCGGAAATGACCTGATTCAAAGCGGGCGGATCGTCGTTGAGTCTCTCCTCTGCGGACACAAGAGTTTCAAAAGCGCCGTTCCATGCAAAGAAAAAATCTCCGGCAAATCCTGATGTCAAACAGAAAAGACATCCCAGCCAGAGCAAACAGATCAGACATAATCGATATTTACTGCTCATACACTGCTCAATATAACGATCATTTCTCAAAATGCAAACGAATGTCACATTTTTATTCGTTTTTCAGCGTTTCAAACACGAAATGAACTGCCCGTCCGAAAACAGAGAGGATATCCCAATGACACGACAGCCCTTCTCTGAAACACTCTCCGTTACTGCCTCCGTTACTGCCGCCTGGCATTCCCCTTTTCAAGCTCATGACAGATGTATTTCAGGTCATTTGCATTCAAATGGAATAAATGACATATCTCCAGGTTCAGCCCGGCAAAGGCTTGCCCATTCTTCACGACGGATTCCGCCATTTGCGCCAGCTCCGCGATTTTCCCGGCAGGCAGCAGGGGAAACGGCAGCTCCTCCAGATCGCCGCGGAGCACCTTATGCGTCGCATATTTCTTCATGAAGATATATTGGAATACAGTGGAATTCAGGAACGCCAGGACCAGCGTCACAGGATAGGACGGCAGTTCCGGAATCAGAATATTCGCACTGTTCAGAATCCAGCGGCGCCGGTCGTCATAGGCGAAAATCAGACGGCTGGAAATAAAACGGTAGACCAGTTTCTCCGGCGCGGCATAGAGGTGCAGAGGCGCAACCTGCTGATAGGAATCGAACGGCACTTTGATGAACCAGTGAGGCTCCGAAAAGAAAAACGGATTGACGTCGCCTCCCTTGAAAACCTCCTCATAGCCGGCCTGCGGGCTCTCTGAAACATACCTGCGGTTGTCGCCGGTCACGATTCCCAGCGCCCACCGGGCATGTCCTTTCAAGGTCAGATGAGGCAGAGAAAAAATCCGCTTCAGCAAACCGGAGTCCCGTTCCGTCATATTCACATGATACGCACAATCTCTGCGGGAAAGGACATCCGCACACGACACCTGCCGGGTTTCATCATCCGACTCCACGGCAAAGACGGCGTCCGCCGCAGGAACGGATTTCACCACGTCCAGACGTACGGAATTCGTGAAAACGCCGGAAAACTTCCGTCCGAGAAGCTTGATCCGGCGGAGAGTATGCCGCTCCGTCAGAATCCGGCGGATATCCGCATGACTTCTGATGTTCAGAACGGATTCCGGCAGAATCACGGAAAGCGTTCCGCCTTCTTTCAGCAGAGAAAGTGCCTTGACGATGAACAGGGAAAAGGTTTCACCCGAACGGATCTCTTTCAGAACCCCGCGCGAGTAGGAACTTTTTTTCGCGGTTCCCCACGGCGGATTTGTCGCAATGAAATCAAAAAATCCGAGAAAACGGTTTGTCCGGCAGTTCCTCGCCCCGGTGGCGAATTCACTCAACGCATCGGCACAGTAAAGATGCGGCGTGAACTCAAGCCGGGGAAACTTCAGCATCAGGTTGATCCGTGCGATATGCAGCGCTGTTTCGTCAATATCAACTCCGAACAGCCCTTCCGGCTGCAAATTTAAAATATCGGCGGCGGCGCAAAGATAATTTCCGGTTCCGCAGCAGGGGTCCAGAAAATGCCTGACATTCATCCCATCCGCGATTTTCAGGGAATCGCAGATCAGGTCCTCCGGCGTATAATAAGACCCTTTGGAATATTTCGTGCCGTCACGGGAAAGCGCCTGGTAAAGGTTGCCGCACAGAGAATCGGAAATCATGCCGTCAAGCACCTCCGCCACCAGCGGATAAACTTCATTCACTTCCGACGGCGCCAGCTCCGCATACCATTTCAACATCTCCTCCCGGACGCAGTCCCGGTTCCAGACCGTATCCTCCGGCAGAAAAACTCCCGGTTCCTCCGTCAGCAGTTCGCCCCGCTTGCAAAGCTGATCCGATACAGCGGCAAACAGGATCGCGGCGACTCCGCACCTTTTCCCGCGGATCGCCTTGCGCAGTTTCGCAATTCCCGCCGGGAAATCGCTGTGATGCGGCGTATGAAACGAACGGGAGTTGCTTTTGTTCGCACATTTGCGCAGTTTGTCGACGACATGGTTGCGGATATCTTTTTTCAAGGCAAGAACGTCCACGCGCGACAACATGACCGGACGCCGCGCCGCCGGTACAATCCTCCCGCACCGCACCCAGTTCCGCACCGTTGCCGCCGACACCCCCAGAATTCCGGCGGTACGCTCCACAGTCAACAGTTGCAAATATGTTTTCGGACTCACGCCCATGTCCTGCGCTCCTGCAAAAAAACAATCCAGTGTAATGTAAACGAATCAGGGCATTTTTCAAGCGGGCTGGTTTGACGCTTCTTTTTAGACAAACGTTTGGCTTTTTTCTTCTGCAAAAGGATAAATTAAAATCCGACTGATATTTCAAGTTCAGCAGAATATAAAATGAGACAAGCTGAAATACAACTCTTTTCCTTCCCCTGAATCTTTCTTTGCCGCCCTCTTTCTCTGCCGGGCTTCAAGCAGCCGCAGGATTTATTTTTCACTTTTTTTCAAATCACCTATTGACAATCAGGCCTTTTCAGCTTATAATTAAAGAGTGTTAAGACAAACGTTTTTATTCAGCTCAGGGAGACAGTATGGCGGCGACACTGAAAGATGTTGCAAAACTGGCGGAAGTCGACATCGGCTCCGTCTCACGAACCCTCGGCAATCATCCGAGAGCACAGAAACTGCGCCCGGAAACGCGTCAGAGAATTCTGGATGCCGCGCGTAAACTCGGATACCGCCGCAATCAGTTTGCCGCCGCCATGCGCACAGGAGTCAACGCCACGATTGCGATCATCAACAGCGGCGACTACAGTATCGGGCACAGCCAGAGCGCCACGCGGGTGCTGTACGGAATTCTGGATGCCGCGGGGGCAAGCAATTACGCGCTCAAGACTTATACCGACAACGACCTGCCGTCCTGCATCGAGGAGATCCTTTCCAGCCAGATCAAACATGTCATTTCGATGAGCACGAAAAACGGCAAGCGGGAGGAAACGGCTTTTCTATGCCGTCAGTATGGTCTGAATCTGGTCTTTGTGTATGAAACCGGACACGGCGAATTCCCGGCGGTCGCATCCGGCAACTATGAAATCTCCCGTGAAACAGTCAAGTATCTTGCCGCAATGGGACACCGCAGAATCGCACTGGTCTGCGGCGAATATCAGTTCTGGCACTATATGACGGAAAAATACAACGGGTATCTTGCGGGGCTGAAGGAATCGGGAATTGAACCGGAATTCAGCCTCATGATCTGCGAAGCGGACATTACGCCGAAACTTCATGAAATGCTGGATCGTCCGCCGGAAACGCGCCCGACAGCCTTTTTCTGTATCGGCGACGGCATGGCGATGCAGGTCCAGCGCATGGCGATCCGCAAGGGACTGCGTGTTCCGGAAGATGTCTCCACGACCGGCTTCGGATATACGGATTCCGGGGAGAACGCTCTTTCCCCTCTGACATCCGTCAATGAGATGCATGAAAATCTCGGCAGCAGCGCATTCCGTCTCCTGATTCACGGCAAGCTTGATCTGCCGCAGGAGCCGGACGGCACCTATCGTGTTCCGGCAGAGCTGATCAAACGGGAATCAGTGGCAAAACTGAATTAAAAATAAAAACGGAGGAAAAATGAAAAAAGCGGAAAGGAATACTTTCACCTTGATCGAACTTCTGATCGTAATAGCGATCATCGCCATTCTGGCGGCAATGCTGCTTCCGGCACTGAACAAGGCACGCGAAAAGGCGCGAGGAACTACGTGTCTCAGCAATCTGAAACAGGCTTATCTCCCCGTCATGATGTATGCCTCGGACTGGAAAGACTGGATTGTGCCGATCCGGACAGGAATGGCGGGGTTCAGCAGCACAAGCCCGTTGAAAGAGCTGGATAAACAGGGATATGTGAAAAATCAGAGTGTGTTCATCTGCCCCTCACTTTCACCCCGCAAATATATTCCCTGGCGCGGCGAACAGGAATATTATCAGACCTATGGACGCTGGCAGTCGGCTTACAGCACGATTCCCGGCGGTTATCTCAAACTCAGCCTGTATGAGCTCGGATTCAGAAATGATGCCAACCCGAAAAAATACAAATCACCTCTGTTCATGGACTCAATTCAGAATACGAACAATAATCCGGCAACGGGGGATGTTTCGCCTTATTCGCAGTCGTCAAAGATTAATTTCGTATCCACAGGCGACACAGGAACCAGTGCCGGAGTGCACCGCAGACACTCCGGGTTGGCAAATGTCCTTCAAATCGGAGGAAGCGCCGCAGCAGAGAACAAAGACGAGCTTTCCGCCAACTATCGCGCCTGGGACGCCTATCGGTTGAAACAGGTCAATGAAAGAAATATCTGGGAAGTCACTTACTGATTCCCCAAAAATAAAACATTAATGAAAGGTTTTTTATGTCTTACAGACTCATGACGGCATTGTTCGGAACAATATTGTGCGCAGGAGCCCTAAGCGGAGCAAATGCGAACTTCGCTCTGGAACCACAGAAGAAACTGATCAAATTCGGATGGGATGCCCCCACGCCCGCCTATCTTCTGAAACACCTCGATGAAATTGAAAACCATATGACTCCTTATGACGGAATGAGCATTGACCTGAACTCATCGACGAAGAAGAAAGCGCCTCCCGGCTCGAAATGGGAGCGTGCCGCAGGCTCGGCATCCATGATGTTCGGAGACTGGAAATGGGAACGATCTTTCTTCGAAAGGGAAATAGCGGAACTGAAAGAAGCCAACGCGAAACTCAAATACCTGAAGCACAACTTCATCAATACCAATTCCATGGCGGTGATCAAGGACAAGTTTGACTGGTTCGACGACGAAATGTGGAGCGTGATTACAAATAATTTTGCACTGATGGCATCCATCGCAAAAGAGACCGGCTGCAAGGGGCTTCTGCTGGATATCGAAAATTATGAACGCCAGACATTTCTGTATAACCCTGCCATGAAACACTCTTATGCGGATACGTGGGACAAAGTGCGTCAACGCGGACGCGAGTTCATTACGGCGATCACGAAAGCATATCCGGACATTACCCTTTTCACTTTCTTCTGGCTGGATCAGAATTATGTCAGTGCGGACGGAGTAAACTCGCCTTATCTGAAATCAGAAAAATGGATCA
The DNA here is from genome assembly GCA_003526375.1 of Lentisphaeria bacterium. Classification (GTDB taxonomy): domain Bacteria; phylum Verrucomicrobiota; class Lentisphaeria; order Victivallales; family UBA1829; genus UBA11452. Next base: position 11,965 of record DPDG01000081.1, read on the forward strand.
TGGGGCTTTCCCTCGCTTTCATCAATGGCATTTACGATGTGCTCCCGGAAACGGCAACAATTGTGGAAGGCATGGAGGCCGCCGGATACCGTGCAAACAGCCGTTCCGATTATGAGACCATCGCAGCAAACCGTATGAAAAAGTCGAAATGGCTGATTGATCCCGCTCATTACGAAAAATACCGTCGCCGCACCCAGCTCGGCATCGCCACGTATCTGGACCGCTACATTCATACCGATCCCAAATCCGTGTGGTTCCTGTCAGCCGACGCGAAGAAAAATCTTGAACTGCTCAAACGCAACCTGGGTTATGCTCTCTATTTCTCCGATGAATATGCCTGGACCTGGGGTGAAAAACGCTCCTGGTATCCCTGGAAATTCACCGGCTGGATGAAAAAAGCATGCGATGCAGTAAAACGTCCGGGACCGCTGTGGGAAGATGCACTTCCCGGCATTACGCGGGGCATGATCTATGCAAAAGACCCGCACCGCTACTATCGCGAAAAGATTGCAAATAATGAGTTCCCGCGGAATCTGGTCCGCAATCCGGGATTTGAAGACACCTCGGCGGCGGAAGTCAATGGAAAACTGCCATCGGATTGTAATTTCCTGAAAGCGGCGCGTCCGTGGGGATACTGGCAGCCCGCCAGTTCAAAAGGACATTTCACTATAGAGAAAGATACCGGCTTCAACGGAAGCAAGGCGGCAAAACTGACCGGAGTCAAATCGGGAACAGTTCTTCAGGGAATCCAGCTTGAAGAAAACGGAGTATACTTTCTGCGGGCGAAAGCAAAAACTGCGGGAAACGCAAACATCACACTCAATATAGGCTGGCACGATGAAAAGGGACGCTGGAACTTCTGGGGCAGTAATGTCGCCGTTCCTTTTTCAGGTAAAACCGTCAATGGCTGGAAAGAGGCGTCCTTTCTGCTGATGAAGGAACAGATTCCAGCCGGAGCAAAGAGTTTCTCCGTCATGCTCTCTGTCAAAGGCGGAGAATCCGGACAGGACCAGGTGTTGATCGACGATGTGGAAGTCTATAATCTGAACGGGAAATGACATGAAACAGATGGAAATGCTGCGCAATCACTCGGTATTCTGGTCGAAGCTCGGCTTCTGCTATGATCCGCCGCGACTCGGAAAAGACGGAAAACCCATTGTTTTCTTCGACAACTGGGAACAGGTGAAGAAATATCACCGGGATTTCTACAACGCCGGAATCCGTCTCCATACAAGCATTCTTTTCACAGGATGGACAGGCGTGAATCAATATGATTATGAACTGACGGACAAAGTGCTCAATACTATTTTCTCCTGCGGGGAGAATCTGCTCTACATCCCTCGCATCAAGCTGAATGTCCCTCTTGAATGGGAACGGGAGAATCCGGAGGAACTCTGCGTCTATTACGGCGGTCCGAGGGAAAAAGAGGCGATCCGCGCACTGGTCGGCACACCGAAACATGATCTGCTGGGGTATCAATCCCCGCGCGGATACTATACGGCAGGCGGATGGCAGGATGACCGTCCGAATGTCGGAGGAGTCATCGGCAATCAAAGTTTCTCGTCGCAGAAATGGCTCCGTGACGCAGGAGAAGCGCTGCGCCGCCTGATACGACGCATAGAAGACGGTCCTTACGGGAATCGTGTTCCGGCATACCACATCGCCTATGGCGCATCCGGGGAAAGCTGCCTGTGGGGACGCTGCAACGTGCATGACAATGCGGATTACGGTATTACCAACAGAAAAGCGTTTTTTGACTGGGGTATGAAAAAATACGGCTCATTGGAAGCACTCCGCGAAGCGTGGCATCAGCCGTTTCTTGCGAGGAAAAATGCCGAAGTTCCCCCGCCCAGCCGTAAAGAGGGGGCAATCCGGAACATGAATGAGTTCATGCGCAGCGCGCCGGAGGATCGGATCTGCACAGATTACGACCTGTTCATGAGTGACGTCAATATGGATGCGATGGAGCATTTCGGAAAAATCGTAAAAAAAGAAACGAACGGTAAGCCGGTCGGGGCGTTTTACGGGTATTTTCTGGAAGTCGCACGTTCTACATACACGGGATATAACGGCATTGAACGTTTCATGAAATCGCCCTGGGTGGATTTTATCGCCGCACCCAAACGGGAGGGCGGCGGCGAAATGTCCGTCGCACAGTCGATCAACCGTTCAAAACTCTGGATGGACGAGCTGGACAACCGGACTTTCCTTGCCAATGGCGTCGGCATAGAATATAAAAGTTCCGGTTTGGATGAAACGAAGGCAATCATGTGGCGCGAAGCCGCTAAAAATCTTTCTCACGGTTCCAGTTTCTGGTGGATGGATCTCGGCGGCGGATGGTATGACTCCCCGGATCTGTTGGCGGAAATCGCACGTATTGAAAAGACCTCGGCGAAAATCAGGGGTAGAAAACGGGAATCAATCAGCGAAGTCCTGCTTGTCGCGGATGAAGAAGCGTTCCATTATCACAAGACAAGCTACTATCTTCACCGCCGCCTGTTTGCGGACGTGATCGACAGTATGAACCGGGTCGGCGCGCCTTATGATCTCTACCGGATGAACGATCTGGAGACACTGGACCTCACGCCATATAAGCTGATTCTTTTCCTGAATCCCTTCCGGGTACAAAGCGGACAGTGGAAGCGGATTTCAGCACGCTTTCCGGAGAATGTCACGCTTTTATGGAATTATGCCCCCGGAATGATTCTGGATGATGTCTGCAAAGCGGAGAATATCGGAATCTTTACAGGTTTTGAAGTTGCGGAAAGAGCTGACAATCCCTATCTGCCCCTGAAAACAGCCGGAGCTCTGCAGGGAACATCCGATCTGGTCTGGGCTCCGCATATCGCGGACGATGTCTGTCCGGTTGCAGACAACTGTCCGGTTTTTGAGATCACAGGTCCTGCCGCTGTAAAACCGCTGGCATTTTACGAAAACGGAGGAATCGCCGCAGGAGAGATGACGCGGGAAAAACAGAGGATTATTTATACGGCTGTACCGCTTTTCAAAACGGAACATCTACGGAAGCTCATGGAACAAAGTCAATGCAAATGCCTTGCTCCGGTCAATACGCTCGTTTATGGCGACAGTCGTTTTATTGCGGTCTTCGCATGGGCGGAATGCCACTTTATGTTCTCCCTGCCTCCGGCAAAGTGGCGGGAGGCTGTAAGCGGAAATTGCCGGGAGGGCGGCAGCAGAATCAATGTAAAACTGAAAGCGAATGAAATAAAATTATGGATCAGGGAAGATGACAATGAATGAAAATCAATACCGCATCTGGCGCTCGCCATACAGCAGATTCGGCGGTTTGAACTCGCTTCGCCCGGACGACACCACGGATGAGACAGTCACGGCGGTTGATTGTTACACGGATGACGTGCTGAGGGAGATCGCGGAAAACGGGTTCAATGCAATCTGGCTGCACAGTGTTCTTGCCAATATCACGCATCTGGACATTTTCCCGGAGTTCGGGAAACATGCGGAACTGCATATCAGGAATCTTTCGACTCTGATCAGCCGGGCGGCAAAATACGGGATCAGGGTATTTCTCTACTTTCAGCCGGTAAGGAGCGTGGCGGCAGAAAACCGCGAATTCTGGAACCGGCATTCCGAATGCGCAGGACAGCGGGAGAAGGCGACTGAGCAGGTGCTGGACGCAAATAAGGATCAGTTGATCGACATGATCTGTCTCTGCACTTCCGTTCCGGCGGTAAAGCAATGGATCGCGGACGCTTCGGCGCAGTTGGCGGAAAAACTGCCGGAGCTCGGCGGCGTGATCCTCATTACAGCCAGCGAATATCCGGGACACTGTTACAGCCACCGCAGGAAAAAAGACGCGACTCCGTGGACTCCCCTCATCGAATGCCCGCGGTGCAGGGAACGCGAACCGTGGGAAGTCGCGGCGGAACTCGTGAATCTCGTCCATGACGGAATCCGCAGGCATTCGGACAGGATCGAACTCATCGCATGGAACTGGGGCTGGTCCGGCTGGCTCCCCTCCCCCTGCCGTCCGCTGCTGGAACTTCTGCCGCGCGACATCATTCTCATGGCGGGATGCGAACGCGGCGGCAGAATGGACCTCGCGGAGCATCCGGGCCATAAAATCGACGAATACTCCCTGACCTATTCAGGGCCGTCCGAACTCTGCCTCGGCGTGCTTGAAGTCGCAGGGGAACTCGGCATGCGCCGCATGACGAAGCTTCAGCTCGGCACGACGCATGAGCTTGCGACCGTCGTCAACCTGCCTCTGATGAACAGCATCTACCGGAAAGCGGACTGGCACAGAAAACATCCCGACGTCGGCTACATGGGGTGCTGGAACTTCGGCAACATGTTCAGCGCCAACACACACGGGTTCAATTACTTTCTCCGGCGGGAACGTCCGGACGGCAAGGAGGAAGCGATGCGCGCATTCGCGGAAGATTATTTTCCCGGCTGCCGAAGCGAACTCCTGCTTCGCGCATGGGATATCTTCGAAAAGGCAATGAAACATATTCCGTTTGCCATCCCGTTTCTCTATAACGGCGTGCATTCCCACGCTCTCTCTTATGCGGAAATCTATCGGGCGGAACCTCTGCGCGGGACTCCCGCGGGATGTTCCTACCTGCCGTCTCTCCGGGGAGACGATCTTTCCCCAAGCTGCACCATGCCCGGACACGAATATTCCCTTGATGAAATCATCTCCGCGCTCGGCAAAATGGGGGTGATCTGGGAGATCGGCGCAGAGCTGATGGAGGAAGCGCTGGCAAGTTGTCCCGACGACAGAAAAGAACTGGGCAACGCCATTGTCTGCGGCTGTCTGTGGCGAAGTGCGGAGAATGCCTACCGCGCCTACCGTCTGCGGAAAGAGTGGTCTGATGAAAAAGTTCATGAGATGCGCCGCATCATCCTTGCGGAGCTGGAGACATTGCATAAAGCGCTGCCCCGGGTCGAAAAAGACCCGCGACTCGGTTATCACGGTGAACCGACCTGCCATATGTTCAATCCGGTTTCGATCCGCGAAAAACAGGATTTACTCAACAGTCGACTAAAACATCTGAACTCAAACCTCTAAAAGGAAGGAAAATCAAAATGAAAACAAAACTTGCACTGCTCCTGCTCGCCGCAGGAAGTCTTCTTTACGCACAGGAAAACAATCTCGTCAGGAACGGAAAGATTGATCAGAAGCCATCCAAAACAACGAACGGATTGCCGGTGGGATGTCTTGCTGTCAATGCCCCCGGCTGGGGACACTGGAATGCAAAAGGAAGTGAAGGCAAAGTCTGGCAGTTCAATGGAAAAAATGCAGGCTTCGATGATGATTTTGCAATTCTCGTCAAGAACATGAAACAGGGCTGTGTACTTCAAAGTATTAAAGTGGAGGCGGGAAAAGAGTACACGGTAAAAGCGCTCTGTAAAAAAACGGGAAGCGCAAAAGTAACTCTGACGGTCGGCTGGCAGAATGAAAAAGGCGGCTGGGCATATCATAAATTCAATCAAAACACAGAGTTTTCCAAGATGCTGAAAGACGGCTGGCATGAAGCGTCAGCAACTGTAAAGGTTCCGGATGGAGCCCGTTGGCTCGCACTGATGGCAAACATTCAAAATCAAAGCGGTGAAGATGTATGCTGGTTCGATAACTTCATGGTATCTCTTTCAAAGTAAATAATCTTCTCCAATAATAGAAAAGGGTAATGCCATTGCCTGCGGCTGTCTCGACGGAGCGCAGAGAAAGCCTGAAATTGAAACGTTTATCCTGAAAATCATTCTGCGGATTCAAGAGAAAGGAATATGATGAATACAGAAAAGGTCCGTTTCGGGATTATCGGCATCGGCAATATGGGCTCGGTGCATGTCCGTCATATCGAAGAACTCCATAACACCGAACTCGTTGCGGTCTGTGACATAAATCCGGCAGCCTTCGACCGGATCGCCCCGGACACGCGCAAGCACATCCGCTGTTACACCGCCGCGGAGGAGATCTGCAGCGATCCGGAAGTGGAGGCGCTGATCATTGCCGTTCCGCACTATTTCCACCCGGATCTGGCGATTCTGGCAATGGAGCACGGCAAACATGTGATCGTGGAAAAACCCATCGCCGTCCACAAGGCGGAGGCCGAGCGCCTGATACGCGAATCGGAAAAACACCCGGAACTGGTAAGGAGTCTGATGTTCAACCAGCGGACCATGCCCGCGCACAGGCGGCTCAAACAGCTCATTGACAGCGGCGAACTCGGCAGAATCCGCCGAATCAACTGGACCATTACCGACTGGTTCCGCAGCCAGCCTTATTACGATTCCGGCGACTGGCGCGCGTCCTGGTCCGGCGAAGGCGGAGGAGTGCTTTTGAATCAGTGTCCGCACCAGCTGGACCTGATGCAATGGTTTTTCGGGATGCCCGTCCGGGTCCGTGCCGCCGTCTCGCTGGGAAAATACCACGAGATAGAGGTCGAAGACGAAGTGAACGCGTATCTGGAATATGCCGACGGCATGGTCGGGAATTTCATTACGACGACCGGTGAAGCGCCGGGAACAAACCGGCTGGAAATCGCCTGCGAACGAGGACGCGTGATTCTGGAAAAAAATAAAATCACGTTCAACCGCAATGAAGTGGAAACCTCTGTCTACTCCAGAACTGCCTCGGCGGATTTCGGGGCTCCGCCATACTGGGAATGCGATATCCCGTTTGACCCGGAACCGCGCCCGCCTCATCGGATCGTCATTGAAAATGTGGCGGAGGCGATTCGTAACGGAGCCGGGCTGATCGCGCCGATGGCGGAAGGCATCCGCAGTCTGGAGCTGGGCAACGCCATGCTGCTCTCCGGCTTGAAAGACAAGACGGTCACGCTGCCGATGGATGCGGCAGAATATGCGGAGCTTCTGGATTCTCTGGTGAAAAACTCAAAACCGCGCATTCCGCGGCAAGCCCGCAAAAGCAGCAGCGCCGGATTTGAAAAATCATTCTGAAAACCGGAGGAGCAGACAATGTTTTTAACAGGTTTCACAGATGAAGCCGGAAGCGATTTTGCGGTGCAGCTCAAAGCAACGCGGGAACTCGGCTGGAAATTCATGGAAAGCCGGGGAATCAACGGCAAAAACCTTGCAACACTGACCGAGGGAGAATTCGAAACGGTGGCGGAACAACTCCATACAGCCGGGATCGCCATCAACTGCTACGGCAGCGCCGTCGCCAACGGCGGGAAATCCCCTCGCAGTGAAGCAGATATCCGGGCATCCTATGACGAACTGCTCCGTGTCCTGCCCCGGATGCGGGAACTGAAGATCAGACTCCTCCGCGGCATGAGCTTCCGGCCGGTGGAAAATGAAGCGCCGGACAGCCCGGAACTGGAAGAAATCATCTTCCGCCATGTCCGCCGTTTTGTGGAAATGTGTGCGGAGTACGGAGTCATTTACGGACACGAAAACTGCACGAATTACGGCGGGCTTTCCCATCTGCACACTCTGAAACTGCTGGAAAAGGTCAACCACCCGAATCTGAAACTGATCTTCGATACGGGCAACCCCACATTCACATACAGGCACATCGGGCAGGCGCCCTACCCGCTTCAGTCCTCATGGGAATTTTACCGGAACGTCCGGGAACACATCATTTATGTACACATCAAAGACAGTATCGCGCTGCCTGAGCCTGACGGCGCTGCGGCAAAAATGAAATTCACTTTTGCCGGCGACGGCACCGGAGATGTCCGTGCAATCATCACGGATCTGCGCCGCACGGGGTATGACGGAGGTTTTTCCATTGAGCCGCATCTCGGCGCGGAAGCGCAGGAAAGCCTGAAACTGCCGGAAGGAGCAGATGTCCGTTATGAAAATTATGTGGAATACGGACGCCGCTTTGAAAAACTTCTGAAGGAATGCGGCTGGCAATCTGAAATATCCACGGTATGAAGTTCCCTCCGTTCAGTGACTGAAAAACGAGTGACTGTACCGGATCTGAGGTATCGGAACCGGCAAAGCATTGCTGCTGTTCCGCATAGAATCCGGCTTCAGCCAATCGTCTCTTTTCTGTCATTTTATCAAAAAAATCAGATTTTTTCAGAATCAGGGGGTTGACAATACGGGATTTTTGTTTATAATATTGATTAAGCGCTTAATCGTAATATAATGAGAAGGTCAATGCAGACATTGGAAAACAATAAAGTCAGACTGGTGGACATTGCCCGGGAAGTGAATGTTTCCGCGGCGCTGGTGTCGAAAGTGCTGAACGGCAACAGCGGCAATATCCGGGTCAGCCCGGAAAAGGCGGAGATGATCCGCAAGACCGCCAGAAAGATGAATTACACACCGAACATCAACGCGCGGGCGCTGGCGGGTCAGAGCACGAAAGTAATCGGAATCCTGATTGACTCCAAAGCGCCGACGGTTGCGTTCCGCCTGCTTGCCGAGATTGAGCATGAAGCCACTCTGCACGGCTATCGGACGCTGATCGGGGAAGCGCATGACAGTGTGGAGAATCTCTATGAAACTTATCAGCATCTCCGCCAGCATGGAGTGGACGGCGTCATCTGCATCTCCCATGATTACCCGGGAGAAAATGAAAAACTGGAAAAATATTTCAGCGACTGCGGCCCGATCGTTTTTCTTGGACAGCCGGAGATCAGAAATCACTCCCACATCATTCTTGAGATAGATTCGGGCATCCGGGACGCTGTCCGATATCTCAGGGAGAGCGGCAGGAAACGGATCGCAATGCTGGCAGACCGGAATATGGCGTATTATTCCTCTCAGGATAGAATCAAAGGCTTCCTAAGCGTTTTGCCGGACAGCAGGGAAATGCTTCTTTCTTTCACTTATCACAACAATGCTTCAACTATGCGGGAAGAATTACGGCACATAATCAAGAAATTTATTCTGCCGCAGCAGATTGACGCGATTCTCGCAACCAACGACATCACGGCGCTGATACTGACAGGGGAGTTGAATGCAGCCGGTTTAAAAATTCCGGAGGAGATTGCCGTCATCGGCCATGACAATGAATTTTTTTCGGAATGCTGTCCTCTCCCGATTACAACGATCGACGAAAATAACGCAGTCACGGCGGCATCCTCCGTCAAAATGCTTCTGGATATCATGGCTGAAAATCCGAAATGCCGTGCTACTCGCAGGATCACGGTCAAACCGGAACTCATTATCCGGAAGACAACATGAAAAAGCAATCAAAATACAAAGATAAAAACAGATCAGGAACAATGGAGGTTTCAATGCAAAAGAGAGGTTTCACCCTTATAGAACTCTTAATCGTAATATCGATCATCGCAATCCTCGCTGGTATGCTGTTGCCGGCGTTGAATAAGGCAAAACAGAAAGCCCGAACGAGTCAATGTATCAGCAATCAGAAATCAATCGGTCTGTCTTTTGTCATGTATGCCACCGATAATAATGATTGGATGGTTCCAGTAGAACAGCCTGGCTTTGCTCACCCTGCCTGGTTCTACCATTTGGCTCCTTATTTCATCAAAGAGAATATTACAAAGGAAATTGCAAACAACAATGAATCTCTCCTTGCCAAAGGAAAAATCCTTGTATGCCCAGAAAAGACATCTCGCTCAACAAAGCCGGAAGAAGTGAGACTTTCGGGATATCTGGGAACGAATTACATGTGGCATTCCCTATTGGGTGTATATAATTCCAGGAATGAAAATTCCTGGTTAGATGAAGCGAATAAGTGCAGTTACCGCCGCAAACTTACCAATGCCAAACATCCCTCATCCGCACTGGTAATGATTGATGGACGAACTATGACAGCATGGGGAGGCAGCTGGTATTTTTATTATGTGAAAGATTCATTCACAAAAAGCTTTATCGCCACACGGCATGGCGGCATGGACAACGGCTTATATGCAGATGGGCATATTAAGACGAAAAACTATCGCTTAATGAGTCTTAAAGATCATACAATAGAAGTCTATTTTGGATATCAGAATGCCTATAGCGGTCAGGCGTCTGCATATGGGATTAACTGGCAGTAAAACAACAATTTTAACAACAAACCAAGGAGTTCGTAAAATGAAATTCATACGTATCAGCCCCGCAGCGCTTCTCTGTGGAGCAGGAATCATGTTCGGAATCGAAGCAGCAGGAAATGAAAAAATCACCGAATCTTTTGACAAGCAGCAAAATCAGAATCTCTGGCTGGTTCCGGCTTTCAAAATACTGCCGGACGGTGGCATCAACAATTCAGGTTGTTTATTTACAGACAAGACTGAATCAGGAAAAATGCAGATTGCAACTTATACTCTCCATCTGAAGCCCAATACAAAATACCGTGCAACAGTCTGCTACAAGGCTGAAAACCTGAAAGATGGCAATGGTTCCAAACTATTCTGTATTGAGTTCACCAACAAAGGAAAATACGTCAATGGCGCATATTACTACAAACCGATCATGGAAGGGAAATGGAATAAGATTGACTTGGAATTCACTTCCCCCGCTGAGTTCAACGAAGCTTGTGCCGGTTTCTTTCTCCCCAAAAATGCTGCCGGTAAAATCTGGTGGGATAATTTCTCTATTGAACCAGTCAAATAATCACCGTCAGTTCAATACAGATTAAAAAGAGGATTTTATTTTCATGAAGCTGATAAATATACTGCTGGTGCTGATGGGTTTGGTCTGTACAGAAAGACTTTGCGCAAATGAACAGTTCAATATCACACAATTCAAACCGCGGGAAAAACAGAAAGACATAATCAGAATTTCAGAAGCTTTCGATCGGAAAACAATTGACAAACTATGGCTATCGGAAAATTTTACGTTGGATCCGACAGGCGGAGAAAGTGGCACGGGGGCATTATTCTGCCATAAGACACAAAAAGACAAACAGTTAGTGTCATCATTGGACTTAAAGCTGAACCCACAGTTCCGATACCGCGCAACAATTCGTTATAAAGCGGAAAAACTCAAGGATGTGAAAGGCGCTCGTCTGTTTTTCATTGAGTTCTACAACAGCCAAAAATACGCAGGCGGCGAATATTACTATGGGAAAGTCATAGAAAATCAGTGGAATGAAATCATACTGGAATTTCAGCCTCCGGCACAGTTTGACCGTGCCTTCGCTGGATTTCTCATGCCAAAAAACGCAACAGGCAAAGTCTGGTGGGATAATTTTTCCATTGAACCGCTTGGAATGCTTTCCGCTTTGATCTATAATGTTCAACCGCCCAATCTGACGATCCGCAATGATGCAGGAACAATTTCCCTGAAAGCATACATGTATTCAAAAGATATTGTGGAATCCGACTTGGCAATGTATGTTTCCACAGGAGGAAAAGAATATGTATGGAAAGGGATGAACGGCATCTATTCCGGAAAACTCGGCAAACTTCCAGACGGAAAACTCAAATTGACGGCAAAACTGCTGGATATGAGGAAAAAGAATATCTTGGCGGAAAAAGAACTCACCCTGTTCGTAAAGAAGAGTGCTCCGCTAAATTATGGCAGTTACATTGATGAATACGGACGTACCATTGTAGATGGCAAACCATTCCTGCCTCTGGGATTCTTTTGCATGAAACCAACGGATGAAATCATGAGGAATTTGAAAGCTGGCGGTTTCAACTTTGTCATGCCGTATCGAGGGCATTTGGATATTGATGAAAGTTTCTCGTTGGCACAAAAATATGGAATGCGAATATTCATGAATATGCTGTATCAACGACCGAAAGGAATGCAGCAGTCCATACCGCAAATGGAATTCGAAGGAGCAAAAGGAATTGATGAAGTTCTTCGGGCATGGGTCCGAAAAGTGAAAGATCATCCTATGTTGCTTGGTTATTACCTGTCCGATGAAAATCCTGTTGAAGAAGTTCCTTATATGCGCCGGATGCGGGAGAACATCAATGAAATTGATCCAAATCATCTAGTCGTCACTCTGACTTATATTGCACAGCATTTTCCGTTTTTTGCAGAAACCGGCGATGTCCTTGCAATAGACCATTATCCGGTGGAAACAGCCAACAGCAGAAGTATGAAGGAAATTCCTAATCTGCTTCATGATGCAGGGAAAACAGGAATCGGAGTTTGGCTTGTCCCGCAGACATTCAATTGGGGAATATATAAAGCAAAAACACCAGAAGAATACCGGAAGTACCGTTTCCCGACAGTAGAAGAGATGCAGTCCATGTTTTTGGCAGGAGCCGTCGACGGTGCAAAGGGTTTTCTGTTCTATGCCTATCACGATATCTTTGAAAATGGAGATACGAAAGAACCCGGCAGTTCCGTAAAAAACTGGACATCAGTAGTCAAAGCCACAAAAATTCTGAAAGAGCTTGAGCCTTACATTCTTTCCATTGAATCGGCTCCGGCTGTTATGATACAGAAAAAGGTAAATGCCGGACTTCGTACATGGAATGCCAATGGAAAAACAGCAGTGGCAATAGCCGGATTCGGTCCGGGAAAATCCTGTTTGGAATTTACAATTCAAAGTGAACCTGACCTGAAATCAAAGTTTGGCGGCACGGTAAACCTCGGCAAAGGTAAATATCGCTTTACAGGGAATGACATCTGCTCGGATGTGTTATTTTCAGAATAGGCAGCAGTTCAAAAACAGCTAAAATAAACTCACGCCGTTTTTAATTTCAAAAAACACTCCGGCATTAAGAAATACAGCCAGACGTTTTCTGGAAGGGACTTTTATGAAGCAGTTTTTATCAATAAGCTGATAGATTCTTCAGCTTATAGTCCCTGTTTTTCAGCTTCCATTCTGTTTTTTGCGAAAAACCTTTGATTTTTCATCCATACCGGTGTATATTATCCGGCTCATTCAACTGAAATCACTTAACAATGGAGTATCTATGTATTCAGCAGCAGATCTGAAAAAAGGACTGAAGATCGAAATCGACGGCATTCCGTATGCAATCACCGAATTTGATTTCTGCAAACCCGGCAAAGGCACCGCGCTCTACCGCTGCAAACTCAAAAACCTTATCAACGGAAGCACCATGGACCGCACATTCCGTCCGGTTGACAAGGTCGATACGCCCGATCTTGAAGAAAAGGAAATGTTCTATTCCTATCACGACGGCAACAACTATATCTTCAGCGACGCCGAAACCTATGAAGAAATTCAGGTCTCCGCGGAACAGCTCGGCGACAAGACCTATTTCCTGATCGACAACATGACCTGCAGCGTGCTCTTCTTCAACGGCAAGCCGATCGACATCACCCTGCCGACTTTCATCACGCGCGTCATCGCCGAAACGGAACCCGGCGCGCGCGGCGACACGGCTTCGACAAACGTTCAGAAGCCCGCAAAACTCGACAACGGTTATGAACTGATGGTCCCCCTTTTCATCAATCAGGGCGACACCATCAAAGTCGATACCCGCACAGGTCTCTATGCCGAACGTGTCAGCAAAGGCTGAGCCCGCCGGCATCGAATCCCTGAAGGTGCTGAAGAGTTCCCTTGCGGTCCGTGCAAAGATCGCATCTTCTCTCCGGCGCGCTTTTGAAGCAGCCGCTTTCATCGAGACGGAAACTCCGGTCGGGATTTTTGCTCCTGCCGCCGAGGAGTACATCGAAGCCCCGAAAGCGGCTTCTTTCTTTCTGCGCACCTCGCCCGAACTCCAGATGAAACGGCTTCTCGCCGCCGGCATGGAGCGGATTTACCAGCTCGGACCATGTTTCCGCGCCGGGGAAAACGGTCGCAGACACCGTCCCGAATTCACGATGCTGGAATATTATATGACCGGCGCGGACTATCTGGAACTCCTGGATTTCACCAGAGGATTCCTTGCCTCCATCTGCTCCGACCTTTACGGTTCGCACCGTTTCCGGTTCGGAGAAAACACGATCGACATCGACAAGCTGGAGATCATTCCGGTGCGCGAGGCATTCCGCAGATTTGCAAATGAAGACGCCGACCGGTGTGCGGAGGAAGACGCCCGTTTCGAGTTCGTTCTCGTGGACAGAATCGAGCCTGCCCTGCCGAAAGACCGTCCCTGCGTCCTGATGGATTATCCGGTTCGCTTCGGCGCGTTTGCCCGTCCGAAAGCATCCGATCCCACGCTCGCGGAACGCTGGGAGATTTACATGGGCGGACTTGAACTCGCCAACGCTTACGGAGAGCTGATCGATCCGCAGATTCAGCGCGCCCGCTTCAGGCAATTTGCCGAGACCCGCAGGAAAATGAATCTGGCGGAATATCCCGAACCAACCGCATTTCTAGAAGCGATTGACGCAGGCATTCCCCCCTGTGCCGGAGCCGCTCTCGGTTTCGATCGTCTCGTGATGCTTCTCGCAGACAAACAGGACATCTCGGAAGTCGCTTTCCCCATCGACTCATGAACGCGAGATTGCGAGATTGCGAGATTGCGAGATTGCGAGATTGCGAGATTGCGAAGTTGCGAGATTGCGAGAGCGCGAGATTGCAGTTAGTGAAAAGCAGATCAAAGGACAGCAGCCTTTTCCAACACTGAACTACTGAACACTATTCACTGACCACTGACCACTGACCA
>DPDG01000081.1:26642-45720 GCA_003526375.1 Lentisphaeria bacterium
ACCACTAACCACTGACCACTAATCAGGATCACACGGTCGTCCAGATGAAACGACAGTGTTTTCGCAATCCTCCGCGGTTCACAGTGCAGAGCCTGTGCCGCCAGTTCAACAGTCGCGCTGGACTCCGCAAGTTCCCGGATGCGCCCGTCCGCGCCGAATTGTTTCAAATATTCCCTGACTTTTTCAATCGCCATTTTGAGTTCCTTTCGAAAAAATTTTCACTGCTGTTCCGCAACCCTCAGAGAGAGAAGCGCATAAGCGGTCACGAGTTCGGGCATGGACTCCATCCAGCGCCCGGATTTTTCATTGCTCCAACTGCCGTCTTTCTGCTGGGATACGGACAGCTTTCTTTTCAAATCGGCACGCCAGTCATGTTTTTTCCCGTCGGGAGTCACGACTGCATCCTCTCCGAGCGCGGAATTCGCCTTGGCAAAAGTCTGGAGATAGTAGAACAATCCATTCGCGCCGACTCCGGGATTTTCATCGACGGTATAATGTCTTGCCGCCCATGCAGCTGCGGCTTTTACGCGCGGATCGTCTTTCCCTACCCTTGCATAAATCATGCTTTTGAGCCCGGCATAGGTCATGCTTCCATAGGAACGGAGTGTCTGCGGAAGTCCCGTCTTCATGTCATGCGGCGCATTCTCGTCCAGCCTGTAAATGAAACCGCCGTAGTTCGGGTCGTTCGGGTCGGAGACAACCCATGTCTCTTTGTTTGTTTCCGGCAGATGCTGAACCTTGCTCAGGAAACTGCCGAGCTTCTCCCATGCAAGATCGGCTTTCTCCGTATCTCCGGACGACTTCGCTTCAGGCTCACGATCCAGATGATCCGTCAGATAAAGCGCCTCGGCAACCCACTGTGTATTGGAGAGATCGACATGCGCCGCGCCGCGCGGATCGGGACCGTAGCCGAAACCACCGTAATTCCGAGATTCGGGATCGCTGTTCTGCAGGCTCAAAAGCCATTTGCGGGCATTGCGCATGACGGTTTCATCCTCCTTGCGGTTCATCGTTGCCAGCGCAGCCAGCACGATTGCCGTCGTATAAGTCGGATACTCCCGGCGACGCCCCGCAAGCCAGATCGAACCGTCCTTCTGGACATGCTTCAACAGATAGGCGCGCCCCTTTTCCACGGCATCCTTATGAGTGCCGTTCAGCGCCATGCAGACCAGTCCCGTGATTGCGGGATGCCGTCCCCATGAACCGTCCTGCCCCTGCCGGGCGAGCAGATAAGCGGCGCCTTTCCGAAACGCCGAATCCTCCGCAGAACAAACGGCGGCAATTCCCAGAACCAGGCACAACAACAGTTTTTTCATCATGACATTCCTCCATATTTTCCAATCAGTTTCCACAAAAAACATTTCTCATTCTTCATTGCCGCAGTCAAAAAATTTCCGCCTCATCTGAAGCAGGGCGGGAATCAGGGTTCCGGCGAAACAGACTCCGAGCACAATCAGACAGCCGGTCACGACCCGTCCCCACGGAATCGAAAAGTTCCATCCCATGCCTCCGAAAAAGCTCAGGCTTGAAGCCATCTGCGCACTGCATACGCCGGAAAAAATCCCGAACAGCAGGCTCACCGCCGACGCCGCCATCCCGATCAGCAGAAATTCCGCAATCACCAGCCGGACAGCCCCGAAAGCGGACAATCCGACCATGCGCATGACCCGGAGCTCGCGCCGTCGCGCGTGAACCGCGCCGAATGCCGCAGAAGCCACTGCAAGCGTCGTCGCACACAAAATCACCAGCGGCAGATTCAGCATCCCGTTGACAACCTGTTCCGTCCGGCTCAAAATCGAATGTTTCAGGAAATCGCGCGATACCAGTTTGACGTATTCCTGTGAAATCTCTCCCTCGCCTCCGCCCGCGATACGGTATTTTTCTCCGCGGTTCTGTGCGGCAAGCGCATAAAGCTCTCTGTTGAGATCCTTTTCCGACGCATCCCTGTTCAGATTCATCCAGATGAAATTCACGCGGTTCAGACTGAAATTACGTGCAATATTTTCATAACTGCCGAACAGCATCGCGGCGGTACGCGATTCATGGCGGCGCGTGCCGGACATCTTGGAAAACCAGTGCCACCCTTTGAACTCAATCACCCCCGCCACGGTATAGCGGAGACGTGCCTCCGGCGCATCCGGCGGAATCACCTCGAAAGAATCACCGCTCCGCAATCCGGCAACAAGTGCAAAATGCTCCGGGATCAGACAGTAATTTTCCCCCGTTTTCAACAGGTTCAGCGCACTCTCCCTGTCCGGCTCCAGATAAACAAACGGCAGGAGAGCCTCCCTCCCCTCATACGCGGCGGCAACATCCAGCCCCATAAAAACGACATTGTCCTGCCTTACCACATTCTTCCGTTTCCGGCTTCCGGTCAAATCCCCGGCAAGCTTCACCTGCTCGACCGCAACCGGAAGCGCTTTCTCCACGCCGGCAAACTTCTCAACCCGCGCCATGTCGCCATTTTTCAGTCCGCCGGGTACAATCACGGCAAACAGATCCGGCATCCACGCCCCCGGCAGGAACGGAAGCAGAAGCGATGCGCTCCAGATCACGACCATCATATAGAAACCGAGCCCGGCGGAAAGAGCGGCGGTCAACAGGGCGCCCCGCTTGAAACCGGCATCCAGCTGCGAACGGAAGAAAAGCGGATTCAGACGGAACAAAAAGGCGAAAATTCCGCGCAGGCACCATTCCACTCCCCGGAGAAGCAGCGGCGTCATCAGCAGGAATGCCGCAACTTGAACGGGACACCCGATGAAACCGTAAAGGACAATCCGCAGATTCTCAGGAATCGCAGGCAGAAACACAATCAGCGGATTCACCGGAAGAAGCAGAATGCCGATGCAGAACAGGAAACATGGCTTTTTCCCAGGCATCGCGGGAGCCTGCTTTGCAAAGGCATCCATCGGCATGACGGATGCCGCGCGCAGGGCGGGAAACAGAGCCGCCCCGAAGGTTGCGATACAGGAGAAAATCCCGCTCACAGCAATGCTCCAGAATCCGAGATGAAGCGGCAGATTCAGAAGTTTCAGCAGCACTGCTCCAGCGGCAAGACCGCAAATCCAGCCGGAAAGCGCAAAGAAAAACGCTTTGAAAAACAGGATCAGAAAAAGCTGTCTCCGCGTAAAACCAGCCATGCGCAGCATCGCAAAATGCCTGCGCTGTTCGTCCACTTCCATGTTCAGAATCGAAAACACGATGAAAAAAGCGACCAGCAGACTTACACTTCCTGCGGAGAAAACCTGCATCCGGGCGTTGCCCGCACTCGCGCCGTCATGCAGGGCGCGGCGGATGTCTTCCCTTGAAAAGCACAGGACATGCGCAATGTCCAGACGCTCCTTCCAGTGTTCCGGCAATGCGTTCAACCGCAGGGAAGCATAGGCGATATCAAGCTTTCCGCCTGCGCACCTCCGCGCATCTTCGAGCGGCACATAGATCGCGCGCGACGGCGGAGGACGCAGCATGTCCGAATCCGAGATCGTCGAAAAGCGTTTTCCCGCAGGATTTTCGGCAATGATCCCGGCCAGCCTGAAATGAAAGAACCCGGCGGCAGAACGGACCCGGATCATTGCCCCCGTTTTCCAGCGGTTCCGGGCAGCGGTCTGCGCATCCGCGACAGCCTCGCCCGTCTTTCCGGAAAGCCACCGTCCCGCAACCATCTCAAGCGGCGCATCCGCGGAATCCGTCCCGACCAGCGAAGGAGTGCGGCGGGGCAGCCCATACATCGGCGGGGGAGTCTCCCTGCCTTTCCTTCCGGCAAGATTCACATCCACGGGAGCAAACACGGCAAGAGACCTGACCGCGGAATCCCGCTTCAATGCCGCAAGAAGCCCCTCGTCCAGACTGCTTGCGGCAGTCCTGCGGGGAAAAAGCAGCAGATCGGCACTGCCCGTCATGACGGCGGCGTCACGGTCCGCATTCGCCATCAGGGTGTCGTAACCGGCGGCGAACCAGAGCGCGATGCAGACCGTCACGATGATTGTCAGGAGCACGAGACAGAAACGCAGCGGCGCACGGCGCAGACGCAGAAACGCCAGATAAAACGCGGTTCTCATTCCGCAATCTCCAATATCCGGTGATATTCCGCGGAAAGGGCGTCCACCGCAAGCCCCGCCGTATCCGCGATCTCTCCGGCAAAAGCGCCGTCTTTCAGCACAAGCACATGCTTTGCGGCAAGCGCAACCGATGGTTCATGAGTCACCATGACGACTGTATGCGCCTTTTCCCGGCAAAGCTCCCTGAGAAGTCCGCAAAGTTCGCTTCCCGCCGCCGAGTCCAGACTTCCCGTCGGTTCGTCGGCAAGGATCAGTGCCGGTTCCGGCAGAAGCGCCCGCGCGATTGCCGCACGCTGCTGCTCCCCGCCGCTCAGCGACAACGGGAAACGCTCCAGTTTGTCTGCGATGCCGAGCCGTTCCGCAAGATTACGGTACCGTGCCATATCCGGTTTGATACTGCCCGCAAGGAGCGGCAGCATGATGTTTTCGCCGACCGTCAGGTTCGGGATCAGGTTGAACGACTGGAACACAAGCCCGATCTTTTTCCTGCGCAGTTCACTCAGCGCGGAATCCCCCAGAGTATTCAGGAAAACCCCGTCCACGGCAATCTTCCCGGCGTCAACCGAGATCAATCCGGCGGCGGCATGGAGGAGCGTGCTTTTCCCCGAACCGCTCGGTCCCATGACAGCCAGGAAATCCCCCTGCTCCACACAAAGGGAAAGAGAGCGCAGCACACTCCTCCCGGAATAACATTTCACCACATGCTCCATTTTCAACGGCAGTTCCGGCATGGCAATTCTCCTTAATGATATGATACGTGCGGGGATTCGGCGACCGTGCCGCGCCCCGCGGCAATATTATCCGGACGCGGACCGAACGGGTAATGCATGAAATTGGCAAAGTTGCTGACTGCGCCGGCAAAACGGTGCCCCTCGTCAACCGTCTTCACGAGAATGCGCATATCCCCGACATGACCGTCCATATAGGCGATGTTCGATGTGCCTCCGGAATGCCGGAAAACAAAATTGTTCATTGTGGAATACCCGGTTTTGGCTCCGGCAAGCACCGGCGGCGAATCCATGAAATCCGAATCGGATACCGCTTCTTCCGCCTGATAATCCAGCCACAGGGCGCGCTTTGAAACCGGATATTTCTCCATATACGGCAGATCGGCGCGCCGCCATGCGCTGACAATCCCGTTGGAACTCGGCATCCGCGTATCGGAAAGATTGGAGGCGGAACCGCCGATACTGACTTTGAGGAAAGTATTTTCCGCAGTTCTCCAGCGCGGCACCTTGCGCAGTGCTTCAGTGGAGGCGTCTCCGGGACAGCGGGCAATTTTTTCCGGCATCACACCACCGTTGCCGAAGTAGCGGACAAACGCACTTTCCGGCTCCAGATAATGCCGCACGTCAGGATAGTAACCACCGTAATCAGCCACATACGCCGAACATGCAAGAGAATACTGCTTCAGCAGATTCATGCAGGCGGTCTTTCTGCCTCCGGCGCGCGCGGCGGACAGCGCAGGAAAAAGAAGCCCCGCAAGAATTGCAATGACAGCCGCAACAATCAGCATTTCCAACAGTGTAAAATTTCTTTTCATCACACCACGCTTCCGTTTTCAGGTAGTCTATCATTTTTTTCTGATAAATACAAGACGGAATTTCCGCTTTTCTTCAAAAAAGAGTCTAACTATTGAGTTCAGGATTTCTGTCCGGCAGAAAGGAGTCATACTCACAGCCCATATCCTCGGACTGGATTCTTCCGATCCGCGGTTGACAAACACCGGATTCCGTGGTATTTTTCCAGATCAGATGCGGGTCGGGCGGCCCGGGGCAAACAACAAAGGATGATTTTATGCGAAATGACACACGTCTTCAGGAACTCTATTCTTTGATCGGAGAGAAACATGCGCAATGGGCGGAACTCTCGAAAGCAATCTGGGACCATCCCGAAACGGCATACAGGGAAGTTTTCGCGTGCGGACAACAGGTCAAACTGCTGCGGGAGCTCGGATTTCAAGTCACCACGCCCTACTGCGGAATCGAAACAGCCTACCGGGCGGATTACGGCGAAGGCACCCCCGCATTCGCATGGGTCGCGGAATACGACGCCCTGCCGAAACTGGGACACGGATGCGGACATAATCTCATCTGCACGGCGGCGGTCGCAGCGGCTTATGCGGCGAAAACGCTGTTTGAAAAACACGGACTGCCCGGACATATCGTCCTGCTCGGAACGCCTGCCGAGGAATCCGGCGGCGGCAAAGTCAAAATGCTCGAAAAAAACGGCCTCGACGGCATTGACGCGGCGATGATGGTCCATCCGTCATGGCGCACCACACCGGACACCGGTTCCACTGCGATCCGGCGTTTTGACGTGGAATTCTTCGGCAAAGCGGCGCACGCCGCAGGAGCTCCGGAGCTGGGGCTCAACGCACTTGATGCGATTCTCCTGCTGTTCAATGCAATGAACGCATGGAGACAGCAACTGCCGGAGACGGCGCGTCTGCACGGAATCATCGTGAACGGCGGCGAAGCCCCGAACATCGTTCCCGATTACGCGAAATGCCGTTTCTACCTGCGGTCCACCGATGAAACATGGATCGAAAAAATGGAACGCCGTTTTCATGACATGATCCGCGGCGCGGAACTCATGACCGGAACCGGCAGTAAAACCTCGCAGTTCAACGTGCCTTACATGAGCCGCAAGCCGAACAGCGAAATGAACCAGGTTTACATCGGCGCGGCGAAAGAACTCGGATTGAATCCTGTCATACCGAAACGCGCGGGGCGCGGCTCCTCCGATTTCGGGGATTTTTCACACAAGGTGCCGGGCATTCACCCCTATTTCGGTATCGCGGACCATGAAATCGCCGCACACTCGACCGACTTTGCCGAAGCGGCGGGAACGGAATACGGACTGAATCAGGCGCTGAAAGCGGCGGCGGCAATGGCGGAAACCGGAGTCCGCTTCCTGACGGATGAGGAGTTCCGCAGAAAAGTCAAAACGGAATTTGAAGCGGAGAAGTGCCAAAACGGATGAAGAACGGAAAAAACGGATGAACGGGAGTTCCGCTCATCCGGTCCGTCTGCCGTTTCCTACTTTTTCAGGAACAGTTCCAGAACCAGAGCGGAAAAGAGGAAGTAGCTGTAATCCGCCCTGCCGCACGAATGCGCTTTCAGGATGTGCTCCAGTTCCGGCTGATTGAAAATCCGTTCTTTCACGCAGACGCCGTCCAGCAGGCGTTCCCGCAGGAGTTCCCGCCATTCATTGCGGAACCATGAGGCCAGCGGGACGCCGAATCCGCGCTTGGGGCGCTGTGCGAGTCCCTGCGGCAGATACTTTGCAAATGCATCCGTGAGAATCCGCTTGCGGACACCGTCCTTTTCCTTGTATTCATAGGGATACAGCGCCGAGAGCTCCGCGATCTTGAAATCGAGAAACGGGGAACGCACTTCAAGGGAGGCGCTCATGGAAGCCACATCCACTTTTTTCAGGATATCCTCCCGCAGATAACTGATGATATCCACCTCGGAAACACGTTCGGAAGGGTTCGCGGAGAAACTGTTTTTATAAAATTCGCGGTTGAAAGTCTCAAGCGTCGGCTTGACATGCCGGAAGAATTTTCCGCAGACCCGGTGCTTCAGTTTTTCGTCCACGCGGGAAAGAATTCCGAGATAACGTTCCGCGCCGGATGCGGCTGCCCCGTGCAGGAACCGCCGGGAACGCGCCCATTTCTGACGTTCGTTGCCGATATTCGGAATCATTGCCGCCGCCATGCGGAACAGAGGACGGCGTACGGCTTCCGGCAGAAAGTCGAATTTGCCGAGGTAACGCATGGCGAGATAACGCTCGTAACCGCCGAACAGTTCGTCCGCGCCATCGCCGCTCAAAGCGACCTTGACCTCCCCGCGCGCAAAACGGCTCAGAAGATAAGTCGGGAGCATGGAAGCGTCCGCGAACGGCTCCCCGAACTGCTTCACGAGAAATTCCAGCGACTCGAAATCACAGGGATTCACTGTTTTGACATGATGCTCGAAGCCGCAGCGGGCGAACTGCCGGACATGGGCGGCAGTCGCGGCGGCGGACTCGCGCTCGTCATAAGACTGCTCCTCGAAGCCGATCGTAAAACATTTGAGAGGACCTTCGATCTGTTCCGCCGCCAGCCCCGCAACGATCGCGGAGTCAAGCCCGCCGGAAAGAAACACCCCCAGCGGCACATCGGAAATCAGGCGGTCGCGAACCGATGCCGTCATCGCCTCGCGGAGTCCCTTGCAGGCGTCTTCGTAAGGCTGTGCGGTTTTTCTGGTAAAATCAGGTTTCCAGTACTGGCGTTTCTGAAAGTGGCGGCGCGGACCTTCCGAATGAAACGAGAGGGCATACCCCGGCGCGAGCTGACTGATATGCGTATAAATGGTTCCTGTGGGCACATACTGGAGGGAAAGGTAATCCCAGAGCGCCTGTTCGTCAATATGCTGTTTCACGAACGGAAGCTGTTTCAGCGCGTTGATCGAACTGGCGAAAGCGAAATGGGCGGCGTCGCGATAGTAGTAAAGCGGCTTGATTCCCATACGGTCGCGCGCAAGAAGCATGATGCCGAGTTTCGTATCGTAAAGAGCGAACGCGAAGAAACCGTCCAGATGCTGTAAAAAAGCGCTGCCGCACTCCTCGTAGAGATGAAGAATGACCTCGGTATCACTCTGCGTCCGGAACTGATGCCCGCGTTCCTCAAGCACCTTGCGGAGAGCGCGGTAGTTGAAGATCTCGCCGTTGAAGACGATCCAGAGCGTTCCGTCTTCATTGCAGAGAGGCTGTCCGCCGGTTTCAAGATCAATGATCGACAGGCGCGTATGTGCAAGCCCCGTGTTGTAATTCACATAAATATCATGCCCGTCGGGACCGCGCAGAGCCATCGCATCCATCATTTTCTGCAAAAGCTCCGGCTCCGGTTCCGAAAAATCAAAATTTACATATCCCGCTATTCCGCACATTTTTGTTCCAATCCTCCTGATGTCTGGATGCTGCAAGCCGTTTCCGCCCCTCGGCAAGCCTGCGCATCGCGTCCGGTTCAAAACAGCTTGAAATGAAATAATCGGCAATTATCCTGACTGCCGATGATGACAGATGAATCATATCTTCCTTGTAGAAACGGTAATCGCGCAATTCGTCCATAACGATCTCATACGCCGGAAAATACGCCGTCCCGTCCATATCCCTGCAAACCTCGTGGATCGCTGTCAGAAGCAAAGCCTTGCTCCGGGCATTTACGACGAGATTCCCCGGATAGTGGCGCACCGGTGAAAGCGTAAACACGACGAGACACTCCGGGTTGTATTCCCGCACTCCTCCCGCAATGCGCCGGAGACTTTCCTCGCACTGTTCCAGAGTCAGCAGGTGGCGGAAAAACGCGGTTCCCGGAAGTTTATGGCAATTCGCAACGATCAGCCCTTCCTCCTTCTCGATATAGACGACTGCGGAGGACAGAGTCACAACCAAAACTCCAGCCTTTGCAAGCGTCCGCCGGAAATTCGCCAGAGAACGGTTGCAGGCATCCACGGCGCAATCAAGGTCGAGAGAGGAAAAAGAACCATGATGAAGCCATGAGTGGTACATGCCGTTGAACTCGAAAAAATCTTCTCCGGTATAGTTTTCCCCCTGCACAACATGATCCATGGCATCCGCAATCGAAACGGGATTGTAAAGAATACCGTTCGGGTTCTGCGCGCCGGAAAAACCGCACGCAAGCAGTTCTCCGACAAGCTCCTCCGAAAAACAGGAGCCGATGGAGGCGATCACCGTGTCTCTGGGAAGCCGCGGATAGTCCCAGCTCCAATGGACGCGCAGGGTCGGGGGACGCCCGTAATCGGGGGACGGATTCACCGGACGGCTCCTTTCTCGCGGAATGCGTCCTCCAGACGTTCGCGCAAAAGTGAATGGCGCGGCTCTCGCACCGCATTTCGCACCGCCATAGAAACGGCTTTGCGGGAACCGACGAGAATCATCAGTTTTTTCGCACGCGTCATGCCCGTATACAGCAGATTGCGCTGGAGCATCATATAATGCTGGGAAAGGATCGGCATGATGACCACCGGAAATTCGCTGCCCTGCGATTTATGGAT
This sequence comes from Lentisphaeria bacterium, assembly GCA_003526375.1. Taxonomy (GTDB): domain Bacteria; phylum Verrucomicrobiota; class Lentisphaeria; order Victivallales; family UBA1829; genus UBA11452. The sequence continues at coordinate 36,763 of DPDG01000081.1, forward strand.
CGTGACCGCATACGCAAGCGTGAGCTGTTCCGCGTCTTCAAAAGAATAAGTGACATCATTCAGGTCGAACCGCACCACGAACTCGGAATCGGAATGCCGGATCACCATGACGCGCCCCATGTCTCCGTTGAAGATGCCTTTGTCGTAGTTATTCGAGGTCTGCATGACGCGGTCCCCAATCCGGAACGTGCGCCCCGCGCTCGTGAAAGCGAGTTTGCTTTCCCCGTTCACCAGCGCCTGAAGCCGTTCGTTCATCGCAACCGTGCCGCAGACTCCCCGGTTCATCGGAGTAATCAACTGAATGTCATTCTTCGGGTCAAACCCGAAACGCGCGGGAATGCGGTCAATCATCATCCGTTCGATCACATCCGCCGCCTCCTCCGGTTCCTCTTTCTCGATCCAGTAGAAATCGGCAAGCTCATTTTTCGGATAATAAAGCCCGTCATCGGGCATTTTCCCTTCGTTGACATTGTGCGCGGCATGGATGATACCGCTGCCCGCGCCCTGACGGAAGATTTTCGTCAGGCGGGAAACAGGGACAAGCCCGCATTCGATCAGGTCGTTCAGCACATTGCCGGGTCCGACCGAGGGAAGCTGATCCGCATCGCCGACAAGAATCACGCAGGCGCCGGGACGCACCGCGCGGAAAAACGCGACAGACAAAGGCAGATCCAGCATCGAGACTTCGTCCAGCACGTAAAGTTCATACTGCAAAGGATTTGCGCGTCCGTGAACGAAACGCCGCTCCGCGGGGTCCCATTTCAGGAGACGGTGTATCGTGGACGCGGGAAGCCCGGTCGTTTCGGACATCCGCTTTGCGGCGCGTCCGGTGGGAGCCGCCAGCACGATGTTGAGTTTCGCGGCAGACGCGCGCCGGACAATCTCCGAAACGACAGTCGTTTTACCGACGCCGGGACCGCCGGTGATGATCGAAAACGCCGACGCCCCGGCGGTCTCGACCGCACGGAGCTGTTCCCCGCTGAACTTGGAATCCGGCGGGGTTCTGAAGTTCAGGACGGCATGACCGAAATGTTTTTCGCGCACAGCAAGATTGGCAATCAGTTTCGGAAGCTCCTCCTCGCAGCGCAGAAGCCCCGGCTCGTAAACCATGTCAATGCCGGAATGCGAACGGCGGATCACGGCAAGGTCTTCCAGAAGCGCCAGTTCCAGCGCCTGTTCCGCATTCGCCTCCTCCACATCCAGCAGACGCGCAACCGTCTGGATGAATTCCCCGCGCGGCATGCAGACGTGTCCGGAAAGACGGATCTGCGACAACGCATAGGTCACGCCTGATTTCAGGCGTTTGGCATCCGCTTTCCCGATCCCCGACTTCTCCGCAATCCGGTCTGCCATGATGAAACCGATGCCGTCAATGTCCGAAGCCAGACGGTAAGGGTCCTTGCGGATGATTTCCGCGCATTCATTGCCGTAATTGTTGTAAATCCGGTTGAAGTATGTGGGTGTGATCCCGAGGCTCTGCAAACAGATCTGGGCGTTGCGCTTCTCCGCATTCTCCGCCCACGACTTCTTGATCGCCTTGATGCGTTTCTGCCCGAGACCGGGAACCTCGCGGAGCCGGACAGAAGCATTGTCCAGGATTTCCAGCGTTTTGTCACCAAAGGTCTTGACGATCTCCTTCGCATACTTCGCCCCGATTCCTTTGATGATCCCCGAAGCCAGATATTTTTCAATGCCCTCGGTCGTGGTCGGCAGCGTGAACGAATAGGAGGAAACTTTCAGGCGACGCCCGTGTTCCTTGTGGAACTCCCATTTGCCGGTGACTTCAATCCCCTGCCCCGCATAAGCGCCGGAAACAGCGCCGCAGACACAATGCAGATTGCCCTGCGAATCTTTCAGGTTCAAAATGGAAAACGAATCATCGTCGCTCTGATAGATCACTTTCTCCACTTCGCCGCGCAAAGTAGTCTCCGTGACGGCATCTCCCGCGGGAGATGCGCCGGAGTCCAGCGGCAAGGAAGCGGATTCCAGTTCAGCCATTCGTTTTCCCTTCTGTTTTTGTTCCATTGCAATCCATCACTGCCCGCTCCGCTTTCGCAGAACTCCCCCCCTGCTCACTAGCCACTAATCACTAGCCACTAATCACTAGCCACTAATCACTGACCACTGACCACTAATCACTAGCCACTAATCACTAGCCACTAATCACTGACCACTGACCACTATCAATGGTGCGAGAAAACGCGTTCGGGAGCATGTCGGAGAGCGACTCCGAGCTCATTGGCACGCTTTACCACATCCGCGTCCTTGAGAGAACCGGACGGAGCGACAATGGCTTTGATCCCGGCTTTCGCGGCTGTTTCGACCGCATCGTAAAACGGGAAGAATCCGTCGCTGGACATCACCGCGCCTTCCAGCGTCCCCTCGCCCGTATATTTCTGACTGAACTTCTCAATCGCCTGTTCGACCGCGCCTACACGATCCTGCTCGCCGGTTCCGACGGCAAGAGTCTGACCGTTTTTCACGATCACAACGCCGTTGGAACGGACACTGATATTGATGTACCATGCGGCAAGAAGATCCTCAAGCTGTTCCGGGGTCGGTTCGACGGTGGAGGTCTGAGCTCCGCATACCTTGTTTTCACCGGACGCTGGAGGAAGATCGGCGACGGTGCGGACATTCGTCAGGAGCGGAGCCGCAATGACGAGGGAGCCGTCGCAGAGCACCTTCATCGTGTCGGCAAGCCCCTCCGGATCGTCTCCGACATATTTCGGAAGCTGCGAGATATCGCCGCACTGAAGAATGCGGATCTGCTTATTGAGTTTGAAACGCTCCTGATCGTTGAAAACGGCAAGCGCTTCCGGGTCATAAGCGGGCGCGACAACGCATTCGCAGAATGTGGACATGATCTCCTCGGCGGTCTCGACATCGACCTTGACGTTGAACGCAATCACGCTGCCGAATGCCGCACGCGCGTCGCAGTCCCGCGCCTTGACGTAAACCTGCTTCAGGGTCTCGCCGGGACGGGCTACCGCGGCGCCGCTCGGGTTGACATGTTTCATCACCGCGCAGGCGGGCGTGTCATTGAAGTATTTGACGATGTTCAACGCGCCGGAAATATCTTCAAGGTTCGTCTGGGAGAGTCCGTTCTTGCCGCTCTTGAGCGTCTTCATGTTCATGATCGCGCCAGTTCCGTCCACGGGAGCATAAAACGCCGCGGGCTGGTGGGGGTTCGTGCCGTAACGCAGGTCATAAGATTTTACGTATTTGCGTCCGCCGACCATGATTTCCGACGGGAAATCGCCGACATTCCGGGTAAGATAGGAATTTCTGGCTAATTTTACTGCCATTTTTTTACTCTCCGCTTTTGAAGGTTCGCCTTTTCGGTGTTATTGTTATAGTTGAAATATTTTGTTTCACAATTTACATTCAGATCGGCAGATTCGCAAATGCCGGGAGAGAAAAACAGCCGAAATGACAGGAAAAAAGAGATGACCAGAGGTTTTTTCATTACTTTTGAAGGAATGGAGGGTTCCGGAAAAAGCACTCAGATACAAATGCTCGCCGACAGCCTGGCGGGAGAACGCGAAATCATCGTGACGCGTTCCCCCGGCGGCACTCCCATCGCGGAAAAGATTCGCGACATACTAAAAATACGCGACCCGCGCGAGGAAGTCATGCCGGAGACCGAACTCCTGCTGTTCGCCGCATGCCACTCGCAGATGACCAGCCACCTTGTCGCCCCCGCCCTGAAACGCGGCGCGGTGATCCTGTGCGACCGTTTTTACGACTCGACCATGGCGTATCAGGGGTATGCGCGGACGCTGAACCGCGATTTTGTGGCAGAGATCAACGCATTCTCCTGCCGGGGGATCACGCCGGATCTCACGCTGGTGCTGGACCTCGACCCGGCGGAAGGAATCCGCAGAAGCCATGCGCGCGCCTCGGCGGAGGAGGTCGCGGGAGACCGTTTCGACTCGGAGAAGATGCAGTTCCATCACGACGTCCGCAATGCGTTTCTCGACCTTGCGGCGAAAGAGCCGGAACGGTTCGCCGTGATCGACGCGGGGAAAACGGCGGAAGAAGTCCACAGACAGATTATGGAGGCGGTTCATGCTCGACTGGAAGCACTTTGAAACTCAGTTCCCGATGGTGATGAATGCGCTCAAACATGCGAAACTCAGCGGACGGCTCGCCCACGCTTATCTTGTGGTCACATCCAACCCGGATTACCGTCTCGCGTTCCCCGGCGTTCTTTCGCTCCTGACCGCATGCACGACGCCGGAACCGGACGGTTCGCCGTGTATGAAATGCGATACCTGCCGTCAGTTGAAAAACGGAATCTACCCGGACACCTATACGCTTGCCCCGACCTCCAAGGCGCGCGAAATCGTCATCGGCAAGGACTCCGACGACATCGACACGCTCCGCTGGTTCGAGGCACTGTTCCACCTGAGCAGCATCACGGAATCCGGCTGGAAAATCGGAGTCGTTCAGGAGGCGGACACGATGAACGAGTCTGCGCAGAACGCTTTTCTGAAAACATTGGAGGAACCGCCGGGGAGATGCCTGTTCATCCTGACCACGGGGCGCGTTTCGCATCTTCTGCCGACGATCCGTTCGCGCTGCCAGCTTCTCGCCCTGACGGACAATAAATGCGAATACAAATTTCCGCGGAGCGCCGATCTTCCGGCAATTCTCGCGGGGTTGTTCAACAATCCGGAGCGCAGCATCATGAAAGCCGAGGACTCCGCGCGGGCGCTGATCGACATCGCGGATTCTCTTTACGACGCGGCGAAGAAAGAGGTCGAAGAGCGCTGGGCGGCGCGGGTCGAAGCCGCAAAAAATCTGGAAAATGCGGGAGTCAAGCTCATCGAAAAACGGATTGAGGGCGAAACCAGCAGCGAATACCGCCGCTACCGTGAACAGTTCATCAGCATGATCCACACATGGTTCGCACAGCTCGCGTTGCTGGCTTCGGGACTCGGCGCGGAGATGCTTCCGAATCCGGAAATTCTGGACCCGGCGTCTTTACAGAATAAGCCGGAAGAAGAGAAAGCATACAAGGCGCTTTCTTTCGCGGAGGATCTGCTGAAAGCGATGAGGACCAATGTCAATGACGAGCTGGCGCTGCGGACATTTTGCCTGAAAGTGACTTCAAAAGCATAAAAAAAGGGAAAAAAAATTTATTTTTCTTCTCCGGCAGTTTGTAATTGGCCGGAAAAACTGTTAAATTTGGAAGTTTCGTATAATGTGGAAAGTAAAAGACAAAGAAAGATGTAAATGATGTTTGATTTTGAAAGATTTTTCGCTGTCCCGGAAACATTCGAAGCGGAAGGCTTCGAAGCGGCGGACGCAGGTGTGAAAAGCGTGTTCCTTGCAGGACCCGAATATGACGGCAGGCCGACCAGAGTTTTTGCATGGTATGGAGTGCCGGAAGGAGCGTCCAAAGAAAATCCGGCTCCCGGAATCGTGCTCGTCCACGGAGGAAGCGGCACAGCTTACGCCCCGTGGGTCAAAATGTGGAACGACCGCGGATTTGCCGCAATCGCAATCGACATGTTCGGCGGAGTGCCGCAGAAAGACGGAGCCATGGTGAATGCGGTTCCCGAATCCGAACGCCATGAGTTCTCCGGACCGGGGCACCTGAACCAGTTTGCAAAAGTCGATGAAGCCCCTGAAAACCAGTGGGCATACCATGCAGTCGCCGGAATCATTTCGGCAAACAGCTACCTCGCCTCCCTCGAAGGCGTCGCCGCTGGACGGATCGGCATTACGGGAATTTCGTGGGGCGGATTCGCAAGCGCGCTTGCAGTCTCTTTCGACAGCCGTTTCAAATTCGCGGCTCCGGTTTACGGATGCGGCGGGTTCGACAGTCTCAAGCTGGTTCCGGACACCATCTCCATGAAGAATCTCAAGAAATGGGTTTCTTTGTGGGACCCGAACAACTATCTCGGAAATGCGAAACTGCCGATTCTCTGGATCAACGGCACAGCCGATGCGGCATTCGACATCTTCAACTGGAACAAATCCACGAAGCTCTCGTCAAAACAGACTTACCGTGCGCTCCGCATCAACATGCCGCACAGCCAGAATGAAGGGATGAATGCCCCCGAAATTCTTCCGTTTGCAAAATCGGTCGTTTCCGGCGCGGAATTCCCCGGCTTCACGAAAATCAAACTCGACGACGAGGGTGAACGCCTCGGCGCAAAATGGAACTCCTCCGTTAAAATCAAAACGGCGGAACTCGTGGCGACACGCGCCGCGGAATGCTGGAACGACTGCCTGTTCCGTTCTTATCCGGCAAAGCTCAACCGGGAAAACGGAACCGTGGTCGGCACCCTGCCCGAAGGCTGGACCGCCGCGTATCTGAATCTCGAAGACGACAACGGATGCGTCTACTCCTCCGAAGTTTTCTTCAACTGAAAAACGTTACAGAAATGCAGGGCAGACAGGATGCAGTTCCTGTTTGTCCTGTTTGCTTTCACTGCCATTTGAAATCATTGAGGCGAAGATGGTCACACAGATCACAAGTGCGAAAAACCCGAAAGTCAAACATGCCTATGCGCTCCGCGAAAGGCGCGAACGCGACAGGGAGGGAGTCACGATCCTTGAGGGATACCGCGAACTCTCCCGCGCGCTTGCGCTCGGAATCAGAATCCGCGAATGCTTCTGCTGTCCCGAACTCTATCTCGGGGAAAACGAAAACAAGCTGATTGCCGATATTGAACATTCCGGTGCGGAAATCTATGAAACGACGAAAGAAATCCTGATCAAGCTCGCCTACCGTGACCGTCCGGAGGGACTGATCGCCATCGCCGAAATGAAGAAAAAAGGACTGGAGTCCATGCCCGTCAGGAAAGACGGGCTTTACCTGGTGGCGGAGACCATCGAAAAACCGGGCAACCTCGGCTCCATTCTCCGCAGTGCGGACGCAGTCGGAGCCACCGGCGTCATCATCTGCAACCGTCAGACGGATATTTTCAATCCGAACGTGATCCGCGCCAGCACCGGGGCGATTTTCTCCGTGCCGCTGGTGGAAACCTCCTCCGGGGAAGCGCTGGAATGGCTCCGCAGACACGGAATCAGAACGCTCGCTGCAACGCCTCACACGGACTGTGTCTACACGGAAAACGACATGACCTGCGGCACCGCGATTGTGGTGGGCGCGGAACAATACGGGCTTTCCGACTACTGGATGAACTCCGCCGATGTGCAGGTGGTCATCCCGATGCTCGGCAAGATGGACTCGCTGAATGTTGCAACTGCTGCCACGCTCCTGCTTTATGAAGCGGCGCGCCAGCGCAAATGGAAACCGTCGAATCAATAGGAAATCTCCGGAAGCGGAGGGCTTTCCGGTGAAATTGCAGCTTTTTTGCTGTTTCTGGTTCGATGGATTTTTCCTTTCCGAAATACTTGAAAAAACTCCGCTTCCATGCTATTTTACAGATTCGTCCGGGAAACTTACATGCTTTTCCGAACATTTTCATTTCAGCAATTATCCCGAACGGAGAATTCAATGGCAAACAGACTGGAACTGACACGGATCGGCAAAGAAAAGCCTGTCGAAGCTGAGCCTCGTTTCCTGCTGGAACGTCCCGACCTTTCCTGTCATCTGGCAATTGCCTGCCGTTCCCTTGATGCCGGGATGTCCGACCATATCCCCGTTAAGAAGATCCCGCAAATGCTTCCGGAACGATGCGAATTCGGAAAAGCCGACTATGCGCTGAATATTATCCATCCGCCTGTGCTGGAAGATGAGGAGTGTTCCGATGAGTAAAACTCTGCAAATCCGCAACAGCACGGCAGACTTTCTAGTTTTTGCAAAAGGAAACAGCAGAGACACGATCGAAGTCCGGGTTCAGGACGGCAATGTCTGGCTGACACAGAAAGCAATCGGACAGCTGTTCGACATTGACAGGTCGGTGGTTACGAAGCACTTGAGGAAGATTTACGACTCCGGGGAACTGATGGAAGATTCAACTTGTGCATTTTTTGCACAAGTTGCAGACAACGGCAGAACTTATCAGTATCAGTTCTACAGCCTCCCGGCGATTATCGCTGTCGGCTACCGTACAAATTCCTCTCGTGCCGCCGAGTTCCGCCAATGGGCGACGCGGGTGCTGGAAACATTTGTCAGGCAGGGATATGTGCTGGACAAAGAACGGCTGATCAACGGTAAAATCTTTGATGATGATTATTTTGAACACCTGATCAGTGAAATTCAGGAAATCCGTGCCAGTGAACGCCGATTTTATCAGAAAATCACCGACTTGTATGCAACTTCCGCCGATTATGACCGGAACAGCAAAACCACCAAAACCTTTTTTGCCACGGTACAGAACAAAATGCACTATGCCGTTCACCACAGTACGGCGGCGGAACTGATTATGGAGCGTGCCAGCCATAAAAGCGTAAACATGGGATTGGTTACATGGAAAAATGCTCCGGCAGGAAAAATTGTCAAGGCTGATGTCTCTGTTGCCAAAAACTACCTCAAAAATCAGGAACTGGACGAACTGAATGAAATCGTGACCATGTACCTTGATTACGCCATCCGGCAGGCAAAACGGCATATCCCTATGATGATGCGGGACTGGGCAGGAAAACTGGACGCTTTTCTGCAATTCAACGAAGCCGACTTGTTGACGGATGCCGGGAAAGTTACCGCGGAAGTGGCAAGACAATTTGCGGAAAGCGAATTTGAAAAGTACCGGGTGATTCAGGACTTTATGTACCGAAGCGATTTTGACCGTCTCTTGCAGGAGAGTGAAAGTCTGCCGGAAACAACGGAGGACAAAGAAAATGAGTAACCGCCTGCCGGATAAATGCAAATTCAAACAGGAGATTTTCTAGTAGACAAAGCAAATCAGGAAAAATAATTACCGGATGAATTCCGCCGATGTTCCCGATGCTCGGCAAGATGGACTCGCTGAATGTTGCAACTGCTGCCACGCTCCTGCTTTATGAAGCGGCGCGCCAGCGCAAATGGAAACCGTC
>DPDG01000081.1:45815-91859 GCA_003526375.1 Lentisphaeria bacterium
TCCCGATGCTCGGCAAGATGGACTCGCTGAATGTTGCAACTGCTGCCACGCTCCTGCTTTATGAAGCGGCGCGCCAGCGCAAATGGAAACCGTCAAATCAATCATCATGAAAACACTGATCTCTTTTCAAGACATCGAAGTCACCCTTTCCGGGCAGACTCTGGTCATCGCAAACAATAAAATCCGCCGTGAGCTGGACCTCTCCTCCGGCGCTCCCCGCACCGTATCACTGCAAGATGCGCAAGGCATGGAATTCGCAAATCCGGCGAAAGCGGACGCCGACCTCGCATTCATCGCGATGTATCCGGCGGGGATGGATCCGGCGATTCCCTGGGCAGTCACCGATATTTCGGCGGAAAAGGTGCCGGAGTCTTTCAGGGACTCCGAACACGTGAAAGTTGCAATCTCCATGCGGGAGGAGGTTTCCGAAACCGAATACCTGCGGGAATACATCATTTACCCCGGTTTCCCCGCAATTTCCGTCCGAAATGCAATCCGCCCGAAAGTGCTTCCCATTCTCTACTGGACTCCGCGCGGCAATCTGGATCAGGATCTCTACCGTCCCGACATCCGGGAATCGCGTGCGGACAGCATTCTCTGCGCGGAAGGTTTCCTGCCGGAAAAGACGGTCTCTTTCGCGGGAAGAACGGATTATCACGACGAACTGATGAAAGAACACAAAGCGGATCAGGAATACCTGAACGGAAATCTTCTGTTCTGCAAAAACAGTTCCGGCGCGGGATTTCTCTATTTGCAGGAGGCGCCGCCCAGCGGAGAACGCCGTGACATGGAAACCTGTGACTTCCGTGTCAAAGACGGAGAAATCCATTCCTGTTCCTGGGGAATCCATCCGTCCGAAATCCGCCCCGGCAAAACATTCCGCGGATACCGCCATGATCTGCTGGTCTATCATTCGGACGAAGAACGGGACGCGCTGCTGAAAGCTTTTCTGAAAAAACGTTTCTCCGCAAAGCCTTATTCGGTCATGGTCAATCCGTGGGGCTGCGGGCATTTTCCGCAACTGGTTTCCGAAACATTCCTGATCGACGAAATGAAAGCGGCGGCGGAAGTCGGCGCAACCCATTACCAGATCGACGACGCATGGCAGGAGGGCGGTTCGCTCGCCGAACTCAGTTCTAAAAACCGGCATATCACGGAAAAATTCTGGAGAATTTCACAGGAGCGTCTCAACGGGACTTTCGCTCCGATCATGAAAGCGGCAAAAGAGGCGGGGATTCTGCCGGGGCTCTGGATGGCGCCGTCATTCAACTGTGAATATCAGGACTGGAAAGCTTTTGCGGAGCGAGTTCTGGAACTTCACGGGGAATACGGGTTCAACGCATTCAAAATCGACTCCGTCATGATCCGAACATACGAAGCGGAAGAAAATCTCCGCTCGCTTCTGGAATACGTCAGGGAAAAAACAAACGGCGAAGTCTACTTCAACCTGGACACCACCAACGGACAGCGTCCGGGGTATTTCCTGTTCCTTGAATACGGCAACATTTTCCTCGAAAACCGTTATGTCTGCCATCTGTGGGGAGTCGGCTATCACCCGGAAAAGACTCTGCGCTCTCTCTGGCGGCTTGCGAAATACATGCGTCCGCAGGAACTCCAGATCGAGGTTCCGTATGCCGGAGACATCAATCCGGAATTCTATGCGCAGAAACCGTGGTGCCCGCCGCAGACTTACCCGCAGGACTACTGGGCGGCAATCGCGATGTTCGCCAATCCCCTGCTCTGGTTCGCCCCGTCCACAGTCAAACCGGAAGACCGCGCCGGGATCAGAGCGGTCATGGAGATTCACAAAACGCACCGCGATGCCATCTTCGCCGGTGAAATCCATCCGGTCGGGCAGGAACCCGACGGCAAGGCGTTCACGGGACTGCTCTCCCACAATGCGGAAACCGGCAAAGCGTATCTGATTCTTTACCGGGAAGCAGGAGCAGAAGCGGAAAAGGCGGAACTCCTTCTGCCGCAGACACGTGCATCACAGTGGAAAAGAATCGCCGGAAGCGGCAGTGTTGCAACAGGTGAAACGGGAAAAATCGGCGTCACGATGCCGCGCACTTCCTATCTGATGCTGGAATCCGTTTGAAATCAAGATGTTGAATTAACCGGGGGTAACAATGATTGTTGTCATGTCGTTCTGCGGACTTTGTCTGCTGCTTGTGTTCGGTAAAATACTGCGGAGCCTGATTCCGCTGTTTCAGAAGCTCTATCTTCCCGCCTCGGTGATCGGCGGAATGCTGGGACTGCTTCTCATCAATACGGCGGGACCGCATCTCTCCCCGAACTGGTTCGCAGGATGGAATGCGCTCCCCGGCTTCCTGATCAACGTCGTGTTCGCCTCGCTTTTCCTCGGAGCGCCGACGCCAAAACTGCGCGGCATCTGGAACATCACCGCGCCCCAGCTCTGCTTCGGGCAGATCATTGCATGGGGACAATATGCGGTCGGACTCGGAGTGACCGGGCTGGTTCTCCTGCCGCTGTTCGGGGTTCCGATTCAATTCGGCAACCTTCTGGAAATCGGATTCGAGGGCGGGCACGGCACCGTGGCGGGGCTGACCGAAACTTTCGAGCATCTGGACTGGGAGACCGGCAAGGACCTCGGATTCGCCATGGCGACCGCCGGAATGATCCTCGGCATCGTCATCGGCATGTGGCTCATCAACTGGGCGGCAAGGCGCGGGCATATCACCAACATCCGCAGTTTCGAAGATCAGTCGAAGCTGGAACAGCGTGGCGTCTATCCGCCGGAGGAACAGCCGCCTGCGGGAAAGCAGACCGTCTTCTCCGACTCCGTCGATTCCCTGGCACTGCACATCGCCCTGATCGGTATTGCGGTGCTGATCGGCTACGGATTCAAGGAGCTGCTGCTCCTGCTGGATACCGTGGCGCCCGAAGGAATCCGCAATATGCGCATCCTGCCGAGTTTCCCGCTGTTCCCGCTCTGTATGATCGGCGGACTCCTTCTTCAGATGGTTCTGCGCATCACGAAACTGCATATCATTGTGGATCACGGGCAGATGCAGAGGCTCGCCGGAGCGGCGCTGGACTTTCTGGTGCTCTCCGCCGTGGCGTCGATCCGCATCGACTTCGTCGCCGCCTACTGGCTCCCGCTGCTCCTGCTGGTTCTGTCGGGAACGCTGTGGAACGTGTTCATGGTGCTCTATTTTGCGCCGAAACTTTTCAAAGTCGCATGGTTCGAGCGTGCTATCGCGGAATTCGGTCAGGCAATGGGAGTTACGGCGACGGGACTTCTTCTCCTGCGCACCGTCGATCCGGAAAACAAAACCTGTGCGGCATCCGCTTTCGGTTACAAACAGCTTTTCCATGAACCTTTCATGGGCGGCGGAATCATCACTTCTCTCGCTTTGCCCCTCGTCATGGTAAAAGGCGGACTGCTGTTCTGGATCATCAGTATGGCAGGAGTCATTTTCTGGCTCCTGCTCTGGTTCTTCGTCCTGCGCGGCAGAACGGAATAGCCATAAAAAAGACAGGCGGGCATTTTTCTTCTCCGCCTGTCTCCCGACCCCCCCGGATCAAAGGTCACTTTCCAATCCGGATCAGAGAGGCAACCGTCCGGCGCTCTCCCGGTTTCAACATTTTCTCACGGGTCAGAGGTTCCAGCGTGGATGCGGCACTGTTGCTCCACCAGATCAGGAAACCGGCGCATTCGGCATCCGGCAGAAGCTCAAAGCCGATTTTTGCGTTCTGACCGTTGAATGATGCGGACAGTTCCGCCGCGCCTCCCGTATAGCGGTCCGGCAGTATCTTTCCAGCCAACTCTCCGGGAGCCGTATTCTCACCGGCGGCAAGAATCAGATTGTCAGCCCGTTCCGCCCCCTGAAACGAAATCTTGCCCGAAGTTCCATTCATCCCTATCCTCCACAGTGAACTGAGCACTTTGCCGCTGTTCCATGCGGCGCCGAGGCGTGGATGATTCTTCAGGCGGAATCCGACTTTCATTGTGCGCCCGCTGCCCTCCGGGTTCAGCAAGGTGTAAACGGAACGAATCGTTTTCCCGCCGTCCTCCAGCGAAACGGTCTTTTCGATTCTGAGCCCGGCAGGCAGGGTTGAATTCGGGTCGGCGTTTTCAGATGCGGGAACGACGGCGGCGAGCCTGACAACAGGAATCCCTTTCACAATTTTCGCATCCGTCAGTTCAAATGCCAGCGGTTCATGGTAACGATACAGATTGAACTCATCCATTACCCCCCTCCCCTCGCCGGAAAGGATATCCTCCAAATCATCAATGTAGCACCCCGTGACCGCGGCATTGCGGTTCAGGTCCAGGTAAACGGAACGGCTTCCCGCCGACAGCTTCAGCATCGGACCGCTTCCCTCGGGCAGAATTCCCCAGCCGACAGAACAATTTCCTTCACGGAGGCTCCGGAAACGGGAGGCGGAGGAGTTCCTGGAACGGAAATCGGCAAGTTTTTTCTCCAGAGCCTCCGGAGCAATATGCCCTGCCGTTTTCCTTTTCTTCTCTGCAATCTCAAACTGGCGGACTGTTCCCGCCGGAACTTCCGCGAGAAATCCGTCTGCCGGATTCGCTGTCGAATAAGCCTTGCGGTCTTTCAAGCTGAATACATGCCAGGCGCCGGAGCGCGGGATGGCAGGAAGCGCAATCCTCGCCAGAAGATCCTGAGACGGATGGTAATTGAAAACCGTCACCAGCCAGGCGGAATCCTTTTTATGAACGGTAAAGCGCAGATACGGCGTAAAATCCGGCACAGTCGCCACAGCCTTCCGCCCCCGGTCCTCCAGCGTCATCTCCACCACATTCACCGGCTTGATTTCCGCCATCCGGTCGCACCGCTCCCCGAAATAATACTCCTCGCCGTCCGCGATCATTCCGCTGCCTTCTGCAATCGCATGGAGATACTTTCCATCAAAATTATCCCCGGGCCAGAACCCGATTCCGCGCGCGCCCTGTGCCGCCGCGGCAACCATATTCATCACGACACCTTCCGGTGTGTAGCGGCTGTAAAACATCTCCATATTCTCCGAGGGATCGATCAACGGATAATTCGGCGTCTTCAGTGATTTCCGATTGAACGCCAGATCATCATACCAGCGCACGCCCTGATAATACGGCATGTTCATGAACAGCCCGTAATCCGCATCGCTCAGACGGACATCCACACCGCACCATTCCTGAACATGCGGCGGAGAAGCGTGCAACGGGTCTGTGCAGAGCACCAGTTCCTTTCCCGGGAACTTTCTGCGGCAGAGTTCGGCAAAACGTTTGATGATCTCCGCATTCTGCTTCACGCGGAAACGAAACCACTCCGCCGCATGATTCCGGCGAATCTCCTCCGCCGTCAGTGTTTTACCGGATGAAACGGAATCGGAAAAATTCTTCCGGCAAACGTCGCAATAGCAATAATCTTTTGCGCCCGGCTCAATATCCCATACAATGCGGACAGCCTGCGGCAATTCATCCAGTTTCTTCTGAAGCAGTCCCGAAACATAACTCTCCCAGAAAGGCGTCCCTTTCCGCATGGCATGGGAGGGACACGCCCATTCCAGTTGTCTGCCGTCCGCCAGCACCATTCCCGGCACATGGACTCCGCTCTGCTTCTTCCAGCCGGCAAAGTTTCCCAGAGGCGTAATATAGCGGGTCGCGACAAACAGAGAAACTTTGAAATCCCGCAATACCTGTTCCCTGATCTCCGGGGATAACGACCCGAATCTGAAGACCGTGAAAGTTTCCGGCTTCTCCGCCAGATGCCTCCAGTAGTTCACACCGGAATTCCGGATTTCAGGCAAAGGAGCCGTCAGACAGTAGAGATAGGAAATATGGAGCCCGATTTTTTTTATTTTTTCCTGCGGAAATGCGACCGGAGGCAGAACATTGATCTGAAAATTCTGTTCCGGCATCAGTTCTTTCCCGTCTGCGTAAAAACGAAAAAAAGCGCTGCCTCCGGCTGACTTTCCGGACGCGGTCAGATAAAGCCGATAGTAATTGCTCCATGCAAGAGAGTCCGGCAGAAGCGCTGCGGCAAATTTTGAGTCGAGAGCAATGCGATAAGTCCGGAAAGCGGATCCTTTTCTGGATGGCAGGGATACAATGCGGTCAGAGGAACGCTCCGGTGTGTACTGATGCCAGGGGGAAGCTGCGGTGAGTTCAACTCCCTCCGGCAGGTCAAGTTCGATCTCATACCTGCATGTTTTCACCGGTCTCGTGCGCAAATCGCAGAAAATACTGCCGGGCGTTCCGGCAGCGAGATTCCATACATTCTTCTGCCAGCATACGGGAATCAGCTTCGCATTTCCGCCTGCGGCGACAGGCTTTGCCGTTTCCTCCAGCCGGATATCCGAAAAGCGGACCGTTCCGGTGCTCTTGCGCAGAACAAGATAAAGAGTGCTCCAGCCGGTAGTTTCACCGGTCTTGAAAGTCAAGGCGCACGATTTCCAGTCAAACGTGCCGGAAACCGTTTTCCATGCACCCGCGGGACTGCATTCATAGACATATTTGCCTTGATGCAGAATCATGATGCAGGCGCCGGAATTCTTCGTTCCGTCCGTCGTGATATTCTCTCCCTTGATCCGAAAGGAAATACGATATTCCGTGTGCGGTTTGAGCTTCACCCCCTGCTGCGCCATTGTGGTCTGTTTCAAATCATCATTCGCAAGAATCATATTCCGGTCGGCGGTACTGATTCTGCCGTAAATTTTAGTCCATCGGGTCAGACTCCACGCTTTCATGCCGTCGAAGCCGGGATTGCGGACCAGGTTCTGCGCCGAGCCCTCCAATATACTGATGCACAACATCAGCCCGGTTAACAGAAGCTTCATTTTCATTGTCTGGAACTTAATCTGCATAAAAAATCTTTTCCTTTGATTCATCTTCTTATTCTCCTCCTGTTTTTCTGATTCTGTCAATTGATCTGCGCCGTCTTATGATTTTCTGAAACTGCCGTGTCCCGGATTACATGCAGCGGGTCGGCATTCCGCCGTCAGCCGGAATTCGATTTCATCACCGGAAAGAGTCGCGGAAAGACGGATGGAGTCCCGCTTCCTGAACCCGCTGAAAACCTTCCCGGGGAGTTGTTTCCATGTGAGTGGAACATTTGCCTGCCACGTGAGATTCAGCTTCATCCCCCTGTTGTCAAGCAGGATCTCCGTCTCCCTGATCTGGCAGCACACCTCCGGGGCAAGGACAAAAATGAACTCGAAATCTTTCCGCGTTTCCGAACGGACGTTATCACAGAGAGATGCACGGGTCCGGTCCAGTTTCAGAGAACGGGTCCAGACGACACCCCGCCATTCGGAGACCGGGGAATGTTCCACGATTTCCGAACCGTCGGCGGAAAGTGTGTTTTCCGGAAAAGCCCCCCACATGTAGCGCCCTTTGAGAATACTGTCCCCGCATCCGTTCACCAGCAGAGTGGAGTGGGCTTCCGGCTGCTTGAACCACCGGTGGAAATCGGGATCGTCATATCCGCAGCATCCGCTGTCGATCAGAAACGGATACCCGCCGCACCAGAGTGTCAAAGCGTTTTTCCCGGCATGGAAATGCGCATATTTTCCGGTGCATGGCGTTGCATCCAGGACAGCAAAGAAGTGTTCCGACTTCCTGAACAGGATATGAGAGTCCGGCAGGAGAAAATCGCGGGAGGCTTTCTCCGGATCGCAGCCGATGCTTTTCAGAAACCCCTGCATGTCAAGAGGATAGCCGTCGTTCAGAACAACGGAGAGTCCGTCGGGGCAACGGAAGCGGGCGCAGATTTCAAACGCTCGTTCAAGCATGGCGGACGCCTCCGGATTCAGGTTTCCGAGAATTCGCGCATCGCGTCCGATCCACGCTTCGAAGATGTGATACGAAGGACTCATGTCGATGAGCATGCCGTCCGGCAGATAGTCATGAACCGCATGATAGTTGCAGATGCGGTTTCCCGCCCTTGCGTAACGCTCGTCGCCGAAATAGCGTGCGGCATAAAGCAGAGCCAGCCCGCGCAGAGCCTGATGATTGCCCGGAGCAAGTTCAAGCTGTTCCTCGCCGTCGCAGACTACATCGGCATTATTGCGGATGAACTCATCAAGCAGCCTCCACTTTTCATCGCCGATTGTCCGGAAACCGCGCAGGAAAAACATGGCATGGAGCACATTGACGATTCTTGCCGCGGGCTGGAAATCATACCATTGATATTCCGTTATCCCGTTTCCATTGCCGCTGTTGTAGTCACGGTCCCGCGATTCCGTGACCCGCCGGTTGAGCGCCGCCACAGCTTCTTTCCCGCACGGCGGACAGTACCGCCTGTGAAAATCCAGAACAATGTCGACGGTCGTCTCCGCAAGTCCGGAATCATGGTTCAGCGCCGCCGCCCGCGCCATTGAAACGACGAAATACATCCGGTTGAGCCAGCAGGATTTTTCGATCGTGTCCCACTGTTCATATTTCTGAAAATCGAGCTTCCCGCCAGTATGAAATGACGACAGAGCGCTGCCGGAAATTATTTTTTCCGCAATCATGCGGTCATCTATGGAAGCGACAATCTCCTGCTGTATGAACCTGCCGCCTCCGTCGAACGGATACAGTTCAAAGAAATTATATTGCATCAGCAATTCTTCCGGAAGCGCCGGCTGGAATGCGTCTATGCGTTTCGGCATGGGAAGTCTCCTCTCTCAATTCTTATTTGCATATCTCATGAAATAATCATACCAGCTCTGCTCAATACTGCCCGGAATCCCATAAAAACACACCCTGTAACAGGCAAGTTGAGAAGCGGAGGGAATCAGTTTCATTCCCTTGAACGACCCGGCATGGCCGTCGGCAAATGCAATGTAAGGGACACCGTTGTGTGCAGGGTAAACCGCCCCGTTGAGCGTCCCGTCGTATCCGTTCCAGTTTTCATAAGTCACCCGGTATCCCTGCCCGTCACAGACGATGGCTTTTATTGTCGGGCGCGGCATTGTTTTCATATTTCCCAGATCACGTATCAGCGCATAGGCGGACTGATTCCGGTTCTTTTCGTTGTTGGTGACCGGATTTGCTGTAACGGGTACCCGTTTGCAGTCCAGCAGACTGCCGCCCTCCGTTCTCAGCTTCTTCGGAATGTAATTGTTTGTCATGAAGGGACTGAAAGACTTGTCAAACCATGCGTATGACGTATTGAAGATGGATTTGCAGAACTCCCCCTTGTAATCCCCCGCATAATTCAAATGCGCCATTCCCAACTGTTTCAGGTTGCCGAGACATTTGATGTCGTAAGCTTTCAGCCGCGCCTGATTCAACGCAGGCAACAGCATACCCGCCAGAACGGCGATAATCGCTATAACGACCAGGAGCTCTATCAATGTAAAATACACTAATGTTCCTGCCCGGTTCCTGCGAAATTGATGCTTCATTCTCCGTAACTCCTTTTGTTTATTGATTTATTGTCATTCGTATTTTCACGGAATCCCGCTCTATGAAACTGTTTGGAACCTCAATATGCCTGTCAGAAATGACCTGCCCTTCCAATGCCTCCAACGCCAGATTCACCGCATGTTCCGCGAGCCGGGTAAAATCCTGCGCGACCGTGGTGTGCGGCGGAACCATATAAGCGGACGCATAATTGTTTTCGTAGCTGATGACGGAAAGATCCTCCGGCACGGACAACCCCAGCATCGCCACGGCAAAACTGGTCGGGAACAACATGTCCTCCCCCGCAATCAACAAAGCATCCGGCTTCTGAGCCCGGATTACGCGGGCAACAGCCTCCACAGGTTTCTGGTCGATGCAGGCAATCAAAGATTCCGCATCAGGAATCCCCGCTTCCGCCGAGATTTTACAGAAAGCGCCGCGTCTCAGAATGACACTCCTGCTATCGCTCGCATTCGGCAGGACAAGCGCTATTCTCCGGTGCCCGCGCTCCGCCAGATACCGCATCGCCGCCGCAATCCCCTGCTCCTCCTCTGAACAGACAGACGCATATCCAGGAATCTGTCTGTTGATGCAGATGAACTGAGTATGGGGAAACTGCCTCGCATCCTGTTCCATCAGGAAATTCTGAAAAACGATTGCGACTTTCAGAAAATTCTCCTCCAGCAACTCCAGATTGGAGTATCCCACAATTTCAGCGCGAATGTCATGCAGGTCGCAGAAACGGCTCAGATGAAACAGCATGGTATTCGCATAGGAATTCAAGATCATGTTCCGGTTGTCGATAATGATCGCCAGGCGCTTCCTGTCAGACGGCATCCGAGGCTGATAACCAAGACGGTGCACCGCGTCAAACACCTTGTCATGCACTTCTTTCGTCACATAAGGGTGGTTGTTCAATGCACGCGATACCGTCGCCGGAGACACTCCGGCGAGCTTTGCGATTGCCGTAATATTATATTTCTTGCTCGACATAAGCCCCTTGTGATTTATTTTTCACAGAACAATCTTTTGTATGAAATATTTTTCATATTAATATTATATGGATTTTTTTCATTTTGTCAATAGGGAAAAAGAATTTTTTTTGAATATTATCCGAAAAAACGGAATACAACGGAAAAAGGCGCCGGAAATCCGCAGGAGAAAAACTGAAAAACCAAGTCTTATTCTTTCCGTCTTTCCATCAAGCCCCGCCTGTCTTTTTCCAAAGCTCAACTATCCGGCAGATGATGAAGATTTCCGTTTCAGACGGAACCAGATTGCATAAATCACTCCCGGCAGGGCTCCGCCGATATGTGCAAGACAGGCAACGCCGCCGGTGAGGGACCGGAGTCGGGATGACATCAGAATCTGCAGGAGGAGCCAGATCGCAAACGCACCCCATGCCGGAAGCGAAAACCAGCAGCGTCTCAGCATAAGAGAAGCAAAAAGACTCCTGGAAACCAGCAGGAACGAAAGTCTTGCTTTCGGAAAGCAGACGGCATAACAGGCGATCACCCCGGAAATAAATCCGCTTGCACCGATACACGGAATCATGGTGCGGGGATCGAACAGCGCATGAAACGCCGATGCGCACAACCCCGACGCAAGAAGCAGGAGGATATATTTGCATTTCCCGAATTCATCTTCGACGTTATCACCGAAAATCAGCAGAAAATAAAGATTGCCGATCAGATGCCAGACTCCGCCGTGAAGAAACATCGAAGTCAGGAGAGTCAATCCGCATTTGCGGGTCCACTCCGCAGGGATAAAACCCCATGCGTTGACGGTTTCGCGCAAATGCGGAAACGTCAACGCGAAAACCAGTATGCAGATCAAAGCGATCCCCCACGTCACAAGCGGCAGGCGGCGGCACTCCGGAGCATCCAGCTCCACGGGCATACCGAGCAGTGCAGCAAGATATTTCCAGTTTTGATCCGACGCATCCTCACTGCCGCTGCATCCGCCGACCTCCCGGTTGATTCTCTCCTCCTCAAGCTGTATCTGACGCAAAGCCAGCAGTTCTCTGGCTTTCTGCGGCAGTTCATCCGTCTTCTCCGGTTCCGGCAGGGGAATCCGCTCCAATTCGCGGGAATCGAACCAGACCGTCTGGCAGGAACAGCAGACATCCAGCTCCAGCGGCATGCCCGCCAGCGGCAGGGTCACGCGGCGCATCGGCTTACGGCAACTCCCGCAGACTGAACCCGTCTCCGAATAGCCGTATTGCGCGGTCTTCCACAGCAGATCGACAAAAGCGCGGTCTCCGCTGAAATTCCTCAGCCCGGAGACAGTAACCATCCGCCCACCGCACCCCGGGCACCGGAAGACGATCACTTTCTCATAGAATTCCCTGTTCAGCTCCAGGTCACAGTTCGGGCATTTCACTCCAGGTGTCCCTTCCGGCGATGAAATTATTTTTCAAACAAACGGCATTCACTGAATTCAGCGGCGCCGTCAGAGGCTTTCGCCAGGATTCCGGCCCTGCCGAACGATTCGATCATACGGATATTGTCAAGTTCAATTTCCGTGGGCGGAATGCTGAACTGATTCAGGATCACCCCCGCAATCCTGATGTCACGGTTCCGCAGATACTCAAGAGAAAGAAGCGTATGATTGATCGAGCCGAGTCCGGCAGGCGCCACGATGATCACTTCAAAACCGAGGTATTTGATCAGCTCTGCCGTCAAGACACCAGCGGAAAGCGGCACGCAGATCCCTCCGGCGCCTTCCAGGAAAACCACATCCGGCGCATACTCTTTCACGATCCGGTCATAACATTCCCGGATATAGGCAAAATCAATCCCGACGGATTCTTTTTCCGCCGCGAGATGCGGCGACGCCTCATATGCAAGACAATAGGGACAGGCAAGCCCGGAAGGAATGTCCAGTATCTGCGGCGCCTTGCGGCGGATTTCCCCGAGATCACCGTCCGCAGGGTCCGTCATCCCCGTCTGAACCGGTTTCATCATGGCTGTTCTGAGTCCTGCGCGGACCGCCGCCTTTGCGAGCAGCGCGCTTGTATAAGTTTTTCCGATGCCGGTTCCGGTTCCGGTCACAAAATAAGTTTTCATTTCTGTTCCGCTTTCTGTTCAATCGGCAGATATCCGTCCGCATAAAGCCTTGCGGCGAATGCTCTGCTTTTTATGTATGAGACAAGCTCCTTCGCGGAGCCCGTCAGGTGTTTTGCCGTAATCAGGTAGATTTTGCGCGACAGCGGATATCTGCCGGTTCGGAAGTGTTCCAGAGTCGGAGCGACGCCGTCCACGGAAAGCAGTTTCACCCGATCCTCGCCGTAGGATGCAAGCGGCAGTTCCGCAACGCCGTCCGGATCGACAAACAGCAGGACAAAGCTTTTCGATTTGTTTTCCGTTTGAAGAACCATCGCACGTTTTTCCGGCTTTTCATCTTTGCGCTTCTTCTTTGCTCCGGGAGGCGTGAAACCGCACTTTCCGCAGTGGTGAATCACAGGCCGCGGTATATTGGACGCCACTCTGTAAATATGGACCTGCGAACGTCTGCCGTTCAAAGGACGCCATGTCGGGATTTTCGCATCGAGCAACTCTTTTGCCTCGGCACAGGAAACCGTCTTCAGCGGATTTTCCGGATGGATCGCAAGGATGGTTCCTGCAACGGCAAGTTCCGTCACATCGAAGTTCCGCAAATCTTCCGGCAACCGGTCCGTGATCGCCATGGAAAGCTGTCCGGCGGCAAGCTGCCTTATGATTTCAGCCTGAGGCATTTTCCGGATGGAGACGATCTCATTTTCCGGACGCCTGAAATCCTTGAAATAGGAGGTGAAATGATTGAAACATGCAAGCTTCAGTTCCGCGGCGGAAAGAAAGCCTGCGAACAATGCCATAAGAAGAAAGAGAGTTTTTTTCATACCGCCGCCATTCTCCGGTTTGCCGGATTCACACGATTAAGAAATCTTTTGTAATTTAGCATGTTTTTCCGTTTTTTCACGGAAAGTCCGGAAGTTTTCTCAAATGCGGATCGCCGGCATCCCGAAAATGAACTGCCCCCGCAGGCAGCGGGGTATCGGAAAGCCAAACCAATGACGAAAATACGAAACAGTATGTGACCTGCCGCGATCCAACAGCATCAGTTGACCACCGGAAGCGAAATCCTTCCGGCGGCGGTTCTACCCGCGCAAAAACGGGAAGCGAAGCTTCGGGGGACCGCCGGAAATGCGTGACCGCTGGACCGCGACAAAGGCAATCCCCTTGATTCATCGCACATTCTTCCGCTTCAAAGCCAACCCGAAGGGCGGGGTATGAATCCCCGAAAATATTTCAGATCACTTGACCATCCCTTCACGATCGGCTTTATACTTCGAGTTGGACGGAATTCCCTGTTCAATGGATTTTTTGGTCTCGCCGGCATTCTGTTTGATCTTTTCTCCCAGCTCTTTTTCCGTCTTTTGCACGAACCGGTCAACATCGTCTTTATTCTTTGTATAGAAATAATACGCCGCCGCACCCGCCGCAATCAGAATAATCAGGATGACCAGGGTTCTTACGCCCCTTCTTGAATCGGCACGTTTCCTGCTTTCCATGACTTCGCTGACGCGTCCGGCGGATTTTTGCGCATTGTCTGCACACACCTGTGAACAATAATTCGAGCCGTTTTTATTCACGATACAGTTTTTGCAGACCGGTTTGCCGCAGGTTGCACAGCGGGTGACTGCGGGGGTGTCGGGATGATTCAGACAAACACTGTCAGAGATTTTTGCCATTGCAGTAACTCCTTTTTACTGAATTATATTATCAATACCGGACGGGAAACGTCTTTTTCTATTATAAACATTTCGTCCTGTTTTGCAATAGCGTCACAGATTTATTTTGCCATTATTTCAACTGTCGAAGCATTTTCCCTGCTCCATGCGCCTCGATTTCACCGTATGATCCGGAACTCTCCATCTCTGTTCGATCTGACGTTTCATTTCCGCAAGATCAGCATACGCTTCAATCGGGGCTGCAACTCATTTTTCATCACTCAGCGCAATGACCGCCAGATCAGAAATAACAACCTTCGTTCCCGGCTTGACAGCAAGTAGATTCACCGAATTTTCATATTCACTTGATTTACGGTCATTGTCGCCCCGGCAATGGGTCCCATAATCAATTTGATATGTGTCATCTTCGCATTTTTCGCATCTTTGAGGGATAAAGTCAGACGGTAATTGTCTGCCTGCTCTTTCAGTTCAAAGATTTGATTTTGATAAGCGATCTCTTTTCTGGTTTCACCTGGGAGCTGCTGATATCCGCAAATTCCGGCATAGCCTTTTCCTGTTCCGGAAGCTGCGATATTTATAATGATTTCATTCCCTGAACTTGCTGAAAACAGTTGTTCGGATACGATGAAGGTCGTTCCGGTAAAATGAAGCCCCCCTTTTTCTAATGTCACGTGTCCTGATTTTGCCGCATGATTCGGAATTCGCCATTTCCGTTCATCCAGACGTTTTATTTTCGTAAAGTCTTCCTGAATGGCAAAGCCTGCGGAAGGTTTCGCACCAGCCAGGCGAATCCTTCCCATTCGGTAGAGCGAGCGGAGATAACTTTCGTCAAATGTGGGCGACCATGCAAGTGCCGGCCCTCCGGTACGGGACCGCATGATATTCAAATACAGTTCATCACCGGCTCTTACCGTTCCCTGACCATCCGGCAACAGAGATTTCAATGGTATGGAAAGTTGAAATTCCCATCCGTCTTTTTCCTGTCTGTTCACGATTTTTGCCGGAAGCGGAATCTTTCCATAACTGACAATACCATTGACCTCTTTATGAAGATAATTTGCAACGATTCCGTCCGGTGTGACCACAATATGATGAAACGGATAACCTACCGTTTTTCCGACAAAGATCTCAATACTGTTCAGCCACGGATCATTTTTCGCTTTCACATGTTCCGGCGGTGCACCGGTTTCGCAATAAGAAAGATAAAGATTCTCATGGTCATGCCCGATCCGGAATTCCGTTTGTGTCGCATCCTCTTTTCCGAACAGCGTCTTAAAATTCCTGACGCATTCCGAACGACTCCAGTCTATCTTGTCACCAGCTTTTGACAGCATTGGAACCACGAGCTTCGGAACCGGAACGGAACGTACGCTTTCCCGTTGCTCAAATTTTTTCCGCCCTTCCATCATCTGACGGTGAATCCGGTTTTCAAATAAATTCAATCTGGCTCTTTCAACATCATTCGCCGCCAGTTTTCCGGCTTCCCGAAACAACGCATCAAGTTTCGCAAGACGTTCCGGCGTTCCGAGCGCCCAGTTGACACGATCCGTGTGAGCCCCAAGAACCAGCATCCCCATCTGTCGATTCCGCAATTCCGCAGGATAATTTTCAGGGTTCCAAAATGTGTCTTCCACCTCTTTGTAGTACTGTCGCATCGGTTTTGCCGCATTGCCGAAATAGCGGGAGAAAAATTCCTCCAACTCCTTTTCCGCATTGAACTGTGGATTGTCACACAGTTTTGAAGCAAGAAAAATCTCTAAAAAATTGAATTCCAGAAACGTTTCGCAGAACCAGCCATTTACGCCATCTTCCGTAAACTGACGGAAAATCCTGACCGTTGCTTCCGGGTAGAACCCGGGAAAAAACTGATTATATTTATAAAATCTCCGGGCATCCCAGCAGGGAGCAAGCATATAAGTCCACAATGTAACCGGACGGTTGCCGGCTTTCTTTTTCCATGCCTGATAAAATTCCTGATGGTGTTTTTGCACGCCGGGAAGATACCATGCATGAATTCCCAGCATCATTTGAATTGAAAGATTCTTATGGAGCGGGATTCTTTCCACATAGGGAATGCTGTAAACTCCGGCTCCGATTCCGGCTCCCGGCTCCGACTTGGCGGCTTCCCCCGCAATTGCATTGACAAAGTTGAAATAACGCCACGCCTTCCGTTCCGCCTGCGGCTTATCCGCAAGAGAAGCTTCGCAGCGTTTGCACTTGCAATAGAAATTATTATCTTCAAATAACATGGGATATGTAAACGGCATACCGGAAATTCGGCGGTAGTGCGGGTAAGTGGATCCGGGATTTTCTCCGCCGCGATAAGCATTGACAGCCTGTCCGGCAAGTATTCGAATCACATCGGGATTGGTAGAGCAGACCTGAGAAGGAATATCAGGATCTCCCGGGTATGCCCACGGCATGAAGCCGGAGTATTTGCCGTCATAACCTTGCGCAAAATATTCCGGGCGCTTTTCAATAAACAGATTTGCTAATGCTTTATGTTTGGGGTTGGCGGGTCCCCAGTAACGATAAAACAGACTCATTGTATTATGATTTGCCATTCCATAATTGGTTGCCATACGCCAACGGTGTTTCAGCAAAGCCAGATCACGAGGCTTGTCTCTGAATCCGGGAATATCCGGATCGCAGAAATTGACGTTGCGCATGGCGCTCATGAATGGCTTTCTCCGGATATCACGATAATTTCTGATTGCAAGTGTTTTTCCGGGAGTGAACGCAATCCCCAGATCGCCCGGCAGGTAGAAACGAACATCGCAGAACTGTTCCAGGAAATCATACACGGCATACAAGGAGGCGTGAAGATTCTGCTCCAGTCGAGGATAAGTCTGCGGATTGTTGTAGTTTACTTTGCCATATTCCGGATCGTCGCTGCCCATCATAACAATCGCATCGGGAAAAAAACGAACGGTATATTCCTCCGGACCGAAGTCCGAACACTTCAGATTTCTTCTGACTGTTCCGGGACTTTCTCCGACATAAAGAGGAATTCCCCTGATTTGCGATTCATTGCGGACCATGGGCAGTTCCGCACCCGTCATCAGACGAATTATATGCTGAAGTTCATAGGCGGCCAGCTGTGCACCGGCCGTTGGCTTTTCGCTCAGGACAATGGTTGCCGAGGGAACGCCGTCCTTCACCAGCTCAAGCGGACTCTCCGCGCAGAATCCTGTGACCAAAATCAGCGGAGATAACAGAATAAGAATAAGTTTCATCGGTTATTGCTTTCCTTTCTGAAGAGCTTCTTTCAATGCAGGCAGCAGCACGGAAGCATAAAGTTCATAGCCTTTCGGCGAAAAATGAAGTCCATCGCGGAATACCGTGCGATCCTTCGAATTGCCGGTGTTGTTGGTCATTACCGGGATGGGGTCCACATAGACAGCACCGTATTTTCTGGCGATTTCAGGCAGGAACGTATTGATCCTTGCCGTGGGATACGGGCCGCCGCGCGGAGTGACGGCAACTAACAGAAGTTTGGAATCCGGCACTTTTTCTTTCATGATTTTCAGTAAATTCCCAATTCCTTCCGCAATCTGTTCCGGAGTGGACGGCGCACCGTGACGGGCTCCGATTCCGAGATTGTTTGTCCCGATCATCAAAACAATCGCTTTCGGATTACACTGCAATTGATTACATGCTGTGATCCGATAAAGAACATGCTCTATTTTTTCCGCGGAGATCCCGAAATTTTCTGCACCCAGCGGTACAAAATCCCGATTCCAGATTTCCAGTCCCCCCGGATACGGTTTTCCATTCTCAGGATACCGCCACCCTTCTGTAATGGAATCTCCAAGAAACATTACCAGGCGTTTGCCTTTGTTCCTGAGTTCTTTGGCAAGCTCCGTCAGTTCTTTGGTACGGACGACAATTCCCCCGTGCTCCGCCACAGTCGGAATCAATGTCGTATTTTTTGACACCTCATTATACTTCCCCTTGTAATCCCTGAACTTGATTTTTCCTTTTTCCCATACGATCAGGCCGGCAGAAATAAAGTGAACCTCTTTGCCGTTGGCATAATCCGGAGAAACCCGGAATTGACTTTTTAAAGTAATCGGCAATCCTTCTTTCAGCGTTACTGGGTTAGAGGTCATCCAGCCGGTACGCCCGGAATCTGCATCAAAGAAATAAATCTGAAGGGCAAATACGCCTTTCCCTTCCGCCGTCACTTCCAACTCCGCAATACCGCCCGCTTTGACCGGGTGTTTGCCTGTTTCCGCCATGAATGCACTTTTCTTTTCCGGCACTTCCACACAGAATCCCCCATTTTCAGACACCAGTTTACCGCCGCTTTGGGTTCGGTTAATTGGCAGAATCTGAAAATGCTCCATGGCAATCTTCAAATCTTCCGCACCGTTTAAAAGAATTGCACCGGACAGAAAGATCAATCCAAGATAAGATTTCATTTCTATTTTCTCCTTATATTAAATTATGAGTTTTTCATTTCACAAATCAGCAGTTCAAATCCATTGATTTCCGAAACTGTGATTTCCGTTTCTCCGTTCGTGGTTTTAAATGGTAGCGGACTCCTGTCCGAACCACGGAAAACGCGAATGAAAGGCATACGGTTTCCTCTCAAACGGATATTGACCGGACCACAACATATCTTATCTTCTCGCAGAAAACAGTGTAATGCAACCAGAATATATTTCTTGTCGGCAGAGACCATTCCATGAAGAAAAGAGGGTCCCCCGTCTATTTTCAGCATTCGATCAGGCAGCAGACGGTCAATAATTTTCCCCGCCAGTTCCTTCATTTCCTGCGCTCCGGACTTCTGATATCCCAGAAACAAGTTAAACGCACAAAAAGCAGTCCTCTCTTTAATGGTTACTGCCGGTATTTCCGTCTCCAGTTCCGGAGGGAGATAATAATGACAATGCAATCCATCCCACCCGCGGGATATGGCTGGCTCCACCACGGTTGCGCATACATCCGCATCTATATTTTCGATTTTCAGTATACTTCCCTGTATGGAGACAGGCATTTTTGCAAGCTTGCCGGAAAAGGCTGGAACTGTCAGAAAATAAGCCGGTTCCGGAATTTGTCCTTTGGATGTTCTTATTCCCAATTCACTTCCCGGAAAGAAATTCTTCTCTGAATCCATCCCGGCGTCTCCAATCTGCCAAAGTGCTTTTCCTGCCGACAGATGAGCGCGGATCCGTTTTTGAATCATTGCGTCTGCATTCAGCCCCGGCATCAGGATCAGCAACCGATACGGGGTAAAATCAGTTTCCGGAGTGATTACATCAAATTGCAACTGAAGTTCCGAAAGTAAAGCGGCTACTCCCCGCATCTCCGGCTTCGCAGTAAAATATACCGGTGTTTTCATAAAAACGACTGCTGCCTCCGCCTGCGGATGCGCCGTTTCAAAATAGGGTTCGAACGCCCGTATCTGTGAATAAGCATCTTTGATGCATTGAAATACAGGAGTTTCCCAGCGTCCCTGCGGGTGGAGATGTGAACCGATGTTCGGATGAAATCCCAGAGACAGTCCGTGAAGAAGATCGCTGACGATTCCGTCTTTACTGCGGATTCCGCCAAATTCACCCCACTCAGGAAAACGTGCGGTCATATTAGCCAAAAACGGATATCCCAATGCTCTTGCATGCCGTGCCGCCAGCGGCAGATAATCATATCCCCAGTTTGAACTCGCTGGCAGACATTCCAGATCAATATAAGTTCCGATTCCTTTCTGTTCTTCATATCCCAGTCCATTGAAATACAGCAACGGATCCGGAACATGTTCCATGACTGCTGCGGCAATTTTTCCGGCAAAGTCAACGGATAGTTTCTTTCCGTAAAATCGGCGGTCATCTGCATTGCCGGGGTCCAGACCATTCCGGCGCATTGCCTGAACACATCGGGAACAGACACAATTATGGCTGAATCCGAAACAGTCGATGAAAAAACCGTCCGGATGATATTTCGCGCCAATCTCCCGGATCATTGCCAGAAAATGCTCCGCATAGCCTGAATTGAAACACATCAGTCTTACAAATGGAGAGTCCTTATCCTGAAGAATTCTGCCATCCGGATTGATCCGCAGCCACTCCGGATGCCGAATGCCTTCTTCATGGCTGATTCCCCCATTGAGGTAAGACGAAACCCCCAGCCCCTTTTTCCGGCAAGACTTCAGCATATCTCCAAAAAAGTCATTTTTCAGACCCGGATGCCGGATACCTATATTCGTATCATAGTAACAGAAACCCTGATTGCATCGGGCATGAAGCGTTACATAGTCCACGCTGCATTCTGCTAATTCGGAGGCGAATTCTTCCGGAGCAAGAGCTCCTCCAATTTGCGGACATACCGGGTCCGTATGAAAATCGTAAAAAACACCTCGCTTAAAACATTTCATATGAATCAGTCCTTTCTCTTTGACCTTATCATCAATTCGCGGACAAGCGAAAAACCTCGTAAATATCTCATTTATACTTCCAGCCACGATAATGAAAACGCATGGATATATTTCCGGATTCCGGTACGCAATGAGCATCCATGATCTGCATATAGGTAATATTTTCCACATGCCCATCCATAAATACCGTATTGGTTTTCCCTTTGGCTGTTGCGGCGCTGATTGAAGTGCCTGCCGACTGTGCAATCGGCCTGGGGTCTCTGGTTCCATGCCGGAATCCGATGTAGTCCACTCCCGGCAGAATATAGCCATTATAGCCAGTATAGAACCAATCCAGAGCCAAATAAGCCTGGGAAGCACTGAGGATGACACTCAAACGATGGGTTGGCACTGTTCCGCAGAGAAATGGATTTAACCCGTAAGAGATCCACTTCGAGGCCTGCTCCTGAATTTCACTCGGACACTGGAACGAATGTTTTGCCTTTGCGACCCGCTCATTTTCGGGATACCATTGGTAAGAAGCTCCGTATTTGATCCTGTTTTCTCCATAACCGGAAAGGGTCCCATACCAAAGTTGATCATACCAGTTGGAAGTTGACGGAAGGCAATTCCGATAGGATATGATCCAATCATTGTTGGATGAACTGTAATTGTCGGAGGCCAACCCTATCGTCCTCAGATTATTCTTACAGGTAATTCCACGGGCAACTTCTCTTACTTGATTCAGTGCGGGCAGCAACATACTCAGCAATATAGCAATGATTGCAATTATAATTAAGAGTTCTATCAAAGTAAAAATTTTCATTTTCATACTCGAAGAAAGAACCGAATCGGGCAGGAATCTTTTTCTCATGATTGCACCTCTTTCTGTATCTTGAATTTTATTGTTTCAGAAAATACCGGTCGGCAAAATCCATATAGAATTTCCAGTCAAGGGGAGTGACGTCATGACTTCCCGTCCGGATATGATAGCCGATTTCCCCGCCGATGGAAACATCGGAGGGGGGAAGTCTGCCCGGATCAAGTCCCCTGCACTCCGCGCCGAAAAGCCGGTAGACCTCGGCGGCAGCGGCGGCGGACAGATACTCTCCCTTCGGATCGGAGTGCAGATCATCCGTGGCGCTGGCGACATAAACCGGCCGCGGCGCGGCAAGGGCAATCAGGAAATTCTGGTCGAACGGCAGATTTTCTTCATGATTCCGGTAACGCTGAAACGCCGAACTGAACCAGTAGGTGCGCCAGAACAGCAGGAAGTCGATGGTTTCTCCGAAAATACGCCGGGAAAGAGACGCGCCGCCGCATCCCGATTCATTGGAAATGATCATTGCAAAACGCGGATCGACGGCGCCTGCCCAGAGAGCCGTCTTCCCGAGACGGGAATGTCCGTGGACAATCACCCGTTTTGAGTCGATCTGCGGCTCGTGTTCAAGACAGTCCAACGCGCGGGACAATCCCCACGCCCATGCCCCGATCGCGCCGAAATCCCGCTGCGGCGCAGTCAGTTTTTCCGGGGGAAGGAACAGGCTGTAAATGCT
This sequence comes from Lentisphaeria bacterium, assembly GCA_003526375.1. Classification (GTDB taxonomy): domain Bacteria; phylum Verrucomicrobiota; class Lentisphaeria; order Victivallales; family UBA1829; genus UBA11452. The sequence continues at coordinate 67,817 of DPDG01000081.1, forward strand.
GGATTGGAACGCTTCCGGCGAATCGTAAAAGATCTCGCTGATGCACAGTGTCGCTCCGGCATACCCGCGTTCCACAAGCCCGCGGAAATTCCAGAAGTCCGTCTGCACTCCGCGTGTTGATTCATCCGGCGGTTCCGTCGCGAATACCTCATGCGCAGACCAGTTTACCACCGGCTCCTGCGTGATTCTTATCTCTTTTTCCGGGGAGGCTGCATGATTCCCGCGTCCGTTGAGCCCGAGAAACACGGGAACCGGAGCCTTGATCTTTTTCGGGCAATAGAGCAGCAGGTCAAAATATTTGCTCCCGCCATGATTCATTTCGCAGTGAATCCGGATTTCCCGGCGTATCGCAGTGCCGTCGAAGGCGTTCCAGTTTTCGGAGATCGTCTCAAAATACATCCTGTCCGGCCGCGGCGGCATCCAGCCGTACATCTCGTCACGGAACAGGTTCAGGAATTCGGGGCGTCGGAAGTTCATCCATTCAAAAGCATTCCGGATGGTTCCGCCATCTGCGGTCTTGAGCGGCGAGGGAATCTCGCAGGGAGGAACTTTGCTTTCATCCGTATTGTAAATGCCGTTGTAAGGTCTGTCGGAAATTTTCATTTTACATCTCTCTCATCCGTTGTTCCATTTTTGTTTCTGTTAACTATTATAATGGAAAAGCAAGGGGTTGAAAATAGCATTTCTGGACATTTGTTGTTCTTTCTGGTATTTTTCCTTTTTTCTGCTTGCCATTCTCCCGCGGGACACTATATTGAAAATAAAGAAAGGCGGAATCCCATGGGATATTTTGACGATCTGGAAATCGTTCAGGCGACGCATAAGATTTTCGGGTACCATGTTTCAAAACCGATTGACCCGCCCTATCTCAGCCTCTGTCTTCTGCGGAAAGGCGAATTGATCGTGATGAAGGACGGTGCGAAACGGCACTTGAAAGCACCGTTTATCTTCTGGGCGCTTCCGGGACACGTCTATCAATTCGTTTCCGTGGAGGCGAGAAGCCGCCGTGAAACAATCTGGCTTGATCTGGGAGGTCTCCGCGCCCGGCGTATCCGGCTGGGGTTGGAGGAGCTGGCGTCCGCCGGCGGGTTGGGACTGCCGCTTTCCAACTGTATGGGAATGGCTTTGCTCATGCTCAGGATCATCAATCTGAACCGGCATGGGGAGAATTTGATCCGGCACAGGCTGATTGTTTATGTGGAGGAACTGATCGGGCTGATCCATGATGAAGCAGTTTGCGGCAAAGAGATGAATCATGACTGCGCCCTGATTCTTGAGGCGGCTGAACAGTTCAAGCGGAATCCGGCAATAAAATACGACTTGCAGGAGGTCGCCCGGACACATGCAATGTCTTATGACACGTTCCGCAAAAAGTTTAAATTCTATATCGGTCAGGCGCCTCATGAATTTCTGCTCAACTGCAAGATCGAGCTTGCTGTCGAACTGATGCGCAAACATGAAATCTCGATCAAGGAAATTGCCGACTCCTGCGGCTTTGCCGATATTTCCAGTTTCTCCCGGATGTTCCGGAAACGAAGCGGGCTTTATCCGAGAGAATTCCGGAAGAATATGTCTGAATCCTCCCTCTGAATCAAAAAGCAGATTGATACTGCGAGCCTCGAGATCGGGGGATTGATTTTCCAGAAAGATCAACTCTTTTCCATTTTTGCCATTTATCTCATGTCGCCGCATGGATATCTTATAAGAAACAGAAAAAGGAGTTTTTATTATGGTTTACCGCATCTGGCGTTCGCCCTACAGCAGTTTCGGCGGGACATCCGCAGAATTTCCGGATGACAGAACCGACGAAACATACACCGCACCGGAGCATTATAAAGACGAACTTCTCCGGGAGATCGCCGCCAATGGCTTCAACGGCATCTGGATTCATGCACGCTTTGCACATATCACGCATACGGACGCGTTTCCCGAATCGGGAGTTCACGCCGGGGAACATCTCGACAGGCTTTCCGGATTGATCGAAAGAGCGGAAAGATATGGAATCAAGGTATTTCTGTATGGTCAGCCTCTGCGGAGCGTGCCGGAGGCGGATCGCCGTTTCTGGCGGAATCATGCGGAATGTGCCGGACAGACGGAATATCTCACCGAGGAGAATGCAGTAACGGGAGTCCGCCGCAGATATCAGACGGTTGCATTGTGCTCCTCCGTGGATGCTGTAAAGTCTTTTGTGGAAGAATCCGCCGCCCAGATCGCGGAAAAACTTCCGGGGCTGGGAGGTGTGATTCTGATTACCGCAACGGAATTTCCCGGCCATTGTTACCAGCGCAGGCATAAAGTGAATCCGACAGCCTGCTATCCTCTGATCGAATGCCCCCGTTGCCGGGAACGTGAACCGTGGGAGGTGGCTGCCGAGCTCATTACGCTGTTCCGGAACGGAATCCGCCGTCATTCCGCCGATATCTCCGTTATCACATGGAACTGGAGCTGGCAGGAATGGCTGCCAGCTCCGTGCCGCCCCCTGCTGGAATTACTGCCGCGCGACGTTGTTGTAATGGCGGATTTCGAGCGGGAAGGAGTGATTGACCTGCCCGAACGTCCCGGTTTTGAAATAAATGAATACTCCCTGCTTTATCCGGGGCCGTCGGAATCTTTCCAGAATACATATCATGCGTGCCGGGAACTGGGAATGAATGTGATGAGCAAGCTTCAGCTCGGCGCCACTCATGAACTCGGAAGCGTGGTTTCCCTTCCGAATATGATCACGATACGGAAAAAAGCGTCATGGCACAGGACACATCCCGATGCAGGATACATGGGCTGCTGGAATTTCGGCAATTTTTTCAGTGCGAACACCTGCGCATTCAACTGGTTCCTGAATCACCGGGCGTCATCCGGCGAAGAAACGGAACTCAGGGATTTTGCGGAATTTTACTTTCAGGGATGCGACAGCCTCCTTGTTTACCATGCGTGGCGTCTCTTTGAATCCGCAATGCGGCACCTGCCGTTCTGCATCGGACCACTTTATTACGGTGTTCAGACTTATGCTCTCGCTTATACGGACATCTACCGTCCCGGACCGCTGGAAGGAACTTATGCGGGATGTTCCTACCTCCGGACAAAAGAACGGGGCGATGATCTCTCGCCAGCCTGCGAAATGCATCATCATGAGTTTTCTCTGACGGAGCTGGCGGGAGCCTATGCGAAAACGGCTGCAATCTGGAATTGCGGCGTATCACTTTTAAAAGCTGGCTTGAAAGGCTGTGACGACAAAGGCGAACTGGGCAATGCGGTTCTTTGCGGCATGTGCTGGGCAAGCACTGAAAACGCATACCGTGCGTATGCTCTGCGGAAAGAATGGAGCCCTGAAAAGATTCACGAGTTCCGGCATATCGTAAATTCTGAACTGGATGTATTGACGACGGCGCTGCCTTATGTTGAAAACGATGTCAGACAGGGATTTCACGGCGAAGCCGGATACCGGATGTTCGATCCTGAGTTGATACGCAGAAAGATAAAAATGCTTCAACGATGGCGGGAAGGTGCATGAACCGCTTCATGAATGACTTGCAACTGACGGAATCCCCTGTATGTCCCGGCGCTTTGCCGAAGTCCGTTGCTGAATCCGGTTTTCTTTACAGGGAAAACTCATCCCGACCGTTTCAGGACTTGACACGGCTTCCCTGTTTTTCTGATCGTCGTCAGAGATATTTTCCGGTATGGCTCTGCGGTGTGTTCCTGATACATTCCGGCGTGCCGGCTGCAACGATTCTGCCGCCTTCGTCACCGCCGCCGGGGCCCATGTCAATGATATAGTCGGCATTGCGGATTACATCCAGATCGTGCTCAATCACGATCACTGTCGCACCGTTTTCGATAAGTTTGCGGAAAACTTCGAGCAGAGTCCTGACATCCAGCGGATGCAGTCCGATGGTCGGCTCATCGAAAACGAAAACGGAGTCCGACTGTGTTCTGCCCATTTCGCTCGACAGCTTCAGACGCTGGGCTTCTCCGCCGGAAAGACTCGGAGTCTCCTCGCCGAGAGTCAGATAACCAAGACCGAGATTCTGAAGAACCTTGAGCCGCTGATGAACCACTTTCATCTCCGAACATGCCTTCAGCGCGGTATTGACATCCATGTCCATCAGTTCCGGCAGTGAGAAGGCATTTCCCGATTTTGCGGGATATTTGATCCCGGCTGCCTCCTTTGAATAACGGGAGCCTCTGCAGTCCGGACACGGGATTTCCACATCCGGCAGAAACTGTACATCCAGGCTGATCACCCCTGTGCCATCGCAGGCGGGACAGCGTAATTTCCCGGTATTGTAGGAAAAATCCCCGGCTTTGCATCCACACTTTTTCGCGTCCGGTGTTTTCGCATAGATTTTGCGCAGTTCGTCATGGACGTTTGCATAGGTCGCCACGGTGGAGCGCACATTGATGCCGATCGGCGTGGCGTCAATCAGCTTTACCTGTTTGATTCCTCCTGCATCCACAGCAGTAACGTGTTCCGGCAGTTTCCCGCCGGCTATTGCGGCTTCCAGTCCCGGAATGAGGCTTTCGAGAATCAGCGTTGTCTTGCCTGAGCCCGAAACGCCGGTCACAACCGTCAGTTTTCCCTTGGGGATATCCACTTCAAGCGGTTTTACGGTATGGATTGCCGCCGTGGAAAGATGAATCTTCCCGTTGGAGAACACATCTGCTCCGGCTGCAAACCTTTCCACATTCACGCGGGTGCATCCGGCGAGAAACGGACCGATCATGGAATGGATGTTCCTTTCAATATCGGCAACCGTGCCTTCGGCGATGACGTATCCGCCGCCGGCTCCGGCATCCGGACCCATTTCGATGAGCCAGTCAGCCACCGACAGCAGCTGCGTGTCATGATCGACCAGCACCACGGAGTTGCCGTCGGCAATCAGGTCGTGCATGACACCGATCAAGCCGGTAATATTGGAAGGGTGAAGCCCGATGGACGGTTCATCCAGGACATATAACACGCCGGTGGTACGGTTGCGGACGGAACGGGCAAGCTGCATCCGCTGCCGTTCTCCGGTTGAAAGCGTGGAAGCGGCGCGGTCGAGAGACAGATAACCGAGTCCCAGATCCAGCAGGCGTTTCGCCGTCGCCTGAAAGGAGCCGCAGATGCTTTCCGCCATCGGGCGCATCTCCTCCGGCAGTGACGCCGGAACACCGTTCACCCATTTGACAAGTTCCGAAAGAGTCATTTTGCAGGCTTCGGACAATGGAATCCCGCGCACTTCCGGCGCTCTTGCCGCCGCAGACAAACGCGTTCCGCCGCAATCCGGGCAGACATCCTCCCGGAGAAATTTCGCGACGCGTTTCATCCCCTGCTCGTCTTTGACCTTCGCCAGCGCATTTTCGACGGTATGGACGGCATTGTAATAGGTAAAATCCAGTTCTCCGGCGGTATCGGAGTTTTTCGCCTTATAGAAAATATGCTTCTTTTCCGCCGGCCCGTTGTAGACGATATCCTTTTCTCTTTCCGTCAGTTCGGAAAACGGCACATCGGTACGGACCCCCATCGCCCGGCAGACGTCAGTCATCAATGACCACATCAGCGAATTCCACGGAGCCACGGCGCCCTCGTCAATGGAAAGCGACTCGTCCGGGACAAGCGTCGTCCGGTCAACAGCCCGCACAATTCCGGTTCCGTCGCAGACAGGACACGCACCCTGACTGTTGAACGCAAGTTCCTCGGCGGACGGCGCATAAAAAACCCCTCCGCATTCCGGACAGACAAGTTCCTGTTCCGCGGCGACTGCCAGCGTCGGCTTCAGATAATGACCGTTGGGGCAGCGGTGACTCGCCAGTCTGGAAAACATCAGGCGGAGACTGTTCAACAGCTCCGTTCCTGTGCCAAACGTGCTGCGGATGCCGGGAACGCCCGGACGCTGATGCAGCGCAAGGGAAGCGGGAACATACAGCACTTCATCCACCTGTGCTTTCGGAGCCTGTGTCATTCTGCGCCTGGTGTAGGTGGAAAGCGCGTCCAGATACCTTCGGGAGCCTTCCGCATACAGGACTCCGAGAGCAAGTGACGATTTGCCGGAACCGGATACCCCGGCAATGCCGACAATTTGATTCAGCGGAATATCCACATCGACATTCTTCAGGTTATGTACCCTCGCACCGCGAACTTTTATTCTATTGATCATAAAAACAACTGTACCGTTTTGTGAGTTATCTGCTTCTTCAGCAATTCAGGAAAAGCATAACATAACACCGATCATCCGTTTTTTCAATCAGGAGGCACGAGAGTGTAATTTTGTAATGCCTCATTCTTCCGCTTCCGCATTTGCAGCTTCTTCTCCATACAAGTGGGCAGTGGAGAGAAATTAAGGGAAATTACCCGTGCAGAGGTGTCAATTATCCCCGGAAATCTCCGTTCTGCATATTCTCATGGAACGGAGAGCATTCGCCACAGCAAGCAAGGCCACACCGACATCCGCGAAAATCGCAAACCAGACCGATGCATACCCCAATAAAGCCAGAATCATGATCGAAATCTTGAATCCCAGCGCCATGATGATATTCTCCCAGACAATCCATCTTGTCTTTTCAGCAATCCCGACAGCCGTCGCAATTTTGCCGATGTCATCGGTCATGATGACAACGTCAGCGGCTTCAATCGCAGCGTCGGAACCAATTCCGCCCATCGCAATTCCAAGATCGGCACGGGCAAGCACCGGAGCATCGTTGATACCGTCGCCGACAAATGCGGTCTTCCGCCCCGGCTCCCCGGAAGCCATCAGTTTTTCGAGCTCCGTAATCTTATCCTGCGGAAGAAGTTCCGCACGGCAGACATCGATTCCGACTTCCTCCGCAACCTCTTTTGCAAGTGCCGCATTATCCCCCGTCAGCATTGCGAGACGCGACACTCCCGCCTTATGGAGTCTCTGCAATGCCTCGCTGATTCCGGGACGGAGCTCATCCGCAATCAGCAGACACCCGAGATATTGTTTCCCCCGCGCTACATGAACCGTAGTTTTCGCAAAGTCCCGGACCATACCGATTCCAAGCAGACGCATCAGTTTTGCATTGCCGGCATGAATGACGCAGTCAGGCATCAACACCTCGATTCCCATGCCCGCGATCTCATGCACTTCGCCTTTTTCCTCCGGCACTCGACCGTAAGCGGCAAGAACCGACTTCGCAATCGGATGATTGGACCGTGCCTCGGCAAGAGCGGCGCAACGAAGCAGCTCCTCTTTGGCAATACCGGGCTCAGGACGGTATTCCACCACACGGAACACCCCCTGCGTCAGGGTGCCGGTCTTGTCGAATGCCACACATCCCAGACGGCTCAAAAGTTCCAGGTAGTTGCTTCCTTTAATCAGAATTCCGTTTCGCGCCGCACCTCCGATCCCGCCGAAAAAGCTCAGAGGGATTGAGAGCACCAGTGCGCACGGACAGGAAATAATCAGAAAGCTCAATGCCTTGTAAATCCATGCGGAAAAGGTTCCGAATCCCGCAAGCGGCGGTACAACGGCAACCAGAAGAGCCGCACCAACGACAAGCGGAGTGTAAACCTTCGCAAACTTTGTGATGAATTTTTCCGCGGACGCTTTCCTTTCCGCGGCATTCCGCACAAGGTCAAGAATCTTGGAAACCGTTGATTCTGCAAACTGTTTCGTAACCTGAATCTCCAGAACACCATCCGTGCTGATTGTCCCGGAAAGAACTTCATCCTGCGGCGACACTTTCCGTGGAACGGTCTCCCCGGTCAAAGCCCGGGTATCGAGAAACGCGCTCCCGCTCTGCACAATTCCATCCAGAGGCACCTTTTCCCCGGGCTTCACGACAATGGTTTCTCCCGGAGCGACCGTTTCAGGCGCCACGGCAAAAACCACGCCATTGCGTTTTACATTGGCACAGTCACTCCGCAGATCCATCAATGTTTCGATGTTTTTCTTCGACTTTGCGACAGCGGAATCCTGAAGATATTCGCCGATTCCGTAAAAAATCATAACGGATACGGCTTCCGGCATTTCTCCGATTGCAAACGCCCCGACTGATGCAACCGTCATGAGAAAATTTTCATCGAAAAACTCTCCCTTGAAAATGTTGCGGCAAGCAGCCAGCAGAACTTTTCCCCCTGCCAGCAGATAAGCAACACCGAAAACAGAGACCCTGACCGTTTCGGGAAACGGTGCAGATGCGGCGGCGACTGTCAGTATCAAAGCTCCGCCAAGCAGGAGAAGCGTATTTTTCAAACTGCCTCCTTCTCCGTGTTCATGACCGCAGCAGTGTCCATGCGATTGATGTGATTTTGCCAGAACTTCCATTTTGCAATACTCCTTTCATTATATACCTATACCCGTATAGGTATCAATATATAGTCAATTCCTCCGGAGTCAAGTCAAAAAAAAGAAAAAATTACGACATTCTGGAAAAATGCTCAAGAGCTTTTGAAAAATCGGATAAGGTCTTTTCCGCATCGCCGTGTTCAATCCCATAGCGCACACAATGCTTCAAGTGTCCCTCAAGAACAATTTGCCCGATCTTGTGAAGCGCGCTCTTTGCAGCATTGATCTGAATCAGAACATCCTCGCATGGGACATCTTTGTCGATCATTTTCTCAACTGCATTCAACTGTCCGATCACTTTTCTGAGGCGCAGATGCAGTTTTTCCGGTTCCATACATTGTTTCATAATCCCTACTCCCGTGATATAAGGTAAGATACCCCCGCCGGGTATAAAATTCAAGTGGAAAGATGAATCCGGAACAAGAAGCACATGTTCCCGGATGCCCCCGCCGGCAACTCAACGCAGAACATGCGGAAATACCGGAATCTCATTTGCGAAGCTTACATTTCACGCAGAAACAGAAATCTGCATCAAATTTTGTTCATGACGGAATACAGTATATAACCAATTCAAAAACCCAAACACTCCGCAGGGGAATATATCCGGCGGAGTGTTTTGCCCTTTCCAGAACTCCCTGCCGCCTTATGCATCAGGTTGCCCGGTTTACAAGTGGAAAACGTTATTTTGCCTGAGTCAATGTCATGTTGCGGAAAGAAGCCTCGCCCGTCATCTTGCGGAAAAGCACATAATAATTCAGGCTCTTGATCGGTTTCGCCGGCGTATAGGTAGTCTGCGCCTTCTCCCAATCATGAGTTCCAGCCTTGAAATTGGCAAGGCGGCCCCAGACCTTGGAACCATCCGCCAGGGTGATGTCAAGATAGAGACAATAGTTTGCACCTGCAGTTCCCTTCACATCCGTTGCTTTGCTTTCCGCGGAAAAAGTAATTGCTTTCGGGGCTGTCTGGTTCAGAACCACTCCCTGCACAACTCCGGCGTTTGTATTGGGCTCCGTGTTCTTACAGGTAATCACGCCGCTTTTTGCATCGATTACCGTTGTTTTGGTTCCGGAATAAAGTCTCCAATTGTTCTTCAGCAGATTCGCCTCCTGAGCAGCCACACCCATTGCAAGTCCGCAGACAATCGCCGCCACAGCCATCATTTTCATAAGTACCTCCTACGTTTGTTTTTTTCGATCCGCACCATTGCGTTTTTTTAAGATTCACTCTCATCGCAGGAAAATCAAGCAGGAAAAGATGAAATAAAGCATTTTCAGATGTGTATTCTGAACAGAAACATGGAAAAAGACCTGAAAAGAAAGAATCCGGCAGGCAAAGCAGAATCGGTCCCCGTTCTTATGTCACAAGTCAATTTTTATATGTCTTCGCCGCCAGATACTGCTGAATCGAAGCACGCTCCACACGCCAGAGCTTGCCGATCTTGGAGGCCCGCAACTCACCGGAACGAAGCAGAGCATACATCTTCGTCCGCCTGACTTTCAGCAACGCCTGCGCCTCATCAAAAGTTAAAAGCTCCGCCGGATCATTGTTGACCGGAAGCGGAGAAGCGGACACATGCTCCTGCGGCAGAACACCTTCCGCTTTCTCCGGTTCGGGAATCACTACTCTTGAGGCGGCAGGAAAATCATGCTCCATACGGATCACGACCATGATTCCTGCGGCATTCAACGCCTGCGCAGACGCGACATAACTGTCCGCATCTTTATTGAACGATTTCAAAAGAATGGAGCCATCCTCCCGGACAAAGTAGCCGCGGATAAAAGGAGACGCGCTTCCCCGTTTGACAAGAACATAATCACCGTTCTGCGGCTTGATCTTCTCCGAACAGAGCAACTGCGCCCCTTTCGGGATACGCGGGTCGCACCCGATGTCCTCGGCTGTTACAGTTATAAATCCGTCATACTGTTTCATAGTGCTGTCCCTCCGGAAAAATAATGTGTTCATATCCTGTAATATGACAGCTTTTTATCATTTTTCAACATCATATGATATCATTTCCTGTCATTTTTTATCGTTTAAGATAACACAAAATGCTCAGCAGACATGAAAAAACGGGAGAACAGCCATAACCGTTCTCCCGTCAAATTCCTGCAAGGGAATCCGAATCAGACGCCAAGGTCGATCATTGCATCGGCAACCTTGCGGAAACCGGCAATATTGGCGCCCAGAACATAGTTGTTCGGCTCACCGAACTCCGCGGCAACGGAGTGCGCGGAGTTGTGAATGTTCTTCATGATATTATGAAGTCTCTGGTCAACCTCTTCCGCAGACCAGCCGAGACGGATCGCGTTCTGGCTCATTTCGAGTCCGCTGGTGGCTACGCCGCCGGCATTGGCGGCTTTGCCGGGACCGAACAGCACATTGTTTTCCAGAAAAACATTGGTCGCACCGATTGTAGAAGGCATGTTCGCACCTTCGGAAACACAGATGCATCCGTTCTTGACAAGCTCCTTCGCATCATTTTCATCAAGCTCATTCTGAGTTGCGCACGGCAGGGCGATATCCGTCTTGGCAAGCTGCCAGGGACGCTGCCCTTCATGATAAGTCGCACTTTTGAAGACTTTCGCATACTCCGCAATTCTGCCGCGACGGACATTCTTCAGCTCCATGATATAAGCAAGCTTTTCCGCATCAATGCCGTCTTTGTCGATGATCGTTCCGTTGGAATCGGACATGGAAAGGACTTTTCCGCCGAGCTGAAGCGCTTTCTTGACCGCATACTGCGCCACATTTCCGGAACCGGAAACCAGCACTTTGCGCCCTTCAAAGGAAGAACCGCGGGTCTTGAGCATCTCTGTCGCAAAATAAACGTTGCCGAAACCGGTGGCTTCCGGACGGACAAGGCTTCCACCCCAGTTCAGACCTTTTCCAGTCAGGACACTGTCATAGCTGTTGACAATCTTCTTATACTGACCGAACATATAGCCGATCTCACGGCCTCCGACTCCGATGTCTCCGGCGGGGACGTCGGTATTCGGTCCGATATGTCTGTAAAGTTCACGCATGAATGCCTGGCAGAATACCATGATTTCATGGTCGGATTTGCCTTTGGGATCGAAGTTGGACCCGCCTTTGCCTCCGCCCATCGGAAGAGTTGTCAGACTGTTTTTGAAGATCTGCTCGAACCCGAGGAACTTGAGAATGCTCAGGTTCACAGTGGAACGGAAACGAAGCCCGCCTTTATACGGCCCGATGGCACTGTTGAACTGGACGCGGTAGCCGTAATTGACCTGGATCTCTCCCTTGTCATCAACCCAGGGAACCTGGAAAGAGATAATTCTCTCCGGAACAGTGATACGCTCAAGAATTTTATTCTTTTCATACTTGGGGTTCACATCAAGGATTTTGCCGAGGGACTCAAAAACTTCCGTGACACTCTGAAGGAACTCCGTTTCCCACGGAGCCGCATTCTTCAGGTTTTCCAACACACGCTGTGCATAAGCATTCATCGTGTCTTTTCTCCTTACTCTCTCAATTAAACATTTAGGTGATCAAAAAAGTGATTTTTAATATAACACGGGAATGCTCTCTTTCAAGAGTGGGAGAAAAAAACAATAAAAAAAATATTTATCACAATGAAAGAGCCGGAACAGAAAAAAGAGGGAGAAAAACGGGGACAACAATCTTCCCGATGGGGAACTTACAGTCTGTTACCGGTTTTCGTGTGGAAACCGAGTCCGGGCATAGCATTCAACCCTACGGCAAAACTCAGATAACGGGACCATGTCCGCTCTCCATTGCCGTCACGATCGCAGGACGCGCCGCCCATCAGCTGGAAATACCAGCAATGGAAATCGCGGGTCAGAGTGAAACCGGCATTCTGAACCAAAGCTTTTTCAACATCGTAGCTGACTGTGACCATTCCTTTCAGGCGCTCGTCAATCATTGTCGGGAAGTTCAGGGTAAGCATCAGGTACTGGTGCCGTTCGAAATAGGAGCGGAAACGGGAAGTCGAATTGAGCGCCGCCAGAGTCGAGCCCATGGAATAAGCGGTGCGCTGTTCATAGCCGTCGGAATACAGATAGCTGGCGGAAACAATCCAGTCGTCAGTGATCTTGTAGGCAAGAGTCGTGTTCCAGCGGTTGATCAATTTGTTGGAGATACCCGGCTGACCGACTCTTTCACTGCCGCGGGTCACCTGCTCATCATGCCCGTTGTTGCCGCCGAGGTCCAGCAGAAGATCGGTCGTGAACGTCAAATTCGCAAACGGCGTGAAACGGAAGATTGTCCCCAGATCGCCGATATGATTGAATCCGGCGGTCCGGTCAAAATGGAAATCCCAGTAGTTTTCAAGAGCCATCCATTCATAAATCTGCGAGTTGCGTCTGGTCTGCAAACGGTTCTGCAAACCGAAACGGATGAAATTCTGACGTTCAATCTGATCGACATCATCAAAATAATAAAGTTTCTTGTAAGTAACAGTCGGATCAGGAATCAAAGTGTAATTGATGTATGGTACCGCCACGTGTCGCAAACCGTCAATTTCCCAGAAAGCATTTTTAGGCGTCTGCCACGTGCGGTAGAACTCCGTATTGGCTTCCAAACCGAATTCGGCGACGAAACGGTAGCGCGCACCGCCTTTGTGGTCGTAGTTCTGAACTTTCAAATACTGATCCGGCCACGAATCAATATCATCCGCATTGATGATCGTGTAAAGGTCTTCAATGTCAACAGACCTTTTTGAAGATCTGGAATAAGCGGTGAAACGGCCGCCTGCACGCGGAATCAGGTTGACTGCATCAAAAAGCTTGATGGGATAATAGAACATGTGCAGAGTATCGAAACGGAAGGAACTGTAGTCCTTGGGATCTTCAAAGTATCCGGAAAAAGCTTCAGGGTTCAGGCTCGACAACTGAGCCGCTTTTTCAGAATTCGACAGGCTCTGATTGCGGATGATCTGAGCAGCCTGTGCAAGTTCGGCGGCGGAAAGATTCGGGCGTTCCCGGTTGAGAATGCCGTACAGATTCAGATTCAGGTTTTCATCACGGTCGTAATTGTAACGGCGCCAGTTCATCCGGTAATAGCCGACACTGGACTGTCCCTGGTAATAAATATTCTTGAACAGCTCCTGACGCTGGAAATCCAGACGGAACTCAGGGAGGCGCTCCACCATGCTGTCAAAGGAATTCGCCTTGACAACAGTTTGGAGAGTCGCAGCAAAACGTTCCCCCTGATACTCAAGCGCCGCAAAAGTAGGCGGCTGAATATTGGAGTCGTAACGGGCCTCGAAGTAGTCTTCAAGGAAGTTGTAGTCGCTGATCCGGTCGAACTGTCCTCTGAAATCCAAGCGGGGAGTCAGATGGGTCAGATTCGCAATTTTAAATTCAAACCTGTTCTTCGGGATGCGGAAACGGCTGTTTCTCTTGATCCATTCCGGCATACTCATGTCATCGGGGGCGTCGCCGTGCTCGCTTTCCCAGTAATCGTAAGGATTGCGGTCATGAATCGAGTAGGCAAAAATTTCGGTAAGCGACTCCGGGGTCTGGATATCCGCCGTCGCCCCGTAACCGAATCCGCGCTGTTCATAAAAATCCAGCATGACCGCGGCTTTCACCAAAGCAGGCTCATCCAGCAGTTCCAATTCCTTGCTGGTCCGCAGATAATATCCCCAGGACGAGGAATTACCGAACTCGAAACGTCCGCCGAACGTATTGGAATCCGCAGGCTTGTAAAGCGCGGGAAACCAGAATACGGGAAAATCCCAGACTCTGAGGACATTGTTGAAAGACCATGCGGAATGTTCACCGTAGTCCGGATTGTAATTCGTCACGCCGCGATTCGCCTCGCGCGGCGACAGGGTCAGGGTCGAAGCGCCGATCGAATAATGCGCATTGTTGTCCAGCTCATATTCGCAAGTCGTCATCTTTGCGTCGTGGAGCTTGATCTTGCCGTTCGGAAAACGTTCCGCAAATTTGCCGGAACAGTAAAGCAGCCCGGTTTTGATCATAAAATCCCGAAACTCCAGCGTGCCCGTGTCAAGATTTCCCGAAGCCCGCGCCGCTTTCATATAAGCGGCTGTCGTATAAACCGTCGCCTTGATCTTCTGCTGTCCGGTCGGCAGGGTCTCAATTCCGTTCACCACCACCCGGCAGGTCGGGTCCTTGAGAAGCTCATCATATTCATCCTGAGTCAAAGTGACGGGAGAAGACGCCGTCCCGGAGAAAACGACATTTCCCGCGACTTCAAGGTCTTTCGTCTGAAGATTGATCACCGCCTTGTCGCAGGTGATCTGGAAATTGCCGGAACGGATCACAACGTGCCCTTCCGCAATCAGGTTCGCCCCGACATATTTATAAGAATCGGCGCTGGTATCCAGTTTTTCTTTGGAAAGGTCCTTGAATTTCGGAATCGGAGTTGTTTTGATCTGGAAAGCACTTTTATCCAACAGGTTCGTCTTGAAATTCGAATTATCCGAATTCGTCTTGTAACCATCCGCATAGAGACTTCCGCTTACCAGCAGGAGAAATGCGCCTGTCATTACGACATGCACCCTTTTATTTTTTTTCAGCTTTCTCTTTCGCACAATACACTCAGGATAAAAATTATAGTTAAACTTATTAGCAATTTAATACTGAAACAGAATGATTTCAAGGAGGAAAAGAAAGAATACCGACAATTATACAGTAAAAAGCCTCCGGCCTGTAAAAAACCGGAGGCTCCAGAGAACAGAAATACGGTCTTACTTCTCGAATTTCCTGAGAAGTTCCGCCTCGGTTGCAGTCGTATAGGTACCGTCCGCGGCAAAAGTCTTCTCAAGCCCGGGGACCAGCGTCGGCATCTTGTCAACCGCGGTCAGCGGCATATCGGGGCAATTCGGGAAAATCACGGTCTTGCCGGGGAACTTCGCATTTGCAACAGCCTCAAGTCCCTCTTTCAGAACCTTCATGCCGCCGATCGCCGCCAGCGCGGAAACAGGATTCAAAGTCCCCGCCTCCACAAGACGGATCGTATGGCGCAGATCCTCGGTGCGGCTTCCGCTTGAACCGATGAAACGGAAACCGTTTGCGGCGATTCCGGCAGTCGGTAGTTCCGCCTCCTTGCCCGCGGGAATTCCGGCAAAGATGTTCATCAGCCCGTCCTTGCCGAGATGCTTTGCGGAGCCGGAAACCAGCGCCGGAACGGGAACCAGCATGATGATATCGTCAAAACCTTCCGGCGCAAACGCCGTCACGGCATCGTCAAACTCCTGCGGAGACGCAAAGTCGGCAGGATTCATCAATTTGAATTCGATCCCGCGCTTCTCGGCGATCGGCCCCAGCTGTTCCTTCACATGGGCAATGCGTGTCTTGTCCATATCCGTCACAAGAATACGTGCGGGTCCGTCCTCGCTGTCCACAGCCAACTGCGTGTGCATCTGCCCCATTGCGCCCGCGCCGCCGGGAAGCCAGCAGGTTCCGCCTTTCCTGACCGAACTTCTGACATTCCGCCCGTAAGCGGCGGAAAGGTCGGTTCCCGTCGTCCCCTGATAAAACCAGCCCTGATAGTGGATGCTGCCGACGTCGAACATCCAGTTTTCTCTGGAATAATCGCCGATGAAATTGATGCATGCGCCGATCTTGCCGGCTTTTGCCGCCGCCTCACCTTCGGCACGCTCACATCCGCAGAGGAAAATATCATCATATTTTCCATCCGCAGGAAGCGCGGACGCGACCTTGACTTCAGTATCAGGATATGCCTTTGCGATTTCCGCGGCAAATCCGGCAGGAGCCTTCACCAGCGTAACGGAAGCAGGCGTGGCTTCCGCAAGCAGTTTGCCGAGTTCATACCCGGATGCATGGGAACCGAACACGAAAAGCATGTCGCTGCGGTCCGCAGGTTTCACGCGGTGCTTGATCGTATAACTTGCAAGAACGCAGGTCCACGGCTCAAGCAGGGCGGCGACGGCGGACGGCATCGAATCCGCGATGGGAAGCAGGTAGCATCCCTCATCACCATTCAGAACTTTCTGGTTGATTACGCTGTACTGCGCCATACCGCCGTTCAGAGCGTAACCATAGGCGAATCCGACGCCGTTTACATAGACGTCAGCCTGAATGATATAGCGCTGCCCGATTTTGAATTTGTCCTGAATCTTCGAGCCGACTTTTACAATGCTCATGACGGCTTCATGCCCGGGAATCACAGGGTCCTCTTTCAGATTTTTGGAAATCACGCGCGGATGCGACTCTCCGGCGCGAATCAGCTTCACATCGGAAAAGCAAAGCCCGATCGCTTCGATCTTGACCAGCAGTTCATCGTCCGCAATTTCCGGCATGGGAAGGACAGACGGTTCATTGTCTCTGCCGAAATTTTCAAATCCGGCGCCGAACAGCTGCCACGCCAGAATTTTTTCCGGCATAACACTTTTTTCCTCTTTCATTACTTTCATCTCCCTTTTCTCAGGTTGCACCTGATGTTTCATTTATTTGTTTCAGTGTCGTTTGATATCATTTCTCGCCATATAATGTTTCAAAGCATTTCTTGCGGAGTCAAAAGAAACCTCTCTCATATCAATTTCCTGCGGAAACATCACCGCAATACCGGAACTTTCATCCAGCGCCCGGGCGGAGGAAAAGTCGGGAACCTGCGCCGAAAAGTAAAGGTCCGTCGAGACATAAGCCACACCGCGATAGGAATACGGATTGACATCACTGTAAAAATAGTCCAGATTTTCCGGCAGGAGCACGATCCCGCACTCCTCTGCAAGCTCCCTGCACGCCGCATCCTCCGGCTTTTCGAAAATATCGGCAAAACCGCCCGGCACATCCAGCCTGCCTTTTGCCGGCTCCTTCGCACGGCGCGTCAGCAGAATTCTGCCGGAGGCGTCACGCAAAACAACAGCCACGGCAAGAGCGGCATTGAAAAAAAGGACGAATCCGCACCGGGAACATTCCAGATAGTTTTCCCGCGGCGGCGTCCGGACCGGCGCTCCGCATTGAGGGCAGAAACGGATTGAATCCAAAGTCGGATGATATTGCTTCATGACAACAGCCCTGACTCCGCCTTCTCTTTGAGGATTGCCTGAATGCGCTCAGGAGTCATCACGTTTTCAAAACCGCCGCCGCAGCTTTTCACAAACCAGGAATAAACCCGTTCCGCCTTTTCCAGATCACCGGCATACAATGACGGACGGGCGGCAACCTCATCCAACGCACCGGTGACCAGCTTCGCAATCCTGTGCACATATACGGCAAGGTCATCAGGCGAAACCACGGTTTCATGATAAAGCGCCAGCGCATTGATCCGGAGTGTCAGACTGCGCGGATAGCCGGAACACATCAGGTTCCACGGATCCTCGCTGACCGCCTGATCCCCGGCATTGCGGAAGTCCGTGCGCAACAGCACACAGGGGATATCCAGCATTTTCGCCGCCATGAACTCCACAACGGTACCGGAATCCAGATCCGTTCCATCGAAATTCAACAGCGCCAGATGGCAACTCATCACCATATCCAGATCGCCGTTCCGAATACTTGTGTTCCGCAGTTTGTTGCCCTCATTCGCCTGAGGAAGCAAAGTATTGTATCTTCCGCATGAGGCTTTTGCGATCGCCTGGCTCAAAAGCAGATTGCCCGCGAGATGTTTGAAATCAAAAAGATCACCCGCATGATATACGTTCATAAAATATCCTTAAATTCATAAAAATAATCTTGATTTTTCATTCCGGTGCGATATGGTAACAACCGGATGACACTAATATGAAGTCACCTTTTCAATTTTTCAAGCAGAAAAGCAGAGGAAAATATGACGATTGACGATTTTTGTTCCGTTCTGGGCTTCGATCACGCGGCAAAACATATTCTGGAGGACGTCTGGGAAGAAGCCGCCAGGACAGCGCCGCAGGGAATTCCTCCGTTCATGACAATGGATTTCTGCCGCAGATACTATCCCCACACAGGCGGCGATCCCGAACTTCTGAAACGCATGGAGGAGGTCTGCCGGATTGTGGCGAAAACGCCCGAAGCCGCATTTTATGCCTGGCTGCTGCACTACTCCGTATTCCACCGGACGCCGGCGGCGAATTTCGGCTCCCTGCCCCTGCCGGTGAAACTGTTCGGCGAAAATGCGGGCGTATTTCAACTGATGTTCGCTGTCAGCGCCATTCCCATGATCGAAGCAACCGTGGAGCGTCTCAATATCCCGGAACAGTATGCGCTTGATATTGCAAAATGGATCGGGGGGACGATTCAGATTTTCGCGGAAGGGCACAACGGGCTTCCGGGGCATACACTCCAGCAATCGGGCTGGATACGGCACTATATCGACGGGCGCCTGTTCAGGATCGGGCGCTTTGAATATCTCATGCACACCTGCCCGGACTGGGTTCCGGCAATTTACCGGAACAGGAAAGACGGTTCTCTGATGGTATTCTGCCGCGATAACTGGCGCTTCATGCCGGACGGGTCCATACCGTTGATCACAACCCCGGCTCAGGAGCTGGTTTCCACAAAGCTCAAGATTCTGGACAATCATGTGACCGGAACTCCCATCACACCAGACGGCAAGGTCCTGATCAGGCGCAAAGTAACCATTGACCTCGCGGAATGGGAAGGAATCTGCCAGCCGTGGGAACTGGTCCCGAGCATTCATATTCCCGGCGGGGGCGGGATGAAACCTGAACTGGTCAAGCAGTCCATGCTGGATGCAAAAGAATTTTTCCGGAAATATTTCAAGCAGGACGTCAAACTGTTTGTCTGCGCGTCATGGATACTCAATCCTGACTGGGAAACGGAACTGCCGGACTCAAATCTGGCGAAATTCATGCGCGAAGGATACATGACTCCGTTCGGGAAAGCCGGAGGGCGCGACGGCATCTTCTTCATTTTCGGACGTACGGACAATGAGGACCCCCTCACCTATCCGGCGCACAATACAATGCAGCAGGCGTTTCACCGTCTGCTGAAAGCCGGCAGACCGTTGCGCAGCGGCGCGATTTTCTTCCTGACCGACAAACTGGACCGTTTCGGAACGCAATATTACCGCAGTCGCTGAAAACAGGGCGGAGTAAACTTTCCGCGCGGTGCAGCCGGCATCGGCAATGCCCTTGCCGCCGTGTCATCGCCGGACAGGAGGGCGGCGCGATCCGAGCCTCGCCTGTCTTCATGCGGCTGCCTGGAAAAGACAGATGTTTATTTTATTCATATAAAATCATACATTATTCATATTTCAGGTGTTGACTAAATTCATATTGCCACCTATGTTTTTCCTGTAAAATGGATTTTCGAGTGCAATTTGAACATTGGGCAACGATAGTATCATAACCAAACAAGGAGGTATGTCCTATGTATCCGAAAGTTGGAATCCGCCCCACGATCGACGGACGCCGCAAAGGTATCCGCGAATCACTGGAAGACCAGACCATGAACATGGCGAAAGCCGCCGCCGAGCTGATCTCCAGAAATCTGCGTTACACAGACGGAACCCCGGTTCAGTGCGTTATCGCCGACACCACCATCGGCGGAGTTGCGGAAGCCGCCGCGTGCGCCGACAAGTTCCGGCTCGAAAACGTCGGAGTCTCCCTGACCGTCACCCCCTGCTGGTGTTACGGTTCGGAAACGATGGACATGGACCCGCATACCCCGAAAGCGGTCTGGGGATTCAACGGAACGGAGCGTCCCGGCGCGGTGTATCTCGCAGCCGTTCTCGCCGCGCACGCGCAGAAAGGGCTTCCCGCATTCGGCATCTACGGACGCGATGTCCAGAACGCCGACGAAACCAAAATTCCGGACGACGTGGCGGAAAAGATTCTCCGTTTTGCCCGCGCCGGTGTCGCCGTTGCGGAAATGCGCGGCAAATCCTACCTTTCGATCGGTTCCGTCGCAATGGGCATCGCAGGCTCGATCCTTGATCCCGAATTCTATGAGTCCTACCTCAACATGCGCTGCGAATCCGTCGATATGACGGAAATCATCCGCCGCGTCAATGAAAATATCTATGATCCCGCCGAAGCGAAGAAAGCGGTTGCCTGGGCGAAGAAGAACTGCAAGCTCGGCAAGGATGTCTACAACGGCAAAAAAGGACTTTCCGTCAGAGAGCAGCAGGCGAAGTTCGAATACTGCATCAAGATGACGATGATCGCCCGCGACCTCATGGTCGGCAACGAGAAACTCAAAGAACTCGGCTTCATCGAGGAAGGCATGGGACACAACGCCATCATGGCGGGTTTCCAGGGACAGCGCCAGTGGACCGACCACATGCCGAACGGCGACGTCATGGAAACAATCCTGAATTCTTCGTTCGACTGGAATGGAATCCGCAAGCCCTATATCATGGCGACGGAAAATGACGGGCTCAACGGCGTGGCGATGCTCTTCGGGCATCTGCTCACGAACTCCGCGTCCGGCTTCTCCGATGTCCGCACTTTCTGGAGCCCCGAAGCGGTCAGGAAGGCAACCGGACACAAACTCGCCGTTCCCGGCCTGATTCATCTGATCAACTCCGGCGCGACCACAATGGACGCAACCGGACGCCAGACCATCAAAGGCAAGCCCGCCATGAAACCGTTCTGGGAAATCACGGAAAAAGAAGCGCAGGCGTGTCTTGACGCAACGGAATGGGTTCCCGCAAACCTCGGCTACTTCCGCGGCGGCGGATTCTCCTCCCACTTCCTGACAAAAGGCGGAATGCCTGTCACGATGGCGCGCGTCAACCGGATTCACGGACTCGGACCCGTTCTCCAGATTGCGGAAGGCTACACCTATGAGCTTCCGGCAAAAATCCATGCGGCGCTCGACAACCGCACCGATCCGGGCTGGCCGACCACATGGTTCGTGCCGAACCTGACCGGAACGGGCGCTTTCAAGGATGTCTACAGCGTCATGGCAAACTGGGGCGCAAACCACGGCGCGTTCAACTATGGACACATCGGCGCCGACCTGATTACCCTGGCGTCGATCCTCCGCATTCCGGTCTGCATGCACAACGTCGCGCCGGAAAAGATTTTCCGTCCGGCGGCATGGGCGGCATTCGGAATGGACCTCGAAGGCGCCGACTACCGTGCCTGCGCCAACTTCGGGCCGCTTTATAAAAAATAATACAGGTGCCTGAGATATCAGCCGTGAGGAAATCTGAAAAGTGTCCTCACGGCTTTTTTGTTTCATTGGGTTCCATCCCCGGCGGCGAACCGCCGGCAGCGCAAAACGCGGGAACTCCGGGCGTTTCCATTTCGACTCTCTTTCCGCGCACTGCCTGCCGGTAAAAGCGGGAGGAAACGGATAATTTTCCAATCCGTCTTGTTTTTTCCGAAAGACGCACTATGGTGTATCAACCAAAGTCAGGACAAAAATCATGATCAGAAAAATCTCAAAGAAACAGATCTGGCGGGGAAGCACACAACTTGCACCGCTTCCGGCTGTTATGGCGGCATGTGGCGGAAATAAAGGTTGGAAACAGAATATCATCACGCTGGCATGGACGGGAATCGTATGCAGTGATCCGCCGATGCTCGGCATTTCAATCCGCCCGGAACGTTATTCCTTTGAAATCATTCACGACACAGGAGAATTCACGCTCAACATTCCGACTGCGCGCCTCGCGAACCTGACCGACTGGTGCGGCGTCGTCTCCGGACGCGACCACGATAAATTTCAGGAACGGAATCTGACCGCCCTGCCCTCCTCCGAAATCTCCGCGCCCTTGATCGGAGAGTGTCCGCTCGGTCTGGAATGCCGGGTGAAACAGGAGATTCCCCTCGGTTCGCATACGCTTTTTCTGGCGGATATTCTGGCGGTTCAGGTATCGGAGTCATATCTGGATGACAAAGGACGCCTCGACCTTGAAAAAGACGGACTTCTGGCTTATGTCCACGGACATTATTTCGATCTGGGCCGCTGTATCGGGCACTTCGGCTTCTCCATCCGGAAAAAGGGCGGACCGAAAATCAGAAGATAGCCGGAGAGCACAAAGCTACCATAGGAAAGCACATTTTTTATAGTTTTTTCGTCCGGAGTCTCTTTTTTTATCTGCGGAATGTTATATATTGATGTGGAGTATTCAACATGCAAAAAGGAGTTTTTATGCAGACAACCGTTTGGCAGCCGGAAGCGGAATGCTACCGCGCTTTCCTTCCGCTGGACCTTCCGCCGGAGGCGACGTTCGTTTACAGAAACAATAACAACATGGCAACCTCCGTTCCCAACCCGAACGTGTATGCGCTCGGAGGAATGGACTGGACGCTGGAAAGCCACGACATGGTCGTCGCAGGCGATGTCCAAACAGGCAGATATGTGCTTGCCGGAGCATTGACCGCAAACCGCTCCATGACCTACTTTACGGTCATCCGCAAGGGCCGTCTTGTCGGAATCAGCGTCCGGCAGCCGTTCATCAAGCCGGGAGAACAACCGGAGGAACTGCTGGTTCTGGAGGGTCCCGACTGGCGCGAGCTCATGATTCAATATGCGGATGCGGCGGCAAAGAAAATGGGCGTGAAGCCGATTGACGCCACAAAAAACATAACCGGATACTGCACCTGGTATTATTACTACGCGGATGTCTCGGAAAAGAACCTGCTGGATAATCTGGCGGCGCTGAAAAGCAACCGTGATCCCTATGCTGCGCAGGTCGTTCAGATCGACGACGGCTACCAGACACATCAGGGGGACTGGCTCGACCAGCGCGACGCATGGCCCACGCCCCTGAAAACAATCGCGGAGGAAATTACATCCGCCGGAATGGAGGCGGGAATCTGGACCATGCCGATGCTGGCGTCCACGGCAAGCCGTGTCTTCAAGGAACATCCCGACTGGTTCGTCAAGGACGAAAAGGGCGAACCGCTTGCAATCCGGGGCTGGTCTCCGCCGCCGGATCACCACTGGCTCTGCCTTGATGCGACTCTCCCCGCAGTTCAGGAACACCTTGCACATGTATTCCAGACGTTCCGTTCCTGGGGATACACCTATTTCAAAATGGACGGTCTCGGCTACGGGCTGGCAATCGGCAGGCGCCACGATCCGGATGCGACTCCGGTCAGCGCGTTCCGTCTTGCGCTCAAGGCGATCCGCAACGCGGTGCCGGATGCGACACTTCTCGGATGCTGCCCGCCGTTCATGCCGTGTCTCGGACTCGTTGACAACTGCCGTGTCAGCGGCGACACCAGCCGTTACTACTACGCCAAAGGACCGGATTATGCAAACTTCGACGCGGATACGGGATGTTCGATCCGTCATGCAATGCACGTCACGATGGCGAACTGGTGGAAATACGACCGCTGGTTCCGCTGCGATCCCGATACGCTCATGGCACGTCAGGACAACGCATTCTACACCTATGGCGAGGCGAAAATGTCCGTCCTGACCGGCATCATTACAGGCGTCTGCATCACGAGCGACAATCTAGGCACGATCGCTCCCGACCGGCTTGCGCTTCTCGGACGCGCACAGGAACTGCGCCTCAAGGATGCAACGCCCTTCGAATGGCCCATGGATTACTGGCCGCAGGTCTTTACGGGAACGGTCAACGGCAGAAAAGCCGTCGCGATCTTCAACGACTGCGATCATGAAATGACCTATGAGTTTGACAAATACGGTCTGCCGGAAGAATGCGATGAGCTCCTTGATGTCCCGTCTGTCCGGAAGAAGAAAATCATTCTTCCCGCCCATGACGCGGCACTGATCGTCGCAAAGTAAATCTTCCTGTCATGCAGAAATGCAGAGCGTGAATAACCCCCATGCTCTGCATTTTTCATTTTTCGACTCCGCCCCCTCAGACATTCCCCCTACACTGACCACTGACCACTAATCACTGACCACTGACCACTGACC
>DPDG01000035.1 GCA_003526375.1 Lentisphaeria bacterium
TTTTACATTGATAGAGCTTTTGATGATAACTACCTCTTAACCATGTAATTTTGACTAATATTAATATACATCCATTTTAGCGACATTACAAGCTCATTTTCTTGTCAGATATCTTTCCCTTTTGTTTGGACACCAGATGCGGATCAAGTAAAGCCGGGACTCCGGCTATGTGGCGATTATTTTTTCAAAAAGTGCAGAAGAACCATAAAGGTGATAACAAAAAAGGAAAGAACGACAAAGTAAAAATCCACGCCCAAAGGACGTGGCTTTGCTTTCGGCACCCTAGAAGGGTGCAAAGGGCGACACCCTTAGGATGTCGCCAAGCTGCCCCCGTTTTGTTTTAGTTAAAACTTAAATCGTTGTTGTTCAAATTGTCTTTCTTGCTTTTCCTGATAACGCACATACGTGCGTATCATTTCCTCATTCAGACCAACCGTATCAACGCAGTAACCGTCGGCCCAAAAGTGATTTCCCCAATAAGGTTTTGTCTTGAGGTTCGGATAGTTCCTGAAAATATGGATCGCTGTCCGACCTTTCAGGATACCCATCATATCTGATATAGACTCTTTGGGCGGAATAAGCAATATCATGTGAACATGATCTGCCTGAACGTTCAATTCTTGAACTTCACAATGCTTCTGTTCACAGAAAAGTCTGATACATCTTATCAGCTCGTGTTTCATTTCTCCTTCCAAAATCTTATAACGATATTTCGGCACCCAAACCAAATGGTATTGGCAATGCCATAAAACGTGTGCTATTTTATAAAATCTGCTCATGCTATAGTCTTTCTCACTGTGGGGACAGTCGAGATACTATATAGCATGGGGAGACCTTCAGGCAAACCCTGATGGTCTCTGACCACGCCCAGAGGACGTGGTTTTCTGATTCGCAATAAATTGAATCTGCTGCGTGTTTTTTTCAAGTACCAAAATTAAAAACTTTTGAAATCACCTCTTTTTATAGAAATTCAGAATTTACATTTGATTTTGCAATGATCTGATTGTAGATTATCCAACGTAGGCAAATAAATATAAGACAGAATTGAATGATTTGAAGAGTGACATGTTTTCTTATAATAACTTATATGCGGCATACGAAATTGCCAATTTCCGAAATGATCCGGAAGTGATGGCATACGTCAATATCAAGGATGAGAAAATCGTTATTTTGGAATCTGAAGAATTCTGTGAATCGGCTGAACGCAAAAAAGCCGAACGTGCCTTGAAAAAAGGTGAATGGATCGAATTGCCGCAGAAAAGGGATCTTGGCTTGGGCAGAGATCTTGTCTTCTGTTTTGCCGAGGAACACTTTCCCGTCAATGAGCGGCGTTTCTTTGCCGGAATGTTTTCGCGCAGCGATGCTTATGGAAACAGGCATGACTTCCTGGAATGTAAAGGTCTGCTCAACAAGTGGCATCAATTTGAAAACGCCGAAGAAGACAAAGTGCTCAAAGAATGGCTGACTGGCATGGAAATTTCTTTTCAGGATAACTGTGCGGAAAAAATAAGATGATTCATTCGGACTTATTCATTTCGCCGCAAGGGAATTTGCATGATGATGACGGGACCTTTCTTTCGGGAAACGGCGAGGGACTCTTTTCTCTGATCCAAACAGAAACGATAACCGAATTTCCAGGAAAACTTTATTTTCAGAAACTTTTTACAGAACACATCAATACGCTCTCTTCACAAAATATTTCCGAAGACTCCCAGATCGCCGGAGTACTTGAATCGATCCGACCGGGGGAGGAAGAATGTGCGATGATACTGTTTTCCCTTCCGCCCATTGTCGGGGCAGAATATCTCAGCAGGGAAATGCTACACCAGTATTATGTTGAAATTGATACGGTTCTGCAAGCTCGTTTCGATTCGTATTCCGGTACTTTTACTGATTTTCTGCGCGATTTGTCTCCACTTTGGAAAAATGTTGGAAAGGTGACTTTTCATCTGGCGGAAAACAAAGGGGATAAAATCGGCGATCATCCCTTTGCCTTTATGGCAAGTTTCATTTGGAATCCGCCTGGAGCACATCCTCGTAATCTGCCGCTGGCGGCGGCTTTGAAAGCGTATGCAAACGACAAGTTCGCAATGACATCGCTTCTGGAGCCGATTACCGAAGCGGCGAAAGAAAGCAAACTCCTGCAAGACCTCTTGGAAAGTCGGCGTATATTTCAGCCGTCTGTATGGACAAGCCGCAATGCCTGCGATTTTTTACGCGACATTCCTGTTTATGAGAAAGCAAATATCACGGTGCGGATGACAAATCTTTGGAAGACCCGTCCTCCGAAGGTCCGGGTTTCCGTTTCATTGGATTCCGATAAGAAAACGAAATTGGGCGCAGACACCCTGTTGAATTTTTCAGTCGGAGTTTCCTTGAACGGCGAGCCTTTGACACAGGAAGAAATGGATGCCTTGCTGAAATCATCCGGCGGTCTGATCCGTCTGAAAGGTCAGTGGGTGGAAGCAGATTCGGGAAAAATAGCAGAACTGCTGAAATCCTGGCATGAGGCGGAAGAATTCTCCCATACAAACGGATTATCCATGATTGAAGGTTTGCGTCTGCTTTCCGGAGCAGAAAATACATTGTTTGGCAGGGAATTTGATCCGTCCGATGAAAGTTGTGAAATCCAGATTGGCACAGCATTGCAGAAAATTTTGGACCAGCTACAGTCGCCCGGACGAAATGAACTGCCGGTCTTACCGGAAAAACTGCAGAAAATTCTGCGCCCGTATCAGTTGGATGGCGTCAAATATCTCTGGTTCGCTTCGTCCATTGGTTTCGGTACCTGTCTTGCCGATGATATGGGACTTGGAAAGACCTTGCAGATACTGACGTTGATCGAACTTTGGAAACATGCAAATCTGCTGGAAAAGCTGCCGGTTCTTCTGGTGCTTCCAGCGACCTTGCTTGCCAACTGGCAAAGTGAAAAGGAAAAGTTCACGCCGGATTTGAAGATGGCAGCACTTCATCCCGCCGCCGTATCGCATGATAATTGGAAAATCTTTGAGAAAGATCCGGAAAAGTATTTGAGCCAATACGATGTAGTTCTGACAACTTACGGTATGACTGCGCGTCTGCTGCAACTGAAAAAGCTGACTTTCCCAGCAATCATTGCGGATGAGGCGCAGGCGATCAAAAATCCCGCCTCTGCACAAAGTCGGGCCATCCGCTCCTTGCAGTCGCCGCGAAAAATTGCGTTGACAGGAACGCCGATTGAAAACCGTCTTTCCGATCTGTGGAGCATTTTTGATTTTCTGAATCATGGACTGTTGAAGGACCTCAAAAGTTTTGTTTCATACACAAAACAGCTTGAGGGGAATTATTCATCCCTCCGCAAACTGACTTCTCCATTCATTTTACGCCGCTTAAAGACCGACAAAAAGATCATTCAGGATCTTCCGGATAAGGTGGAAAACAAAGTTTACTGTACGCTTTCCAAAAAACAGGCTGCCCTCTATTCCTGCTGTGTGGATGAACTTGAGGAGGCCTTGCAGGAAGAAGAAAACGGAATCAAGCGAAAAGGAATCGTGCTGGCTTACCTGATGCGGTTCAAACAGATCTGCAATCATCCTGCGCAATTTTCCGGAATGGGGGATTTTTGTCCGGAGGATTCCGGAAAATTCCTTTGCATTTCGGATTTAGTGGAATCCATAGCCTCGCGTCAGGAAAAAGTGTTGATCTTCACTCAATTCAAGGAAATGACGGAACCTCTTTTGGAATACTTGGAGCAATGTTTCCATCGTCCCGGTCTGCTTTTGCATGGCGGGACGCCGGTCAAAGAACGTGCCAAGCTGGTGCAGTCGTTTCAGAAGGAAGACGGACCGCCATTTTTTGTTCTTTCGCTGAAAGCAGCCGGAACCGGTTTGAATCTGACGGCGGCTAATCACGTGATTCATTTTGATCGCTGGTGGAACCCTGCGGTAGAAAATCAGGCAAGCGACCGGGCTTACCGCATTGGTCAGAAGCGCAACGTTCTGATTCACAAATTCATTTGCCGCGGTACATTGGAAGAAAAAATTGATGCGCTGATGACCGAAAAGCAGCAGCTTTCCGATGATATTCTCGGTGGAGGTACAGAAAAGATTCTGACCGAGATGGCTACGGATGAAATTCTGAAGATTGTCAAACTGGATCCTATTGCAAACGGAGAATAAATATGAGCAAATACGATGATTATTATTTTCTGCCATACGTTTCAGTAGCGGAAAAACTGGAACGCAATGCAAAAATGGCAGCGAAACTTGCGAAGAGCAACAAGTCTTTGAAACCGGTTGTTCTGAAAGGCAGAACAATCGCTTCGACTTTCTGGGGAAAAGCATGGTGCAATAATATCGAATCCTATCAGGATTTTGAAAACCGGCTTCCTCGCGGTCGCTCCTACGTTCGTTCCGGGGCCATTTTGGATTTGCAGATCATGGAAGGCAAGATCACGGCACTGGTCGGCGGAAGTGCAAGTATGCCGTATAAAATCATGATTGAAATCCAGCCGCTTTCTTCTCAAAAATGGGAGGCTCTGAAGAAGAAATGCGTCGGTAAAATCTCCTCATTGCTGGTGTTGATTCAGGGAAAACTGTCGCCGGAAATCCTTCAGGAATTCTGTTCCAAAGAGACAGGACTGTTTCCTTCTCCGAAAGAAATCAAAATGAGCTGTTCCTGTCCGGATTATGCGGACCTCTGCAAGCACCTTGCCGCCGTGTTGTACGGGATCGGTGCAAGACTGGATGAAGATCCCTCTTTGTTTTTTACCTTACGGAAAATCGACGACAGCGAATTGATTGGCGCAGACGCAGCATCTGTGCTGACTGATGATGTGGAATCGGAAATCGCCAATGAAGATCTGGAAAATGTGTTTGGTGTAACTTTTGATAAACTCCCGGAAACACCCGCTGCCGTTAAAACGAAAAAGCCCCCGGCGAAGAAAGATAAAGCGAAGAAAAATGTGAAGAAAGAGATGAAATGGACCGGCAGGAAACTGATCCGGCTTCGCAAAGAACTTGGCATTTCTCCCACAAACATCGCAAAACATCTTGGCATTTCTGTTCAGACAATTTCCAACTGGGAAAAAGGGAAATACGAGATCAAACCGAAATATTTTGAAAAACTGAATAAAATTTTTGCTTCAGAGTAGGCTATCCCCGATGCAGAGCATCGGGGTATTACGCCCGCTCTTACACGGCTCGTAAACGAGCCGGATGCAAAAATGGAAAAAACGAAGAACATAAAGTCGCCCCCAGGGGCGAGGTATTGAACCCAACTGAATAAAAAACTGTTGTAATGCCCCCCGTTTTTCAAGGGCGGCATTACGTAGAAGCAGTCAAAAAATGAAGTTTTCATTTTCTGAAAGTCCTTTATGCCGCCCTTGAAAAACGGGGGGCATTACACTTACCCGTCCACTGTTTCTTTGTGCCCATCGAAGATTCCTTTCTGATACTCTCTTAATTTAGCACTTCTTTCAATGGGAGCAATATACTGTTTTTATATCTTCTCAACTCCATATAACAATCTTCAAACTTCCTTTTCAGTTCGCATCTGTATGCAATGTGCCATGCTCTGACTCATGCAGACGAAAAGAAAAGAGAAAGGAAGAAAAAGGCACCGATGAAAACGATTTCTGGTTTGGAAGTCTGGAAAAAAGAGAATGATAGAAAAGAAAAGCAGAACTAAAAGAAGAAAAAGAAAATTCGCCGGAACTTATGCTCAATTTCCGGGAGATTTCAATATGCAGCCGTAATGAGTGTAAGTCACAGATTGTGGATATTTGAAATAGTCAACTATTTTATGGGAAATACGATAAAACCATATAGGGAAGTGAAATTCAGTGCTTTTGTTGCAAATAAATCGTTTATGATATATATTTTTATAATTTACGTCGGACATGATTGGCTTGCAGCTGGAATCTTCTGCTTCCGGCTAAAAATGTTGCATCCAAGCACAGTTAACTAAGGAGTATTGAATATGAAACAAGAGAAACAGAAAATACTTGCCGCATTCGACTTGGATACGACGGGGCTTGATCCTGTTGTCCATGACATCATAGAAATTGCCATTGTTCCCCTGACTCCTGATTTCACCTGTTCGGAATTACGGGAATTTACTGCAAGGATCAAAGCAGTTCATCCGGAGAATGCCGATCCGGAATGTCTGGAGCTCTGCGGACTTAATCCCTTTGAGGGCGAGAATATTGAAAAGGTCGCCGCAGACATATCCCTCTGGATGTCTGACAGCAACATCGGGAGCATTGAACCTGTCGGGCACAATCTCAGGTTCGACCTGAATTTTTTCCAAATGAAGTTTCCGATGCTTTCCAGTCTCTTTTCCGGCCATTGCCATGACAGTATGCTGCTTGCCCTTATCATAAATGACCTTTCATTAATCCAGACGAAGGAAAGGCTTTTTCAGAGCGTCAGTCTGCGAAACCTGCAAATCCATTTCGGGCTGGATATGCCGGTTCAGCACAGGGCAATGGATGACGCACTTGCCGCGACGGAACTTTATCGCAGCTTGATGACAAAACTTATCATCAACAAATAGGAGAGCGAACCATGCAATCTACGGCAGAAGAAACGAAACAGCACTTTACGGAACTCTATGAGTGTGTCTGGAATAAAATTCTCAGCGAACAGAAATGGGATAAGAGAACCGCAGCATCCATGCGGCAGTTTGTTGCCAACCTTGCACTGACCGCATGGAACGTATCTCTCGCCGCCTTGCCGCTATCCCAAATTCAGACGCAATTACGCGAGCTCGCCGATTTGCTGTTCGATGGTGCCCCCTGCGCGGTTAATTCGATGTGTGACGCAGCCGAACTGAAATGGCATGATTATCGCGACGATAACAATTTTATCGCTGTGGCAAAGGTGACCTGCAAAAACGGGAAACCGCAGCTGACAGTGACAGTCAAAGGTGAAAATCCGGAACTGGATGCGTTGTTCGAGGAATTCAGGACGAGCATTCCGCAAAAAGAAATTGAGGAATACTTGAAAACCATTCCCCCTGACAGGGTTCAAGATGAATTGATACGAATCATGGCGGAATACCTTGAACAGTTCAGCGCACGACGGGATCGGAAATCCGTCAGGAAAGCGTTGAAAAGCAACCCCCGGAAAAACGCTTACATATTCCGTGTTTCGCTGATTGACGATAAGTTTTACTGCGATATTCTGATGTGTTGGAATCAGACCTTTGAAGATCTGCACGAGATCATCTTCGAAGCATTCCGGCGGGAAGAGGAACATCTTTACTTTTTTGATGTGGGAGGCACCCGGATTTCCGCGCCGGAGTGTGATTTTGATAACGATGAACTGGATGCGTCAAAAACACAGATTCAGGATATGGCATTTGAGGAAGGTGACTGTTTCAATTATCTTTTCGACTACGGCGCCGAATGTCAGCATGGGATTGAGGTGCGGAAAGTCCTGCCCTTTGATGATTCGCAGAAATATCCACATATCCTGAATTGCCACGGGGTTCCGCCGCCTCAATATTATAATGAAGAACCATTCACCGCAATCCACCCGGAATTGGTTAGAATCATCAGGAAGAAATGCCCGGAGTGGGATGGTGACGAATATCGCGTGTATGTTGACGAATACGACAGTATTTCGGAACAGGATGTCAGCAACTTTATCCGCGGCAAGATTCTGATTTTTGTATTGAATCAGAATAACAGAAAATTGACTGTTCGCTTTTCATCACTGAAGGAGTTGTTCCGGAAAAGTTCGTTGTCTGAAGCGGAAATAAATCATCTCTTTCTTTCGATGGTTCGTAATGCAGTCCTCTGTCTTGCAGAGCACGGGCTGGTTTCCCGGATTGACAATACGGAATTTCTAAAGATCTTTTCCGCTATGAGTCGTGTTCCCGATACCCCTTCGCAATCGTTTCTTCATGACATTCTTTGGACTGTCACGGTCTGCTTTCTGCTTCAATACGAATGCAGCATCAGGGCTTTTTCCAAATGTCTCCGATGGCTGTGCCGAAATCTCAAAAAGAGTGCCGGATCGTCTTTTTATGATTTTTGTCTTGCAAATGATGAGGAGGAATCCTATGAGGAAGAATAAATCAGCCCAACGGAAAGCCAAACTCAAGGCGAGAAAACAGCAGACTGCGCTTCATGAGAAAACTCTCTCAGTCCGGCTTTCCTGTGCCTTGGAAAAACTTTGCGAGCCGATCCTGCCGGAATACATTGACGATTCCCGCGAACCGGACCTGATCGGGCGCCGAATTGTCTGGCAGATGGGGCAGATCGCCTGGAACATCGTGGTCACAGGACACAGTGAGCTTGCAAACGAGGCCTTTCACCACACCAGCTTGGATGCAGGCCAACAGGCAGCCGTTCGAAATGTGATCGCCAGCCTGATCAAGCGGAAATGCGCCGAATTTCCGAATCAGCACACCGCGATTCAGGATTTTTCCGTTGTGTTAATTGACGGCGTTCCCCGTGTCAAAGCCCGGCCCGGCGCTACATTCCCCGCCTTGCCGCCTCCAGTCTTTGATGAACCCCGGAATGAGCCGGAAATGCCGTTTGAAATTCCTCCGGAAGCCATACTCTCGCTGCGCAAGGGAATGAAGTTGACCCAGATTCAGTTCGGTGAAATCTTCGGCGTTTCTCCGAAAAAGGTATCTGCCTGGGAACACGGCAGGGCTGTACCGGTTGAAGAACAGCAGAACAAAATCCGTTCTTTGATTCAGGGACTCCCGCACAGAAGTACCCCCTTGAAGGACGGTTTTGAAAAACAGTGAAACAGAATAGAGAGGAGCAGAGCATGATTTC
Organism: Lentisphaeria bacterium; assembly: GCA_003526375.1. Taxonomy (GTDB): domain Bacteria; phylum Verrucomicrobiota; class Lentisphaeria; order Victivallales; family UBA1829; genus UBA11452. The sequence goes on from DPDG01000035.1 coordinate 8,774, forward strand.
TTTCAAAGATTTTTATGACGCCTATGATCAGGCGGAATTCGGACGCGAGTACGGAGCCAAGGCATTCGTGAACGCCGCCGAGGAGAGGATTCTCGTCATTCCAAGCGAAATGGTCGCTGATGAAGAAGAAATTGAAGCGGCGGAGACAGAGTTGGACAGCGGGGGATGGGTTGAATTTCCTGATCAATACGAGCTGCATCTCGGTCAGGAGCTGGTGTTCCGTTTTGCTTCGGTTCATCTTTCCCCGGTGGATTGTCAGCGTGTCCGGCGGATTTTTTCCCGTCGCAGCGCTTATGGTCGCTGGAAAGATTTGCTTGAAGAACACGGTCTGCTGAAAAATTGGCATGAGTTCTCCGAAACGGAGGAGATCAATGCCCTGAAAAACTGGCTTGAGGAAATGGGAATTCCGTTTACGGATAATCCGGCAGCCGGAAATGCCGGGGGTGCGCCATGCTGAACAAACCCGATATTCAGGAGGCATGTCCTGACGGGATCAAGGCATTTCTGCTGGAACTTGTCCAGGAGGAGCTCAAGAATATTCCTGTCGGCATGCCGTGCCGGCGCAGAGACCTCTGTGAAGCGATTCTCGCGGTCAACAGGGATTGCGGAGAAAGGAGACGTATCCGCGATGCCGCTTGCGAAGTGCTGAAGGGCTGGAAAGCGCAGGCATCGCAGATTGCCGCACTGGAAAAACTCGGTTTTACGGTTGTCAAGGGAGGCAAACACTATAAATTGCGTCGGCACGGACTGTCTTATTTCAAAGTTCTGTCGGTTTCTCCTTCCGACAAACGCACCGGCGCCAACTCCGTGACGGAGTTTCTCCGACTGTTCTTTTGAAGAAACTACAGCCTTTCCCGCCGATTCCCAAGCGTTGATGGTGTTTCAGAGGTCACACCTTTGAGTTCAGGCGACTGATCGTCAATGATTTTCCTGCTGATCTTCCGTCTCATCGTCGCTCAGATTGCAAAGAGACTGCAAAATCAGTATCTTGAACATCAACACCGCATCGAACGGATGCCGACCGGCATTGCTTTTACGCTCGTGACCGTATCCAATCTCAAGAACATTCCGGAAATCCTCCCATGGCCGGTTACGGGTTGATCGACAATATACTCCGGAACGTTTTTCAAATCCGGGCGCAGCACCCGGATTTTTCCAGAATAAACAGAGGAACCCTTATGACAACCGCGTGCCGGTTGAATCTGCTGTGCGCTTTCCGGGAAGCGGGGAAGATAAAATGGTTCGCACGCAGGGATTCGTCCGGCGGAAGGCAGTTGGCGAAGAACCGGTGCAGCGGCGGAAAAAGTTTGAGAAATAGTATTCGCTGCTGAACTGGAGACGCTCGGAGATTTCGCGGACCGACAACGTCGAACCAAGCAGATAGCGCGCCGCCTGAGCCGCCAGTTCCTTTTGCAGAAACGATTTGAGAGGGATGGAGAAATCGCGCGAGAAGCTGCGGGAAAGTCTGCCGCGCGAAAGTCCTGCGATCTCCGCAAGCTGGTCGATCCCGATGCGTGCGGAAAGATGTTCCCGGATGAAACCGAGCAGTTTTCCATACCGTCCGGCAAGACCGGTCAGTTCCGCGGGATGGAGTTCTGCCGGCAGCGGCAGGTTCCCGATAATCTTCCAGAGGCAGGCTTCCGTTCCGCAGATTTTTCCCCATTCCGGCGGTGCGGAGATATTTTCGAGGAGCAGGTTCAGTTCGTCAAGATTGACCGGGAACTCCCGGCAGTGTTTTTCCCGGACAAAGAGATCCACTCCGGGAAGAACGGAGAGATTGAAGTGACAGCTTAAAAACTGCAACCCGGACCGGAATTCAAATCCGAGATCCAGTCCTCCCGGCATGAAGAGACCAAATCCGCTCCGCAGACGAAAGCATTCGGACGCAGAATGATTCCGCACCTCGCCTTCTCCTCCCTGAACCAGGAAAAGCCGATTGAAAAAATGGGTGTTCCGCCCCTGCCATGCAAAGTCTGCCCAGGCGAGCTGATGCAATTCCAGACGGATCATGTTGTGGACGGCGCGCCACTGAGGTATTTCGGCAAGCGGCATAAAATCATATCTTTCCGGTGTATTTTTCCATTCCTTTTTTCTCCTGTTTGAATTATAATACTATCCTGGAAGAAAAAAACAATCCGGAAAGGAGCTTTTTGTCATGAAACTTCGGAAGGAAGCACTGCGGGAGGTTTCGTTTCCCGTTGGAGGAATCGGCGCCGGCTGCATAGGAGTTGCCGGGAACGGCCGTCTGATCGACTGGGAAATTTTCAATCATGCGGGGAAAGGACTTCTGAACGGCTGTTCCCACTTCGCCGTCCGCGCGGAACGGAACGGCAGAGTCGAAGCTGCACGCATCCTCAACGGAGATCTTCTTTCTGATTTTTCCGGTGAACATGAAGGGCGTGACGCGGTCTTTCGCGGATTCGGCTGGGGGCCTGATATCGGCACGCTCTGCGGACTGCCCCATTTTCGGGAGTGCGAATGCAACGGCGAGTTCCCCGCTGCGGAATTTTCCTTTGCAGACCCCTCTTTTCCCGGTCTTGCAAAACTGACCGCATGGAGTCCGTTTGTTCCCGGAGAATCCGACCTTGCATCAATGCCTGTCGCTTTGTTTGAGATCACGCTTGAGAATACGGCGGATACGATGTATGATTACACCTGTGTGGGGGTGCTCGGCAATCCCTGGAACAATCCTGAGGCGGACAACCGGATTGTTCATGAAAACGGTCTGACGACTCTTCTGCTCGGCAACCATCTTGGAGAGGATTCGTTCGACTATGGAGAACTGGCCTTGACAACCGATGCCGAATGCATCTCCTTTCAGGAATACTGGTTCCGGGGGCGCTGGCGCGACGCCCTGGAAGTCTACTGGAACGATCTGAATGCCCCCGGTATGTTCCGCAACCGGAATTATTCCTCCCGCACGGGTGTTTCCGCGTGCGACAGCGGAGCGCTCGCCGGGCATTTCACACTTGCGCCGGGGGAACGGAGGAGTGTGCGTTTTCTGATCAGCTGGTATCTTCCGAACCGGCGCAATACCTGGGCGCCTCCATCGGATAAGGAGCTTCACGATTCCGGTCTGAAAGAGAACCGCTGGAAAAACTACTACACGCGCCTCTGTTCGGGAGCGCAGGATGCGGCACGGCGCTTTTTCCCCGCCTGGCAGGAAAACCGGGAAAAGGTTTTTCTGTTCCGGCGCGCACTGCATGAAAGCTCGATTCCGGAGGCGTCGCTTCAGGGGGCGGCAGCGAATCTCGCGGTTCTGATCTCGCCGACCTGCCTGCGGCTGGAAGACGGCACATTGTGGGGGTGGGAAGGGGTTGGTCCCGAACAGGGCTCCTGTCCGGGAACCTGCCAGCATGTCTGGAACTATGCGCAGGCGCTGCCGCTGCTCTTTCCCGATCTGGAGCGCTCCATCCGGGAGTCTCATGCGAAATACGGCTTTGACGAAAAGGGCTCCTGGCAGTTCCGGCTCCGGCTGCCGCCGGGGATCAAGGCGCGCGCCGCATGGATGCGTTCCTGTGTGGACGGCACTTACGGCGAACTGATGAAAATCTACCGGGAATGGAAAATCTCCGGCGATACGCAATGGCTGAACTCCATCTGGTTTGCCGTCAGGCGGGCAATCGAATATGCGTGGAGTCCGGAGAATGCGGATCGCTGGGATCCGGAACGCACGGGTGTGATCTCCGGCCGTCAGCACCATACGCTCGACATGGAACTGTTCGGTCCCTCCGGATGGCTCAACGGACACTATCTGGGCGCGCTTAAGGCTGCTTCCGAAATGGCGCCGTACTGCGGCGATTCCGAATTCGGAACGCTCTGCACAGAACTCTTTGAAAAGGGACGGAACTGGTCCGAAGAACATCTTTTCAACGGGGAATACTATGGTCAGAATGCGGATATTCACGATCAGGCGCTCCTTCAACCTTTCCTGCAGGGGAAGGAAACGCCGGAAAACAATCCCTACTGGGACGCCGAACACGGCCAGATCAAATACCAGATTGCGGGCGGATGCCACATTGACGCCCATCTCGGACAATGGTATGCGTCGCTTTACGGCATCGGCACAATCTTCGATCCGGAGCGGATCCGCACGTCCCTCCGTTCGATCTACCGTTACAATTTCCGTCCCTCCATGCGCGAGGTTGCGAACACATGGCGCACTTTCGCCCTCAACGATGAAAGCGGCTGTCTCATCTGCGTGTGGCCGGAAGGCCGGGAGCGCCCGCTGATTCCGCTGCCTTACAATTCCGAGACGATGACCGGTTTTGAATGGGCAGCCGCCGCCCATCTGGTCATGGTCGGAGAAACGGAGAAAGGTGAAACGATGGCCAGGGCAATCCGCGCACGCTACGACGGAGTCCATCGCAATCCCTGGAATGAAATCGAGTGCGGCAGCAACTACGCCCGCAGCATGGCCGCTTATGCCATGCTTCAGGCTTACAGCGGATTCTGTTACGACATGGTGCGCGGCATGATCGGATTCCATCCCGTTCTTTCCGGAGACTTCCGCTGTTTCTGGTCGCTCGGCGCCGTCTGGGGAACCTATGAGCGCAGCGCAGGCGGGCAGACGATCCGCATTCTGTACGGGAGCGGGAATTTTTCCGCGTTCCGTCTTGCCGCGGCTTCCGCCGCAAAGAACGGGGAAGCGATCGCCGGCGCGCTGGACGGCGGCGAATGGAAACCGGAGAAAGCGTTTCATCTTCAGGCAGGGGACTGTCTGGTCTTTTCCTGATCACCGCAAGGAGTTGTTCCGTTGCGGGAGGGGGCAGAGAAAAAAGTGGTTTTTTCATAATTTTCTTCAAAATTTTTTCTTTTGCCCCTTGACAAAAAGAGGAATTTTATTATAATTATAAAATAAAAGCTGTATCGATATAGTTGAAGGGAAAGAAAATCATGGGCGAGAGATTATCGAAAAGCCAACGGCTGGAAGCGGAACTGGAAGATCTGATTCTTCACGGTTCCTATCGTGTCTATGACCGTTTTCTTTCAGTTTCCAAACTGAAAAAGCGTTACCGCGCCAGTCAGGCGACGGTGGTTTCCGCGCTGGAACATCTGGAAGCCCGCGGGCTGATCTTCCGCAGGAGCCGGAGCGGGATCTTTGTCTCGCCGACCAGCCGGACAAAGGAAATTCTGATTGTTTCATCCGCATCCAGAGCCGTCAGCAATGAACTCAATCAGTTTTCCTATGGCCTGGGGGAATCGCCCTGTGCCTCCAAGGCCGGCTGGGTCACGATCAACTGCACCGCGGAAGATTTTGAGGAGTATCTTCCGAATCTGCGGATCATCTGCAAGAAGCTTTTTGCTGTTGTGTTTTTCCGGTGTCCGGATGTGATGCTCCGCCATCATCAGGCGCTGGAGGAGCGGAACGTGTTTCACATGTTTTACGGGAGCAGTTCCGCCGCGCGCCAGTTGAACGGCTGCCGCCGCTACTGCTACAATGAGAAGAAACTAGTGGCAAAAGCACTGGACGCCCTTTATGAAAAGGGACACCGCCGGATCGGCTGTTTTTCCTGTTCCGGGACAACCTTCGAGGAACGCACGGAATGCTATCGTGCCTGGATGCGGGAAAAGGGGCTGTCTTTCAGCGAACAGACGGTTCACATCCTCCCGGACGGCGAGGACGGATACGCATTCATGATGAAGCGTCTGGCCGGCGGCGATCCCGGATGCTCCGCCTTTTTCTGCACAAGCAACCACGGACTGGGCAGCGGGCTTCTCCAGGCATTGCGTGACAAACGCATTTCGGTGCCCGGGGAAATGGCTGTTCTCGGCGTGGGCGATATTGAAACCGCGCGGATGCTTCGCCCGAGACTGGCGGCCATTGATATTGATTATGAGAGGGATGCCAATGCTCTGATTGATTTGTTCGCATCTTCAACAGAGGACGGAATTGCGGCACATGGCCCGGTTCTGGGGAAAAGTTCATTCATCATTACGCCCGGAGGTTCACTATGAAACAACATGTTTGGGAATTTCGCCTCATTTTTTTCGCCGGAATGGAAGCAGTAAGAATAAGGATTTTCACCCTGATCGAACTTCTGATCGTGGTTGGAATCATCGCAATCCTCGCGGGAATGCTGATGCCGGCGCTGAACAAGGCGCGGCAGGCAACACTGGCAAGCGCCTGCCGTTCCAATTTGAGACAGCAAGGGTTGGCTTTCTTTTCCTATGCCGACGATAACAAAGGTCACTATCCTGTATTTGTTCAACATTCTAATGAAGGGGAATCTTTGCAACCATGGACTACGCTATTGTTGAATCCTTATTTGGGAATCGAAGGCAGATGCATAGAAAACTATTTCAATCCCCGCTTCAAGGCAAACAGTTCGAAAGCTACACCATACAACGGCTCAAAGGCTTTTTATTGCCCGGCACAAGACAATACTATGGGAGCATCACGGTATTCGGATTACGGGGCAAAGAGGAACGTGTGGAAACCGGAATGGCACAGATTGAAAATAACTCAACTGAAAAAACCGAGTGCGTCTCTGCTCAGGTGTGATAGTGTTTATGGTGTGGGGCTAAAGTTTGGAGTCCTAGGTATTAGCCACATGAATCACCTCCCTTTCCGGCATCTGCAGAAGAATAATGCCTTGTACTTTGACGGGCATGTGTCGGGTTTTACAAGAAAGGATCTGCCCAAAAAATTGGATGATTTCTGTAAGATAGAATGACAATACCGGAGTAAAAAGGAGTATTCCAACATGAAACAACTGAAAATCGGAATGATCGGGCTGGATACCTCCCATGCAGCGGCGTTTGCGCGAGTCTTCAACCATGAAGAAGACCCGTTTCATATTCCGGAGGCGGGACGGATCCTCAAAGCGTATCCGGGAGGAAGCAGGCTCTTTTCCGAAAGCCGGACAAGAGTGGAAAAGTTCACGTCGATATTGCGGGAAAGCGGCGCGGGAATCGTCGAAGCGATCCCGGATATGGCGGATATGGACGCATTTCTCCTGACAAGCTGCGACGGGAGACAGCATCCGGAACAGTTCCGGATGCTCGCGGAGTTCGGGAAACCGGTATTCATCGACAAACCGCTGGCGTGTTCCTATGCGGACGCGCTGGAGATCGTCTGTCTTGCGGAACAGTCCGGCACCCCGGTCATGACCGCGTCGGGCATCCGTTATGCGGCGGGCGTTTCAGAGCTTTCCGTGAACCCGGATGAAATCTCCGCAGCCGAAGCGTTCGGCCCGCTGCCTCTGCCGGAGGATTACCGGGATTATTTCTGGTATGGCATTCATTCCGCCGAGCTTCTCTACCGTTATCTCGGCAGGGGATGCGAAAGTGTCCGAAGCATTCATTCCGCGGAATTTGATCTTCTGCTCGGAAGCTGGAAAGACGGGCGGCAGGGGATTGTCTGCGGCAACAGGACAGGCGCTTCGGATTTCGGCGTCCGGTTGACCACCGGAAGGGGACACTTGATCGGGCTTCAGGACAGGAGTGTCTCCCATATTTACACTTTAACCGGAAAACTGAAGACATTTTTTGAAACCGGCAAACCGGCGGTGGAGCCGCAGGAAAGCCTGGAAGTCATGGCTTTTCTCGAAGCGGCAAGCCGCAGTCTGAACGATGCGGGGAGGACAGTTTTTCTAAAAGAATTCCACTGACTGTCCCGGCAAAAAACCGGGAATATCTTGATCGGAAGAGCGGAGAAACAGAGAAAACCAATCAGAAAGGAGTATGGACACCATGTTTATCCGGCACACGGCAGGAATTTATGTTGCACTTGCGTTGCTTGTCTGCGGCTGCGCATCGTACGGGAGTGCGGAAGACGCACCTCCCCGTCTGGAAATCGTTTCCGCGATTTACGGGAAGGCTCCCGAAAGCGCGGACATTACCGAAACGATCCGGAAGGCGGTCAAGGGGGGCACTTACCTTGAGTTCCACAATCATCCCCGCTGGACGGGAAAGGAACTCAGCATCCGGAACGAGGACAAGAAGATTCACCTCGTCTACAAACTCGGCGGCGAACAGAAGGAGCTCGAGTGCCGTTTCAATGCAAAGATCAAACTGGGGGCTCTTGCCCGGAAATTCCAGTTCGGGACGCCGGAATGGATCCGTTATTTCCTTGATGAATCCGGCACCGCCACGGCGTTGACGCCATATGGTGGAAATCCGAGGATTGAATGTACTATGCGTGCTCTTGACTGTGCGGGATGCGGGAAAAAAGAGAGTGTGGTTTGCCGTGTCTATGATGAAATTCCGCTGAAATGCAAAAGCTGCGGTTTTGAATTTACGGAAAAAAACCTTCCGACGACGGGAGCGGATCTGTTTGAAGGCATGAAACAGGAGTATCATCAGCAGCAGGACGGGAAAAAGATTTACTGGAAACCGGCACTTCGTTTCGTGAAAGCCCAGGCTGCCTGGGGGGAAGTGGTGAATCAGAGAAAAAAAGATCCAGTCGTCGGAAGACAGAGACTGGATGCCATGCTGGCATATTCGAGAATCTACAGGAAGCATATGGTAAACGGAACCGGAACGAAGATGCACCGTCGGGGCTATCCCCTCCATTGCAACTATGGACGGCTGTGCCATTTCGGGGATTATGTCCATCCTGGCTCGTTCTGCCATGTTTACCGACAGATTGAAGAAAGCGGAGTCGTGATCTCTCCGGAAGAACGCGCGGCGTACCGTGCGCTGCTGGAAGACATCATCTCTGAAATCAATTTGCCGTTCATCCGTCAGTGGCGCGGGATGTGCAATCCCATGGGGGCGGCATTTGGCGACTGCTTCATGACGGGACGGACTTTTCCCGAGGCGAAGATCACGGACTATTATACCCGTGACGAAAAAGGCAATCCCCGTGTCATGAGCGGTACCGATCTCGTTTATGAAACCTTTCAAGGCAGGGACGGGCTGGAAAATCTGGTCTCGGTCTACTGGTATTCCAGTGGGCTGATGCACGAACCTAGCGTTCCCTATCAGAATATGCTCGCACTGGGTATCAGAAATGCGTTGAGAAACCTGGAAGGGTTTCAGCCGCCCGCGGGATATGAGCCGGAAAAACACGGTTACAAGCCGTTCCAAAGCACGGGGCTCCTCTCTCAACCGCAATACCGGCTCCCTTTGAACAAACATCTAGAGATCGTATTTCCCAACGGCGATGGCATTCCGTTCTCAGATGGAGTAACGCACATGTACAACAAGAAGCCTCCGCAAGAGAGCGAGATTTATCCGGGCTGGGGCTTCGGCGTATTCCGTCACGGAAATACCGCCGCCGCCATGAACTGGGGAAACAACCTGGTGGACGGGCATGTACATAATGACAAGCTGAACCTGCTCTACTGGGGAGACGGACTCCTGATGCTGAATACCACGGAATATCCTGCCAATGATCCGGCGGCTCCCATCCAGTATTGGCGGTACGGGACGGGTGCGCACAATACGGTCATGATCGACGGGAAAAATCATGTTCCTTGCCGCGGCAATCCCGGCGCGTGGGGCGTCACGTTCCATCTCAAGGTGATGCAGGGATTTTCAGATCAAAGCCATCCGGGTGCAATTCTGAGGCGGACCGCGTTTCTCGTGAATTCCCGTTCAGGGCGTCCGCCTTATCTTGTGGATTTCTACCAGGCGGCCGGCGGCAGGGAGAGCCATGATTATTTTCTCCAGGCGCAGTCACGTGTCGGAGAACCGTTGTTTGAGAGTCTTGAAATTCTTTCTCCGCGTGTGACGCCGACAGGCAAGGCAGATCTCGGAGAAGTGTTCGCAAACGCGGAAAAGAAAAACGTCTATCCTTTCATCAGAAACCCCGCGGCCGGAAAATTCAACGGAAACGCGGAGCTGTTGTGGACGATACCGCATCAGGGCGCCCAGGTCTATCTGCACGGCTTGCTTGCTCCCGAAGCAGCCGGAGTAAACACGCTGTTTGCCGGAGACGCCCCGGGCATCCGTAATAGGAGGTTCGATCCGCGGGACCGCACGGTGAAAAAGGTCGTCTGGCGCCGGGAAAAAGCGTCCTCCGAAACAACCATGAAGAGCTGTTTCATTGCGGCATTTGAATATGCGGGGGAAAAGAATCAGCTTGATTTGAAAGAGGTAAAACGCCTGGAAGTCTCCGGCAATCCGGAATCCCGTGCCGTTGAGATTGTCCACGGAAGCGGCAAAGACATTCTGCTTCTTTCCAATGCCGGAGGGAAAATGAGCGTGAAATCCTCTGCCGGAGACATCACTTTTGACGGGATCGCGGCACTGTTGAGCCTGGATCGGAATGGAACACCTGTGAAGGCAACGACTGTCGGTATCCGCTTGATGGTTCTGAACGGGAAAAAGATTTCGGGCGGAGCGTTCGTGACCGGCAGGCTTGCCGGTGTGCCGACGGGAATGGCGGAATGGCTGGCGGACGAAAAAAATGCAACCGTCGCCGTTCATGGCAAAATTCCGGCGGATGCGGCGGGCGACATGCTGTTCGTCAAGCACAAGAACGGCACAGAGTCTTATAAAATAACTGCGGTCAGGTCTCTCTCCGGCAACCGTACCATGCTTGAACTGGACCGCTCCGCACGCAAAATCATCGCCTCCGGAACCGTCGCGCCAGACTGCCGGAATCTGGAAATATTTTCAGGCGGAATAGGCTACGGCTTCGTTGCTCCCGGCGACAACTGCATTGTGAACGGCAAAGCGTACAGGATAAAATCTCTTGACATCTCCAAAGCCAAAAGAATGGGCGGGAAAACGCTGGGCTGCGCTTATATGGAACTGGAGAAGCCCCTTGAGAAAAGCGGCCCTCTGCGGTTTCCCATAACCGAATTCGGGCCGGACGATCCTTTCACGGTCATGACAAGCAAAACCATTGATCTGAGGCAATAAGGCGGAATGAGAAAATGCTGAATACGGCGATTATCGGAATCTCCGGTTACGGAAACACGCACTACGGGGATCTTTTGCGGCGGCGGGAACGCGGGGAGATCAATCTCCTCGGCGCCGCCGTGGTCAATCAGAGCGAGGAGGCGGAGAAATGCGCATTCCTGCAGAGCATCGGCTGCCGGATTTTCGACTCCCATACGGCAATGCTTTCCGCCCTGCGGGGACAGCTGGATCTCTGCTTCATCCCCACAGGAATCGATTTGCACGCGGAGATGGCGATCGCCGCCATGCAGGCGGGGGCGAACGTCTTGATCGAGAAGCCGGCAGCGGCAACAGTTCAGGATGTCATTGCCATGCAGAAAGCGGAACGTGAGACCTCCCGGCGCGTCGGGGTCGGCTTCCAGATCTCCTGCCAGGAGCAGATTCCGAAAATCCGCGCCTTCTGCCACAGCCGGGAGTTCGGCGCGGTGAAGGCGATCCGCGGTCTCGGCGTCGCTCCCCGGAACGCCGCCTATTACCGGAGGAACCAATGGGCCGGCAGACTCAAAAAGAACGGGCGGTGGATTCTGGACAGCCCGTACAACAACGCATTTGCGCATTATCTGCATCTGGCGCTGCTCTTTTCCGCGCCGCCGGAACAGATGCCCCGGTTCCGGAGCGTCCAGGCGCAGCTCTTCCGGGTGAATCCCGGTCTGGAATGCGCGGACAACGGGTGCATTCTCGCGGTGTCGCAGTCGGGGATTCCCGTGTATTTCTATGCGTCGCACACACCGGAGCAGATGAATGGGGTGCGGATTGTGATCGATGGAGCGCATGGCTCGGTCGAATGGAGTCTCCGCAAAACCGTCTTCCGTCTCGGAAACGAAAGTGTGACGGAGGAAAACACCGGCGGGCTGGCACTGCGGGACCGGATGCTCGACGCGCTGTTCGGCGCCTGCCATGGAAAGAACCGCGGGTTCTGCTGCGATCTGGAACTTGCCGCATTGCATACTCTTGTGGTCAATGCGGCGCACGATTCCTCTCCGGTGGCCGAAGTTCCCCGGCACGATGCGGAGCCATGCGCGGAAAACGGAGTGGAACGCTGGAAACTGCGCGGCTTCGACGAGGAGTGTGCCGCGGCATGGAGCCGGGGACGGCTTCTTGACCGGCGGAAATTTCCGTGGCTGGAGGAGTCGCAGACCGTTTCCGTGGAAAATTACCGCTTTTTCCGTGGAGAACAGTGCCGACCCTGCAAGGAGTGTGTTTCATGAGAAAGCACTGGAAACATCTTGCAGGATTCCTTTTTCTGTGTCTGTGCTTCTCTGTTCTGTCGGCGGAAGCGGAAAAGCGTACGGTGGTCTGCGATATTTATACGGAAAACCCGTTTTCCCTCTCGATGCAGAGCAATAATGCGGCGTTTGACGAATACATGCGGCGGCATCCGGATGTGAAAATCCGCGCGGGGACACGTCTTTCCGTTCCGGGCGCGGCGTGGCGCTCCGGGAAACTCATGGCCGTGATCGGCGGAACCGCCGCCGATGTCTGGAGCATGTATTTTCATGAAAGCATGAAGTATTCGGAACAAGGGCTGATGGTGCCGCTGAACCAGTATATCGGCGTGGACCGGAACGGCGACGGGAAACTTTCCGACGACGAGATTACCTACGAACCGTGGAAACGCATTCCGAAAGAATTCAAGATTGCCTGCATGCAGGGGGATACGATCTACGCGCTGCCGTATTACGGTGGAAGTCTCCAGGTCATCAGTTACCGCCGGGATCTCTTCCGGCAGGCGGGACTGGATCCGGATCACTGTCCGGAGCACTGGGACGATCTTTACCGCACTGCGCAGCGTCTCACTTTCAAACCACGCGAAGTCCCGGGGAAAGAGCGCGGGCAGGCTGGGCTCCATCTTTCCCCGGGCTCCGTTCTCGGCTTCAACCCGCTGATCTGGTCCTCCGGCGGAGAACTGGTGCGGAAATACAAGATCAATCCGAACAACGGCAAGATTGTCGAGACCTCGATGCTGGAGACGATCGAGCGCGATCCGGCGACGGGAGACGATCTGCGCAATGTGAAGGAACGCTGGCGCGCGGCGTTCAACAGCGAACAGGGACGCGCCGCCATGCGCTTTTTCCATAAACTCCGCTGGCAGCGCTGGGTCAAGGATCCCGATACGGGAGAGCCGTTTGACCTGACGCAGGAAATGCTTGCGTCCGGCGTGGCGGTCTCGCCGTACAGCGGAAAGAACTTCAAGCTGACCGGCGAGGGGCCTGAAGGCAATGTTTACGTCGGCGTCCTTCTGGTCAACAACAGCGGCAATGACGAGGATGCCAACATCACGCGCCTGCTCGCCGAGGGGCGCGCCGCGATGTTCCTGCACTATCGGGGGTATGCCATAACCATTATTGAGCAGTACGGACTTGCACCCGCACAGTTCGGCTTCTTTCCGATGCCGACGGCTCCGGGGGTTCCGTCGTGTTCCAACCGGCAGCCCGGGATGCTGGCGATCTCCCGAAAGAAAAATCGCACCCCGGAGGAGGAACGCGAGGCATGGAACGTGATCCGCTTCTTTCTCTCCGAGGAGAGCGAACGTCTCCGCACCTCCATTCTGGTGGACGGCGGAAAAGGCGAACTTGTGCCGCCCGATTTTCTGAAAGCAGCCGGATATATGGACATTTATCATTCCCTGCCGGAATCGTGGCGGACTGTGGAGGAGCGAATCCGCGTGTTTCACACGGAGCCGTTCAACAACGGCTGGTCGGAGGTGCAGATGGAGACCACGCCGAACATCACGGGGCGGATTTTCGAGGACGAACACGCGGACATCGACGCACTGCTTGCCGCGGGCGCCGAAGACGCGAATGCCAAATTCGAAGGCTGGACGGAAAGCGAACTCAAACGCTGGCGTCCGCTCGCCTGGCTTCTGGTTGTCTGTTCACTTGTGCTGTTTTTATGCGGCATCTTCCTCATTGTCCGGAACATGACGCCGAAGGCCCGGCGCAGAGCAGGACTTTCCCCGCAAAAAAGTTTTCTGAAAACCTATTCCCTGTTTGTCCTTGCACTGCCCGCGGTCTGCGCGGTTCTGCTGTGGCAGTATTATCCGCTGCTGCGCGGTTCTGTGATGGCGTTTCAGAACTACAAGATCAGCGGGAATCATCTGTATGTCGGAGTGGACAACTTCATCATGCTGTTCGGAAACGCCGATTTCTATCTGAGCATGCTGCGGACCTTCTATTATGTCGGGCTGACGATTCTGATCGGCTTTATCGCGCCGATCTTTCTGGCGTTCCTGCTGACGGAAATCCCCCGTTTCAAGATTCTGTTCCGGACCATCTTCTATCTCCCCTCGGTGACCAGTTCGCTGGTGATCATGTTCCTGTGGAAGGAGTTCTACGATCCTTCGCCGAGCGGGCTGCTCAATACGCTGATCATCAAGACGGCCTCTTTCTTCGGGATTGAAACCATCGGCTTCAAATATCTGTCCGACCCCCGTCTGGCGATGATCTGCATCATCATTCCGGGGGTCTGGGCTGCGGCCGGATCGGGAAGCCTGATTTATCAGGCGGCTCTCACGAGCATTCCGCCGGATATGTACGAGGCGGCGGAAATCGACGGCGCCGGCTTCTTCGCCAAGATCCGGCACATCACCATTCCGATGCTCAAGCCTTTGATCATCATCAATTTCGTCGGGGTGTTCATCGGCGCATTCCATGCCATGCAGAACATCTTTGTGCTGACCGGGGGAGGTCCCTACAACGCCACGCGCGTCATCGGACTGGATATCTGGTATAACGCTTTCGTCTATCTGAAATTCGGCATGGCTACCGCGATGGCGTGGGTGCTGGGGCTGATGCTGATCGGCTTTACCGTGATGCAGCTCAGAATCCTCTCCAAAGTGGAATTCCGCAAAGCGCAGGAAAATTGAAAGGAGAACTTCTGTCATGGCAATTATTCTACAGGTCAGCCGTCACGGCTGGAAAACCCGGCTTTTGATCGGCGCCATGTACGCGCTGCTTCTGGCGGGTTCGGTCACGATGATCTATCCCTTCTGGCTGATGCTGTCGGGCTCCGTTTCATCTGAATATGATTTCAATGATTTCCGGCTGATCCCGAAGTATCTCTTCTCCGATGACGCGCTCCTCGGGAAAACCCTCTACGAACGCTACGGCAAGACGAATTTTGCCACTTTCGCCGCACGTTACGGCATCATGGAGAGCTGTTACGGCTGGAACAACCTCCGGGGAACGGAACGCCTTCTAGACACTCTTTATCCGGAAGAACAAAAACTGTACCGGAATTCTCCCGGTGCGGTACGAAAGATTCTCGGCGACTACCGGGATTTCAAAACTTCTCTTCCCCCGCAGGAGATTGAACCGCTGTATCCGGACAAGCCTGCGCCTTTCCGCGAATTCCTGCGGAAGAAATACGGCGGGGACGGGATTCCGGAACGGGAGCTGATCGACAGGATCAACCGGAAATGGACGCGCGCATTTTCCACGCTGAACACGGTGCTTCCCGTCCCCGGGCGATTGTATGAACGCTCCTGGCTGCCTTCGAAGCGGCCTGATTACGATGACTACATGGAATTCGTCGCAACTCTGCCGGCGGAAAACAGAGCCTTGATTTCGAGCGGGGAGTTCTACATCCGTTATCTGATGCTCCGCTTCAACACGGTTCACGGGCTGAACAAAAGCGTCGGCGGCACCTTCAGGCAGCTTTTGGAGGTCCCGTATGTCCGTTCCGGCTGTTTGACGGAAGTCTACGACAATTTTGTCAAGACCTACCTGCCGCTGCGTCTTCTCGCTGTGCGCCGGAATCCGGAGACTGAAAGCCTCTGGCGCTCCTATCTTGAGAAAACCGTGCCGGAACAGGCCGAGCGTCTGTCCTTTTTCACCACGGTTCCTGCCGATCCCGGCATCCGGATCCTGTGGGGAAACTTCCTGAAGGACAGTCTTCCCGGTTCCGCGATCGAGATCCGGGGACCGGAGGAACGTTTCCGCGAGTTCCTGCTCGGGCGTTACGGAACTCCGGAAAAACTTGCCGCTGCATGGGAAATTACCTGCCCGGACTTTTCCGCAATCCAGCTTCCCGTGAAACTGGAGGATTATCACCTCTTTGAACGGGATAAAAAGGAGCTGAGACGGAATTTCTTTTTCGCGAACTACCGGGAAGTCCTGGAATATCTCGGGGGAAAATCGCGCGCGGTCTGGGTGACGCTTCTGCTGGTCGTCTGTTCGATCTTCACCGCATTGACGGTCAATCCCCTCGCGGCTTACGCGCTGTCGCGCGGAAAACAGTCCATTTCGGTCAAATTCCTGATCTTCTTTCTGGCGACGATGGCATTTCCCGCGGAGGTCGGCATGATTCCCGGCTTCCTCCTGATGCGCGACCTGAATCTGCTGAATACGCTTTTCGCGCTGATCTTACCGGGGATGGCAAGCGGCTATTCCATTTTCCTACTGAAAGGATTTTTCGACAGCATCCCGTCGGAACTGTATGAGGCTGCGGATATCGACGGAGCGGGAGAATTCCGCAAATTCCAAGCGATCGCCCTCCCGATGTCCAAGCCGATTCTTGCCGTGATCGCGCTGGGGGCGTTCAACAGCGCCTACGGCGGGTTCATGTGGGCGTTTCTTGCCTGCCAGGATCCCCGGATGTGGACAATCATGGTCTGGATGTACGAGTTTCAGGCAAACAATGCCTCCAACTCCGCACTGGTGATGGCGGCGCTGGCGCTGGTGTCGATCCCGACGCTGATGATGTTCATCTTCTGCCAGAAGATCATCATGCGCGGCATCATTGTGCCGAGCATGAAATGAAGACGAAAGAATTAATTTTGAATGCCAAAGAGGAAAATATGGAGAAGTTTTTATGGCAAAGCTTGAAAATACCACAGATGCTGCACAGGTGAAACAGGCGAATTTTCATCAATTATTCGGAGATGCGCCGGAAATGCGCGATGCGGCTTCCGGAGAAACAATCCGGTGTTTCTCCGGTTCCCGACGTGAGCCGTTCCATCTGTTCGCTGTTCCGAGAGAGTATCCGGTTTGCGATTTCAAAAATATTCCGGACATCCTATTGAAAAGGCACTTCACATTTTCCGCAAATCCCGGGGAATTTTTTGTATTTCAAATTGTGCTTTGGACTCAAGAACAGGGATTGGGAGACATTCATTTGTTCTGTGAAGCGCCCCCGTTTCCATGGCGCTGCTTTAATTTATCTTCGGGGAAACGCATGAATCTTGTCAGTCATTCGCTCCAGCCGCTTTGGACCGGACTTGAGATTCCCGTTTCAGCATCGGGAGTTCATTCTTTGAAATTCAGGATCGAAACGGAAAATTTTCCTCCTCAAACAATTGAACTTCTCCTTACCGTTGCCGGAGAGATCTTAAAAGACGGCGGAGAAAGCGACGACCGGCGTCTTGCGCGTCTTCGCTGGCTGGATTCTGAAATCGGAAAAGAGGAGAGTGTGTTTCCTCCTTACCTTCCGCTCCGGCGCGACGGTCGGGTTCTCTCCTGGCTCGGGCATACGCTGGAACTGGCGGAAAACGGACTCCCGCACCGGATTACGAGTTCCTGCCGGGGCGGGAACACTTCCTGTGACGGGCCTGTTCCGGAACTGCTCGAATCTCCCGCCGTGTTCGGGACGCGCTCCGGCGCTGTTTTTCAGGGCTCGCTGAGATTTCTGCACGAGACGGAAACCATCATCCGCTGGGAAACGTGCGGAACGCTTGGGAAAATGTCTGCGCATCTGGAAGGAGCTTTGGAATTCGATGGCACACTGCGTTTCACCTTCACCGTTTCGCCTCAGGAGGACGGAACGGAATTCTTCCAGCTCGAACTGCACCATCTTCAGAACGACTATTTTCTCGGACTTGACCGCCATGGCGGGCCTTGTCCGGAATGTCTGGACTGGCACTGGGACCGGAGGCGCTGGCAGGACGGCTACTGGATCGGGAATCTGAACGGCGGCATGCAGGTGCGTCTTTCCGATCCCGGCGCTCTGCCGCCGCTGGTCAACGCCTATTACAGTTTTTCGCCTCTGACGCCGCCTCCGGCATGGGAGAACGACGGACGGGGAGGAATCCGGCTTGCACGGCAGGACGATGCTGTTTCCGCACTGCTGTTCAGCGGTGAGACACTCCTCCGGAAAAACCGGGAACTTCATTTTCCGTTTGAATTCCGGATCACGCCGTTCCATCCGGCGGAACGGGAGCGCTTCTTCCGCGAGCGTTTCTATCATCCGATGATTCATCACTTTGAGATTGGCGGCGCCGATCCGCTGGAAGCGCTTGATTTTGACGCACTCCGTCGTGACGGCGTCACCTGTGTCAATCTTCATCACGGAATTGCGCAGAATCCCTGCATCAATTATCCGTTTCTGAATGTGTCTCTTCCGAAACTGGCTTCTTTCGTGGAGCGGGCGCATCGTCATGGACTGAAGGTTCTCTGTTATTACACCATCCGTGAATTAACGATACATGCCCCTGAATTCTGGGCATTCCGAAGTATGGGAGACGAAATTTTCTATCCGGGCCCGGGAGATGGCTCGCGCCCGTGCACCAATCCGGCAGGGCCCCATCCATGGCTCTGCGAAACGCTTGGAAGTTCTTTTCTTCCCGCATGGGCGGAGGTCGTCAAGACAGGTGAACTGGCGGGGACGCTTGATCTAGCGCTTGTGACGACGCCAGGAGGACGGCTGGAAAATTTTTATCTGGAGGGATTGCGCTGTCTTCTGGAACGCTGTCCGCTGGATGGTCTGTATCTGGATGACACTTCCCTCTCCGCGGAAGGATTTCGCCGCCTGCACCGGATCTTCCGCAAATATCGGAAGTGCGATCCCATTCTGGATTTCCACGCATGGAATCCGTTCCCGTTCCATCGGAAACGGGATTTCGGGAACTGTTCCGTCGTTTACCGCGACATGGAGAAACTGCCCTATGTGACAGCTCTCTGGCTGGGAGAGAATTTCGATTACGAGGCGGCTTCTCCGGAATATTACCTGACGGAGCTCTCCGGACTGCCGTTCGGGCTGACCGGAGAAATGCTGCGCAGCGGCGGCAATCTCTGGCGCGGCATTCTGTTCGGGATGACTTCGCGTTACGGCTGGTTAGGCGATCCGCGCTCTCTCTGGTGCTTTTTTGACGCATTTGGGCTCGATGGTCTGCGGATCGAATCGGATTTCGATACACCGCCCCTGAAAATGTCCGATCCGCGGATCCGCGCAGCGCGTTTTTCCAATGCGCGGGGAAAAAAACTGCTTGCGCTCGCCTCGTGGTGCCCGGAAAAAACAAGTATCGCCTTTCCGGAAGATTGGACTGCGCCGGAAATCTCCGGTTTCCAGCGGTCTGCGGATTATCCGGCGGGAACGCCCGTTCCTCTGGAACCGGGGAAAGGAGTGATCCTCGCGCCCGGCGGTACAGAGGAAAAACCTGCGGAAAGAAATTTGAAGTGGAACATAGGAGGTACCTTTGTATGAAATCACATTGTCTGCTGATTTTCTTCTGTACAGTTTTCATTTCCATCTTATCCTTATCGGCCGGGGAATGGCTTCTCTTCCAAACAACCCCCGCAAATCGGAATCAATGGGGGTCCGAGTATTTTCCTCTCGGCAATGGTGCACTGGGGGCGATGCTGAGCGGAGGAATCGAAGAGGATGTGCTCCAGCTGAATCTGGATTCCCTCTGGAGCGGGGATATGAATCTGGAACGCGGAGCCCGTTCGATGGGAAGATATCAATCGCTTGGAGAACTTCGGATCCTCTTGGAAAAAGCGCCCCGGCAGCCGGATTTCTACCGGAGAGAACTGGACCTTGCCCGGGCGCTGCATACGGTTGTCATCAAAGCAGGCGGCACCAGCCAGATTCGGACCGCCTACATCAGTGCTCCGGATCAGGTTTTAGTTTATTCCATTTTCTCTTCACAGCCGCTGACCGGCCGGATCGTTCTGGAGGACTCAAGGCAGGGGATGGTGTATCATGAAAATGGAATTTCAAAACGGCTTGGAACCCGTTATGAAGGACAGGATATCCTGCTTGACGGCCTTCTGCCCCGACAACTGAAATATCTGGATGCCGCGAAAAAATGGCGGGAAATGAAATTTGGGGTTACCTCTGGCGACATGCTCTATGCAGTACGAATCCGGGTTTCCGGAGACGGCGTTGTCGCATCGGAAGAAAAAGCCCTTCGATTCCGGGATTGCCGCAAGCTGACCCTTCTTCTCGTGGGGGATACCACCTACGAGCAGAATCCGGCATCGAAATTCCGGAATCCGGACAAGTTGAAGCGCCTCCCGGAACGTCTGGTCAAGGCCGCTGCGGCAGGGGAGAGTGAACTCCGGAAACGCCACATCGCCGATTACCGTCAGTATTTCGACAGGGTTTCATTGAATCTTGGGTCCGGACGCAATGAATTGCCTCTGACGAAACGGCTGGCAGAATTCCGGAAAAACGGCGGAGATCCGGCTCTTCAGGCTCTTCTGTTCCAGTATGGGCGTTATCTTCTGATCTCTTCCAGCCGCCCCGGCACCCTGCCGGCGAATCTGCAGGGGATCTGGAACAATTCCAATACGCCCCCCTGGAACAGCGACTTTCATACCAATATCAATCTGCAGATGAATTACTGGGGCGCAGAACCTGCCAATCTGGCCGAATGCCACCTGCCGCTCTTCCATCTGATGAATGCCAGCATTCCGGCGGCGGAACAGGATACGCAGAGTATTGATAAAAAACATCCGCCGGAAGGCTTTACGTTCCGAACCAGTCTGAATCCGTTCGGTGGAGGGGAGTGGAAGTGGAACTATCCATCCGCGGCATGGCTGGCGCTGCATATGTTCAGCCACTATGAATACAATCCGGACGAGATTTTTCTGCGTCAGATCGCCTGGCCTTATTTTGAAGGCTGCATGAAATTCTGGTTATCCTACCTGAAGGAGCGTCCGGACGGCATCGTGGTGGTCCCTCGAGGCTGGTCTCCGGAGCATGGCCCGGTGGAAGACGGGGTTTCCTATGATCAGCAGATTGTTACGGAGTTTTTCGATGTTTTTCTGGAATCCGCACGCATTCTCAGGATTCAGAACAATATGATCCGAAAGGCAGCTGCAATCCGCCCCCGGCTGCTCGGACCGAAAATCGGGAACTGGGGGCAGCTTCAGGAGTGGGAAACGGATCGTGACCGCAAAGGCGATACGCACCGTCACACCTCACATCTTTTTGCTGTCTATCCGGGGAATGCCATCAATGCTGCGACACCGGATTTGCTGTGCGCGGCGCGGATCTCGCTCGAAGGGCGAGCAACAACCGGAGATTCCCGCCGTTCCTGGACCTGGCCTTGGAGATGTGCTCTATGGGCTCGACTCGGAAACGGCACCAGAGCAACGGAAATGCTGTTTTCCCTTCTGCGCTGCAATACCATGAACAACCTGTTCACGACTCATCCGCCGTTCCAGATCGATGGCAATCTTGGCATCATCGGAGCCATCTGCGAGATGCTTCTTCAAAATGAAACGGACAGGATTTTCATTCTGCCCGTTGATCTGCCGGAATGGCCGGACGGCTCCTTTTCCGGACTCCGAGCGAAAGGAGGATATACAATCGGAGCCGAGTGGGCCAACGGCATCATTACTCGCGCTGAAATCAAAGCATCCAGACCCGGAATTCTGAAGCTCAGATTCCGTACGCCGCTGCAATATGATGGCCGATCAGCCCGAACCTTTGCCATTCCGGTGAAAGCCGGTCAAATAATTCTCCTGAACCGCTGAAAGGAATTTGTGTGGAAACATGAAAACAGAAAATTTGACCTATTGTAAAATGCCCGGCAACCTTATTTGGATTGGAAAGGCGTTTTATGGAAAAGATGCAGAGCAGATGAGACGCACAGCTCCTCTTTGCATGAATGCTAAAAGCAAAGGCAATATATGTTTCATTTTTTTCAAAGGGCAGGTAGTGTCAAACTTGACATGAGTGCGCCAAGTGAAAGAAATATGACGTGGCAGTTCGAGTTAAATTGAAAAAATATGATGGCAAAAATGACGGAGGCAGTCATAAATGACGAACAGGTTAATGGGTATTCAGCAGCATATTCGCTCAGCTCTATTCCAAGGGAAATGGATAAGACAATGTCAGCAGTAAAGACATTCAAGTTGAAATGCAATAAGGGGAGAACTGAGTTTTCAGTTTCTCCAGTTCGAGAAAAAAATAAAATTGAGCTCAAACACTAAACTAAAAAGGGATTAGTGTTTGACAAAACCGGGACACAGCGAAGGAGACTGTTATGGAAAAATTCAATGGATTGGGAATGAATCTTGGAAATCTCTCCCGTTTATCCTGCGCACAAAGCCGCTCCATCTGCGGGGAAAACCCGACCGGTGGGAAAGGCGCGGGAGCCATGGGTGAGCCGGATCCGCATCAGCACGCCCGCGAACTGGGACGCGGCTGGAAATGCAATGCGTGGCGTCCCGTCGAGCCGGGAGAGACTTTGGAACTTGCCAATATCGACGGCCCCGGCGCGATTCAGAGCATGTGGTTCGCCGCCTCGGTCACCCGGGAAATGATCCTGCGGATTTACTGGGACGGCCAGGAACATCCCTCCGTGGAAGCGCCCATCTGCGATTTCTTCGGTGCTCCGTGGATCAAATTCACGGAGCGCGGAACGAGAGGACCTCTGATTCTGCTCAATTCCCTGCCGGTCGTCATCAATCCGAACCGCGGCATGAACTGTTTCTGGGAGATGCCTTTCCGCAAAAACTGTCGGATCACGGTGCAGAATCTCAATCCGGAGGAGAGGAAACCCTGTTTCCATCAGATCAACTACACGCTGACGGATGTTCCGGAGGACTGCGCCTGCTTCCATGCGCAGTTCCGGCGTGTCAATCCGCTGCCATACAAGGAGGTGTATACGATTCTGGATCAGGTGAAAGGCTGCGGCCATTACGTCGGAACCGTCATGGGCTGGGGAATCCACAATAACAACTGGTGGGGCGAAGGGGAGATCAAATTCTATCTTGACGGTGACGGGGAATTCCCGACAATTTGCGGCACGGGCACGGAGGATTACTTCGGCGGCGCCCACAACTGGGAGGTGGACGGGCAGTATGTGACCTATTCGACCCCTTTCATGGGGATGCACCAGGTCATCAGGCCGGACGGGCTCTATCAGACCCAGCACTGCCACTCCATGTACCGCTGGCATATCATGGATCCCATTCGTTTTGAACAGGAACTGAAAGTCACGATCCAGGCGTTGGGCTGGCGCAGCAACGGGCGGCTCTATCCGGGGCAGCATGACATCTGCTCGGTTGCCTACTGGTATCAGACGCTCCCGAGCGTGCCTTTCCCGCGTTTCCCCTCCCGCGATGATCTCGAAGTAATCTGAGTCCCTGCGGACAATTCGAAAGATTTCCGACGGTAAGGAACAGATATTTCACCGGATGGAGATGATCGCAGAAAAATCTCTATCCCGATAGAAAACAAAAAACAAAAAAGGAGAAAGGCAAGATGTTCAAACAAAAATCACTGCACATTCTGCTCGGCGGAGCCCTGTGTCTGGCCGCATCCACGATCTCTGCTCAGATCGCTGTCAAGAGCGGGGATAAAATTGTATTTATGGGAGACACTGTCACGCGGATGGGCAATGGCAGAGCCGGTTTTCTCAATCTGGTGATGTCGGCTCTGGAAGCAAACGGTGTGAAAGCCGTCAAAATTCCCGCCGGAGGCAGCGGTCATAAATCCAATCAGATGCTGGAACGCACAGAGCGCGATGTGATCCGGAATGCACCTCAGATTATGGTCCTGAGCTGCGGCATGTGCGATGTTCAGCATGGGAAACGCGGTGTTTCCCTTGAAGACTATAAGAAGAACATGACGCAGATTGTGGACAGGGTTCTGGCTGCCGGGATCAAGGTTTACATTCTCACCGCAACGATGATTACGGAAAATCCGAACCATCCCGACAATCAGAAACTCGCCGCATACAATGACTTTCTGCGCACGCTCGCCAAGGAAAAATCCTGCACGCTTGTTGATGTGAACGCCGGCATGCAGAAGCAGCTTGCCGACATCAGGACGAAATATCCGGATATCAAAGGCAATCTTCTGACGCAGAATGGAATTGTTATGAATCCCCTTGGAAACATCATGATGGCCGAAGGGATTCTCCGCGCTTTCGGCATGACGGAGGAACAGCTTGCCAAGGCGCAGCCCGCCTGGAATAAAATGTCTCTTCCGCAGGATGTTTACATGAGCCTCGGCGAATACAAGGCTCTTTCCGAAAAAGCGTTTCAGGCAAAACAGTCCGTGCCGGATTATTTGAAGAGCATGGTGAAGAAAGATCTTCAGTAATCACGGCATTTTCCGTGGAGCGCGTTTCCTGCAATTCCGGACGCGCTCCGGAGACGGGAACGCGTTCCGGACCGGACTTTTTCCGGAGAAGTTTCGCCTGCCGTCTTTTTTTCTGCCCTGATGACTGGATTTCCCTGTGGGAACGGAAGCTGAAAAGCAAGTATTCGACGATGGCACGTTTGCAAATGATTCGTGAAGGGGGTTGCGGTTGGCCCCGAAAACTGGACAACTTGACTTGGTGTAAAAAGCCCGTTAAATTAACCTGAAAAGGGAGGGCGTTTTTATGAAAAAGTCGTATGACTCCAAATTCAAAAGCCGTGTGGCGTTGGAAGCGTTGCGCGGGGAACTGACCATTGCTGAAATCGCGGGGAAATACCAGGTTCATCCGAATCAGGTTCAGCAGTGGAAAAAGAAACTCATGGGAGGAGCTTCCGAGATTTTCCAGTCCAAGGCCGAGCGGAAAGAGAATAAGCCGTATACCGAGGACGATCTGATGAGGAAAATCGGGCGCCTTGAAATCGAGAATGATTTTTTACGAAGTGTGTCCTTGGCCTGCGGCTTGAATCCCGAAAAGCTCAAATAAGCGATCAGAAGCGTGAATCGTCAGTTGAAGCTGCTTCAGGTTCCTCATTCGAGCTTTTATTACAAAAGCCGACGGGAGATTTCCCGGACAGCTTCCGACGAACGGGTCAAGGACGAAATGCGGGAGATTTATATGGAGACGCCATTTTACGGAGTTCCCCGTCTGACTGCTGAACTGAAACGACGCGGGTACAGAGTAAATCATAAACGGGTGCGCAGGCTGCAGAAATGCTTGAATCTGCGGACAGTCTATCCGCATCCGCGTTTTAACACCTCCGAACCTCATCCGGAACATGAGAAATTCCCGTATCTTCTGCGCAAATGCAAGATAGAGCACCCGAATCAAGTATGGAGCACGGACATCACTTATACGGCGGTAGCCGGTCATCGGGCATTTGTGATTGGAATTGTCGACTGGTTCAGCCGCAAGGTTTTGGCTTACAACGTAGTGAATACAATGGGCGCTTTTCATTGTGTCGAAACGTTAAAAACGGCAATGGATTCCTACGGGAAACCGGAGATTTTTAATTCGGATCAAGGGAGCCAATTCACCAGCTCGGAGTTTATAACAGAACTCCGGGCTCATGGCATCCAGATCAGCATGGACGGGCGGGGACGGTGTTTGGATAATGCAAAGATGGAGCGCTTCTGGTGGGCGTTGAAATATGAGGATATCAAAATCAAGGAGTACGTCAGCTTGCCGCAGCTCCGCTTCGGGGTGCAGCATTATGTGAATTTTTATAACTCAAGGCGGATTCATTCGGCACTCCAATATCGAACGCCGGATGAAGTCTATTTCGGAACTTGCAATCGGCAAACAATGGAATATAGTAAAACAAGGGCATTTACACCAATCTTTGAATAAAAGTTGTCCAGCTTAGGGGAGAGGCGCAGGTATCGCAGATGTCACGCTTTTTTTCCGCAGCGGATTCCCAAAACCTTCCAGAGATGGAATAGAAAGGAAACAGACATGCTGGATTTGAAGGAAAAACAGTTTGAAATCATCACCGTTTCAGGAAATGCGGGTGCGTTGCATCTGGAAACAGGAGAGGAAGGAGGTTTTCACACCTTTCATGTTGTGAATTTTTCCGGAGAACAGGCAGTCCTCCGGGAAGTGGTGGTTCACCGCCAGGCAATGGGATATCCGGCGAACACCCGCTTCTATGCGGAAGGCTCCAATATGCTCTCCCAGTACTGGGGAACCATCGGGCAGATTCAATCCACGGTTTATACGGATCGCCTTCATTACCGCTTCCCTGTCCACGAGGGTTTGTTCTCCGTCTGCAATCTGATCCAGTTTTTTCCGGACGGCGGCACCCCGGAGCTGGCTGGATTTACCAGCTGCCGGCGCTTCACCAATGAGATTCGCTTCAATATGGAAATCATTGAATTTGTTATTGACTGCGACAATATCACCATTCCTCCGCACGATACACTGGAGCTGGAGGAGCTCTTTGTCATTTCGGAGGGGAGCCGGGAGGAGCAGCTGGCGCAATTCGCGGAACGCATTGTCCATTATCATCCGCGTCCACCGTATGACAAACCGCTGACCGGCTGGTGTTCATGGTACTGTTATGGCCCGGGAGTCAGGGAAAGCGACATCGAGGAAAACTGCCGGATGATGAAAAAGATTCTGCCCGGATTCCGTTTTGTCCAAATCGACGACGGATACCAGAAATACATGGGCGACTGGCTGATCCCGCATCCGAATTTTCCCGGCGGGGTACAGGCACTCTGCGGGAAAATCAGAAAGATCGGACTGGAACCGGCAATCTGGGTGGCTCCGTTCATCGCGGAGGAGAAATCCGAGCTTTTCCGGAAACATCCGGACTGTTTTGTCCGGGATGACGGGGAAAAGCCTCTTTCGGCGGCACAGCACAGTTTCGGCGGCTGGCGCAGCGGACCATGGTACATGCTGGACGGTTCTCATCCGGAAGCCTGCGAATATCTCTATCAGGTGTTCCGCACCATGCGAGAGGAGTGGGGCTGCACCTATTTCAAGCTGGATGCCAATCTCTGGGGCTGCATGCCGTGGGGGAAGCGTTTCGACAGCTGCATGACAAGGACCGAGGCATATCGGCAGGGAATGGCTGCCATCCGCCGGGGAGCCGGTCCGGACGCGGTTATTCTCGGCTGCAACGCACCGCTCTGGCCTTCGCTGGGAACCTGCACGGCAATGCGTGTCACCAGTGACATTTCACGGCGCTGGGACAAGTTTGACGAACTCTCCCGTGAGTGTTTCTCACGGAACTGGCAGAACGGCAAACTCTGGATCAACGATCCGGATTGCTTTCTCCTCGAGAATCTGGCGACCCGGCAGATTCTGCCGGACGGCTCCATCATCAAGGGGACTTCCTCCTCGGTTTCCGTGCAGGAATTCGATTTCCACCGGACGCATATTCTCGCATCCGGCGGCGCACTGCTTTCGGGAGATATCCTGACGGACTTGCGGGAAGATTCTCTCCAGACAATCGAAAAGCTTCTGCAGATGTACGGGAAAACCGCCCGATTTGACGATATGGACTTTCTGCATGGAACGATTCCGCTTGAAGACGGTTCCCTTCACTGTTATTTCAACCGGGCTCCGCAGGGGAACATGTTCTGCCTTCTCCCGGAGGGCGGGGATTGCATCGACTTCTGGAGCGGTGAAACAATCCCGAAGCGTCTACTGGTTCTTCCACCCTGCAGTGCCCGGGTGATCCACCACAGACCGTACGGGGGATGAAAACTTATGAGACGTATGTCTGGTTCCTGCCCGGAATGCTCTTTTTCCGGTCTTCAGGAACTCCATTTGACTGTTTCTGAAGAAACCCTGTTCAAATGGTCCGGATGTCTGTCGTATCACATTTCCGCACGGCACGCAGACGGACTGCCAGAGCACAGGATTTTTCCGTGATCCGAATCATGATTCTCCTGTTTCGTTCAGAAATCCAGAAACGCCGGATGATACTTCACATTTCCTCCCTTGGGATGGCTTAAAACACCCCTCTTTGAAATGAACGACTATGGCAGTGAGTATGTCCATTGGAA
>DPDG01000118.1 GCA_003526375.1 Lentisphaeria bacterium
ATTTTCTATGGCCAGCACAATAACGATTTTTATGACACTGAGAAGCGGCGTGTCATTCTGTTGGGAACACTCGCCTGCAAGCATCGTTTTGGATGGACGCTTGAACCGTGAAAGCACAGCATGTTCTTGTGCCCAATCAAACTCAATAACATGAACATTCGCGCCATAACAATAAACATTTCCCGTGAAAGTAGGCTGTCTGGTGGGGCAGCAGAACTTTGAGCGTTTGCCTGTATTGTCAATCGCTCCGATATTCATTTCATACTTTGCTGTCTGGACTCCCAGGTATGGGGACAGAAAACCATTTCTCCCGCCGCCCCAAAAATACATGTAATCTTCTTCAGCAGGGGCAGTGACTTTGTAAGGCGGGATGTGCTCCTTGTTGTCGTTTGCATACATTGCGACAGCTTTTCCAATCTGCGAAAAATTGGAAGCACAGGATATCCTGCGTGCAGCTTCGCGCGCCTTGTTCAAGGCAGGCAGGAGCATTCCCGCCAGAATCGCGATGATCGCAATCACAATCAAGAGCTCTATCAGGGTGAAAATCCGTATTTTCACCCTGCGAAGGAAGAATATCGAACAGGGAATTCTGAAGAAAGAAGGAACAGGAAAACATTTGAACAATTGGAGGAAGAAAGGAAAAATAAGGCAGGGCACGAATTGACACTGCCGGAATGAAATATCCTTTTTACAACTTTTCCTCATGAGAAACTCTATCAGGGTGAACATGCGGCAACGTTTCATAAATTATTTCCCTTTCCTGTTTTTCTTTTTTAATGGTTTCATGCTTTCGCGTATGACCAGTTCATACGGAGAAAAATTGACCCGCTCAGACTCGTTCATCTTCTGCCATTCAGAGGGAATGGCGAGCAAACGGTCCACGGCATTTCTGCCGATCAGGAGATAGTTGAAATCAATGGTGGAAAGTCCCGGAGTCAGGAATTTACCTCCCGGGAATCCGCAGAATCCCATGATGGAGACATCCTCCGGCACCCGGAGAGAATACCGTTTCAGGGCTTTCATCGCCATGATCGCATAAAAATCGGAAAAACAGATGATTGCAGTGAACTTTCTCTTCGTTTTCAGGAGCGCCGATACCGTTTCGGCGATTTTTTCTTCGTCGTATTGCACACGGCGGAAAAGTTCAGGATCAGGATTTGCACCGATGCCTTCGAGCAACTTCAGGTATTCATCCTCGGAATAGCCGCGTATCGCGTCATAATAGGAATCCGCTCCCAGTGTCATGATTTCCGTATGCCCCATTTCCACCATGGCAGCGATCGCGTCCCGGAACGCCTTGCGCTCATCCACAACGTTCATGGGGAACGGCATCTGCCGGAACCAGTAGAGGCAGCTGTGCGGGAACAGAACGGGAGTATGAATATTGCGCAATACATCCAGTTCTTCGGCTTCAATCCATGAGAGATAGTCCATGTGAAGAATCCCTGTGAAATCCTCCTGTTCAAGAAAATGCCTGATCTGCTCTTTCGTCTGGCTTCTCAGAAACGTCGTGGAGATTTTTTCCACCGTAATCGACAACTCCGCCGCCCGCTGTTCTATTCCCGGCAGAGTGTAGTTCCAAGGCATGCTGATCATGGTCGATTCCGGCATCATGACAAGAATCCGCCTGCGTTTCTTCTGTTCCGCAACGAAAATGCCTTTCGCCCACCGGCTGATGATCAGACCGCGGTCACAGCACTCTTTGAGCGCCTGCCGCAGAGTGGTCCGGCTCACTCCGAGGGTTTTCGAGAGATCACGCTCCGGCGGGATCGGTGTCTCCGGCGGATAGTCGCGGCAAAAACGTTCGATCCCCGAAACCAGCTGCTGGTAGATCGGGGTTCCGCTTTGCTTATCGACTTTCAGATAATGATAAATCATCATAACACCATTTCAGACCATTAGAACCTTTAATACCATTAATTATAAATAAAAATCATGAATTGTCAAGGGGGCGGACATGAAAAAAGCAGGATTTTTCTCCAAATATAATGATAAAGGGCAAAAAATGAAAATATGACGTGCAGGCGCTTTGCATCTGCCGCAGTCCAGCCGCGAAGACCGGAGTGCGCAATTGGAAACTGCATATCGCGTTATCCCGGATATCATATCGTATGATCATCCGTCCGGAAAGTTCTAACATCCTGAAAACAAAGGAATTATTTTTTTGTTAGAAAATTGTTTGGAATTCCCCTTGAAAAATACAAGATATACCATATATTTCCAATAAATCTACAATATATAGTGTTTCATGGTTTTTTACGGCTGTTCTTGCAGCCACATTTTTTCGGGATTGAAAACATGGCAAAACTTCACTTCGGATTACAGAAACTCACTTTGCTCGATTTTCCGGGCAAGGTCGCCTGCACCGTATTCACGTTCGGCTGCAATTTCCGCTGTCCTTTCTGCCACAATGCGTCTCTGGTGCACAGAGAAGGCGAGGAAGATGCTCCGGATGAAGATGACATCCTTGCATTTCTGGACAACCGCCGCGGAATTCTGGACGGAGTCTGCATTTCCGGGGGCGAGCCGCTGTGTCATCCGGAACTGCCTGATTTCATGAAAAAGATTCATGATGCCGGATTTTCCGTAAAGCTGGACACCAACGGGTCCTTTCCGGAACGCCTTCAGGCTGCCGTGGAGTCGCACTGCGTCGATTATGTCGCAATGGACATCAAGAATGCTCCTGAAAAATATGCGGCAACAACAGCATCGGGGGAAGTTCTGGAAGCGATCCGGAAAAGCGTCGCCTATCTGAAACAGGGGACGGTTCCTTATGAATTCAGGACCACCGTTGTCAGGCAGTTCCATGACGCCGGAGACTTTGAAGCAATAGGAGCGTGGATCGAAGGAGCGCCGCGTTATTTTCTGCAGTCGTTCGCCGACTCGGGAAGTCTGCTGGACAGCAGGTGCAGCGGCGTGCCGAAAGAAGAAATGAACCGGTATCTTGCCATCGCGAAGCGTTTCGTGCCTGATGCCGGGATTCGCGGAATGGAATAAGGGCAATCAGCAATTTAACTTTATACTTTTTGAAAGGGATGACAATGTACCAAGTACAAAAACGTGACGGGAAAAACGTCGATTTCAATCTGCAGAAGATTTCCGACGCAATCAGAATGGCTTTCGAGGCACAGGAAAAACAGTATCACCCTTCCATCATTGATTTCCTCGCCTTGAAAGTCACGGCGGATTTCGAGCCCAAGATCAAAGAGGGGCTGATCTCCGTCGAAGATATTCAGGACAGCGTGGAATCAGTGCTTGTACAGGCGGGTTACGCCGACGTTGCCAAGGCTTATATTCTGTACCGCCGCCAGCGTGAAAAACTCCGCTCCATCTCGTCCACCGCGCTTGATTACAAGACAACGGTGGACAACTACCTGAAAATCAGCGACTGGCGCGTCAAGGAAAACTCCACAGTCACCTATTCCGTCGGCGGACTGATCCTTTCCAACTCCGGAGCGATTACGGCAAACTACTGGCTCTCCGAAGTTTACGATGATGAAATCGCCAACGCGCACCGCAATGCCGATATTCATCTGCACGACCTTTCCATGCTGACCGGCTATTGCGCCGGCTGGTCTCTCCGGCAGTTGATTCAGGAGGGACTCGGCGGAGTTCCGGGAAAAATCACAAGCGCTCCCGCACGTCATCTGGCAACACTCTGCAACCAGATGGTAAACTTCCTCGGAATCATGCAGAACGAATGGGCGGGCGCGCAGGCATTCTCCTCCTTCGACACCTATCTGGCGCCATTCGTGAAAGCGGACAATCTCTCCTATTCACAGGTCAAGAAATGTATCGAGTCCTTTATTTTCGGGGTCAACACGCCGTCCCGCTGGGGCACACAGGCGCCGTTCTCCAACATCACGCTGGACTGGGAGGTTCCGAACGACCTTGCGGAGCTGAATGCAATCGTCGGCGGCAGGGAAATGCCGTTCAAATACAAGGACTGCAAGCCGGAAATGAATATGATCAACAAAGCGTTCATCGAGACGATGATCGAAGGCGACGCCAACGGGCGCGGTTTCCAATATCCGATTCCGACCTATTCCATTACCCGTGACTTCGACTGGTCCGACCGGGAAAACAACCGTCTTCTTTTCGAGATGGCGTCAAAATACGGGACGCCGTATTTCTCGAATTACATCAACAGCGACATGGAGCCCAGCGACATCCGCAGCATGTGCTGCCGCCTGCGTCTCGATCTGCGCGAACTCCGCAAGAAATCCGGCGGATTCTTCGGCAGCGGCGAAAGCACCGGCTCCATCGGAGTCGTCACCATCAACATGCCGCGCATCGCATATCTGGCGGAAAACCGGGAAGACTTTTTCAAGCGCCTGGATCATATGATGGACATCTCGGCGCGTTCCCTCAACATCAAGCGCAAAATCATCACAAAACTCCTGAACGAAGGGCTGTATCCTTATACGAAGCGCTATCTCGGAAAATTCGACAATCACTTCTCCACAATCGGGCTGCTCGGCATGAACGAAGTCGGGCTGAACGCGAAATGGCTGCGCGCGGATATGACGCACAAGAAGACACAGGAATTCTCCAAAGAGGTGCTGAACCACATGAGAGAGCGTCTCTCCGATTATCAGGAAAAATACGGAGACCTCTACAACCTGGAGGCAACTCCTGCGGAATCAACGAGTTACCGCCTCGCCAAACATGACAGGAAACGCTTCCCGGACATCGTCACAGCCTCCGAAGACAGCGAAACGCCTTACTACACCAACAGTTCGCATCTCCCCGTAGGTTATACCGACGATATCTTCGCCGCTCTCGACATTCAGGACGATCTTCAGGTGCTGTATACATCCGGAACCGTTTTCCATGCGTTCCTCGGGGAAAAACTGCCGGACTGGCAGAGCGCCGCAAACCTGGTCCGGAAGATTGCAACAAATTACAAGCTCCCTTACTATACCCTGTCTCCCACCTATTCGGTCTGCAAAAATCACGGTTATATCACTGGTGAAAAACTCGAATGCCCCGAATGCGGACAGCGCACGGAAGTCTACAGCCGTATCACAGGCTACTACCGTCCCGTCCAGAACTGGAACGACGGCAAGCTTCAGGAATACAAACAGCGCAAAGTCTACAGTTCCGCGGATATCGTGCGGAAATGCGGAGAATCCACACCGGCGGAGGCTCCTGCCGCTTCCAAAGAAGAACACTTCATTCTGTTTGCCACCAGAACATGCCCGAACTGCAAAACGGCAAAAGCGTTTCTGGATCAGGCGGGAATCAACTATGATGTCGTCTTTGCAGACGACGATCTTGAAACAGCCGAACGTTTCGGCGTCCGGCAGGCGCCGACGCTTGTCGTCAAAAAAGACGGCAAGGCGGAACGCATCATCAATGTTTCAAACATCCGCAAATACATTGATGCCGTTTAAGTTGAAATGACAGCTCCTCCGCCCCCTGCCCCGGTTGCAGGGGCGGAGCTCCCCTTTCATGCGTCTCTGTTGCAGAAAACCGGATGTCTCACGCTCTTTTCCTGAATATTTTCCGGAACGTCCCGCGCACTCTGGCAAACTGGCGTTTCGTCGTAACCATAAAAAACACGGCAAGCAGTCCGGCAGGGGCAAGAAAGAAGACAAAATGACCGAATCTGTGCAGCAGAACCGCTCCGGCTGCCGCACCGGAAATAAAACACACAATCACCAGATAATAGTGCAGGGATTTCCCCAGTTCCGTACGGTCTTTTCCCGTAACATGGCGAAAGAGCGCTTCAGTCCCGCTCCTCAGATTGCCTGTACACATCGTCGAAGCGAACGGAAGCCCGTGAACCCGGCGGAAAGTCTGGACCTGAAGCGCACAGACGAATGAAATCAGAGAATTGACCGCGAAATCAAAGTCACCGTAGGGAACGAAGATCACAGGCGCAAGACATGCAATTTCCAGTATCAGCACGGACTGATGCCAGCCGATCCGTTTTGCCGCCGGCAGTTTCTGATGGACATATTCGGCGGCAAAAACCCCAAGCGCATAGAAAAATATCGCCAGCAGATATTTTGCACCTGCCCCCCATTCCAGATTCGCCAGATGGAAACCGAACAGCACCATATTCCCGGTAACGGCATTGGCAAAGACCTTGCCCCGGCAGAGATAGGTATAGATATCCAGAAAGCCGCCGATGATGCTCAGCACACACGCCGCTGCCAGGCGCTCTGCGTTGGCATTTTGTGAAGTCACGACACTCATATCTGATTTCCGGCCATGTCTTTTGAAATTGAAATCCACTGCATGATCCCGGTAATATACCATGCCCGGCAACATATTTCAAAGACATGTTCCCCCATGCGAGCCATATCCGGCAGGGCGCCGTTCCCATCTATGCCTGCGTCAGTTGCTCTGCATCCGGACAATTTCACGGGCGATCCGGTCCCGGACAGCATTCCATCCGGCGATGGTGCGGATTTTAAAGTCAACACTGCCGTCTTTCCGGAAAACCGGCAGGACTGCCGTCAGCCACTCCGGTTCGCGTTCTCCACGCTTCCTCAACAGATTACGGTAAATGGAAAGATAGTCGAAATCATCAATGCCGTCGCTCAGGAGTAGCTGCCGCCATGAATCGCAGACTTCCCTGCCGTCCCCGGAAACATACATCCAGCAATGCTGCGGATACCGGTTGAAAAAACGTCCGTTCTCACACCCGCTCTGCGCAATCATATTGATCTCACTGCTCAGAAAACCTTCAATCTTGTACCGATACGCCAACAGGTAGAATCCCCGCAGATCGGCAGCCGGCAGCCGGAAATTCCTGACTCCGCCGGAATTATAGAGCCAGACCCGTTTTTCTGCAAGCTTCGGGTCTGTGCGCATTCCTGCGAGTCCGCTGAAGGGCACCAGCCAGATGTCAATATGGTTCTCCAGCAACGGCTCATATTTGTCGATGAAAATTCCGACCGGCAGATCCGGCGCGTTCCGGCGGACCACCTGAACAGCCCGGATGATATCGTTCCAGCAGGAATAGGGTTCGTCCCAGATGATGAACAGTATTTTATTCAGGTATCCGTTCTGCCGGAACCGGGAATAAAACTGCCGGACGAACTGCGTCCAGACAGATTGAAATTCAGGATCGCCGGTATCCTTGTAATTTTTATGCAGCAGGCTGTTCCAGCGGAAAAAGACATCATGGCTTCCCAACTGGGCGGGCGTAATCTGCGTAACGGAAAAGCGTTGAAAATAATCCTCCAGAGCCTTCTCATGCCCGCTCCAGTCGATCTGCAATTGACCGCCGGACAACGAAAACCGGGGTTCGACTCCAAGCAGGCGGGGACCATAGCGGAGACGTGCGCACTGGTCCAGCATTTTTTCATAAACTCTCCGTGCTGTCTCCGAATCGGAGAATCTTGCCCTGATATGGCTCTGTTTGACAGAAAACGCCGTGGAAAGCAGAGGTTTCTCCGGCAGTTGAAAACCGTAAACCTCCAGTTGAACAGGAACCGTTCCCGCCGGATTCCCATTGATCGTGAGCCGGAGCTCGCCAGTATATACGCCCGGTTTCGCATCGCGCGGAACCCGGCAGGTAAATACCGTGAACTGCCGTTTCACCGCCCGTCCGGGAAAGGCGGGCAGAAGAACATCCGTATAACATTCGCCGCGGTCATCCTCCACAAAATCCGCATAACGTATTTTCTGATGCTCCGTTCCGATGACAGCGCCGGAGGAGGATTTGAGCGGCCCGGCTGTCAGCTCAAGACGAGAGAAAGGCTGTCCGGTTTCAACGGCAAAGAACAGATGTTCCGTCTCTCCCCCCGCGGCTTTCATCGAAAAGGCTGTGACCGGAGCAGAGAATTCCGGCGTCGCCTCCTGTTCCTGGAAACGTTCCGAACCGCAGGACCAGACGGACACGCCGGGCGGGGTTCCGCGGAGAGGAACCGCAACGGCGGATTTACGCCGGATATTCCGTTCCGAACCGAAGCGTATGAAATTCAGACGCTCCGGAAGAAAAAGTTCCGTCCGGCTGCTGGAGCCGAGAGTGAATTCCACACTGTCCTTCCGCTCCGTTCCAACGGTATGATTGACTCTCGTCGAAGACTCCGCGGCAACACGGACCTGTTTGAGCGCTTCGGCGCGCAGAACGAAAAAAAGAACGCCGCCGGTCTCCTCAATAAGAAAATCATCCTCATAAAGCGTCATCTGCCGTCTCTCTTTATCATCTTTCCAGATCGTCGCCAGAACCGTCCTTTCAGCCGGATTTACGTTGAACTGGATATCCACTCCGAGAACACCCGGAAAACGTCCGGTCATTCTGTCGCCGTCACTGTTCCAGTAAATCAGGATGCTGCCGCCGGTCTGTTTCCGCCCCGCAAAACCGAAAATGTATTTGCTTTTATCCTGTGCGAAACCAATGGCGCGGAACTGCCCGGGACGTACATTTTCCGTCCTGCGCCAGCAGACCGGAACCGGAATCCCCTTTCCCGGCGGAGGCGCAGAAACAGCAGCAGAAGCATCACGCACGGGGCTGTTGCACTCGAATGTCGCCATGACGGGTCCACCGCGTTTCCTGAAATCAACTTCCAGATCAATACTGTCCCGCCGTTTCCGCGAATCCGCCGCATTAACCCTCAGCATGGAACGGTCGGCAATACGCAGTTTCCGCAACGCTTCCGCCCGCAGGGCCATCAGAACGGTATTGCCGTTTACGGCAAGATGCAGATTCTCCCGCGGCAGGGAAAGTGCGGAGCATTCCTTTTCGTTCTCCCAGAGAATCGCATTGACGCTCTGATCCGACAGCCGGATATTGAACTGGATATCCGCTCCGAAACTTTTGCCGAAGCGTCCGGTCATTTTGTCGCCGTCGCAATTCCAGTAGACGGAAATACTTCCTTTCTCCGCAGTCAGTTCCGGCAGGCCCGCAACCGTAAATGCAAATACATAGTTTCCGGAATCCTCCGCCGCGCCTATTTTCTCGAACTGGCAGGAAGCGGCTGTCCTGTTCCTTTCCCATCGAAGCGGCACGGCAATTCTTTCCCCGGCAGTCCCGGCGGAAAGAAACGATACGGAAAGCAGCAGTGCGAAAGAGATGAAACATTTCATAACTATTTTCCTTATATTTGCAGGTTATGATTTTTCTTCCGACAGATCGGGAATCCAGAGCGTGCCGGGATAGGGAATATTTCTGATGTACTTGATCCATGCCGGAACGGTAATGAACGGTTTGAAGCTCTTTGCATGGCCTCCGAAAAAGAGCACATTGATTTTATTGCCGTGCCGGTACTTCATACGGTCCGGATAATAGTAATCGGCTGCGACATAATTGGGTGAGTCGATATCGAAAAAAAGGATTGTGTCGCTTTTACGTACGGATGTAATCTTTTTTCCGGCAAGACGGACATTGATCCCGTAACTGGTTCCGGAAAAGATCCAGTTTTTGTCGGAGGGACACCGCATCGGCTCCATGTTCAGTTTACTGGTTTTCTGCGTGGCATACTGAATGATCTTGAGATGCCAGCTTGTCGAACTTGCCGTGCCGTCCGGCAGATACTCCGCATAATCCTCAACATATTGCCATGTGTAGAGATGCAGTTGTTTCAGATTGTTGATGCAGCTGGTGGTTCTTGCCTGTTCTCTCGCCTTGCCGAGCGCCGGCAGAAGCATCCCTGCCAGAATCGCGATGATTGCAATCACGATGAGGAGCTCTATCAGGGTGAAAATCCTTATTTTCACCCTGCGAAGGAAGAATATCGAACAGAAAACAGGGAAGGAAGAAGTAGAAAAACATTGGAACAATTCAACATCAGAACGTTTGAACAATCGAAGGAAGAAAGGAAAAATAAGGCAGGGCGTGAATTGACACCGCCGGAATGAAACATCCTTTTTACAGCTTTTCCTCATGAGGAGCTTTATGAGAGTAAAAATCCTTATTTTCACCCTGCGAAGTAAGAATATCGAACTGGGAATTCTGAGAGAAGAAGTAGAAAAACATTGGAACAATCGAAGGAAGCAAGAGGCGAGATGTTGATTCACTCCTCTTCGGGAGACCGTTCCGCACAGACGCAGCCTACCGTGTATGAAACGGAGTGCATTCACGACAGGAGAGGTGAATTTGAATTCTTGTTTCATGAAAATGTCCTCCTTCTGGTAAATTGGGGTAAATATGATTGATTGGCTTTCAGCAGCTCCTTTGCCAGCCGTGGAGCAATACGCTTGTCCGCAACCATCGGAGATGCAGTCAACGCGTTGACAACGAGATCAAAATCACCGGTAAGAGCCGCCTCGACAGTCAGCTCCTCTTCCGCAATGATCTGTTCCATGAAACCTTTGACGGACGGCGGCGCCTCTCCGGACATCACCGGATGAATGCCGGAGCGCGAAACCTGCGCCCAGGTCTCAACCGTTGCCAGGCGCGGCAGATTTGCAACCTGTCCCTGATTCCCGACTGCGGCAATGATTCTGCGCGGTTCACCGTTCAGCAGTGCGACGGCGGCATCGGCAAACATCTCTTTCGAGCGTTCCGACATTTCCGGAATCGGCGCGCCGTCCTTCAACAGCCTGTCCAGCTTTTGCGTCTGCTCCTTTTTCCGGTCCGCACGCCCCGGCAGCACTCCTTTGCGGTAGATATTCAGCATGGCAAGCATCTCCTCCGAGACATTAATGCCGGGCAGATTCTCACAGACATGGCAACTGCTTGCCATCGGGAAAAACCCCCAATGGTCGTTAAGATAGAAATTGAAATAATAAGGAATGAGCTTTCCAGGGCGGCAGGCGGCTTTGATTACAATATCGTCAAGTGTTTTGGTCAACAGTTCACCGGAACGCTGCTTCTCATATTTCAGATAATTTTTTACGGTCAGGCGCTTTTCCGGATTCTTTACACCGCGGACGGCAAGATTTTTCAGAACAGTGAAATGATTGACGCCGACACAGAGCGAATCAATGTCGCCCGGATTCTCCACCTGGAAAAAGTCCCGCAGCATAGTCAACATGCCGATATATTCATGGCACAGCCCCGCGGTGCGGACCAGGCCGGTCTTCTCGACCGCACGGGTCAACTGGGTCAAAGGATTGGTCACATGAAGCATCCATGCGTCCGGGCAGAGACGGCTCATCCTGCGGGCGATTCCGGTGAACACCGGAATATTGCGGAGCGCCCGCGAAATGCCTCCGGGCCCGACAGTGTCGCCGACGGTATGGTAAATACCGAACCGTTCAGGAATACTGTAATCGTTCATCATGGCATCAAAGCCTCCCGTCGAGATCGAAACCAGAACCAGATCAGCCTTTTTCAAAGCGGTATCGAGGTCGGCAACACGGATCTTCCAGTGCAGTCCATGCTGACTTACAGCAGCCCGCAGACAGGCAGCCGTCCGCGTTACCGCCAGGGGGTCAATATCGACCAGACACAGCTCCGCGCCATCAAGCGCCGGTTCAAGAAACAGGTCACAGCCAAGACGCGGAGTCCACAGCACACTTCCGCCGCCGATCATCACAATTTTCATTTTCGGTTATTTCCTCCACCTTGCATTCCATCTTGTTTTGAATATATTATAATGGTTTGCATGATAAATGCAACAGGTAAAAATTGCACTTTCGTATCAAAACATAATACAATCGGAGAACTTCCATGTCGAACTGTTCATTTACACTTCGCAGCACCCGGCTCCGCGATTCTTCCGGAAATATCGTGATGGATGAACAATTTTACCTGAATAATGATACCTACACAGAAGCATTGAAGGACATTCTCCATTGTTTTGCATTCGGGAACAGCATCTGGCGGAAAAATATGACAATCCGGAAAGAGTGCGGTTCCTATATTTCATTCAACTTTTTTCTCAACGGCGATGCGGAAATTCAATACGAATCACGCAAACTGACCGCGCACGCCGGAGATTTGCTGGTCGCCCAGTTCCGCAACGGGTTCACGGTGAAAACCGGCCCTTCCGGAATGGCCCGGAAACAGTGCCTGCTGCTGAGCTATACTCCGGTACAGGCGGCAATCTGCCGTCAGCTTTTCCCGGAAGACCTGACTCTGGTTCATCTGCCGCATCCCGGCCGGATCAGGAAAATTCTTGATGAGATCGCCGGAAATGTCAGCGGCGACACCTGTGAAATGGATCTGCTCTGCCAAATGCTGATGTTTCTGCAGGAACTCCGGAATCAGTTGTATTCCAGGCACAAACCGGAACCGCTTGTACAGGCAATCCGCTTTCTTACGCAACAGGGAAACGCACGGATCAGGCGGAAGGAACTGGCGGAACATTGCGGAATCAGCATCAGTTCACTGAACCGGCTTTTCCGGGATCATCTGGGATGTTCCCCGGGACAATACATGATTCAGCAGAGGCTGGAACTCGCCGCCCGTCTGCTGATGCTCCACAACGGCAACATCAAGCAGATTGCTTATGAAGCGGGATTTTCCTCCCCCATGTTCTTTTCCCGGGAGTTCCGCCAGCATTACGGCATGACCCCGAGTGCATTCCGTCATAAACAGTTTTATCCTGCGGGAGTCATCTCGTCCAGACAGCCGCCTCAAAGTTGAAACTTGTGAAGCCGCACAATCCGGAAAAACATGAAAATCAGGCAAAGGAATTCTTTCCCGTCTTTCCCTGCGGAACAGAAACAAATCAATCTGAACAAAGATGGAAGTTACACAATGTTGTCGAGTTATAATAGTTCGACTAAAGGGACTAAATGGTGCACCCGGTAGGACTTGAACCTGCAACCTTCTGGTCCGTAGCCAGACGCTCTATCCAATTGAGCTACGGGTGCGTTTGCTGTTTACAAGGACTATAATATACAGGAGAACCTTGAAAAAACAAGCTCGTTTCTGATAAAATATCGCTTTTTTATTCATGAAGGAGTTTCCAGACACGATAGTATTCCGAAATTCCCCATGCCTGCGCTCCGCATCCACGCTGGATATGAGGATAATCTCCATCCAGAATCTCGGCAAGCTGCGAAATACAGCCGTCATTCATAATCAGCGAACACGAGGACAGCAGGGAACGGGCTGTCCGGCATCCGGCTTTGCCGTAGATCATGTAATAAGCCTCGCAGTAAGCGGGAAACTGCCAGGTCCAGGCAGTGCCGTTGTGATAGGCGGGTTTCCGCCTCGTGTCTTCGTCACCCTCATATCTTCCCCAGTAGGGATGCACCGGATCATTCAGCAAGACTCCGGACGAACTGTAAATCGCAAGCGCATAATCCGTCTTCTGGTCCGCCAGACTGCGGATCGCTCCGGGAATCAGAAGTTTGGAACAGGCATCCAGAATCAGCATCGAACGGCGGTGATCCCTGAACGCGCCGAGAGTCAAGGCATAAAGCTGATTCGGGCGCAGATGATCGTCAGGAACCGCTTTTGATGCAGGAACTCCGGGATTGCAGTGCAGACAGTCCGAAAGATAATCGCGCCCTTTCAGAACGTAATATTTCGAAATCGACGCGGCAACCTGCACCGAACGTTTCCTCCATTCCTCTCCGGCAGCGCCTCCGACCGCTTCGGCAAGGAAACGCAAAGCGGCAAACCATAAAGCCTGAATTTCAATCGGATACCCTTGCCGCGGCGTGCCGGCGGGATAGTTCGTATCCATCCATGTGAAATGAGACGGGCTGAACACCAGCATGGATTCGGGGTCCACCGCAATCCCGTTCGGCGTACCGGCAATCAGACCCTCCGCCAGCGAAATCAGTGTCTCAAGCAGAGTTTTGCCGTTCCTGACCTGCTGTTCAAGGAACGAAAAACCGCCTTCCGCCCTGCAGAGATCACTGCATGCGGTAAACAGCCAGAGCTGTGCATCGGACGTATCGCGGTTGTCGGCATTGCCGCCGAAAATCATATTCGGGATCGTGCCGCGGTCGGCATAGGAGGCAAACTGGAGCAGAATCGCCTTGACGTGATCCCTGAACTCCGGCGCGGCAATCAGTCCGCGCACGGCAATCAGCGTATCGCGCCCCCAGTCGAGGAACCACGGATATCCGGCAATCACAGTTTTCAGATCGCCGCGTTTCACGACAAACTGCGAAAGCGCGGTCAGCATCGTATCTTCGACCGAAGTATCGCGTCTTTTCGCGAATGCCGCCTCGCTGACCATCGCAGGCGGAATCTTCGGCGCATCGGGGGAAGTCAGCATCTGCCCCGCGATATAAAGCGCCTCCCCGCCGGCAAGCGAAACCGTAAAGTAACCGGGACTGAACAGGTCGCTGTTGGGTTCCAGCCCGCGCGACGCCTCCTTTTCCTGCCAGATCATGTAAGTCCACTCCTCGGCACGGCGGAAACGCCCTCTGGAACCGGTCACGGACAGGATACGGTCCGAAGCGGCATGGAACTCGAAACCGTGATCCGACGCCTTGATGAGTCCGGGCCAGTAGCGTTCGGGTCCCATGGAAGCCTTCGTCTCCTCATGGAAAGAACGGTCCTCAACATCCGGGCGGACAATAATCTTTACCGGAGTATTGTCGCAAAGGCGATGCCCCTTGCCTTCACAGGAAGAACGCACCAGAGTCAGCATCACGGCATTTTCATCATACAGAATTTCCTGTTTGACGCGGATCTCGACAAACATGCCGTTGCCGACGGGCAATTCGTATTCCCAGACGCCGCCGCCATTGTCCGCAATATGGAACTCTTTCAGGCAATCAATTGTAAATTCCTGGATGCGTGCATGATGCACCGCCCACATACGGAAACGCCTCAGCATGATATGACGGTTCACCGGATAATCCGGGTTCAGATTGCCGAGCAGAACGGCATCGTAACGGCTCCGCAGCTCATTGGGTTCGACGGGCATCCAGATCAGACCGCCGCGTCCGTTCGCCTGAAGAAAATTACGTTTGTCGCGCCGCAGTTCATCACGCCCATAAGAAAGCTTGAACTCTTTCACATCTTCCGCCAGAATCATGACCGGAGAAATCCTGCGTTCCAGTTTTTCCGAGCCGAAAACGGAAATGATCAGCTTCGCCTCCTTGTGTTTTTCAGGAACCGGAACCGGCGGAAGCAGCGCAAAGAAAATACCGCTTGACTCATGCAGGCTGTTCGCAAGGGACACCACTTTGTCGTCAATCACAAAACATGCCCGGAACCGGCAGGGGGCTTTCACCAGCAGAAAATGCCCCGGTGGAAGCATGACTGCGCGTTTGGCATCGGCGGGCCACTGCCAGTAGGTGAACGGCGCTTCCAGACCGTCGCCGTAAAGATCGCGCAGGAACTGTTCCGGCGAACGCAGGATGCTTTCCGCCGCAGACACGGAATCTTCGCCGCAGGAAATGATCGAATTGTTTTTTGCGGCAATTGCGCGGAACGCCATCGCGGCGGCTTCCTGCCTTTCGATCTTTTCCGGCAGAAAACGGTCACGCGCCTCAAGCTCAATGACGCGCTCCAGCTCCTTTCTGTCTTTGCACAGACAGAACATCTGCCCGCCGGAAAGCATCAAGGAGCGTCTGCCGCCGGATGCCCGCACAAGGCTGATCCGGCGCCCGCTGATCAGATCATACACCGTTTCCGCATCAAACGGCGCCGAATAGATGTTCCATGAGACATTCGTGCTTTTCCCGGTTTCCAGATTGATCGCCACAATCACGGAACTGCCTCCGTCCGGGTCGCTCCTGCCTACGATCACGCCGGAGGGGGTGCCGGAGTCAATGAAGTTCACGACAGCCCCGTTGTGAAATGCCGGATGCGCCGCAAGAATCGTATTCAACCGGCTGATCAGGTCTACCTGATTCGGGACAGCTCCCCAGTTCAAGGCGGAAGATTCATGCACGTCAATTTTTTCCGTGGCAAACCACTCGACGCCGTTGGCAAAACCGAAAGCGCCGTTGGTGGAGGTCAGAGCGCAAAGCGCCGTCCGCATCCGTGCATATTCCGGTGAAACCGCCGCAAGACGGCTGTTGTCATGGGTTTCCGCATAATGCACCATGATCCC
Source organism: Lentisphaeria bacterium (assembly GCA_003526375.1). Taxonomy (GTDB): domain Bacteria; phylum Verrucomicrobiota; class Lentisphaeria; order Victivallales; family UBA1829; genus UBA11452. The sequence goes on from DPDG01000118.1 coordinate 15,873, forward strand.
GTCGCCGGCGCTGCGGAGCCATGCATATTTCAGGTATCCTTCGATCTGTTCGCGGGAATAGTTCTGGAACAGTTCGGAGTATGCCCAGTTCATATTCGCCTTGTCAAGCAGATTCGCCGTCACAGCCGGATCGCCGCCGAGGCCTTCCAGCAGGAAAATCGTTTCCGGGAATTCGTCACGGACACAGGATGTGATGTATTCCCACGCGGCTTCGGGAATCATATACCCCGCGTCACAGCGGAAGCCGTCCACGCCGCGCATACACCATGTGCGGAACACCGTTGCAAGATATTTCCATAGTTCCGGCTTGGAATGATCCAGTTCGGTCAGGTCGCCCCAGACGACTCCCCACGCGCCGGGAGAATGGATGGTCCCGTCGGGTTCCCGCACCAGCCATTCGGGATGCGTTTCATGAATCTTCGCCGCCCATCCGGTATGGTTGATCGCAATGTCGATGAAAACCTTGCCGTTTTTCCGGTGAACCGCATCCACCAGTTCGCGGAACTGATCCAGCGGAGTCGCCTTGCGGTCGAATTCGGCAAGTTCGGGATTGACCGCCGTGAAATCCAGCGCCGCATAGGGGCTGCCGTAACGCCCCATGCGCCCGTAAACGGTCGGCGTGGGATTGATCGGAAGCAGGTGAAGGATACGGCAGTTCAATGTATCGAAAATATGGTCGAGCTCCTTGATCAGATCACGGAATGTGCCGGAGGGCGGAATTACGGAATAGGCGTCTCCGTCAAGACGGGCAAGCTCCTCGCGCGATACATTCTCCGGGAGTCTGGACACAGCATTGTATTTGTTCATTCCGAACTGGCGCACAAAAGCACAGTAAATGCTGTTGGAACAGCAGTAAGTGGCGGGCTCGACATTGACGTGGACATTCTCGCCCGCGATCCATACGGGTTCCTCGCCATTCTCGCCCGCGATATAACATTTGGCTTCAAAATGCCCCTCCTCGGTCAACATGAGCGTCAGGCTGTAAGTATAGTCATCCACTTTGTTCATACGGACATTGTGCCAGTCCTGAAAACCGGGCGTGACTCCTTTTTCGACCCTGGCAATCGTTTCGGAGCGTTTCCATGCGGCATTTCCGAGATTCGTCATCAGGTAAACGGCACCGGGAATCACGGTATCGCTTTCAATGCGGAACTCAAGCAGATCGCCGCAGTAAAGCAGGCAGTGTTTTCCCTGAACCGGAGTCTGTATGTATTTTGCCATATCGTTTTTCCTTTTACTTTACGGTAATCTCGAAAGGAACGCTCTCCACATCCACTGATTGAAGATTCAATTTCCCTTTGATCGTGTAGGGAACATGCCTGCCGGCGTCCCTGAGGTCTTTCAAAAAGGTCAGCGGCACAACGACCAGCGCATGATTCGTCCCCGGATTCAGCACCAGAGGAGAACGGAGATTGATGCGTTTCCGCTTCCTGTCATACGTGGGACTCTGCTTCCACTGTTCCTCCGGCAGAGACGCGGTCTGCGCCAGTGTTCCGGGTGCGTAATAGACATTGATGTTCGCACTCTCGAACATATACCACTCATCCAGTGTGACAGGGGTCAGCCCGACATTCTTCAGGGAAAAGGTGATCTTCACATTCTCCTCGCCCGCATAATATTCCTTGCGCGGAGTCACAACCGACAATTCAAGGCTGTAATCCTTCAACTTCGGAAAACGTGCCGCAGAGACCACATGCTTCTCCTTTTTCGGGTCCTGCTCCGAAGAACAGGAGACCGTCAGAACCGTCAATACCGCCGCAAACAACGCCATAAAGATTTTCATTTTATCCACAGCTCCTTTTTTACAGATAAAATACGGGAAACGCATGTGCCGGGAATTTTTATTTTCCGGCTCCCTGCTCCCGGCTCCTGCTTCTTTCTCTTGCCTGACGGAAAAACTCCTGCATCAGCTCCCTGCATTCCAGCTCCAGAACGCCGCCCTTGACCTCGACATTGTGAAGCATCCCCTTGAAACCGGTCACATCCAGCGCGGAACCGCAGGCGCCGCAGCGCGGGTCGCCGAGCCCGTAGACGACACGGTCCACACGCGCATTCACCATCGCGCCGGCACACATGGCGCAGGGCTCCTTCGTCACGAAAACCGTGACACCGTCCATCCGCCAGTCGCCTATGGCATTCGCGGCGGCGGTCAATACCAGAATCTCGGCGTGCGCCGTCGCATCTTTCAGCATTTCGACCTGATTCCACGCCTTTGCAATCACCATGCCGTCTTTAACCGCAACAGCCCCCACGGGGACTTCGCCATCCGCCGCCGCACGTTCCGCGAGACGGAGCGCCGCACGCATATAGTATTCATCCGTAAACAGATTCAGAGGTTCGTCAACGGATATCAAGTTCTTTTTTTCTGACTTCATCAATGGCTTCCTCTCCGTAGAGCGCCCTTAAAAGTTTCATGTTCATTTCGTAAAAGACCTGCGAATCGGGTCTGGTAATGACCTCGCCGCGCGAAAGTTCCAGCATACGGCGGCGTTTCGCGGAATCATCCAGATAAAGCTCCAGATAACGGGCAAGCGTACGGGGGCTGAGTTCATCGAACTCTTTCTGCCCGAACGCCTCCACATAATCCGCGGCAATCACGGAAAGCAGATCCGGCGTAATGTGTTTCATCCCGCGCGACAGAAACAGGTCCTCGATCATCTCCTGACACCGTATTTCATCGAACAGCGGGAAGTTGAAGACACGTCCGCGACTTGAAATGTTCGGCGGGAAACCGTAGTTCGAAGCCAGAACCACCATCATGTTCGGCGGCAGGGAAAACGACCCGCCGATGTAGGTGCGGAAGTAATACCAGTTGATCGAACGTGTATCAATATCATCAAAGAAAAGGACGAATTTCTTATTCCTGCAGGGAGTCAGTTTTGCAATCAACCCCTCCAGCCCTTCCTGCAAATCCTCCGGACCCGCCAGGATCAGAGTCAGTTCGGAGAACTTCAGGCAATAGGCGATCGTCATCTGCGTCTTGCCCAGCCCCGGCAGTCCACTCACCAGCAGAGGCAGGTTGTATCTGCCGGAAGCGAATGCGCCGAAATGCTCCGAAAGCACCCGCTTCGCCTCGCCGTAACCGTAAAACTCATTTACGCCGCGGATTGATTTCAGGACAACGGACGTAAATTCGCCGTGAGCATAGCGGAAGGTGCGTCCGGATGAGAAAACATCATGCTTCACGAAACGCGAATCCAGCTCCATTGCCAGCCCCTTCAAGGTGGAACGAAGAAAAAGAGACGACGAAAGCTGAAATCTCTTCACCTCCGGATTCAGGCGCGAAAGCTCCGGCACACCCTCCGAATGAATCAACATCAGATAAAGCGAAAGCAGACGTTCCAGCGCCTTTGCAAAATTCACCGCATGGCGCATGGAACTGCCGATCACGGTATCAGAATCCTCCACGGCTTTCAGCATTTCGGGCGAAAAACGGATTGCATGGTTGATCCGCATCAGCGCATCGAACAGCGCATCGTCCACACATTGGCGGAATGTTTTCGAGTTGCAGCGGAATGCGATCTCGTTCCATGCGTCCACCGAGTCCGGTTCTTCCGAAGAAACGGATTCCAGCCTCGGATTGATCGTCGCCGCACCCAGAGCGCTCACTTCCCCATGCAGTTTGCGGAACAGAATGCGCAATGCTTCCAGCAGATCTTTGTAATTGCAGTCGCAGACGACGCGTGCGGAACCGTCTCCGTTCATTTTCTCAAACAGGACATGAAAGGAGGTCTCCGCTTTTTTCAAAGCATCTTCCATTTTCCGGATTTCCGATGATTCCGCCATATCGACCTCCTGTTCGTTATTGTTTTTTCAGAAAGCCGGAAGAAATCAGGAAAAGCCTGATTCCCGCTTTCCCGCAAAGCTCTCTTATTCCTGTTTCATTGCCTCTTTCAAACGGGCGCTGATGCGGACGGAACAGAAATCGGGACCGCACATCGTGCAGTATTTGCCGTCATGCTTTCTGGCGATTTCCTCCGCCGAACTTTCCCGGATCGCATCCGCACGATAGGCGCGGGCGCGGTCTTCGTCTATCGCATGGGAGAACTGCTTGTCCCAGTCGAATTCGGCGCGGGCGTCGCTGATCGCGTTGTCACGGTCGCGCGCGCCGGGCTTGTTGAGTCCGATATCCGCGGCATGGGCGGCAATCTTGAACGCCACGACGCCACGGCGCACATCCTCGTTGTTCGGAAGCCCGATGTGCTCTTTCGGAGTCACGTAACAGAGCATCGCAGCTCCGTAATACGCGCCGAGCATACCGCCCATGGACGCAACCAGATGGTCATAACCGGGAGCGCAGTCGATCACGACAGGGCCGAGAATATAGAACGGCGCATCGCCGCAGACTTCCTGCTCGCGCTTCATGTTCATCTCGATTTCATTCATCGGGACGTGTCCGGGCCCCTCCACCATCGCCTGAACTCCCGCCTTGCGGCAGCGGAACACCAGTTCGCCCAGCGTGTCAAGCTCAGCAAACTGCGCTTCGTCGCTGGCGTCGGCGAGGCAACCGGGGCGCAAACCGTCACCGAGAGAAAGCGTCACGTCATATTTCAGGCAGATTTCAAGAATATCGTCGAAAAATTCATAGAACGGATTCTCCCTCTTGTTCTTCTCCATCCAGCCGGCAAGCAGAGCTCCGCCGCGGCTGACGATCCCGAGCTTGCGCTTCATCGCCAGCGGGACATATTTGCGGAGCAGCCCGGCATGAATCGTCATATAGTCAACCCCCTGCTGAGCCTGCTCCTCCATGACCTGAAGCATGAGCTCACGGCTGATGCCGTCCGCTCCCTTGCGCGCAACCATCTCATATACGGGCACCGTCCCGACCGGAGCATGGCATTTTGCAAGAAGATCCGCGCGGATTTTCGTAATATTGCCGCCGGTACTGAGATCCATGACCGTATCCGCACCGTATTTCAGCGCGGTCTGCAGTTTCGTCTGCTCCTCTTTGGGACAACTGGAAAGGGAGGAGTTTCCGATGTTCGCATTGATCTTGGTCAGAAGCTCGCGCCCGATCCCGACCGGTTCCAGATTCTTATGATTGATGTTCGCCGGAATGACGATCCGCCCGTCGGCGACTCTCTCTCGGATAAATTCCCCGCTGCGCCCCTCTTTCACGGCGACGCGCTTCATCTGTTCGGTAATCTTTCCCTCTTTCGCAAGAAGGGCCTGAGTCAAGCCTGACATGATCTATTCTCCTCTAAAAGTTTAATGGTCTTTTCCAATGCTCCGGCATGTCTGCAAACAGCCGCTTTCGCCTTTTCCCCCAGAATACGGCGCTTTTCCGCATCCCCCGCCAGAGATTCCACCGCGGCGACCAACTCGCCGTCCGCATGAATGCTCAGGACGCCGTCTCCTTTCAGCAGAGCGTCGAACGCCTGCCGGAAGTTCTTCATTTCGGGACCCGTGATGATCGTCTTTCCCATCTGCGCAGGTTCGATGATGTTCTGCCCTTCGTCGTTTCCGGCGAAGGTCTTGCCCATCAATACGATATCCGAAGACTTGATGAACCTCACCAGCTCCCCCGTCGTATCCGCCAGCAGACAGTCCACCGTCCCGCCGAGAGGCTTTTTCGAAGTTCTCCGGTAATACCTGACACCGGAAGCCTTCAACATCTCCTCAAGCTCGTTTCCGCGTTCCGCATGGCGGGGTACAATCACGAATTTCAATTTCGGGCAATGTTTCCGCGCCGCAAGAAACGAATCCAGCATCAGCTTCTCCTCCGGGGCATGAGTGCTGCACGCAAGCAGGGAAATGAAATCCTGCCCGAAAAACTCCGCAAGGTCAATCCCTTTCAAGTCCGCAGGCGGGCACTGGTCAAATTTGATGTTGCCGGTCACAGCGGCTTTCGCCTCCGGCGCCACAGAGAGAAAACGTTCCCTGTCCAGCTCCGTCTGCACCCCGATCCGGTCAAACGCGCTCAGGACAGGAGCGAAAAACGCGCGAAACCGCCGGTATCCCCTGATGGAACGGTCCGAAAGACGCGCGTTCACGAGAAACACTTTTGCGCCGCTTTTCTTCGTCAGAAGCACCATATTCGGCCAGATTTCCGTTTCAAAGATCACCAGTGCGGACGGACGGACCATCCGCAAGACCCTGCGGACAAGAAATCCCATATCCACAGGGCAGAAAAACACCTCGACTCCGGCAGGAACCTTGTTCCATGCGATTTCCTGCGAAGTCGTGGTCGTCGTGCTGAACACAAACTTCCTGTCAGGATACTCCGCGATCCATTTTTTCAGGAGAGAAAGCGCCACATTGGTCTCCCCGACGCTGACCGCATGAATCCAGACAGCCCCCCGCATACCGGAAAGCGCCTTTTTCCGCTCCGCAGAAAAAATTCCGAAGCGTTCCATATAATTCTTTTTGCGTCCCGGGCGCCGGATCAGTTTCACGACCAGCCCCGGCAGGAAAAATAAAAATATAAAAGGGAAAAATATTCTATATAATAAAATCATTCTGTTATTTCACTTTCAGTCATTCCGCAACCCTGTAATATACTTCTTATGGCGATATATGCAAACCTCGCTTGACCTTGAAACAAAGATGTGATATTGTTTTTATGAAATATTTTTAATTGAAAAGAAAGACAATACCACCATGCTGTTATCATTTTTCAAAAACCGGAAGCGCAGGAAACTGCTCAAAGAACTCAGGTCTGCGGTCCGCCATACCCTCGCGGCAGATGACGATATCCTGCCGGAAAAGACCAAAGCGGAACTCAACCAGTTGAAAACGGAGCTGGATGCCGTCAGACTGCCGGAAACGGACTCGAAAACTCTGGAAGGGTTCGACCGGCGCCTGGAACGCATTCTGCCGAGAAACGGGTTCGCCCACTCCATGCGGGGCTTTCTGGATGTGCTGGTCGTCGCCTGCGCCGTTGCCGGAGGCATTCGCGCACTCTACATCCAGCCGTTCAAGATCCCGACCAGCAGTATGCAGCCGACCCTGTTCGGCATCCACTATATTGACAGGAAACTTTCAGAACCTCATCTCGGCCCCGTTACCAGAGCCGCCATGCCGATACAGGCGGAACGCGCAAAACTCACGGTTCAGGAAGACGGCTGGCTCTCTTACGATTACAAACACAAAAACAAATACTTCTTTTTCACGGAATCCATTTTCAATATCGGCAACCGGACCTACACCCTGCCCGGCGATCTTCTCCAGAACATCAAACGCTATCTGACGAAAACCGGCGATTATTATGAAAAGGGAGAAACGTTTTCCGACGGCTGGCTGTCCACCGGCGACCATCTTTTCGTCGAACGGTTCAGCATTCATTTCCGTGACATCAAACGCGGCGACATTGTCGTATTCACGACGGAAGGGCTCTCCTCCGCAGTTCAGCCGCTCGGAGGCTTTTATTACGTCAAACGTCTTGCCGGACTTCCCGGAGATACGCTGAAAATTGAGAACAATATTCTTATGATCAGACCGAAAGGATCGGAGGTTTTCAAGCCCGCCTATGAACTTTCCGAAAAATTCAGGAAGCTCTATTCGTTCAAAGGCGGCTACCAGGGACACAAAGCAGACGGGCTGCTCGCCCCCGGACAGGAAATCACGGTGCCGGAAAATCATTATTTCGTGCTGGGCGACAATACGAACCACAGTCTCGATGCCCGTATGATCGGCTTTATTCCCCGTAAAAACATCGTCGGCCTCGCAGTCAACGTCTTCTGGCCGGTCTCCCGCCGCTGGGGACTCGTCGACCGCCTTCCGCCGCTTGATACCCCGACGGTGCTCCCGAGCGATCCCCGTTACCAGCCGTCAGCCATGAGTATGCAATGAATCCCGGAACTTTTAACCACTTCTTTCAACTCAACAGTTTTCAAAAGGAGCCAATCATGCCGAAACTGCCGCTGTCCGGAAAAAAATACAACTTTTTCATCGACGACAATATTTTCTTTTTCAACGATATTTATGAACACTGTCATGTTTCCATATTCGATCAATTCTATCTGAACGGGTTGAAAAAGGCACACCTGAAATACGGAACGAAATTCACGTTGAACTGTTTCTGGAAAAACTCACATAATCCTTCTTTCGATCTCTCGCAGTTTCCCGACAAGTACCGTTCCGAATTCGAGGACAATTCAGACTGGCTGAGATTTGCCTTCCACGGCTATGCGGAATTCCCCGACAGACCTTATTCAGAAGCATATCCGGAAAAAATGCCGGAACATTATGCGCTGCTGATGAATGACCTCAGGCGCATCGTCGGCGGAAAATCCCTGATTGCGCCCGTCATCATGCACTGGTTCCGCATCACGCCGGAAAACCGCATCTTCATGCGGAAGCACGGAATGAAATTCTTCGCCGTTCCGGAGGGGGAGGAAATCACTTGCAACCGGGACTTCAGTATGTATGACATGCCCGTGGATGCCATCCTGAATCTTTTCAAAGATGACCTGCGGGGAATCGAGGAACGCCTGAACCGGCGTATCGCATCCGGGAAAAACCTGATCTGCATCGGTTCTCACGAACAGTATGCCTATCGGGATTATTCCAATTACATCCCGCAGTATTTTGAGGAAATCGACACCGCGCTGCGGGTCATGGCGGACAACGGCTATGAAAGCGTTTATTTCAACGAATTATGAGATTCTCCGTGAAAAAATAATCAGCTCATTTTTTAACCTTTCGGAAATTTTTCTGGAAAAGTAAGGAAAGTTGTGTTATAGTATCGTCATGAAAGTTTTAATATTGAACGGGCCCAACCTGCAATTGCTTGGCCGCAGGAAAGTAGAAGTATATGGAGTCGTGCCGCTCCCGGAAATCGAGTCGCGGCTGCGCGTTGTCGCGGCTGAACTTGGAGTGGAGCTCGGCTTCATGCAGAGCAATCATGAAGGCGTGATCGTCGATGCCATCGCGCAGGCGCTGGCGGACGGTGTGGAGGGGCTGGTGATCAATCCCGCCGCTTACACGCACACGAGCGTTGCGATCCGGGACGCCATCGAAGGGGTGAAACTCCCCGCGGTGGAAATCCATCTGAGCAATATCCACGCCAGGGAGGGATTCCGGCATGAGTCACTGACTGCACCGGTATGCATCGGGCAGATAGCGGGACTGGGAGCCGACGGCTATGAATGGGCCTTGCGCGCACTGGTCAGATATATCAACAACCAAAAAACGAAAGAACAGGGCTGAGAGATGAAAATTGAAGAGATAAAAACCATCGTCAAGCTAATGTCCGAAAATGATCTTACAGAGTTCAAAATCGAAGCGGAAGATATGCACCTCTGCATCAGGAGAGGCAGCCAGCAGACCGCGGCGATGGCTCCCCAGGCAGTAATGGCGGCACCCGCAGTCGTTCCCGCGACTCCGGCGGCGCCTGCTCCGGCAGCGGCTCCGGTCCCCGCTCCGGCAGCATCCGCTCCCGCGGCGGCGCCTGTCGATGCAGGCAAGATCATTGAATCCCCCATCGTCGGAACATTTTACCGGTCCTCGGCTCCGGGTTCCGATGCCTTTGTAAAAGTCGGGGCGAAAGTTGATGCGGATACCACTGTCTGCATTATCGAGGCAATGAAGGTCATGAATGAAATCAAGGCGGAAAAATCCGGCGTAATCAAAGAGATTCTCGTTGAAAACGGACAGCCTGTTGAATTCGGACAGCCGCTCTTCATTCTCGAATAAGACCAATTGTTTTACTACCCGGGTGAATTATGTTCAATAAAATATTAATTGCCAACCGCGGCGAAATCGCACTCCGCATCATCAGAGCATGCAAGGAGATGGGGATCAAGACCGTGATTGCATATTCTCAGGCGGATGAAGATTCCCTGCCGGTCCGTCTCGCGGATCAGGCGGTCTGTATCGGAAGCGCGCCATCCAGTGCAAGTTACCTTTTAATCGAGCGGATCATCAGCGTAGGCGAGATCTGCGATGTGGATGCGATCCATCCGGGATACGGCTTCCTCTCTGAAAATGCACATTTTGCCGAAGTCTGCAAAAGTTGTAATATCACATTCATCGGCCCCGGGGCGGAACAGATGCGGGCGATGGGAGACAAGTCCAACGCCAGAGAAACCATGCGCAAGGCGGGAGTTCCCGTAACCCCCGGCAGCCATGGCGTCATCAATACCGAGGAGGAGGCGCTCAAGGAAGCACACGCCCTCAAGTATCCGGTCATCGTCAAGGCCTCTGCGGGCGGCGGCGGGCGCGGCATGAGAATCGCGCACAACGATCCAAGCCTGATTCAGGGATTCCATGCGGCGAAGACCGAAGCGGAACGGGCATTCGGAGACGGGGAAGTCTATATCGAAAAATATATTGAAAATCCGCGTCACATCGAAGTTCAGATTCTTGCCGACTCTTACGGCAATGTCCTGCATCTCGGGGAACGCGATTGCAGTCTCCAGCGCAGACACCAGAAACTGATCGAAGAATCACCGTCTCCGGCGCTGAGCGCATCTCTCCGCAAGAAAATGGGGGAAGCCGCGGTCAAAGCAGCAAAAGCGGCGAAATATGTCAGCGCAGGCACCATTGAGTTCCTTCTCGGACCGAACGATCAATTCTACTTCATGGAAATGAATACCCGCGTTCAGGTCGAGCACCCCGTCACGGAAATGATTACGGGCGTGGACATCATCAAGGAGCAAATCCGGATCGCCGCGGGAGAAAAACTCTCTCTTACGCAGAAGAATGTGGAGTTCCGCGGCCATGCGATTGAATGCCGCATCAATGCGGAAAATCCCTACAACAATTTCTCGCCGTGCCCCGGACGCATCGAGTTCTACAATGCGCCGGGCGGCCCCGGAGTCCGTGTGGATTCCCACGCCTACAACGGCTACCGCATTCCGCCGCATTACGACAGCATGATCGGAAAACTGATCGTTCACGGAGACACCCGTGCGGAAGCCATCGCGAAATGCCGGCGTGCGCTGAGTGAATATTTCATCGAAGGGGTGAAAACGACAATTCCGTTCGAGCAGTTCATTATTGATACCCGTGAATTCATCGAAGGTCACTACGACACAGGCTTCATTGAGCGGCTCATCAAGGGCGGACACTTCAACAAGCAGGACAAGAAACAAGATCCGGCGTAAATTAAGGACGAGAAAAAATGGCAAGACTGACATCCGGTACAGCTTCAAAGAAGCACACGTCATCGACGGGCCCCGTCGCTGAACACGGCAACCAGTATGGACAGATCAAAATCCACGAAGGCGCGATTGCGACAATCGTAAGGAAAGCCGCCTGCTCCGTTCCCGGAGTCACACGTATCACGGGAAACAGTTTCGTCGACAATATCGCCGAGATCGTCGGCAGCAAAAAAATTCAGGACCGGTCGATCCAGATCGCCATGAACAATTCTTCTGTCGCAGTGGAACTTTCCATCAATATTCAATACGGGGTGCAGCTTCCCGCAGTCGCCGCGGCGGTTCAGGACGCTGTTTCCAGAGAAATCAAAGCAATTACAGGACTGAATGTTACGAAAGTCAATGTGATCGTCCGTGAAATGGAAGACGCATCGGAAGACGAAGCAGAAACCCTGTAAGTGCAAAGGAGATCATCAACCATGAATAAGGAAGAGAAGAAGACCAGCCAAAGCATGCTTCCGGCAGAAGCAGTCATGGCAGAGGCAGTGCCTTACTCAGGAACGGTAAAAGTTCATGAAAGCGTGATTGCCTCAATCGTAAGAAAAGCGACCTGCGCAGTTCCGGGAGTCGTCAGACTTGCCGGAAGCAGTCTTGTCGATAATCTCGCCGAAATCGTCGGCAGCAAGAAAATGTATGACCGCGCCATTTCGATCAATATGGGCGATAATTCCGTTCAGGTCGAAATCAAGGTCATTCTCGCCTACGGCACTCACATTCCGGAAATTGCCGAAGCGATCCAGCTTGCCGTGATCGGTGAAATCACCAAGATCACCGGGATGCAGGTCAATAAGGTCAATGTCGTCATCATAGACCTTGAGGAAGAGCAGGATCAAAGCGACGCGGAATAAATCATCAGGCCTCCGGTATCAAGCAAGGTCCGGAGGCTTTTTCATAACAAGACGGAGAAATTATGATAAAGCAAATGATCCAGAACTACCTGTTTGATGTAAATGACACCGAAATTTTCGCGTTTCAGTGCGGATATCTGACGGGGGCACTTGTTGCTTTACTGTTCGTCGTTCTTCTGGGGCTTCTGTCTTTCATCCTGAGATATCCGAAACACGCAAAAGGTGTTGCGCTCCGCTCCGCACACGGGCAGATTTTAATCTCGGCAACGGCAATTGCCGATCTGGTCAAATCCATCGGCAGCGAGTTTTCAGAGCTTGAAATATTGAAAGTCGCGCTTTTCCATGACAGAAAAGCTCTGCGTCTTCATGTGGCTGTCTCCTTTCCCTACAATCCGGACGGCGAATCAATCACGGTTGTAGCTGATCATTTCGAGAACCGTCTTCTTGAGGCTTTGAAATGCAATCTCGGCATTGAAAACATCCGGAACATTGAGCTTGATGTCCGGAAAGGCAAGCCGAAACCCGGTTTTTATTGAAATTTGAAGCTGAAAAGAATATTTTTTTCGTATTTTCATCTGAAAACAGCTTGATTTTTGGATTTAGCATGATAGATTATAGACCTTGTTCCACCTAAGGAACAATCGTGTGAGCTGGTAGCTCAGTCGGTAGAGCATCGCCCTTTTAAGGCGGTGGTCCAGGGTTCGAGCCCCTGCCGGCTCACCATTTCTCTTTTTCCCTTTTGTTTTCTTCTTTTTTTAAGTTTTAAAGGACTATCCAGTCCATTAAACTCTGCTCAAATTGGTGAATTTATTTGCCAAAATTTGCCAGCTTCGGGATTTTTTCAACTTCTCACCATAAGCAACACTCAAAAACGTAATGTTACGGAATTGAGGGTACTGTGAAATTAACATTAAAACTGTCCGAACGGATTTACGACCGTCAGGTAGTACTGATGACTTCCATTAGTCAGATTGCTGTGAAGAGCGAGATTGCTGGCAAGGCGTATATTACTGGTCTGAATTTGCCCATTCAATCGACAACACATCGTTGACGCCTCGTTTAACCAATCAGGCTAACCCGATGGAAAGTACCTGATAGTATTTACATAGCATAAACTGAAAGGATAGCCGATAGCTGATACGAATTTCAAAAGCGTGAAAGTTGTGTCTGTTTAGCTATGTTGTTCGCAACTTTTTTGCAGATAAATTACATTATCGTGCAATTACTTCTTGAATTTTCAAAAAACTTATACTATAGTATATCAAAACGTATTCACATAGTCAAGAGGTGTCCATAATGGCTGTTAGTTACAATAAACTTTGGAAATTGCTTATTGATAAAAATATGAAAAAGAAAGAGCTTGGAGAAGCTGCAGGAATAAGTAATTCTCTTATTGCAAAACTTGGAAAAAACGAGAATGTTACTGTTGATGTACTAGTAAGAATTTGCTCTGCTCTTGGTTGCAGCATAGATGATATTATGGAATTAGTTCCAAATGATAGACAAGCAATGTAAGGATGGCATTAAGAATGAAAACAAACGACAAACCCACATACATCAGCTTGTTTAGCAGTGCAGGAATTGGATGCTATGGATTTAAGTTGGAGGGCTTTGATTGTGTAGCAACCAATGAACTGATTACAAGAAGACTGGATATTCAAAAGTATAATAATAAGTGCAAACACGAAAGCGGGTATATTTGCGGAGACATTACTGCTGAATCTACAAAATCTGCACTATATGCGCAAATCGATTTATGGAGAAAGAAAGAAAATGTATCTCGCATTGATGTCGTAATTGCTACTCCGCCTTGCCAGGGAATGTCCGTAGCGAATCATAAAAAAAGCTCCACGGAAATCATCAGAAATTCCTTGGTGATCGAGTCTATCAGGATTATCAAACAGATCAATCCTCGCTTTTTTATCTTTGAAAATGTTCCTGCTTTTATGAAAACTATTTGTACCGATATTGACGGTACAAATAAGACGATAGCCGAAGCAATCGAAAGTAATTTAGGCGCAGGGTATTTATATATTTCTCGCATTATTAACTTCAAAAATTATGGTGCTTGTTCGAGTAGACAGCGTACGGTTGTTATTGGTGTTTCTAAAGATTATGCCGATGAGGTTTCTCCGCTGGAACTCTATCCTGACCTTGTAAAAGAAAAAACTCTTAGACAAGTAATAGGCAAACTGAAGCCGTTAACAGAGTTTGGCGAAATAGACGAAGAAGATATATATCACTTTTTTAGAGTATATCCCGAACATATGAGATCGTGGATTGCTGACATTAAAGAAGGTGAATCGGCATTCGACAATGCTGATAACAGCAAAAAACCCCATCAAATCAAGGATGGAAAAATAGTAATCAACCAGCAGAAAAACGGTGATAAATACAGACGTCAATATTGGGACAAAGTAGGTCCTTGTATTCACACAAGAAACGATCAACTTGCAAGTCAAAATACGATTCATCCAAGCGATGACAGGGTTTTTAGCATTAGAGAACTGATGATGATGATGACCGTTCCTTGCTCTTTCAAATGGGTAGAAGAAGATTTAGAAACACTCAATCAGTTTTCTGCTACTAAAAAAAGAGCGTTCTTAAAAAAGGAAGAAATCAAAATCAGACAATCATTAGGAGAGGCTGTTCCTACAGCAATTTTTCAAGCTATTGCCAAAAAAATAGCTGCTGCACTGAAACATCCCCCTATTAACACAGCAACAATCAATAAAATCGTAACTGAGTATTGTTTGTATGATGTCGAAAGACTAAAAAGTTTTATTATACAAAACGAAATGTTCTTATCTGCTACGACATTGGGCAAGATTGCAGAATTAGCTAATACAAGCCGTACAGACAATGCAGCTTTTTTTACCAGTAAAACGCTTATCACAGAAATGATGAAAGCGTTGCCGGATACAGATCTACAGACTGTAAAGATTCTTGAGCCATCCGTTGGGGTGGGCAATTTTATTCCTCTTATCATAAAGAAATTTGAAGGTAAAGACATTGTCCTTGATGTAGTCGATATTGACGAGCATAGTTTGGAGATAGCAAAACTCATATTAAAGAATTATGAGATACCACAAAACTGTACGATTAATTATATTACGGATGACTTTTTGCTCCATGATTTTGACGGAAGATACGATTATGTTATTGGGAATCCACCGTTTTATAAGATGAAATCCACAAATACGCTCTTGAATGTATATCGTCAAAGGGCAATCAATAGAGATACAACCAATATCTGCTCTTTTTTCCTTGACAAAGCAATGGATATCGGAAACTATGTAGCATTAGTTTTTCCGAAGTTCTTGCTTAATACACCGGAATTTGCAAAAACACGAGAGTATCTTTCCGAAAAAGCGGTTGATGGTATCATTGACTTTGGCGAAAAAGGTTTTCCGGGGGTCTTGGTTGAAACGTTGGCAATTTTCATAAACAACCAAGGGAGTCCGTTGAAAACTAAGGTGTTCTCTTTTACGCATGGCATTCGTCTGGAGCAAGTTCAGGACTATATCTTTGATAAAAAACTTCCTTATTGGATTATCTACCGCAACAATGAGTTCGATAATGTCTGTAAACGATTGGATTTTAATGTCTTTAGTGTCTTTCGCGACAGGCAAATAACAAACAAACTACTATCCGATGTGGGGGATATCAGAGTACTCAAGTCCCGTAATATCAGCGATGATGGAAAAAATGTGCTTGACATTGATGGATATGATTCATATATATCCTCAAGCGAGGCAAAAAATCTTTCTGTATTCGAATATCTGCAGAGAGAAGATGTATACCTCACCCCTAACATGACCTATAAGCCAAGAATGATAAGAAAGCCAAAGAATATGTTGGTTAATGGTTCATTGGCTATTCTTGTCCCCAAAGAGCAAATTGTCCCCTCTGAAGAACAGCTGGAATTTTTCTCTACACTGGAGTATCGGGATTTCTATCAAGTGGCAAGAAATTATCAAACGAGATCTTTGAATGTAGATGCGTGTTCAGTTTTTTTCTATGGTCTTTTGCGCAAATATTTAAAAGATATTCCAATTACAGAGAAATTAAACGAACAAGAAAATATCCAGCTTTTATTATTCAATTAACGGAGAGAGACAACGAATATGTTGACACAACAAGCAATTATAGATTTTTGTAATCAGTACGATTACGATATTCGAAAAAGCGGAAATGGCAGATGGATCGATCAAAAATGTGCAGCAGATGTCGTTACTGTCGTAGCAGACTGTATCTACAATTACGCTTTACAGGATGAGGATGGCATCTTTACATCTACTGAAATATGGCATTATGACTATACCGTTGAAAATGTTGAAGCCATCTTTAAGAAACCGAGAGTGGAAAATGAAGCTGCTAGAAACGAGTATGATAAATTCTTCCAACAGCCGATGGAAATGTTGGCGAATGCCAATGTCTTGACAAAAATAAAGCGGGAAAATCGCAACTTTTATCAAGTAAATAATATGGAAGTCCTTGAATACATCGCTCTGCGTGAGCGAAATGCATTGTTTTTCTTGAAGACATATATTGAGAAAGTTTTGCGTGATAGTGGTATCTACTGGTATTTTGAGACTTTTTTCAGAACACAAACAAAGGATGCTTATCAGCACGTTAAAGAGGTGTTTTCAAGTTTTATTATCCGAAACACAAAAATTAACGGTACTGTAGAGTGCAACCGTATTTTTATCAAGGTGTTAAATCCGCTGGCATACTTCAACAATTCACATGGTACTGAGAAAGGCAGATTGTCTGAGCAGATTGTCACCTATGATATGCTGATGTATAATCGCAATAACTTCAGAGATGTATATGCGGATAAGCCTAAAGGTGTAACGCGAAAAGAATATGCTACGCAGCATCCTGTGGAAGTTAACGAAGCATATTACCACTATCAATCGGCAAAAGCCAAAAGATTCCTCCGTCTGTTTAACGATCAAAACCGTGATGGTCAGACAGAACATCTTGAAACTGCTAATATCCGTGATAAAGCAATCCATATGCACCATATTTTCCCCGAAGCAATATACCCCGAAATTTGCTATTATTTGGAGAACATTATTGCATTGACTCCGACACAGCATCTGAATTATGCTCATCCAAATGGTCATACGCAGGAGATTGACGAGCAGTATCAACATTTGCTTCTGCTCTCCAAAGCAGAACGTATCCACGAGAATCTAACAGATGTTGCGGCAGAAAAGATTTATGAATTCTCTAATTTCTTGTTTGTTCTCAACGTTGGCTTTGATAATGACGATGTCCTAGAAATTGCAGATATGGATTTTTGCGCTGTCATTAACGCTATAAATGTGCATTATGCAGCATAATTAAGGAGAAAAGATGAGTAAATTAGTATTTGGAAAAAAAGGACAGGTACGTTTTGATTCTGAAGAAGAACTTCGTTTTGCTATTGAGTATATTCTGAGTTCTGACAATGTTGATTTCAACATTCATGAGGATAATCAAAATCAAGGTGCGTGGGGACCGGAGGAGCGTATACATTTCAGGCATGAGGCAGGAGTTCCAGAATGTTTAATACGAAACATGACGGCGGGAAAAACTGGTATTTATGGGAGAATCAACTGTAAGGAATTTTGCGATTTGATACGTTCGGAAGCTCGTAGAAAGTAATTTTATACTACGAGAAATCTTTGTTCTCAAAAAATTTCAACCGTAATCTAAATTGAAAGAGGTAATTGAATGAATCATATTAAGAATTTATCCCTAAATAAC
>DPDG01000108.1 GCA_003526375.1 Lentisphaeria bacterium
CCACTTTCGGTTTCGCGCCGTTTGACGCTTCAATCAGGGTGAATTCACTCATATATCCTCTCTGGGTTCTGAACCGTCATCCGGTTCGGTTTGCTCTTCCGGGGATTCCGGGGACTCGGAACTGATGGGAATTCCAAGCTCCCTCATCAGTTTGATCTCTTTTGCCCGCTGCCGGAGAACTGACAAGTAATCCCGTCCGTCCTTGGCACACTCTGCCGCAAGTGTCGTTGTGTTGTTCGTCAGCCGGGTTTCCTGAGCGGTGGCTTCCTTCGACGGATCGACATGCGGGAAACCGTCCCAGAACCATGTGTGCCGTTCGTCCACCACTCGTCCGTCCGCTGTCAGGCGGTATTCCCGGAACCACACCTCAAAAATCCGGTTCAGGACCTCCGTTTCCCAGAACGACCGGTCGACAAGAATCGACTTGTGGTAAATCTGGTTGTCCAGTCTGCCGCTGGCGTAGTTGTGCCCGGAAAAATCTCCCGCCAGCGTGCCGTAGGTCGTCACCACACAGCGGGCGATTTCGCTCAGAATGATCTTCACGAATTCCGCATGGTTCGCCGCCGGCTGTTTGGGGTCGAGCTGCCCCATTTTCCACCCGGCCGGAACCGTCAGCATCATGTTCCGTTCCAGCGGAATGGCATCCATGGGCTCGACTTCATCCGATTCGCCGTTCGGCGGGGCATCCGTGTAGAGAATCGCCGCAAAATCCGCTGCGGCCTCCGCTGCGGAAAGCACAGCAAGATTGTATCTGCGCAGTTGGGCAAACAGCGGCAGTGCCGGTGTGATCTCGGGAACTCCTCGATGCAATCCCGGCCGGTCCTGACGGTAAATGTGAATCATGTATTCCGCCGGAATGTGGATCGCATCGTCGCCCGGCATATACCGGATGTCCCCGGGATGGTACTTCAAAACCCGGTAGTCCGTCGGATTTCCCCAGCGGTCATACGAGATTCCGTCGACACTGGTATCATCTTCGAACCAGCGCAGTTCACCGGAAACACGATCCGCCTCGATCAACTGCAGATCCAGTTTCACACCGTGGCGGATTTTGGGATTCGTTGCCAGCACGGCAAACGCTTCGCCATCCTGACAGCGGGCCATTCGCATCGTCCGGAGTTTCGGAGCAAGACGAACAGCATCCGACCAGCGCATGAATGCCGTTTCCACAGCATCGTTGAACGTTTCGTCGGCGGAAAGCATCTGCAGTCTCGGACCCGTACCGATGGTGTCGTTTGCGAGCATCTGCACCAGTCCTCTGGCGTAGGAATTGTTGGCGACTTCGTAGCGCGAGCGCATCCGCAGCGTCCGGCGGACTTCCGGCGCGGCCTCCATGTCCGCCGACAGATGATCCGCCGCCGACCAGTGACGCCAGTTGTCCCGCGTCGTCTGCGCCGCATCAAACCGGGCACGGACAAGCTGCTTCGGAGGGGTTCTGCTCCGAAAAATAGATTTGAGTCTGTTGAACATCGATAGATCCTCACGCCCCTGAATGGCACAATTTGGTTATCTTCAGGCCGGAAGTCCGGGATTTTAGGGCCTTTTTCGACGCGAGATATTCATCTGCCGCAATCTGATCCTTGAGAGAATGCTGTTCGACGCGCTGTCCGTCGACTTCGGCGGACTTCGGCCCGGACGCATTCTTCCGAATGCTTTCTTCTATGGTCTCACTTTTCGTCATTGGGACACCTCTGCTCGTATCTGCCGCGATACGCCTCGCATTCTCCGATGATGAACTCAGTGGCATGCTCGCACTTGTGCGTCAATGCACACTCGATTGCCGCAAACGATTTCCGCATTTTGCGGATCTTTTTCCTCAGTTTGCGATACCGATCAGCCAACTCGGCATATTGTGCCGAACACTCCAGGCATTCCACATCAGCTTCACTCATTGACTTCCTCCGTTTTTATGTGATTTGAAGACTCATTTGAGGCTTCGGTTATTTCTCTGACCGAAAATTCGCCACGTTCGTGGCTGATTTTCTCTTCCACCTTCTGAATCCGTTCTCCGAGCCACATCATACAGTTTACTGCCATGGAGTTTCCGCATGCTTTGTATCTGGGCGCGTCAGGACATTCCTCCTCGGATTTACCATTCCAGGGAATTCTCGTGTGATTGTCGGGGAAACCCATTAAGCGCTCGCATTCGAGGGGAAGCAGTTTGCGAACTGTCGGTTTTCCGGATGGCGTATAGGCGACTCCATGCACATCTCCGGCGGTCTGCGTATACATCACACCTTCTTCAGAAACCCCCATACCCGATCCCCCGGAACGTTCACCGGGCTTCATTTTGTCTCCATCAAGTGCGATTGCTTCGACAATGACGGTTTCCGCGCCGGGACCGCCTGCCGTAACGGTTTTTCCAGCTTTCGCCTCCGTCACATAAAGACCGCCGTTCGGACGATCTTTCCGTCTGCCGTTCGCATCGCAGAACGAAACGTGAAAACACTCATCACGAGCTACCGCAGGAGTCACTTCCGTGCGCATCGTAGGGAAAACCTCATTCCAGAATCCCTGCAGATCACCTCCCGCATCGTTTTTAATGAAGCCGATGGCTGTTTCCGGTTCCCGTGGAACTTCCTGTAGGAGCGGAAGATTGTTCCCTCCTGTACCCATACGGGCAACGATGGATTGTGACACTTCGACCGATTTTATACGGGAATCGGGAGCATGGTTTTCATAGCAAAGGAAATCCGTTTCGGCCTGTTCAATCACACATTGGAGACGCCCCTTGTCCGGCATGAACTGCTGATCGCTCGTCCGCGTCAGTGTACCAGCCTTCTGGGAACCGTCCCACCAGTCTGTCGAAGCAGAGCCTCCTTCAGAACCGGCGGAAGCGTTTTGCCTCTTCGTGCGGCGCGGCGGAGTATCCCCTCCGCACATTTCACCGTCAAATAGTACCTTGGCGGGATATTTCCACTGACCAGAATATCCGATAAGGAAGAGACGCTTCCGGCGCTGCGGGATTGCCCTTGGAAATTGTTCCACTCGGGTAAATTGAGAGTCAAGTATTCTCCATGCCACTCCGAATCCTCCCGGAGCCGGGGTGACGATTCCACATTTTCTCCATCCGCTTTCAGGGACCGGGACATTCCATCCACAGAGCAGGGAAACAAATCGTCCGAAATCCTCACCTCGGCGGCTGGAAAGAGCAGCGGGGACATTTTCCCACACAACCCAGCGGACTCCAAGCTCAAAGCACAGTCGTACAAAGTCAAGAGCGAGCACGCTTCGCCGACCTTCAAATCCCAGTCGTTTCCCTGCGATTGAGAGATCCTGGCAGGGCGTGCCCCCGACGAGCAGGTCGATTTCTTCATTTACATCCTTTCTCTTTATTAGGGTAAAATCTCCGAAATTCGGAATCGTCCCGCCATCCGGAAGTCCAGCAATTTGACGTCTCCACAATTCCCGGGTTTTCCGCTCCTTTTCGTTGTCTGCCATTGCCGGATCAAGCGGTCGCAATGGACGAGTCGCTTTGAATCGATAACACAGCACCGCTGATGGGAATGGCTCAACCTCGGCAAAAAAAACAGCTTTCCAGCCTAGAGGGCGCCAGGCGAGCGTTGCCGCCTCAACTCCGCTGCAAATACTGCCGTATTTCATGCTGTTTCCTTTCGTTGTTAAATCAATGTGTCTCTATCGGGGTTATTGCCACCCAGGGGTGCATTTTGGCCCCTGTTTTTCAAAAAAAATCGAAAAATTTTTTACGCCAGGTCAGGATCAGATACTTAGGACCGCTCAACAGAAGCAGAATAAGCATACACTTTGTTTTTTGCCGATAACATCGATTTGAAATGATTGATCAACAGAGTATATTATGCTTTAGATGCATTAGGGATAAAAGGAGTTCGCAATGGGACAGGGCAGACATAAGGCAGAGAATATCACGCGACGGCAGGCGGAAGTGATGCAGGAGATCAGCCGATTCTTCTCCATATACGGAAAAATGCCGACTATGCAACAGCTTGCCAATACGTTCGGAATAGCTGCTCCATCTATTTACGATATACTTCAGGAACTTGTTTCCAAGGGCTATTTGAAGCGCATTGAAAAAGGCTCAACAAAACCGTATGTCATCAATAAAACTGTTGAACCGGAAGCTCTTGTCACCGTTCAGGTCCCACTCCTTGGAGAAATTCCCGGAGGAGTTCCGGTAGAAGAGTTCGAAGATCAAAGTGGTGATGAAACCGTTGCCGTGGACAAGGCTCTCACTACCAACGGGGCTGTGTTTGCCCTGCGCGTAGACGGTAACAG
>DPDG01000096.1:0-112544 GCA_003526375.1 Lentisphaeria bacterium
GCAGGGACGATATGGTGAAACGGCATCACAGGCAAGTCCTCCCGCAATCAGCGTCGCAAGCAGAAGCCGCTTCATGGCAGGACGCTCCTGCGGCACGCTTCGTGGGACTCAAGGATGTCCTGATGCAGAGCCGCAGTGAGTTCCCATTGGAGCTGTGTGCAGTTCTGCTTCAGGTCGATCAGACACCATGCCGTCCCGCCTGCTGCCAGCACAACGCCGACGGCATCCCCGAATGGGAAAGGACCATCCGCCAGAGCCGCTGCCGTGCCGATGCCGCAGGAAGCCACAAGCCGTGCTGAAAGCGAAGCCGTGACACCGGCAAGGGAGCGCAGAGTCGTCTTCAGGAAGACCAGTTCCAGCCCAAGACCGCCCGCCGCACAGAGCGAGGCATACGCATGTCCTTTGGCAATGTCCCTGATGTTGCGTTGAAGAAGCCCCGGCAGAGACGTTGCTCCGTAGAGTCCGGCGATCCTGCGGCAGGGCGAGGTGACGGGGCGCAGCTTCTCCGCAAGAAACTCCTGCGCGGTCTGTGTGCCGAGCACTTTGTCCTGTGCGAGCAGACGACAGAACCGGCTCATGCTGCGGAACGTCGCCAGATCGGAAGCGACGGCGGGAACCGCATCCTGTGCCTGTTTCAGATACGGCTTTGCCTTGCGTTCCAGCTCGGACAGGCGGCTTGTCCTCTTTCCGGTTCTGACTGCGGCAGTGCGAGTCTGCTGACGGAACTGATACGCTCCCGCCACTCCCAGCGCAAGCGCCAGTGTCAGCCCCGACAGCCATGCCGTCCTGCGGAGACTTCCCGGCATGAGTCTTTTCCGGCGGACTTCGCCGGATACCTTGTGTTGTGTGTTCATTCTGTTTCCTTTCGTGTTTCCGGCGGACGTAAATATCTGCCATCTTATTATGCCGAAAAAAGGTCTGTTTTTTAGCTGAAATGCCTGAAAAGGAGTCAAAATGGGCATAAGCGACGCCTTTTTATAACATGCTTGATGGAGAAGCATAACTGATTACTCAAGAGTGGGGACTATGGGGACATGGCACTATTGTCCTATAAGAAACCTATTTATATGCACCCTATCTATATAAAAAATTAGGTTTCCTATACTCCAATAATGGGAACTCCCATAGTCCCCACTTCCGGATTACAGGAGCAGCGGACATGCTTGTACGGTAGAGTTTGGCGGTTCTTCATAGGTGAGGAAGCAACGGTGTCACTGATGCTCCGTGCCGAAACGAGCTGCCGATACAGCATAACGCTGTATCAATGGGTTACGGAGACCAGCCGGTGGGGCTTATGGGGCATTCACGCCTGTGCCTTGTCAACGGAACCACCTGCCGCATACCCTTCGGTTGGACATCTGCTCCGCAGTATTTTTTTGGAGGAAATTCATCTTCCAAATTTGCATTATCAGGATTACCGAATTATATTCATTAATAAACTGCGAACTCTCATGTCCCATTTTCGCAGTTGAGCTCATTTATACCGTTATATTTCAGCAAACACGTTGCAAACCCGCCAAGTTGAATTCAGTTGTTTGTCTCGAAATTAGTTGGAATGTGCCGGTAGGATTGTGTTTACACATCTTACCGGGCGCTTTCTTGTATTTTCGAGACGGTTCTTGGCGGGACCTGCAACGTGGTGCTTGGAAGCGTTCGGTTCTGTTAACGAATGTTTTTCAAGCACGCTGGATTTCGCAATGAAGAGTTGGGGAATCGGCAGGCAACTAAAAGTTTTGAGGTTTCGTCAATGAATGCGGCAGTAGCGACAATGAATTTCAGCCCCCTGTTCCAGGGAGCTTGTGATGTGCCCGCATTGACAGAAGCAAGCCTTTATTTATAAATAAAGGCTTGCTTCAATCCGACCGAAGTTTTTCCGGTCATTCTTCTTTCCATACCCCGTTTTCTTTCAACAGGGAATCTCTGTGTCTTGAGATGTCCCCGTATCATATTTTCTTATCCGCGAAGTCCGGCATGGCTGGATTGTCGCGGATTTTTTATATTTATACCAGCTAAAAATAACACAACAAGGAGAACGAGAATATGGAACAAAACATGCAGAATATCCCGGACAAACAAGATAGAAAGCAAGCTATAGGCAAGGTTTGGAATATAGCAATTGGAGTCCTGTGCGCAGTCATACTATGGCAGCTATTCAGCTTGCGTGCAGAATGGCAAGCAATACATAAGACACCTGATACAATATCACAAACAGAAATAAAAACTCTGAATCTGTCTGTCACAACGATGACACAGATTGTAGTTGATATACAAAAGCGTTTGGAAAGACTGGAGCAGGAGATCCGTGCTGTCAGCATGAATAAATTAAAGGCTGATGAGGTTGCTGTTGCCCAAGCGATGAAAAAAGCTCAAGAAGCCTTGGCTCGTAATGATACCGCATTGGCAAAACTTTATTTGCTTAATGCTATCAATCACGCTCCTCATAATACCGCTTGCCTTTTTGAATATTACAAACTTTGCAAACAGAAATCCGACTCTATGTCAGAGCAGGAATGGGGACAGTTCCGTAATATCCTTGAACTGGCAATCTATCAAATCCCGCCGGAAGAAATAGAAAAGATTCAAGCGCTTTATGACGATGTTGTTAAATTTATGGACTCTCGCAGTATTGCGGCTGCAAAAAGAGCAGAGGTTGATCAGAAAGAAAAGATTAAATATTCTTTACAGGAATTGCAAACAGGCAAATATGCTTGGAATAAGCTTATTGACAAGAACTCTTCCATTGACTTGAATCTTATACAAGAACGGCTGGCTCTTTGCAATGAATTGCGGAATGTTGTTGAAGATGACAGTCTCATCAATGAAGAGTTGAACCGTACCGTGGCAGTGTTTTCCGGTCTTTCTCAGATCAAGGTTGTGGAAGCTACCCTGAAGAATGCAAAAGACTCATTGAGTGTTTCTCCTCCCAATCTCAACAGTGCAAATGCACAGCTTCAGACTGCACGTAATGGACTTTCTCAAATTTGGAACATAGATTATTCTCTGGTTCCGGCTGAAATAAAAAAGCGTGCAACTGACTTAGTTGACCATATTGCTTCTCTGGAGAAGAACTATAATAAGCTGAAGTCAGAGCCTGCATGCAAACGCATTGATAATACTATCGCGGAAATAGAGAACATCAGTAGAAAAGGCGGAGAGTTTACTCCTCGCATTAAGGCTATAACAGAAAAACTGCAAGAGATCGGCACAGGAATGCGTGAGATTACAGATGCTGATACATTCAAGAATTATGAGAAAAAGATCACAAGAGCAGGCAATATCCTGCAAGACCTTCAGCGTGATCGTTATAAAAAATATCAGAGGTGGGCTATTAAGCAATGCTGTGACGGCTTCACAACATACAGTAAATGGAAGGTTGTTACTGCAAAAGGGGCAAAATGGATTATTGATGGTTATCTTATAAAAATAGATCCCTCTCTTCTCTCCCCCCCCTGTTGCAGAACTTTATAATAATGTCCTCCAAAAGCAATTTGCGGAACTAGGAACGAGAGATTTAGTTGATTACCAAACAGGCATTGCCACACACAAAAAAATGAGTTTGGAGGATTTCTAATGTCGAAGTTCAAGCTAATGGCATGTATTATAGGCTGCTTTCCCCTGATAATAACCGCAGACAATATCATCACACAGGTCAGTTTTTCTCCTTACGCTGTTGCTCCGGCAACTTCTACAACGGCTTTGCTGCTACGTCAGGCGGATACGGCGTTGGCTCGTTCCGTAATTAATGCGACAGGGCTTAAAGGAAGTATCGGAGAAAATGCAGCCGGACGCTATTTCTTGCGTCAGACTTTACAGCAAACCGGAAACTGGCATTCTATATCACCACGTTCTGGACCACAGGGGTTGGATCACGTTTTTATCAAGACCAATTCACAGGGGGCGCCGACAGACCTGCTTATCGGAGAATCTAAATACAATACATCACGGCTTGGAATGACTAAAGATGGCTTGCAGTTGGGAACAAACTGGTCTGCAAAAAGAATCAGTGCACTTGGTACACGCTATCTTACAGTGGCAAAAAGCGATATAGGCATAGCCCGTTTGCCCCTGGCTCCCAAACACCAGTTATCTGTGATTTTACAAAATGGCAAAGAAGTCTTTTTCTGGCGGGAGAATTCACAAGCATCATGGAAATTTACAGGCAGTCGTTCCGAATTGGCTCAGGCACAAAAATTGGCAGAGCAATATGGCAACTTTCTTGTTAAAGCGGGCAATGGAGTTTTATCCTATCGGTCACGTTTATTTCAGATTTATCCTCAAGGAAGTGACTTGAGAATAATCATTCGTGACGCCAGCAATCTTGTTAATAGAAATCCCGATCAATTGAAAGTCACAGGTGATATTACTCTGAAAGGCATTCTGGATAAACAGCTGACTCCGGAAGTAACAAAAGATCTGGCTAAACAGCTGCAAGGGAAACTGAAACTCAGTGATACGGATGCCATGCGCCTTGCAAAGAAAACCGCAAAAGAAATTAATGCGGGAAAACTGCTGGCAGGTAAATCCAGTTATTTTGGTAATTTAGCAGGCTGGAGTATCGGTGCCGCGCTGGCATCTGGAGGGATCAATATTGTAAGCCAGTTATTGACAAAAGGTGAAGTTGACTGGGAAAATGCAGCATTGTCCACAACAATGACTGGAGCCACAGTCTTTACCGTTGGTAGTCTACAGTATGCTATCATGACTAATGCAACTTCCGTTCCGATCAAAGCATTAACCTCAACGTTAGGGATATCAACCTCCCAGCTTGCACAATTTGCCGGACCTGTCGGAGTATTGCTTTGTACCGGCATTTGGGGATATGGAAGTTATTTCTTCGGTTACGGAACACTTCAGGATGCCAATCGTAACATGATTATCGGCAGTCTCTCCTCAGTGGCAGGAGTTGCTTTTTCTGCCGGGGTAATGACATTAGTTAGCACCTATGGTGTTGCCAGCACTGGAACGGCGATTGTTACTCTTAGTGGTGCAGCTGCCACAAAGGCCAGTTTGGCTTTTCTTGGTGGCGGTGCTGTTGCTGCTGGAGGGGGCGGCGTAGCATTAGGCTCCCTTATACTTACAGGTGGAGCTACACTTGTTGTAATAGGAACAAGTATAGCGGCATGGTATATTTACAGATGCTGGGATGAAAAACAAGAGAATAAACGTATTGCGGGACTTCTTGACAATTACAGCAAAGATGCAACTCTGGATAGAATTCTTGAAGCCAGTGGCTGGCGGAAATCGGCTGGTGTAAGTGAGCAGGAATAGTTAATATCTTATATCAAGCCGGAGAATATTCAAAGGTATTGATTTTATCAAGAAGAATCTTTGATATTTGTCCCTAATGTAGCTCATTAAATATACAGCATATACGTCGAATTTCGGGTTATCTTGAGGATTTTACTTATTTTGCATTTGGAGAGAAGCGTGAAGTAATGCTACGTAAAATGAATAAATGGAGATAACGTTACCTATGAAGTCAATATTATATGATATTTTCGCCATAGGCAAAATTCGTGTATCAATAATTATTGGAGTTATTGTAGCTGTTTTGCTCATTTGGCTACTGGGATATCTTTGGGGTATTGCGTTTTTTGCAATACTCGCATTTGTGCTATTACGTATCTGTTCCCGTGATTTTGCCAGCAAAGATGTTAATCTTTTTATTGTAAGCATATATTTACATATTTCAATGGTCGCAAATATATTTATGGTAGTATTGATACTGCTTTCTAAAATATATCCTCTGTTTTTGATTGAAATCATTTTTGGCTTCTGCTGGTATTTGGGATTTCAAAAATATAAAGAAGAGTATTTAAAGGAAAAGGAAAAGGAAAAGGAAAAGGAAGAAAAGCGTTTTTCAGAAAGAATGGCTATTAACTATGAAAGAAGAAAAAGAGTTGAAGAAGAAGATAGAAAAAGATTAAATGATCTAATATATAGGTTTCAACAGCTTACAAAAGGATATTTACTTATAGACAATAATATTTGGATGAATAAAGATTATGATGTGTTATTTGAAAAATTAATTACTTACAGCAAAATAAACAATACGCAGATATTATTTTTGGGTATTCAGCATAATGAGCTTACAAAACTCAAATATTCAAAAGAAAAAAAATTAGCTTTGCTAGCTAGGTTAGCATTCTGTAGAATAGAAAAATTTCAAGAATATGGAATTTTGAAATCAATCGGAATGGAATTGGTAGCTTCATCAAATTCTTATGCTGATCCATATTTTATTCAATTTTTCATTGAAGCAGCAAAATGGTCTGAAGCAGGAAAATTATCTTGTGAACCGATCTTTATCACAGATGATAGGGAATTGCGTATCCGTTTGAAAGCTTGTCTTGCTGAAAGAGGAAGGAAAGAACCATTAATCTATACTGGTAAAGAATTAACAGAAGTAGCTGTAGCGATTAACTCGTGGTCACCTACTACAAGTTAATCTAAGGATTATATATCATAACATGGAGAAACGTAATATATGAAACAAGTACTATTTGCACTATTGGCGGCAACGATCAGCTTGTCCGCAGCGGAGAACTATCAGACAGGCGACTTCGAATCCTGCCGTCGGGCGGCGGAACGGGGAAATGCGGGCGCACAGAATATTCTCGGGTTGATGTATGTCAACGGCAGGAAACCGATTGCCGGTGATGTGGTCGCCCGGAAAGCGGCTCTTGAGCTGATCCTGCCTGGCAGGAGGACAGACCAAGCCCGGCTGGACCGCGATTTCAAGGCGGCGTTCCAGTGGTTCAGCAAGGCAGCGGAGCAGGGACATGCTGATGCGCAATACAATCTTGGCTACTGTCACTACAAGGCTATCGGGACCATCAAGAACCCCGGTGAAGCGTTCCAGTGGTTCAGCAAGGCAGCGGAGCAGGGACATGTGGAAGCGCAGAAAATCCTGGGCGTCATGTATTCCACAGGTCTTTACATTCCGCGCGACGATCAGAAGGCGATTGCATGGTATGAAAAAGCCGCCGAACAAGGAGATGCGTTTGCGCAAACCAGTCTTGGAATGATTCATGAATCCGGCTGGGGGGTGCCGAAGAATGACGCCGTTGCTCTGCAATGGTATCGGAAAGCCGCAGAACAGGATGACCCGTATGCGCAATACAAGACGGGAATTCTGTATATGACAGGTCGCGGCGACCGGAAGAACCAGAACGAGGGTTTTAAATGGCTGCGCAAGTCGGCGGCATGGGGATATGAGCCCGCCCGGCGTGCAGTTGCAAGTCTGGCTCAGAGTTCGTTGTGATCATGTACACCAGTTACGATAAAACGCAAGAATGACAAAGGAGAGGAACAGATGAACGATCGCAAGTGTATGGTATTGCTGATCACAGTTTTATTTGTTCCTGTTTTATTAGTCGGATACGTTCTCTGGAATCAGCATGCTACGGTCGTGACCGAAGAAAAGAAATTGTTTGATAAGCTTTGTTTGAAAAGAACTGTTTCGGAAGAGAGCAACGATTATGCCGTTGCTGTAAAGTCTCTGCTGGAAGCTCTGGAATTGCTGAAGAAACAGTCTGTTTCTGATCCTGATAAGGGTAAACTTGCAATAGCTTGCGAGGCTCTCTGTTCTGCATGTCTGCATCTGAAAAACGATAAGGAAGCGGAACAATACGGACTGAAGGCATTGGCACTGAAAAAAGAACTGTATGGGGAATGGCATCTTGAGTTATTCAATATAGAATGTCTGCTGGGAAGTATTTATAACCGGTTGAACAAAAGGGATACCGCGTTGCAGCACTACTCACATGCACGTACAATCATGGCAGAAGAACCTGAGGGGGTTGAACCTTTCCATAAAATATGGCTGTGCCGCCAGCTTGCCGAGCTCTATTTTTCAATAAACCAGCAACATATGTTTGAGGCCTCTCTGCGAGAGCTGGTTTATCTCATCAAGATACATTCCGCCCATACAAATAATCTTGAGGAACTGTATACGAAACTCGCAGTCATGGCGGAGACACATGGCAAGGATATCATGCGTTCCTTCCTGCCGAAGATGAAGAAACAGGCGGATATGGGGAATCCTGATGCCCAGTTCGCAGTGGCACTGTGGTATTCCATTGGTGGAGTCTTCCGGAAGGAGCCGGACACAAAAACTGCAATCAAATATTTTTCCAAAGCGGCGGAACAGGGAGACATACAGGCGCAATATCTTCTTGGAATAGCCTATTCTGAAAATAGAACAACAGCAAAGGATATGGCTAGATCGGTGAAGTGGAGTCGTAAAGTAGCAGAGCAGGGAGATGCCGAGGCACAATTTTGGCTTGGATGGCACTACAAGACTGGTTCAGGCGTGGCAAAGGATATGAGAGAAGCGGTGAAATGGTATCGCAAAGCAGTAGAGCAAGAATATGCAAAGGCACAATTGGATCTTAGGTGGTGTTATGCCGATGTTTTAAGTGTAACAAAAGATACATCCGAATCCGTGAAGTGGTATCGCAGAGCCGCAGAACAGGGGGATGCAAAAGCACAATATAATCTTGGATGGTGTTATGCCAATGGTTCAGGCGTGGCAAAGGATATGAGTGAAGCCGTGAAATGGTGGCGTAAAGCGGCGGAACAGGGACTGGCAGAGGCGCAATTGAAACTTGAGTGGTGTTATGCCTATGGGAAGGGGGTAGTAAAGGATAGAACTGAAGCTCTAAAATGGCTATGTAAGGCAAAAGCCGCAGAGCTGGGAGAATATCATCTTGGGCTGACTTATGCTAATAGTGATGGCGTTTTCGTGTGTGATGCTGAAACAGTAAAACGGTTACGTAAGGCGGCGGAACAGGGGAACGCAGAAGCGCAATATAATCTTGGAGTGGCTTATCTAAATGGTGATGGTATTGCAAGGGATGTGTCTGAAGCTGTGAAGTGGTATCGCAAAGCGATAGAACAGGGGTATACTAAAGCGCAATATAATCTTGGATGTTGTTATGCCAATGGTGAGGGAGTTACAAAGAATATATCCGAAGCCGTAAAATGGATTAGCAAAGCCGCAGAACGGGGGTTGGCAGAGGCACAATATCATCTTGGGCTGATCTATGGTGATGGCGTTGCAAAAGACATGATTGAAGCCGTGAAGTGGTATCGCAAAGCGGCGGAACAGGGACATGAGGGGGCAAAAAAAGCTTTGAGTTACTTGGAGAAATAAACTGGAATATAAGAATGACAAAGGAGAGGAACAGATGAACTATCGCAAGTGTATGGTATTGCTGACCGTAGTTTTACTATCCGGATACTGTGCCGGAAGTCAGCCAGTTGCTGAGGTTACAGCCGAAGAGAAAAAACTGGTCGATGAACTTTATTTGAAAGGAATCGCAGCAGAAGAGAGCAACGATTATGCCGTTGCTGTAAAGTCTCTGCTGGAAGCTCTGGAATTGCTGAAGAAACAGTCCGCTCCTGATAAGAACACGCTTGCAACAGCTTATGAGACTCTCTGTTCCGCATACCTGCATCTGCAAAACGACAGAGAGGCGGAGCAATACGGACTGAAGGCATTGGCGCTGAAAAAAGAACTGTATGGGGAACAGCATCTTGAGTTATTTAAAACAGAATGTCTGCTGGGAAGAATTTATAACCGGTTGAACAAATGGGATACCGCGTTGCAGCACTATTCTCACGCACGTACAATCATTGAGCAAAAACCTGAAATTGTTAAAGTTACCCTCAGAATATGGCTGTATCGTCAGCTCGTTGAGCTCTATTTTTCAACAAACCGGCAAAAAGAGTTTGAGGAATCCCTGCGGATGCTTGTCTCTCTTTGCAAGGCAAATTCCGCCCACGCGAATAATCTCGGTGAACTGTATAAGAAACTCGCAGGCATGGCAGAGACCCATGGCAAGGATGTCATGTGTTCTTTCCTGCCGAAAATGAAGAAACAGGCGGATATGGGGAATCCTGATGCCCAGTTCGCAGTGGCACTGTGGTATTCCATTGGTGGAGTCTTCCGAAAGGAGCCGGACACAAAAGCTGCAATCAAATATTTTTCCAAAGCGGCGGGACAGGGGGTGGTAGAAGCACAATATTGGCTTGGTTGGTGCTATCATACTGGTTCAGGCGTAGCAAAAGACATGAATGAAGCCGTGAAGTGGTATCGCAAAGCGGCGGAACAGGGATTGGCAGAGGCACAATATGTGCTTGGAATTTGTTATGGCACTGCTGATGGCGTGGCAGAGGATATGAGCGAAGCACTAAAATGGTTTTATAAAGCGGCAGAACAGGGACATACAGAGGCACAATGTAATCTTGGATGGCACTACATGATTGGTTTAGGTATAACAAAGAATATGAGCGAAGCACTAAAATGGTGGCACAAAGCGGCAGAACAGGGAAACGCAGAAGCGCAATATAATCTTGGATGCTGTTATGTCAAAGGTGATGGCGTTGCGAAAGACATGAGCGAAGCCGTGAAGTGGTGGCGCAAAGCGGCGGAACAGGGACATGCACAGGCTCAATATGATCTTGGGCTGGTCTATGTCAATGGAGAAGGTATAACAAAGGACACTGTTGAAGCCGTGAAATGGTATCGCAAAGCGGCAGAACAGGGACATAAGGACGCTCAATATAATCTTGGATGCTGTTATGACAATGGAGAAGGTATAACAAAGGACATAGTTGAAGCCGTGAAGTGGTATCGCAAAGCGGCGGAACAGGGATTGGCAGAGGCACAATATAATCTTGGGCAAGTCTATACCAAAGGCGATGGCGTTGCAAAAGACATGATTGAAGCCGTGAAGTGGTATCGCAAAGCGGCAGAGCAGGGATTGGCAGAGGCTCAATATAATCTTGGGCAAGTCTATGCCAAAGGTGATGGTGTTGTAAAGAATATGATTGAAGCCGTGAAGTGGTATCGCAAGGCGGCTGAGCAGGGATTGGCAGAGGCACAATTTTATCTTGGATTGTGTTATACCAATGGCGATGGCGTTGCAAAGAATATGAATGAAGCCGTGAAATGGTGGCGTAAGGCGGCGGAACTGGGATATGCACAGGCACAATATAATCTTGGGAAGGTCTATGCCTATGGTGATGGCGTTGCAAAGGATATGAATGAAGCCGTGAAGTGGTGGTATAGGGCGGCAGAACAGGGACATGCTAAAGCGCAATACAATCTTGGATTGTGTTATACCAATGGTTCAGGCGTAGCAAAGAATATGATTGAAGCCGTGAAATGGTGGCGTAAGGCAGCGGAACAGGGATATGCACAGGCGCAATATAATCTTGGGGTGGTTTATGGAACTGGCATTGGCGTAGCAAAGGATATGATTGAAGCTGTAAAATGGTATCGCAAAGCGGCGGAACTTGGAGATGCAGAGGCTCAATTTTATCTTGGATGCTGTTATGCCAAAGGTGATGGCGTTGCAAAGAATATGAGCGAAGCACTAAAATGGATTCGCAAAGCGGCGGAACAGGGACTGGCAGAGGCTCAATGTGATCTTGGAATAGCTTATCTAAATGGCGATGGCGTTGCAAAGGATATGAATGAAGCCGTGAAGTGGTGGTATAGGGCGGCAGAACAGGGACATGCTAAAGCGCAATACGATCTTGGATTGTGTTATAACAATGGTTCAGGCGTAGCAAAGGATATGATTGAAGCCGTGAAATGGTGGCGTAAGGCAGCGGAACAGGGATATGCACAGGCGCAATATAATCTTGGGGTGGTTTATGGAAGTGGCATTGGCGTAGCAAAGGATATGGGTGAAGCTGTAAAATGGTATCGCAAAGCGGCGGAACTTGGAGATGCAGAGGCACAATTTTATCTTGGGCAAGTCTATGCCAAAGGCGATGGTGTAGTAAAGAATATGATTGAAGCCGTGAAATGGTATCGTAAGGCAGCGGAACAGGGACACTCTAAGGCACAATGTTGGCTTGGTCGGTGCTATGCTAATGGTTCTGGTGTTTCCCAAGACATAGCTGAAGCTGTAAAATGGTCTCGCAAAGCGGCGGAACAGGGATTGGCAAAGGCTCAATATGATCTTGGATGCTGTTATGCCAATGGCATTGGCGTTGCAAAGAATATGAGCGAAGCACTAAAATGGTGGCATAAGGCGGCAGAACAGGGATATGCAAACGCACAATACGAGCTTGGAATAGCTTATCTAAATGGCGATGGCGTAGCAAAAGACATGAATGAAGCCGTGAAATGGTGGCATAGGGCGGCGGAACAGGGACATGCAGAGGGGCAATATGAACTTGGTGTGTGTTATGACAATGGTGAAGGCGTAGCAAAGGACATGATTGAAGCTGTGAAATGGTATCGCAAAGCCGCAGAGCGGGGACACTCTAAGGCACAATACAATCTTGCCTTGTGCTATGCTAAAGGTCAAGGTGTCGAGCAGAATTATGTTGAAGCTGTGAAGTGGTATCGCAAAGCCGCAGAGCAGGGACATGCATGGGCTCAATATAATCTTGGATATTGTTATGCCTGTGGGGAGGGGGTAGTAAAGGATATGAGAGAAGCTGTGAAGTGGTATCGCAAAGCCGCAGAACAGGGGGATGCCCCTGCGCAAGATAGTCTTGGATGGTGCTATTATACTGGTTCAGGTGTAGCAAAAGACATGATTGAAGCCGTGAAGTGGTATCGCAAAGCCGCAGAGCGGGGGCACTCTAAGGCACAATACAATCTTGGCGTGTGCTATGCTAAAGGTCAAGGTGTCGAGCAGAATTATGTTGAAGCTGTGAAGTGGTATCGCAAAGCGGCGGAACAGGGGGATGCAAACGCACAATATAATCTTGGAGTGGCTTATCTAAATGGTGATGGTATTGCAAGGGATGTGTCTGAAGCTGTGAAATGGTGGCGTAAGGCGGCAGAACAGGGGGATGCCCCTGCGCCTGCGCAATGTAATCTTGGATGGTGCTATCATACTGGTTCAGGTGTAGCAAAAGACATGATTGAAGCTGTAAAATGGTATCGCAAAGCGGCAGAACTTGGAGATGCAGAGGCACAATTTTATCTTGGGCAAGTCTATGCCAAAGGCGATGGTGTAGTAAAGAATATGATTGAAGCCGTGAAATGGTATCGTAAGGCAGCGGAACAGGGACATGAGGGTGCAAAAAAAGCTTTGAGTTACTTGGAGAAATAAACTGGAATCAGATTTGATTTCGTTGTGGTGTGCAAATGTTGAACTGGAATATATGAATGGCAAAGGAGTAAAACTAAATTGAATGCTAGCAAAAGTAAAATTATTTTTGTAAGTTGCCTTGCAGTATTTTTTATTTGCTGTAAGACTGTTGCCAGAGAAAGTGATGAAGATGGGCAGGAAAGGAAGGATGTAATCAAAGATATTCAAGCATACATTACTTGCACCGATACATCACCCGAGCTATTACGAATTTTTTCTGGAAGCAAGTCATGGAAGGTCTGTTTTGTTTGCAAGAAGCTAATTAGTTTTTATTATTCTGAAGAAGGTTATTTAGGTGGAGCGGACGGCTATTGTTAGTACCAGGTTGGCACATTTGTGCGAAAAACAGGAAAGCTGCTGAAATTGGAAGATCTCTTTGAAAAAGAACAGTTACCCTACGTTGCATATGCAATTCGGTATTGCCTGAAGAGACAGAAAAAGACGTACATCACTAATGATCCAAAACCAATTGAGAATTTCTATTTTGACAAACGTGGGCTACATTTTTTATATAATCGATATACGATTGCGTCTGGAGTTGATGGAGCCATAGATGTTTGCATTCCATGGCTGTTTCCCAATGCCAGCTGGCAGCCAAAAAATGAGAAAGAGGCTCTTTATGGCAGGATTTTTACAACACAGGATTTAAGCGCCGGAATAGTAAATACTCCAGAGGGTGCCATTCGTCTCAAGAATCAGAAGGCACTGTGCGACCTTCTTGAGTGGACTGATGTCAAAACAGCAGACGCAAAATAAGCTTGAACAATTATGGATTCTGAAAAAACTGGTGCAGTCCGGTCAGCTCAAACATATTGGTCCGGCAAAAGGCGGCGAATGGCACGTGCTGAAATAATCCCTCTGTGATTCTGATGCCGCCGTAGCCCCGGCTTGCGTAACCATAGGGACTGCTCGGCAG
Organism: Lentisphaeria bacterium; assembly: GCA_003526375.1. Lineage (GTDB taxonomy): Bacteria > Verrucomicrobiota > Lentisphaeria > Victivallales > UBA1829 > UBA11452. Next base: position 14,041 of record DPDG01000096.1, read on the forward strand.
GTCATTGTGCTGGGTGATATGGAACTTGGATTCCCCCAGAAATCCGAAACATACGCAAGTGGGGAGTATGGGGACATGGCACTATTGTCCTATAAGAAACCTATTTTATACACCTGATACTGTATAAAATTTAGGTTTCCTATACTCCAATAATGTGAACTCCCATAGTCCCCACTTTACTCCAGTCAGTAGGTCGCCCGGTAGATGTTGGCACCCGCTTTCAGCGTGATCCCTTGCCAAATCTGGATGTCCTCTCCATGTTTCCGATAGCGTCCTTCCGTAATGTCCGGGAATGCAATTTTGAGCGCGGCATTGAAGTTGCTTTTCCCCTTGGCACGATATCCGGAGTCTTTCATCTCGTTGGCGTAGGCATTGTAAAGCGCCTGCTTGCCGACTTGCCCCTCAGGGTCTTCCTGAAGCCATTCGGTAAAGAACTCCGTTTCGTGGTCGCAAATGGCGTGATGCTGTTCAATCATCTGCCTTGATGCTTCCGGAACGGGGAACCTTGTCAGCGATGTAAGCATTTGCGCTCCTCGAATCGCCCAATTGCAGATGCCCGGCAGTTCCTTTTCCAGTTCCCGCTTAAAATCAGAACGTTCCTCGCTCGTTCCCCGGAACCGGTGGTTGAACGGCAGAATCACCAGACGGTCCCAGAGTCCTTTGGTACGGTCCACAAACTGCGGAAGCGCGTTTGCGGCATAAACAATCCGAACCGTTGCTGGGGCTTTGGTCGGCGGCTGGTATTTTTGCTCGATATTGAGCTCGCCGCCATCCGTGACAAGCTTGAAAACTTTCTCGCATTCGGTGATATTGCTTTGTTCGCTGATTACGGGCAATTCCTCCACTAAGTTGAGCTTGTTTTCGGTCAGCTGGAAAGTTGAAAACCTGTCCTTGAGATTCCCGAACGGGAGACAGCAGGTGTTGCTCTCGCCAACGAGCTTCCGTAGAATATGTGCTGCCGTACTCTTGCCGTCGCCGCCCTGACCGATCCAGAAAAAGCCGACATTAAGCCGAGTTTCCCCGGAAAGGATATAGCCGAAGATCATTTGAAGTGCCAGACGCATCTCATCGCTGTCGAACGTGGTATTCAGGTAGTAGTTCCAATTCGGACATGTCGCGTCCGAATCATAGTCATACGGTACCCCGTCTTTGGCAAATAAGGCTGGCGATATGGGAATGAATCTCGGTTTGGAGTCCGGATTTGCAATCAGGGCGTTCAGGTTCAGTATTCCGTTGCGGAAGCTCATCCAGCCCCTTGCGGCTTCTCCGCCGGGGAGCCAGCAGGGCATCCGGTATTTCGACTCGGGCAGTCCGCAAAGATAGTCAGATTGCAGATTCACCAGAATATCGCTGATGAGATTCTGACTGATTCGTTCCTGCGCCTGTATATTATTTCGCTGGAGGTATCCGGTGATCCGCATTTTCATCTCCTCCTGTGTGAGACACTTCCAGCCGTTCGCTGTGAAGAGATACCAATTGCCATTCCAGTATCGCAATGTCAATAAGCCGTTTGCGGTTTTATAATCCGCAAGGAAACTTTCTGCGTAATCCGTAACTGGAGTTTTCGGGCGGCCTCCCATCATGCCGTTCAAGGGAGAGCTATCCTGCCTTTTGTCCTGTCTGTTTTGCAAAAGCCAGAACTTCTCGAACTCCAGCCATGTCTTCGGACCGAATTCCCCAGCCGCAAGATATTGAATGTCATTATCCCTGCGGACTCCCGGCAGGCGTGTCAGGCGGCTCGGATTCTTGTTCGCCCTGTCATAGGGAAACTGCCGCCTGTCGAGATACTCACGCAGGGCTTTCACACGCGCATCATAGAGCTTTCGGTCTGTTCCGGCTTCGATTTTTACGATGACATGCAGACTCTTGCCGCCCGACCAGACCACCGACTGGATCGGCAAATGCAGGTGTTTGATTTTTGTCCACTGTTCCTCTTTCGTGAGATCGTCCGCCTCGATCAGAGTGTATCGGAAATTTACCACATCGGCATCGCAGGGAGCCGTGCCAGCGATCTCAGCTCTGATCGGGTTCAACGATATCCAGGCACCGTGAGGACAAGACGATATCATCTGTTTGATTTTTTCGAGGTTCTCTTGTCGTTGCTCCGTTTCCGTATGTTCCACCAGCAGACTCTCACTACGGAGCGGGATATATTTGCCTTTATCATTCAGCATCGCTTTCAGAGTCAGCTCAAAGTGTTCGCCCGGAAGATACAGCGAGTCAATGAACTGCGCCGCCTGAACAGCCATCTTATCTAAGGTTTCCGGTGGGGGAAACATTTCATTCGGAGCGTTTTCATAGTGTTTTGCAAGCCAGATCAAGGTGCCAAGCGAAATGTGGTTCTCTTTGTCATCGGTAATACTATCCCAGGTTCTGCGACAATCAGCTTCATTGAACTTCTCCGGGGCAGTTGCCGACCAGTCGTGGAAGACCTCATACACACAGCCTGAATGTTTCAGACCGCAGGCAACCTTGAACCACGTGTCATAATCGCAGTTTGCCGGAATCTTCTGAATGACCTCTGCCGCCTTTTCAGCCTCATTCTACGGCTTGACGCTTTGCACTTTATGCTCATTTCCTTCCTCAAGGTTCCGTTCCGTTTCTGCGGCGGGCGGAACTTCTTTCTTCGAATCCGGTTCAAAGCAAAATCCGGGTTCAACGCAAAAATCTGTGTCTTGCATCATTCTTCTCCTTGTGTTTCTGCTGCGCCATAGCTGGCGAGCTGTTCTACTTGTTCCTGTGCGAATCTCACCTTGCGTGAACTGATGTTGATCTGAGTCAGCAGTCCCTGACGGACATATGCCCGAAGCGTCGGACGGCTGATCCCCAGCAGTTCCATGGCTCTTTTCGCCGTTATGACTTCGCGCCGCTGTTTCATACGACATGCCTTGAGAATCTGCTCCTTTTCCTACGTGGTGACTCCTGAATCACCATCCAGCACGCGCTAGATGAAAGCAATTGTTTCTGGATTCAACATATACAGTTGCTCCTATTTTGTTTTTTTGGCTATTCTCGCCGGAACCATTCCGACGATCTGTTATATTTAAGATAAAGACGGTTAAAAAGAAAAAAAGGCGCAAAATGTGTTCTCTTTTACGAAATGACGGGACCATCCTTAACAAAGAGAACACTGCCTTCATAATTTTCTACCACGGAAAAGAAAGAAATCCCTTTCTCTTATCCAGCCTTCAGATTCTCTTTTAGTGAATTTTTATTGCTTCTTTCTACAAGTGCCGTCAGCTCTTCCGTGCTGAGCCCTGAAAGCTGTTTCAACAGGAGTTCCCTGTCTGGAACATGGACTTCTTCCTGTGCGGTTTCCAGAACCGGCAGGGCTCCAATTGCCTTGCCTTTCGCCTCATCGGAGATGTGCGCATAATGCCGGGTCATTGCCGTGCTGCCGTGCCCGACAATCGAAGCGACCACATCCAGCGGAACACCCGCATTCGCGCAGAACGACACAAACGTATGCCGGAAGCTGTGCAGACCATAAACGTTTGATTTTCGTATTCTATGCTCACCTAGTTTTTGTGATGTTGCCGCACATCCCGTTGCACACTGAATAATCTTTATGACATCTCTATGAACACCACCTTGATTATACTTGCAACGTTGGACAATGGACGGCAGAATGTAGTCTTCATTTTCTTTGTTTCTCGCTCTGAATTTTTCAGCATCCTGTAAAGCTGTATAAAGCAAGGGATGCAAAGGTAATGTGACCGCGCGATAATTGGTTGTTACAGCCGTCTTGTGCGGGATATAAGTAATGGTTCTGCCTACCATATCAACGTTATTCCATTGCATGTGACAGCCATCATAACCACGACAACCTGTCCAGCAGCAGAGATAAAGCAATACTCTCATCTCGTCCGCATACATAGGTTTGAATTGCAGTATTTTCTCGACTTTGATATGCGTCCGGTTCGGCCCGAGATGCCCTACCAATGTTTTATAATAAAAACCGGACTCAAAACCATCAAAAATTGCTTTGATCTGTTCTTCTGTGAATGGCTTGCGGCTTTCTGTACGCATTGATTTTGTCTTGATCAGATCGAACGGATTATTTTCAAGTGCAGTAAGTTCCAAGATATGTTTGAAAATCAGCCGGAGTGCTTGCCGATAAGCATTATAGGTACGTCCAGAGACTTTTTTCTCACTCCATAAATAAGCGAAGAATTCCCCTGCAATCCCTGTTGTGATGTTTTTTGCTAAAATGATCTCCGGATGCTTGTCCTTCAACCAATGAATAAAGCATGCAAGGCATTCCTGATAACGTTTCAGTGTTCTTGTACCACTGTCAGGACGATCATATTGTGCAAGATACGTTGTCCAAATATCTTCTATTGATACAGATTGCTCATGTTTCATCTTTCTCGCCTCTGCGATATACACTGCGATTTCTTCTTTCTGCTGTGCCCTTAGTATTGGGCGCATACGCTTTGCCGCTTCTTCCGCTGCTTTGCGGGTTGTCACCGGATTATCGTTTTCATCACGCAGCAAAGTCGTCCGGGAGGTGCCATTTATCCTCAACTTCAGATAAAACCTGCCGTTCCTCTTCTCAATGCTTCCAGTTCCCTTTTCGCGGTTGTGTTTAACAGTCATACTTGCCTCTTTCCTTTATTTGGCGATAGTTTCTGATTTTATTATAAAACCAATCTAAAAAGGAAAAAGCGTCAGATATTCGTCCACTAAATAGGTAACATCTGACAAGCATTGAGTTCAAAATAAAGCAATAGGATAATGACTGAAAATCCGTGTGTCACCGGTTCGATCCCGGTCCTTGCCACCATTTTTGTATCTACGCCAGTCACTCCGACTGGCTTTTTTTATTGTTGCGCCTGCGCTTAAAAAAGACGAATGGAGTTGAATCAAAACACTCGGCGTGATATAATACTACTGACTCAAAAAAGGATGATAAAATGAAACGAATTGTAACGATTCAAGATATTTCCTGTGTCGGTAAATGTTCTCTTACAGTAGCACTGCCGATCATCTCCGCGATGGGAATCGAATGCGCCGTACTTCCGACGTCTGTACTCTCCACGCATACCATGTTCAAAAACTTCACTTTCCGCGATCTTACCGATGATATCGCCCCCATTGCGGCACACTGGAAAGCGGAAAAAATCGGCTTTGACGCCATCTATACCGGATATCTCGGCTCTTTCAAACAATTGAAGCTCATATCCGGTTTTATTGACGAGTTCCGGACACCTGAAAATCTCGTATTTATCGATCCGGTCATGGCGGATAACGGCAAACTTTATCCGGGATTCACTCCGGAATTCGCCCATGCGATGGCACAGCTCTGCGCCAAAGCCGATGTCATTGTCCCGAACCTGACGGAGGCGGCATTCCTGCTGGATCTCACATACAAGGGCGACGGCTACACTGAAACTTACATCAAAGACCTTCTGAAGCGTCTTGCGGAGCTCGGCGCAAAAAATACAGTTCTGACCGGAATCAGTTTCAGCCCGAATGAGCTCGGCGTTATGGGCTACAATGCAGAAAAGGATGAGTTCTTCGATTACTTTCACCGTCGCATCCGTGTTTCGTTCCACGGAACCGGCGATATTTTTTCCAGCACCGCGACAGGAGCATTGGTGCGCGGTCTCTCTCTGGAAAAAGCGCTCGCACTGGCTGCGGATTACACGGTGGCATGTATTGCCCGCACAATGGAATCCCCTGACCATGTCCAATACGGAGTAGAATTCGAACGTATGATACCGATGCTTGTGGAGCGAATCAAAGCAGAATGAAATATTATCATGACAAATATGTTCTGATTGCGGATTCCCATATTCAATGCGGATCGGAAAAAGCGGAAATTTTCTTCCGTATGCTGGATCGTCTCGCGGCGCTGAAACCGGCGGGAATTCTTTTCCTCGGCGATATTTTCGAGCTGTGGATCGCACTCAAAGGATATGAAATGCCGGAACACAAACGGTTTGTCGACTGGTGCCGCAGCCATTCCAAAAACATGGAAATCGGATTCATCGAAGGCAATCATGAATTCTTCGTCAGTGATACCTATCGGACCGCGTTTTCATGGGTGACGGATCAAAAACACGATCTGAATCAAACCATCCGGCTCGTGCATGGAGACACCATCAACAGGAGAGACTGGAAGTATCTGCTGCTGCGCGGGGCAATCCGCAATTTTGTTACGAAATTCCTGTTGAAACTCTTTGCTCCGACCATCGGTCCGCGTGTTTCGGACCACATCCGGCTCTCCCTCAAGGCCAGTAACATGGCACACAAAAAATATCTGCCGCGCGCCGATCTTGAATCCTGCGCGGTTCAATGTTCGGCACACGGCATCACCTCCGTAACGGCAGGGCATTTCCACGCATGGGAGCAAATCCATACCGGGGGGGGAACAGTCGTCAATATTCTGCCTGCCTGGGACATTGCCGGTGAAATCGCACTGATGGACTCTGCGGGGAACGTAACCTGCCTGGCATGGGAAAAACTGGGAAACAGTTGAAAACACTCAGCGGATTTCTGCGAGTTTTGGCATCAGGTCCACACTTTCCCCCTTGCGGGCACTTTCATCAGCGGCAAACGCGATCAGCGACGCACGGAGTCCGTCATAGACCGTGGCTTCAGGATGACGGTGATTTTCGATGCAGTCGAACAGGTCATTCAGGATGAACGCATCACCTCCGCCATGACCGTCCGCTGCATCTGCGTCAAGGGGAACCGGAATCAGCCGCATCCCGGATTCCCGGTAGAGCGCCACTTCCAGTGAGCAGGAGCTTTTCCCTGAAAAGCACGGAGAAAGCCCTCTGTCCCGTGGATGAAAACACTGCGGTGCGCCTCGCCTCCGGTATATGGAATCAGGGTATGGATCGCCTGTGTGCCATCACTGAATGTCACAGTAATGCTCTGGATATTGAAAATATCCGCATCGGAATGAAAGACACAACGGTTCATGTCTTTCTCTGCAAGCTGGTAGTGCGGATTGGATGCAGGCGGAGCCTTGTAACGGAACGGGCATTCCTTACCCCCGCACAATTGTCAAAACACCGAAGTGAAGACAAAAAGGACCTTCATGATAAAAAAAACGAATAAAACTGAACTCAATTTTTATCTTTCAGATCCTTTTTCATCCTTCAGGCCCGTTTTCCGGTTTTATCTGATTACGGATGTCGGAAACCAACTCCGGGCAGTCAGGGGCGCGTATAGCGCACCGGGGGCAGCGGGAGCGAGTAGAAATCCAGACTCACGCCGAGCAGATCACGGTGTTTGCGGATATATTCATCCTCCCAGTCGATATTGAAATGGAGCCACTCTTTCTTTGCCTTGACCGCGTCAATCCAGGCGTCAAGCAAGAGGTCAATCTTGGAATGGACGAAAACACGCGTATCGCCGTATGCATGAATCCACTTGCGGAACGCCTCGATCTCCGCGACTCCGGCTTCGCCCTTGTGATAATCGTCAAACAGCTTCTTAAAGCGGCAGAGGTATTCCGACCAGATCACCAGTTCCCGGCGGAAACGGTCTTCCGGAGCCTTCGCGGCAAGTTCAAGCGCAAAGGAACGGACCGTATCATAAGACTCCAGCGTCGTCCGGCTCAGCAGGGAATACGGATACGGGATATGGCAATGCCCCGCACTGCGGATCAGTTTCTTCAGCTTGCCGTAGAACCGGACCGCAATCGACGCATCTCTGCCGAAGAGTTTCTGAAGCATGCCGTTCACGGATTCATGTTCGTCCTCTCCATACGCCGCCTTCGCCATCAGATAATAATTCACGCCGTAAACAGTCCAGTGCGGAATATGGAACTGCGTCAGAACTCCGTCCACCTTGTTTTCCGCATACCAGTGCATCTCATGGAACATCTCATGGAAATGGATCATCGGGAGGGAAACATAGAAATTGACACCCATATAGTATTCGTAAATATTGAGCGTGCCGCCGTTCTTGACCGCTGCCCAGTCGCGGATATCCCTGGCGTAACGGGAGTTGACCGGACACTCGATGTCGTCGATCGTATGATTGATGCAGCGCCAGTAGGGGGCGAAATGCAGCGCCATGCCTTTGTCCAGAGTAAAACCGTCGGCAGGCGTGCAGTAATTCACATAAGCGCAGAAAGCGACATTGATATCGGGACGTGTTTTATGAACCTGATCCGCGACATAACGCACAAGGTCATGATAGATTCCGCTCGCTTTATAGACATGCTCGGAAACACTGTAAAGATCCCCTTTCCTGTTCCTGTCATAAAATGCGGAACACTCTTTGCATTCGCACCAGCCGAAACCGTCGTTCGGAATCACGGCGACCGTCCTGACTTCCGGATTTTTCTTACAGTATGCAAGGATATTCCTGACCATCTCTTTGCGGAGCGCCGGGTTCGTCGTGCAAAGCTGCTCGCTCAGCAGAAACGCGCCCTTGCCGCCGGACGGATTGATGCGTTTCCCTTTGATCTCCGCAAAGAATTCAGGATGAGTCTTGCCGTATTTCTTACCGGGAATCCAGTAATCGAAGTTATGATGCCCGCTTTCAATCTCGATTCCGCGAATCTGCGCCATCTCTTTGAGTTCCGGCGTCAGTTCGTCATAATATTTCATCCATGTCTGGAGATAGTTCAGTTTGTTTTTCGCCATCCAGTCGAAAAGCGCAGGAGTATCCGCATCAAACGGAAACTCCTGAATGAATCCGCGGTTCTTCATCAATGGGGCGTGCGCCTTGACAAGCACTCCCTCCGGCAGAGGATAAACGATATTTTCCGCGTCGAAACGGTCACGTCCGGGTTCGAAAAAGCAATAGCCGAGATAACGTTCCGCGAAATCGTAGACGCCGTAAAGCACATCGACGGCGGTCGGGCCAGAAATCATGACGGCGCCGCTGGTACATCGGATTTCGAAAGAAGGAAGTGAAGGGTCCACATTCAGCTTTGCATAACCATTGAATCTGGTCAATTCGCTGTGGGCAAGTTCAAGAGTTTTCTGTTCACAGACAGTCTTCATAGATGACCTCACTTTCTTATCAGATATTGAATACAAAAACAGGCATTCCATCGCTAATATAGCATACCCTCACGTCTTGTCACGGGAAAGTGAAAAAATATTTCACTATTTTTGGGGCGGACATCCGAATGGCAGAAACGGACTGCCGGGCGGAAATTCATATCCGGGACCAGTCCTTCCTGAAAGTCGTCCATTCCATCCGGTCCCTGCCTGATTTTTCCGAAAAACCTTTTTCCGCAATTCGAATTTTCCATAAACCGGTGTATATTATTCAGTTTAACATAAAATTTAATCACATTTATCAATACAGGAAAAAGGTCATGTTCAAAACAAGATCAGGACAGGCGGACTTTCCGGCGCTGGAACGCGATGTGCTCCAGTACTGGAAAGAGGGTAATGTCTTTCAGAAATCACTGGAGAACCGGAAAGGAAACGATGAATTCGTATTCTACGACGGTCCTCCGTTCGCAACCGGGCTGCCGCATTACGGACACCTCCTCGCGGGAACCATCAAGGACGTTGTCCCCCGTTACCAGACGATGCGCGGGAAATACTGCGAACGTACATTCGGCTGGGACTGCCACGGGCTTCCGGTCGAATATGAAATGGAAAAAGAGCTCAAGCTTTCCGGCAAGAAGGAGATCGAGAACTACGGCATCGACAAATTCAATGAAGCCTGCCGCGGAATCGTTCTGCGTTATACCGCGGAATGGGAAACGGTCGTCACACGCATGGGACGCTGGGTCGATTTCAGGAACGGCTACCGCACCATGGACACCAAATACATGGAATCCATCTGGAACGTCTTCAAGCGGCTCTGGGACGAGGGGCTGATCTACGAAGGATACAAGATTCTGCCCTACTGCCCGCGCTGCTCCACGCCGCTTTCCAACTTCGAGGCGAACCAGGGATATGCAGAGGTCACGGACCCCGCGATCACGATCCGTTTCAAGGTCATCGGCGAGGACAACACCTACTTCCTCGCCTGGACGACGACTCCGTGGACCCTGCCCTCCAACATGGCGCTCACCACCGGTCCCGACATCGACTATGTGAAAGTCAAGGATGGCGACGAATACTATTACCTGGCAAAGGCGCGGCTCGGAGCCTACTACAAAAAAGACGCCATGCCGGAAATCGTCGCGGAAATGAAAGGCGCCGATCTCAAGGGAATGCAGTATGAACCGCTCTTCCCGTATTTTGCCGACTACCGCGAAAAAGGCGCGTTCCGCATGATCAACGCGGACTTCGTCAGCACGGAAGACGGAACGGGCATCGTCCATACGGCTCCCGGATTCGGTGAGGACGACGCCGTTGCCGGAAAAGCGAACGGCATCCCGGATGTCTGCCCGATCGATGAGGAGTGCAAATTCACAAAAGCCGTACCCGATTATGAAGGCGTTTACGTCAAGAATGCAGACAAGGACATCATGCGCCGCCTCAAGGAGGAGGGCAAGCTGGTTCATCGCGGCACGATCAACCACAACTACCCGCATTGCTGGCGCGACGACTCCCCGCTGATCTACAAAGCGGTCTCGACCTGGTTCGTCCGCATCGACAGGATCAAAGAGAAAATGCTTGCCGCCAATGAACAGATGTCCTGGGTTCCCGCGCACATCAAGGAAGGGCGTTTCGGCAAATGGCTCGAAAACGCGCGCGACTGGGCAATCAGCCGCAACCGCTACTGGGGCTGTCCGCTTCCGATCTGGCGCAACAAGGAGACCGGTGAAATGGTCTGCGTCGGTTCCGTCGCAGAACTCGAACAGCTCTCCGGACAGAAGATCACGGATATTCACAAGCATTTCGTCGATCCGATCAAGCTCAAAGGCAGGGACGGTTCCGTGCTTACCCGCGTGCCGGAGGTGCTCGACTGCTGGTTCGAGAGCGGCTCCATGCCATATGCCCAGAACCATTATCCGTTTGAAAACAAGGAACGCTTCGAGAAAAACTTCCCCGCCGACTTCATCGCCGAGGGACAGGATCAGACGCGCGGATGGTTCTATACGCTGACCGTTCTCGCGTCCGCGCTGTTCAACAAACCCGCGGCGCGCAATGTGGTGGTCAACGGGATGATTCTAGCGGAAAACGGACAGAAAATGTCCAAGCGCCTGAAAAACTATCCCGATCCGATGTATATCGTCGAAACTTACGGCGCAGACGCCCTGCGTCTGTTCCTGCTCGGTTCGCCGGTGGTGCGCGCGGAGGACCTCAAGTTCTCCGAGAACGGCGTCAAGGAGGTCATGCGCGCCGTGATCCTGCCGATCTGGAACTCGTTCAGTTTCTTCACGACTTATGCGAACGTCGACAAATGGGAGCCCGCCGCAGACAGCAAGGCTCCCGAAACACTGGAAAATCCGCTGGACCGCTGGATTCTCTCCTCGCTTGCGGACATGGTCGAAGAAATCCGGAACGCAATGGACACGTTCCATCTCCAGAAAGCGGCGAACAGTTTTGAAAAATTCGTCGAAAACCTCACGAACTGGTATATCCGCAGGAGCCGCCGCCGTTTCTGGAAAAGCCAGAACGACAACGACAAAAATGAGGCTTATGCGACACTGTATTATGCGCTTCTGACCTTCACGAAGTGCGCTGCGCCGTTCATTCCGTTCATCACGGAGGAAATCTACCGCACGCTCCGCACGGAATCCATGCCGGAATCGGTGCATCTCTGCGACTATCCGGAAGCGGAAACATGGCGTCGCGACCCCTATCTTGAAAAACAGATGGACGCTACCATGAAAGCGGTTTCGCTCGGGCGTTTCCTCCGCACTCAGCGCAATCTCAAGGTCAGACAGCCCCTCAAGCGGGCGATTCTCGTTTCCGGCGATGCGGAAATCCGCAAAATGCTGGAGGAAACCGAAGAGATCATCGCGGAGGAGCTCAACGTCAAGAATATCGCGGTCCGCGCGGATGAAGAAGAACTTGTGACTCTTTCCGCCAAAGCGAACTTCAAGACACTCGGCAAACAGCTCGGCCCGCAGATGAAAGAGGCGGCGGCGCTGATTCAGGCGCTTCCGTCTTCGCAGATCGCATCGGTTCTGCGCGGAGAAAAAGTTTCGATCACACTCAAGTCGGGGACGGTTGTCGAACTCGGCAAGGATGATCTGAACATTCTCCGCGAGGAGAAAGAGGGAATGCCCGTGGCGACTGAGGAAGGCGTAACGATCGCGCTCGATACGGAGCTTGATCAGGCGCTTATCCATGAAGGCTATGCACGTGAGTTCGTCAGCAAGGTTCAGAATATGCGCAAGGAGATGAACCTCGATGTATCCGACAGGATCATGATCGAATTCAAGTCTTCGGCAGAGGCAGTAAAAGCCATCAACGAATTCAAAGATTATATTGCGAACGAGACGCTGGCTGTCTCCATCGCCGAATCCGACTCTGCGGAGACCGGATTCGACCTCAATGGACAGCCCTGCAAAGTCTCGGTCAGAAAGGCATAACTCATCATGGGCAGAAGAATTCTTACCGGTATCCAGCCGTCGGGCATTCTGCATATCGGCAACTATTTCGGGGCGATGAAAGCGTCGATCGAACTCCAGAATCAGAATCCCGGCGATACGTATCTGTTCATCGCGGATCTTCATTCGCTGACGGTCAATCCGAAACCGGAGGATCTGCGTATGCGCATCCGGCGTCTTGCGCTCGATTATCTCGCGTGCGGGCTTGACCCGGAAAAAACCGCGTTTTTCCGCCAGTCGGATATTCAGGGCGTCTGTGAACTGACATGGATTCTGAATACGATTACCGGGCTCGGACTGCTTGAACGCGCCCACAGTTACAAGGATAAGATTGCAAAGGGATTCATCCCGAACAACGGGCTCTTTTCCTATCCGGTGCTGATGGCGGCGGATATCCTGCTCTATAAATCCAATGCGGTTCCGGTCGGCAAGGACCAGAAACAGCATCTGGAGATCACACGTGACATTGCAATCAAGTTCAACCAGATGTACCGGGAGGTCTTCGTCATTCCTGAACCGATCATCAGCGAGTCCGTCGCCGTGATCCCGGGAACCGACGGGCAGAAGATGTCCAAAAGCTACAACAACACGATCGAACTGTTCGGAAACGAGAAGGCGATCCGCAAGAAAATCATGTCCATTCCGACCGATTCCACTCCGATGGAAGACCCGAAAGATCCGGACAAATGCAACATCTTCGCACTGTTCAAACTGTTTTCGAATGAACAGCAGGTCGCTGATCTTGCGGCAAAATACCGTACCGGAAATTTCGGCTACGGACACGCAAAGCAGGCGTTGTTCGAGGCTTATATGGACTATTTCGCTCCGATGCGCCGCCGTCGTGAAGAGCTGGAAAAGGAACCCGGATATATTGACGAGGTTCTGCGCAAGGGTGCGGAAAAGGCAAACGCCGTCGCCGCACAGACTATGGATGAAGTCTACCGAGCGGTGGGTCTGCGCTGATGTCCGTCATCAGGAGACTCATTCTTTTTCTGGCGGCGCTCTGCTGCTGGGGGCTGGCGATTTTTTTCGCCGCCTCCTGGCTCCGCGCCCATATCGAACTCGGCGAGGCGCGCAAGACCTCGCTTGTTCCATTTGCCATCACTCACAAAGGCAATGCCACAGTCCTTTCCGCATCCGTCGACATGGATTTCTGCAAATGGCGTTATCACCGGGGACCGGCACGCATCATAGTCAGCCTGCCCGGAGAAACCAGCCTGAGGAAAAGTCTCGAAACACATACGGTCCGTGTCCGCTTCAATTCAGAAATATTGCCTGTCACGCTCGGCAATCTATATGAACCCTATGCCTATATGAAAAGATACGCCGCCCATCCCGACAACTGCATGGTCGTGGGGCTTGAGCAGAATTATATCAGGGGCAAAAATCATATTTCAATAGAGATCACTCCCGCACTCTCCGGACAGACAGGGCTGTATGCGGCGCTCTATTTTCAGGACGCCGGCGAACTCACGGCAATCGTGCCGGTCAAAGCGGGCATCACCCTTTTCTTCTTTTTCTGGGCGGTTGTCCAGACTCTCATCTTTTTTTATTACGAACGGCACAAGGAGGGATGCCTGCATAATATTTTTATCAGAATCTTCCGGCTGGTTCCAGTCGAGTTCATTCTGATGTTTGCATCCGTCGCTTTCTGGAAAGCATGGCTGCTCCGGCTGTATCCGGACAGTTTTCTTCATCTGCTTACAGGCTTCGTCTCCCACGATTCATACTATGCACTGCCACTGCTGTTTTTCGAGCTGAATCTTTTCCTGCTTGCCGTTTTCGCGCTTTATTTTCTGATCGCGCTTCCGGTCCGCCTGATCCGGAAAAAACAAAAAAAAGGAAAGGGGCAAAGTTAGTCCTCTTTCAGAATATGCCGGATGCGGGGCTCCAGAGCTTCCGCCCAGATACGGTAACCGGCAGGTGTCAGATGCGTAAGACAATCCCGGTAGAGTTCTCTTTTGAGGGAACCGTCCGGATATGTGAACCGCGCACTCAAATCCAGATACTCTGTATGCGGCAGAGTCTTGGCATATTCACGCACAATCGCATTGGTTTCACTGATTTTCTCCCGATACTCCATTTCCTTCGTCCCGCGCGGCAGGACCGCCATGACAATAAGTTCTGTTTCGGGAAACATTGCACGGAGTCTTGCAATAACCGCCTTGATTCCCTCCGCCGCGTCCGCGGAAGTATCGCAAGGATAGTTCGGAGTCGCGGAAAACTGGTTTGTCCCGATATTCAGCACAACAAGCTTCGGACACTGTCCGTCAAGTTCTCCATGCTCCAGCCGCCAGAGAACGTTCTGAGTCCGGTCAAAACCAAATCCGAGGTTCAGGACCCTGCGCCTGCCGTAATATTCCCGCCAGACCTCCACACCATGCGTAACTCCGTCTTCGTCCGCCCAGAAATGCGTGATGGAATCGCCGATAAATACAATGTCGTATGAATTTTTCTTTGTAAGTTCACAACGGGTTTCATGACGTTTATACCAGTCATAGGCGTCGTTTTCGATTTTGGGACAGGGGATACAGGAACGGGGCGACATTTTGTTCAGGCACCTTTCTTTTCCAATTTTACAGGCAGTTTCTTCTTATTGACGACAGGATGAATTCCGAAGCGGGTCAGTGCAAAATCATATTTGACGGGATCTTCCGGCGCAAATGCGGCAAACGCGCGGGTAATCTCCAGAACCGCATTCAGATTCGCAGAGGAACGCGAACACAATCCAAGCTCCTTTGCAATGCGGAACATGTGCGTATCAAGCGGAACCAGAAGTTTACGCTTCGGAACACGGTCCCAGCAACCCGGATCGACTGCATCCGTCCGCACCAGCCAGCGCAGCATCAGATTCGCGCGCTTGCATGCGCTCCCCTTTTCCGGCGAAGGCAGGAGATAGGAAGCATGTTCCGGGAAAAAACAGCAGAGTTCATGGCTGAACCCGGTCAATGCAGGCAGAAGAGTCTCATCCGTATCCGAATAATGGAATAAAAATGTCTGCTGAAGTGATCCGTGTGTTCTGAGAGCTTTCCGGACACCGCACATCAGCAGAGCCATGTCTTCGCCTGTTGTAAACCGGTGTCTGAAATCCGCAAAAGCCGAACGGAATTGTTTCTCTGACCCCTTTAAGGCAAAAGAAAAAGGGGAACTCCCCATGACGGCAAGAGCACTGCGGATGCTTTTCAATATCTGCTGCACCCGCCCATAAGCGAGCGAAGAAGCAATCAATGCCGCTATCTCACGGTCGGCAGGTTCTTCATATTCATAAAGAAACATCAGCGGGTCGGGATCAATATACTCCCGTTTCGTATAATCACGGTAAAGCTTTTCGAGTTGACTGTTGAGAGAAAGTTTCATAAAAAAAGTTGCAGTTTTTCCGCATTCCTGCGGAGAAACTGCGTCAGAAAATTACCGGAAAGACCAGGGTATGAGAAAGGGAAAAACTGATCCCGCCCGCATCCCCCGATCCTGCGCGATTACTGTTTGGAGAACTGGTCCTTGCCGGCTCCGCACTCAGGGCAGACCCAGGTGTCGGGAACCTTTTCCCACGGTGTTCCGGCGGGGACGCCGTTATCGGGATCGCCGACTGCCGGATCATAAACATAACCGCATACATCACATACATACTTGTCCATTTTACATTCTCCTTATTGTTGATTGCTTCAAGCCTTTGCAGCGGCTCTCTCCTTGAGCGCCTTACCGATCTGCAAACCAAGCTCGAAACATTTTTTCAAATCATCTTCCGCCGGAACATACTTCACTTTCATGCCGTCCGTAAGCAGTTCCGCTTTCATGCCGGCCAGATATTCATTGACCTGTGCGACGGCTTCGCCGCTCCAGCCGAAGGAGCCGAAAGCAACCCCCAGCAGATTGCGCGGACGCAGCCCGCGAATATAGGTCAGCACGTCAGCAGTCGCCGGATACATGCCGTTATTGATCGTGGGAGACCCCACAACCAGCGCGCCAGCGCAGAGGACATGAGTGGCGACATCGCTTCTGGAATGGGCATCCAGCGGCAGGACCTCCACATCGGAGCCGCCTTCCCGGATACCGTCCGCAATCGCGACCGCCATCTTCTCCGTACTGTGCCACATGGTGCTGTAAATCAGGACCGCTCTGTTTTCAGGAGCCTGCGTCGCCCAGATCTTATACAGTTCAAAAGGCTTTGCAAGCATTTTCCCGCGCCAGATCGGGCCGTGGTCGGTAGCGATGATCTCGACATCCAGCCCCAGCTTCGGAAAATCCTCCAGAAGCTTGAGCACCTGCGGCGAGAAAGGAAGAAGAATATTGGCATAATATTTCTTCATTTCCTGTTCGACAACCGCCCAGTCATTCTCCTCGACAAACAGCTTGTCCGTCGCAAAATGCATTCCGAAGCCATCCTGCGAAAACAGGATTTTCTCCTCCGGGATATAGGAAAACATACTGTCCGGCCAGTGAAGCATCTTCGTCTCGACGAATGCCACGGACATGTTTCCGAGGCTGATGGAATCACCGGTTTTGACCGCCGTCAGCTTGTCGCCGATCCGGAAATGAGCATCAAGAGTCTTCACGCCCATCACGGAGGCATAAACCTTTTCCGGCTGGACTTCGCGAATGACATCGGGAAGCGAACCGGAGTGATCCATCTCCGCATGGTTGGAAACAATGACGTCGATTTTGGCGGGGTCGCCGATCACAGAGGCGATTCTCTGATACATCTCCTCCTTGAAAGGAGCCTTGACGGTATCAATCAGCGTAATCTTATCCGCAAGGACAAGATACGCATTGTATGTCGATCCTCTTGCGGTCTTGTAACCGTGAAACTCCTTGAGTCCCCAGTCAATTGCACCGACCCACCAGATTTTATCCGTGACCTTTATGGCTTTCAAATGGCTTTCCATGATTCAGAAACATGTCCTGTTTTTAAGGTTGAACTTCGCCGGGACATGCCCGGACTGCGACTTATTTTACTTCATATTTCCAGAGCCCGTGAATGTTGCAGTACTCGCGGACAATCATTCCCTTTTTCAAGGCGACATAAAATTCCGCGGACGGCTCTTCTCCGGGTTTGAGATATTTGCGGTTGACATACGGACCGTTCTGAACCTCGATCCATACAATGTAATGTTCGGGAAGCATCGGGTGCGCCATATTCTCGCCAACCACGACTTTCATTCCGCCTTTGCCGTTGTCCATCGGGAACGGAACATGCTTTTCCCCTTTGGAATCGGCGGTCTTCTCCTCCAGAACGGCCATCGGTTTGCCGCAACAGGTGATCTCGCAATTTTCGCAATTGCACTCAGCAACGACTTCCGTAACGAATCCGCAATCGTTGCACTTCAGGATTGTGTTTTTTTTCAACATACTACCCCCCTTTAGGTTTTGGTTATGATACTTGTGCATCCTTTTCCGTTTGAAATGCACATTTTTCGCAATATCCGGTGAAGCTGACACTGGCCCCCGTAATACGGTCCGTCAGTTTCGACTCCAGCTCTTTTTCCACGCCGTCCATCCCGTCCGGCATAATATCCTCAATGGCACCGCACAGACGGCAGACCAGATGATAATGACGGCTCGTATTGCCATCGAAACACATCTGCTTCCTGCCAAGCCCCAGCCTCTGAATTTCCCCGTTTGCGGACAGCACCTCCAGATTCCGGTAAACGGTTCCCAGACTGATCCGCGGAAGCTTCCTGCGCACTACTTCATACAGCTCGTCGGCTGTCGGATGGCATTTCAGCTTCCGCAACTCATCCACAATGACTTTTCTTTGAACAGTCTTGCTTAACTTCATTTTCGAATCCTGTGTTTTGATAATGATTCTTAAACTAATACCTGAAGATTATTTTTCAAGTCTCATTATTCAAAACAAAATAAGAAATCATAAAAAAACACTTTTTCAAGTCCGGAAAAGACTCTGAACACTGAAAAAATACAAAGCAATGCAATTTTATTCAGATGGATTCGAGCATGACGATCCGCCGGAAAAAAATTCAGCTTTTTTATTTCTCCCGGCCTGTTTCCGGGAGATTTTCCGCCAAGGCGGGCGGTCAGACTTCGAACATCCAGCCGTGAGTATCCGGAAGTTCTCCATACTGAATGCCTGTCATGGCATGATAAAGCTTCTGAAGCGTCGGCCCGCACTCTTCCCCGTATTTGAAGACCTTGTCTGCCGTGACGATCTCAGAAATAGGCGTAATCACGACCGCGGTTCCACAGGCTCCGATCTCAGCGAAGTTGCCGAGCTCATCCCGGTGAATATGCCGCCGTTCCACTTTCATGCCGAGGTCTTCCGCAATCTGCTGAAGCGACTTATTCGTGATGCTTCCGAGAATGGACGGAGAATCCGGCGTTGCATAGACTCCGTCCTTCGTGATTCCGAAGAAGTTGCTGGTGCCGAATTCATCGACATACTGATGTGTCTTCGGGTCCATGAAAAGCGGAATCGGAAAACCCTTTTCCTTCGCGATCTTCGCCGGCTTGAGACTGGCGCCGTAGTTTCCGCCAAGCTTGATCGTTCCGGTTCCGAGCGGCGCCGCCCGGTCATAATCCTCAATCACGAGTGCGGGAACGGGCTTCATGCCGCCTTTGTAATACGGACCAACGGGCATGACCATGATCAGCAGCTCATAATCCTTGCTGGGGGCGACTCCGATCTGCGGGCCGGTTCCGATGTAGAGCGGACGGATATAAAGAGAGCCGCCGGAGCCGTAAGGCGGAACATAGTCGATATTATCGAGGACGACACGTCTGACAAGATCGCAGAACTGTTCGACGGGGATTTCGGGTCCGAGAATGCGCGACGCGGAAAGATTGAGTCTGCGCGCATTTTCATCCGGACGGAAGACTTTGACCGTGCCGTCCTTGCAGCGGAACGCCTTGAGTCCCTCGAAAGCAGCCTGCCCGTAGTGGAGACATGTCGCGGCGATGGTCATGGTGATGGTGTGTTCATTCATCAGGACGCCGGAGTTCCACTTGCCGTCTTTATAAGAGCAGCGGATATGCGATCTGACCGGCATGTAACTGAAGCCGAGGGCTCCCCAGTCGATGTCGGTTCTGATGTTGTTTAGTTGTTCTTGCGTTGCCATTTTCACTAACTCCGATCCGGTTATATTGTTCTGCAACAGTCCAAAGCTGTTGTTTTGTTCATTTATTTTTTAAAATCTACTTGCTTTTCGCGTATAGTCAATTTAATTACTATTGATTTTTCCGGAAAAGTGGGTAATTTTATATATGGAATCGAATTTTATCATAAAAAAAGGACAAAAACACCATGAAATTCAGAAGAATTCTCTCGTTGGGCGTTCTCGCAGTCGGGCTTGCCGTATTCGGAAGTGCATGCGGTATTTTCGAATCCTCGGATGAGGAGGAAAAGGATCAGTTCTACCGTCCCCTGAACGGAAGCGGCCCGGAGAAAATTGATGTCAAAGACCCCGGCAGTTCCGGGGAGGCGAATTTGACCGGGGGGCGGATTGATGATTCCGCCGGAATCAACGGTCCCGGCGAGTCGCAAAGCGGCAGCGGGCTGTCAAATTACGACGGCTTCGGGACACCGATCCCGGGCGTGACATTCCAGACCGTCTATTTCAGATTCGACCAGTCCCGTATTGAATCCACGGAATCAGGCAAGCTTGACGCCATCGCAAACTATCTCAAGAGCAATCCGGGAACCGGTGTCGTGATCGAAGGCAACTGCGATGCACGGGGCAGCGAGGAGTACAACCGCGCCCTCGGAGAGCGCCGCGCTCTGACCGCGCAGGAATATCTGCTGGAACAGGGAATTGCCCCGTCCAGAATGAAAACCCTCAGCTACGGCAAAGAGAAACTGGTTGCGCTCGGCAATACCGAGGAAGATCACATGAAGAACCGCAGGGACGACTTTGTCGCGGTCAAACTCCTGAATCCGTAACTCTCCGTTTTCCTGAATTTCCCAGCCATGCCGGAAAAAAATCCTGCATGGCTTTTTTATTGAAATGCCATGCACTCTATTGAAAAAGTGTTTTTATCGTGTTATATTGCTTCTATTGCGTTATTTTACTTATAAATTTCAAGCTGTTTTCTGTGAAGGGAGCGCCTTATGGCAGGCAAACAAAAAAAAGTAATGAATATGACCGTTCTATACATCCTGATCGGAGTCTTTTTTGTACTCCTGACGGGACTGAACATCTACGCTTATCTTACGATTGTCGGCATGAGCCGCTCTTATGCGGAGCTCGGTTTTATCTCACGGAATTTCCGTTTCGAGTTCAAAAGCGCAAATGACGCCCTGCAGGAGATTCTGAACGGCGACAAGGAGAAAAATCTCGACAAAGATGTCTGGAATCCCCTGAAAAAAGCCGAAGATTTCATTCCCACCCTGAAAAAGCTGGAACCCAGCCTGGAAGACCTGGCAAAAAACATCGAAAAATTCAAGGAAACTGCGCAGGAGGCTTATCAGGAAAGCGATCTCAACATCAAACAGCAGCATTTTTCCACCTGCGAACGTTATTATGAGACCTCCGTTCAGAAACTGGATATTTTCGAAAGCAAAATCAAGGATGTGATCGAAAACGAAATGGGATTCGTCCGCCTGATCTATATCATACTGCTTTCCTCCAACATTCTGGTTTTCGGCGCAATCTTCTATGTCGTTTACCAGAACAATAAACAGCACCTTGCATTGTCTCAGAAAGTAACAATGGAAAATGCCAATCTGAATGCCATTATGGCGGGATTGGACTCTGTGCTGCTCACCATCGACAATACAGGAATCATCCGCAACTGGAACGCCAACGCGGAAAAATATTTCGATAAGGAGGAGGAAGAAGTCATCGGAAAAAATATCTATGAGATACTGCCGATCTTCAACCAGTTCAAGGATTTCTTCAATACGGTCCTTTACTCCTCCAAGCGTTACTATAAATACCATGAACGCATCAACATAAACAAGGGTCCCCTGCGCGTGGTCAATATTCTCTGCGTTCCGATGCTCTCCTCAGCTTTCAAGGCAGGTTATTCCGAGCTGCTCGTCAAATTCGACGACGTGACTTCCTACCGGATTGACGACGAATCCTACATTCAGGAATGTCAGCGGAATTCGGTCAAGGACTCCCTGAACATGCTCTCTGCGGATGCGGCGCCTCTTTTTGCTGAAGTCAGCGACTCTCTGGCATCTCTGAATACGCTCGCGGAGACGGAAGGTCAGGCGGATGTCGTGCCTTACAGCTCTTATGTGCAGACTCTTGCATCACAGCTTGCACTTCTGCCTCAGAAGTATGTCTCCTCCCTCACCCCCCCGGAGGATAACAGAATTCATATCGACCTGAATGAAATGATCATGTATGTCCTGCGGATCTGCCAGAAGACTTTTGTGCATACGATCAATATCGAAGTGGCGTTGAACGAGTCCAAATCGTGGGTTCTGGCTGACCCCGCACAGCTTGCGCAGGTCTTCCTGAGCTTCATGGACAATGCGTCCGACGCCATGACGGTGATGAAAGAAAAACGCGGCGACAAGGAGCTCGGCGGAATCCTTTCCGTATCCATTGAAAAGATCACCGGCGATAAAGTCGCATGCGATACCCTGATCCGTTTCCGCCAGGCGTTGAACGAACCGGCATACTGGGTTATCATCATTTCCGATACCGGCGTCGGTATCGAGCCCGATACCCTGCCGCGTATTTTCGACCCATTCTTCTCGACCAAGGAAAATCCGGAAAACAAGGGGCTCGGTCTGACTCATGCGATCACGACGATCAACTCGCTGGGCGGCTGTGTCGATGTCAGTTCGAAACCGGGACGCGGAACCATTTTCAAAATCTACCTGCCTGAAACCGACAACGCCGCCAGCAAGTCGAACGACGCAACGGCGGACTCCTCCCTGAATTCCGATGAGAAACAGATTCCGCATGGACAGGGATTGATTCTCCTGGTCGATGAAGACAGCCTGATGCGTAAAGTCACGAAGAAGCTGCTGGAAAAGATCGGCTACACGGTGCTTGATACCGACAACGGGTTCAGCGCACTGAATCTGTATGCGGAAAATATTCAGGATGTCGCCTGCGTAATCCTCGACGTCTCGGTACCTCAGATGACCAATGCCGATATTTATCTTTCGCTCAAAGGCATGAATCCGGATGTCAAGGTGATCGTGTTCCCGGATTCCGATCAGGATGAAAGTTCAACCAGACTCCGCGAAAACGGCTTCACCAACTTCATCAGAAAACCGTATTCTCTGGAAATGCTCGGCAAGATGCTTCAGCGCCTGATCGTCTATGAATCTGCGGATTGAAACCTCGAAAGACCGTGAATCCCCGTTCTGGCGACTTGAAAAAACAGATTGGAATGATAAGCTATACTGTTGCAAAAACCAAAGAGAAAGGAATCGGATTATGATTTATGTGATCGCTTCAATCGAAGTCAAAGAAGGTGCAAAGGAAGAATTCCTTAAAATATTCAAAGCCAACGTCCCTGCGGTAAAAGCGGAAAGCGGATGCATCATGTATCAGCCCACGGTCGATTTCGACTCCGGAATGGATGCCCAGAAGCACATTCCGGACAATGTCGTGACGATCATTGAAGGCTGGGCATGCGTCGAGTGCCTGAAGAAACATCTGGCATCTCCCCATATGCTGAAATATAAAGAAGATGTAAAAAATCTTGTCAAGGGCACGACTCTCAACATCGTCGAGCCTGCGTGACATTCCGGAGACAAAGACAGCCAACAATGAGAACAGTGCTTTATCCCGGAAGTTTTGATCCGGTTACGAACGGGCATCTTGATGTCGCCCGCAGGGCAAGCCGCATCTTCGACAAGGTTCTGATCGCCGTCGCGGAAAATGCGGAGAAAAACCCGCTTTTCACCTTTGAAGAACGGATGCATCTGCTGGAGCTTGCATGCAAAGGAATCGACAATATTGAAATCGTGACGTTCCGCGGACTCCTTGTCGATGCGGTCCCCGCATTCAAAGCGTGCGCCGTCCTGCGCGGCATCCGCGCCGTGTCCGATTTTGAATATGAGTTCCAGATGGCGCTGATGAATCGCGAGCTGAATGATCTGTGCGAGACACTGTTCATGATGCCGAGCCCGGAATATTCTTATGTGAGTTCGCGCCTGATCAAGGAAATCGCAAAATGCGGCGGGGATATCTCGCCGTTTGTGCCGGAAATCGTAAGACAGGCAATCCGGGGAAAGTTCCATTCTAAAAAAGGAGCCTGATATGATTAAAATCAATACCGCCCAGATCGGACCGGAAGGTCTGCATATTGACGGAGAGGAAGATTCCGCGATTCTGGAACTGGAGTCCATCCACGGAATTCCGGTATTCCGCTGCAGCCCGATTCATTATGACCTGAATGCAACGATGGTCGGACAGGATCTGCTCGTCACCGGTTCAGCATTCGTCGAGCTGGAAACGGAGTGCGTAACCTGTCTTGACAGGATTAAAGTCAAAGTCGGAGATCCGAAAATCTGCGTGCATATTGAAAAAGTGCCCGAAGAAGAGGTCGATATGACTCCCGAAATCCGCGAGGATATTCTGCTTGCCATGCCTTCCCGGTTCAAATGTTCGGAAAACTGCAAAGGGCTCTGCTCCGGATGCGGCGTCAATCTGAATACGGAAAAATGCCGTTGCTCCGCGAAAAAGAAAAAACAGAAACAGCCGCTCCCAAATGACACATGGAGTGCGCTTGACGATCTGAAGCTGTAGCTTCGGCAGGCAGTCTGTTCATACGCAGACTATTGCATTCTCAATATGGAACGAGGCGCAGCTGTATTTTGCATGCTGCGCCTCGTTCCATATATTTTTCAGTAATTTCTTATTTGACGAGAGTCTTCAGGTGAGCGACATAACTCTCGGCTCCGCCCCGCCTGTAGCCTGTCGTGCCAATGACTTTGCCGTCGCCATTCATCAGAAGCACCGTCGGGAATCCGCGGATTCCGTATTTTTCCGCCAATTCCTGATTCTGTTTCTTTATGGCATCACTCTGCTGAATGCCTCGCGGGAAGTCGATCTTCACAAGAATCAGATTCCCGGCGGCATAATCCCGAAAGGCTTTCTGTGCAAAAACTTCCTTGTCGAGCCGGATGCACCACGGGCACCAGTCCGATCCGGTAAAGTCAACCAGCATCGGTTTTTTCGTTTCCTTTGCCAGCTTCTGCGCCGCGGCAAAGTCGGTCATCCAGCCTGTTTCGCTTTTTACCGTTTTCTCCGCTGCCTTTGCCGGTGTCTGCGCGTTGAGGTCAGAAACTGTCAGGAATGCGGAAATTCCCACGGCGAAAATGCTTGCCAGTAAAATTTTTTTCATCATAACTCCCCCTTTTCTCCGGTTATATTTTTGGAAATGCGATGAGTATTTGACATGAATGATTCAGAAAAAGTTCAATCAAAAACAGTTTTTTTTTATGAAAAGACGGGAAACTATATTCATAAACAATCCGCTGAGCCGTTACTTCCTGCAATCGTATCAAGAAGAACGCAGCCGATCACCTTGCGGAGGGCGCTCTCCCAGTCACTCTCTTGAACGCGCGGGAGAAATGAAATTCGTTCGGGAACCCCAGCTTTTCCGCCACTTCCTTGACGCGGATCGACGGATGATCGTGAAACATCTGTTCCGCCATACGGACCCGGTATTTCAAAAATGCCTTGGCGGGAGAAATTCCCAGAAGTTTTGCACACCGGTGAGTCAGCAGGCTCACACTGATATGAAGTCTGGAGGCAATCTCCCGGTTCGTCAGGTTCCGTGTCAGGTTGTTTTCAAATACGGCAATCAGTTCGGAAAGCATTTTATCATCATTGCACCTGCGGAGAAGCAGCGGTTCGAGAAGATTTTCCGGGACTGCGGCGGCAAGTTCCCAGAACAGTGCCGCAAATAGGGCATCGACGGAATAATAAACCGTTTTCGGAGCACGCTCGATATGAGTCTGAATCCCGGTAATGAGAGAATAGACTTCATCCGGCGGAAACCTGAGCTTCCGGTTCTCCGCCGGAATCCCCTTTTGAAAGATTCCGGGAGCCGGGAAATGCCCGGGCAGACGGCGCAACTGAAAATTGAACGCATAAAAAATGCATCCCGGAGCCAGGAGATCAATGTGCAGATCATCCGGCTCAAGAAACAGCGCTTCGCCGGAATGCAGTTTGATTTTCCGTGAATTCACATGACACTCATATACGGTTCCCTGCACGGGAATAATCAGTTCATAACCGATATGGCGGTGCGGATTCCACGAGCCGTGTTTCTGTGGTGAAACGATTGCGAAAGTAACCAGTTCCGGGCGGATTTCCGTATCCGGAGCCATCTCCGTCCAGCGCCCGGTCCAAAGCCTCCTGCAGTCGTTCCGGATATCCCTGCGGTAAAGCATCTTCCCCCTCTCCGATTTTTTCATGAATAAAGGAACTGGGTTTAATCTATCATGGGAAAACACCGGAATCAAGTTCCTGTCCCGTTAAAATTGCCGCTCTCTTTCCGTTCAAAATTGAAAGCGTGGCATTTACACGGTATATTATCCGGTCAATGAAAAAGGAAAGGATTATGATGGAACTGTTGGCTCCTGCGGGAAATCTGGAATGCGCTCTTGCGGCGTTCGACGCCGGAGCCGATGCCGTGTACTGCGGCCTGAAACGTTTCAATGCGCGCGAACGGACGGAAAATTTCACTTTTGAAGAGATGTCCAGGCTTCTGGCATATGCGCATAAACTGAACCGTCATGTCTATGTCACATTCAATACTCTGATCAAAGAGGACGAACTGGATGAAGCCGCACAGGAACTGGCACGGCTTGAACAGCTCCGCCCGGACGCGATCATCATTCAGGACCTCGGAATTGCACGAATCGCACGGGAATATTTCCCGAAACTCGTCCTTCACGGCTCGACTCAAATGGGGCTGCACAACTCCGCCGGACTCGCCTATGCCGGAAAGCTGGGACTCTCCCGCGTAATTCTCGAGCGTCAGACGACACTTGCGGAGCTGGAACAGATCATGCGTTCAAAACCGCCGGTCGAGGTGGAAATCTTCATTCACGGCGCACTCTGCTGCTGCATTTCGGGAACCTGCCTGCTCTCCTCCTGGCTCGGCGGTTGGAGCGGAAACCGCGGAAAATGCAAACAGCCCTGCCGCAGAAGGCACCGTTCAGCAGACGGAAACGGGTTCTTCCTTTCCGCGCAGGATCTCGGAACGCCGGAACTGATTCCGCGCCTGATGAAATCCGGCGCCGCCTCATTCAAGATCGAAGGGCGTCTGCGCCGCGCGGACTACGTCACAAATGTCGTCACCGCCTACCGTATGCTGATGGACGCCGCCTCGAAGTCCGATGAGGATTTCCGCATGAAACTGCCCGAAGCAAAAAACTGCCTTGCCCGCACCTACGGACGGAAATGGTCGCCCGGCTATTATACGAAAGAGTCCGCCGCATCCCTCATTAAACACGATGCCATGGGAGTGTCGGGGCTTCTCTGCGCCAAAGTGGTCTCAACCTCGCAGAACGGTTTCACAATGAGCATGGGCCGCAATGTTTTCTCCGGAGACATGATCCGGGTTCAGCCTCCGAGCGGAGACGAGGGTCCCGCGATCCGCATCACAAAAATGACGCTTCGCGGCAAAAACATCTCCTGCGCACGCAAAGGAGAAGAAATTTTCGTCCATGCGGACAAGGAAATTCCGCGCGGCGGGCTCGTCTACAAGATCGGGGAGCGCACGGAAGATTATTCCGCGCGCATCGCGGCGCTTCCCGCCCGCCTGCCGCTGCTGGACATTGATGTGAAACTGTCGCGAACTTTCTGCCGCGTGGAGATTCAGGGGCAGGTTCATGAACAGAAACTTGAGCTCTCCGAAGCGGAAAAACAGCCGCTCGACCCGAAACGTGTCATCGAAGAATTCAGTAAACTGCGCGACGGCCGTTTTGAAACAGGAAGCGTGCATGTCTCCATTTCCGGCAACCCGTTTCTCCCCTCCAGCGTCCTCCGGCAGCTCCGCAAAGAGTGCGGTGAAAGTCTTCTTCCGCGCCTCGACCCGCATCAGCCGGCGGAACATTCCAAAGCCGGACTCGAACACTTCCGCAGAGATCATGCGGAGCTCGCGCATCCGTGCCCGCAAAAAAGATGGCAGGATACGGCGCTGATACCGCGCGGCAGGCATCCGAAACTGGCGTCCCGCTGCATCATCGCCCGTGAAATGGACGACACTCCCGCGCCCAATGAAGAACTTCTTCTGCCGTTCTACATCAACGAATCCTCCTTGAAAACAGTCTGCGAAGCAATCGCACAATATGTGAAAAAAGGCGGAAAAACAATCCGGATAACTTCTCTGAGCCATTTTGAACTGCTGAAAGATTATCCGGGGCTGACGATCAAGACCTGTATGCCGCTTCCCGTCTGCAACTCAATGACAGTCAAAGAGCTGGAGCAGTGCGGCGCGGCTCTTGCCCAGGGGTCGCTTGAACTGGGGAAAACGGAACTTGCGGCACTGGCAAAGAAATCGGTTCTGCCATTTGAACTTTACCGTTACGGGCGTCCCGTTCTGCTTTCCACGCGCGCCCTGCTTCCCGTCCACGGCAGAATGCAGGACTCCAAAGGAGACGAATTCCTGGTGGAAAAACACGGCATTCTGACCCAGGTTCTGCCGGACAAGGTTTTAAGCCTGCCTCCCTTGCAGGAAGCAGACGCCTTTTTCTACGATCTGCGATCCGCCGCGGAAAATGAACAGAACACCGCACATTTCAATTTTGATATCACGCTTGCCTGATTTTCATTTCGCATGAAATGACGGCAATCAGCAGACGCGGTTCACAAAACCTTTGAGGTAAAGCCCTTCCGGGAAAGACAGCGGAACCGGATGATCGGGAGCCTGTGTCAGTTCGCGGACAATCAGCGCCTCGCGTCCGGCGTCAAGCGCGGCGTCGGCGGTGATCTTCTGGAATAAAGCCCGTTCCATCAAACCGGAACAGGAGAAATTCACCAGAATCCCGCCGGATTTCAAAAGTCGGAATGCAAGCAGGGCAATATCCTTATAGGCGCGACAGCCCCGCATCAGGGCGTTTTTCGAGTCGATGAACTTCGGCGGGTCCAGAATGATCATATCGAAAGACTCGCCGGATTCGCGGCAGTGGCGCAGATACTCAAAGACGTCCCCATCAATATTATCACAGGCGGAGTCCGGCAGGCTGTTCAATTTATAATTTTCTTCGGCGGTTTCAAGCGCCGGACGCGAGGAATCCACATTCGTCACATGGGCGGCTCCGCCTTTCAGGGCGCATACGCCGAACGTTCCGGTATAGGAAAAGCAGTTCAGCACGCGCCGTCCGGCGGAAAGTTCACGGACCACGCGGCGGTTTTCCTTCTGGTCGAGGTAAAAGCCGGTCTTGTGGCCATGATACACATCGACTTTGAAACGGAGTCCGTTTTCGATGATGAAAAGCGACTCCGGCGGCATCTCCCCGGCAAGCAGCCCGACAGTCTCCTCCAGCCCCTCCTTCCTGCGCGCGGAAAGATCGGACCGTTCATAAACGCCTCTGCATCCGGTTGCCTCCATCAGAGCCTCCGCGATCATTTTTTTGAAAAACTCTCCTCCCGCACTGGAAATCTGAACGACGATGTAATCACCGTAACGGTCCGCAATCACCCCCGGCAGACCGTCCGCCTCCGCCGCAAGCAGACGGCAGGCGCCGTCCCCGGCATTGTATCCGAGGAATTCGCGGTAATCCAGAGCACGACGGATACGGTTCAGAAAAAAATCCCTGCCGACCGTTTCAGACGGCTCAAAACTCCAGACCCGCGCCCGAAGCTGGGAATCCGGCGAGTAAGCGCCGCAAGCGAGGAATTTTCCGTCATGGCTGTTGACCCGGATCGTTTCGCCGCGCCGGGGCTGCCCCTCAACACGATCGACCGCACCGGAAAAAATCCACGGATGACGGCGAAGCAGAGACTTCTCCCGCCCTTTCTTGAGGAACAATACAGAATCTTTCATTTTTTCTTTCCAGTTTAAGAAAACGTCAACACCACTTTGTAATGGCGTCCACGGTCAGTTTCGGCACGTGCAGAGTGTTTTTGTCATCAAGATAATAGTTCGTGACAGCCCCGTCTCCGACATCTTCGCAGACAGGCGATTCCGCCGGATAGCCGAGTGCAACCAGATACAGAATCCGGTCGGGATGCTCCAGTCCGAGCACATCCGCGATCTTTTCCCGTTTATGAGACCCGATCCAGCAGCAGCCGATCCCGCGCTCCCATGCGGCAAACTCCATACTCTGGATCGCCGCTCCCGCATCCGCATGGAGCAGCGGCCCCGGCTCGCAGTTGCAGACCACGGCAATGAATACAGTCGGAGAAGTCCTGCCGGGAACCGGATCGCGATGCGGCTGCACCAGCGCGGCGTATGCCGTATGCGGCAGAATCTTTGCGACAAGACTGCTCTCCGTCGCCACAAGATAGCGCAGACGCTGTTTATTCGAAGCACAGGAAGCGAGGCGGGCGGCATTCAGAATCGCGCACAGGTCTTCCTTTTTCAAGGGCTCCTGCGTGAACTGGCGGATAGTACGTCTCTTCAACACTTCGGAAAAATCCATCGGGCAGCTCCTTTTATTTCAACAGTTTCAGCAATGCCGCCGGAACGCGGGTGGGGCGGCCGGTCTTCATGTCCATGCAGGCGTGAATCGTGTAACCGTCGGCAAGAATCCTGTCGCCGCAGCGGACTTCGCACTCGATCTTGACACGGACGCCTTTCGCCTCGGCGACACGTCCGGTAATGGAAAGACGGTCCTCGAAATGCGCCGAACTCTTATAGCGGCAGACCGCCTCGATCACCGGCATTGCGATTCCCTCCTTCTCCATCTGGAGATAACTCAGACCGGCGTCGATCAGCATCTCACTGCGGAACATCTCGAAATACTTCAGGTAATTCGCATAATACACGACCCCCATCTGATCGGTGTCGGCATACGGAACGCGATACGTGAGAACCGTCTCTTTTTCCATGGCGTCTTTCTCCTTGATTTGATCCAGCATGAATTGAAGCGTCTGCTCGATTTCCCATTCGCTGTTATCGACAAACACCGCATCCTCCGCCCGGCGCAGAGGCGCAACGGCACGGTTGCTGTCCTGTTCGTCGCGTGCGGCAATGTCCCGCGCCACGGATTCCAGCGTCGCGCCGTCCACGGTTTCGCCGCTCTGGGAAAGACGGCGGCGCGCACGGACCAGCGGCGAGGCGGTCAGGAAAAATTTGAACTGCGCATCCGGAAACACGGCAGTGCCGATATCGCGTCCTTCCATGACGATCCGTCCGAGTTTCGCCATTCCCCGCTGGAGATCAAGCAGCCAGGCACGCACATTCGGCATGGTCGCGACTTTCGATGCGGCAGCGGAAATTTCAGCGCTGCGCAACTCCGATCCGGGGAATACGCCGTCGATTTTGATCTCAAGCGGAGCATCCGGCGTTATTCTTTCGTAAGAGATCGCCGTTTCCGCAAGGACCTGATCCACCTGTCCGGGAGTCACGGAATACGGGTCAAGCCCGCGGCGGTACAACTTCCATGCGACGGCACGGTAAAGCGCTCCTGTATTGATATAAGCGATTCCGAGCGCTTCGGAAAGCCTGCGCGCAACCGTGCTCTTTCCGGAAGCCGCGGGACCGTCGATGGCGATAACGTTTGAAGACATGAGAACTCCCTTTCTGTCATGGAAATGAAATTTTTCTCGGGTAATTTACACGGGAAGAGCCATTCCGTCAAGAAATTGATTAGCATATTCGCATTTTTGATGTATAATATATAGCGTAAAAAATCTGGAACACACGGAAAGATGTGAAAATGAAAGTAATAGCATATAAGGATGGAGATTATAAAAAGTCTCTTGATCTGCTCTATAACCGTCCGGCATGCCCGCCGGAAATCGAAACCGCAGTCGCGGCAATCGTTTCGGAAGTCCGCAGAAATGGCGATCAGGCAATCTGCAAATTCATGAAGAAGTTCGATTCTCTCGACATCACTCCTGCCGGTTTCCGGGTCACGGAAAAAGAATTCGAGGAGGCGGAGGAGAAAATCGATTCCAAAGCAAAAGAGGCGATTGCAGCAGCACTCAAAAACATACAGATTTTTGCATCGCATCAACTTCCGAAAAACTGGAACTTCTCTCCGCGCCCGGGCGTTGTCCTCGGGGAAAAATTCACGCCGATGGATCGCGTGGGTTGCTATATTCCCGGCGGAACGGCTCCGCTGGTTTCCACGGTTCTGCATACCGCAGGAATTGCGGCGGCGGCGGGAGTCAAAGAGATCGTCGCGGCAACTCCGCCGATGAAAGACGGATCAATTCATGCGGCAACGCTTTACGCACTCAAGACAGCCGGAGTGAAAGAGGTTTACCGGATGGGCGGCGCCTATGCCATCGCGGCACTCGCCTATGGAACGGATACCGTCCGGAAGGTGGAAAAAATCGTCGGACCCGGCAACGCGTATGTTGCGGCGGCAAAGAAAATCGTTTACGGCAGTGTCGCCATTGATATGGTGGCGGGTCCCTCCGAGATCATGATCGTAGCGGATTCGGAGGCAAATCCGGCATTCATTGCGGCGGATATGTTATCGCAGGCGGAACACGGAAGCGGCCTTGAACAGGCTGTTCTCGTAACCGACTGCGCGGAAATCATCCATCAGGTGAAAACGGAACTTCTCAAACAGGCGGAGACTCTCTCCAGAAATGCGACGGTGGAACGCGTTCTTGAACATGGAGTATTCTTCATCGAAGCGGCAGATATCGACGAAGCCCTCGTGATTGCCGGCAACTATGCGCCGGAGCACATCGAACTCATGTTCAAAGGCGCAGAACATCGTGCGTGCGACGTCAAAGCGGCGGGCGCGGTTTTCCTCGGACAGTGGACTCCGGAACCGGCGGGAGATTTCACCGCAGGTCCCAGCCATGTGCTCCCGACAGCGGGAACCGCAAAGTTCTTCCACGGACTTTCCGCCAATGATTTCATGCGCAGGAGCAGCACCGTTCAATACACCGAAGATGCGCTCATGCGCGAGGTTGACTATATTGAAAAATTTGCCGAGATGGAATGGCTCGACGCACATGGGCGCAGCGGTTCCATCCGCAGAAAAGGATCGCAGAAATGAATTCCTATGTCTCCTATTTCAGACCTGAAATAGATAGTATGACAGGCTACACCCCCGGCGAACAGCCCAAAGGGGTTCCGGTAATCAAACTCAATACCAATGAAAACCCGTATCCGCCGTCGCCGGGAGTCAAAAAAACTCTCGCGTCGTTCCAATATGAAAAGCTGAGGCTGTACCCTGATCCGCTGGCGCTTGAGGTGCGCGCGGAAATCGCAGCCATGACCGGTTTCTCGGTCAATAACATTATCGCGGGCAATGGGTCCGACGATATTCTCACAATCGCAACCCGCTGTTTCTCCGATGCGCGGCGTCCGATGGCATGTTTCGAGCCCAGTTATTCGCTCTATCCCACGCTCGCCGGACTCCAGGGCACTCCCTGTATCCGGATTCAGCTCACGGAAGATTTCGAGATCCCGGATGATACGCTCCAGCAGGCGCGGAATGCAAATCTTTTTATTATCGCACGCCCGAATGCACCGACCGGAAATCTGTTTCCGAAGGCGAAAATGGAAGAAATCTGCGCGAAATTCAACGGAATCGTCCTGATTGACGAAGCATATGCGGACTTTTCGCGTGACAACTGTCTGGATTTCGTCAGAAAATATCCGAATGTGATTATAAGCCGGACATTTTCAAAAAGCCGGAGCCTTGCCGGTCTCCGCTTCGGATTCGCCGTCGCGCATGAAAAAATCATCGACGGCATGATGAAAATGAAGGACTCCTACAACGTCCCGATGCTGACACAGAAACTTGCGTTAGCCTCGCTCTGGGACAGAAGTTACTTCGATACCTGTGTTGCAAAAGTAAAAACCACCCGGGAAGCTTTGACGCTCGCATTGCGTGATCTGGGCTTCAAGGTGATCAATTCGGACACCAATTTTGTCTTTGCGGCACCGCCGATTGATGCAAAAAATTATTTTCTGGACTTGAAACGGCGAAATATACTGGTAAGGTATTTTCCGGCAGCAAGGACATGCAGTTTCGTCAGGATCACAATAGGGACTCCGGAAGAAATGACGGAACTGCTGAAAGTAACGAGAGAGTTGATCGGTAAAAACTGAACGGCGGCGGATAGAAACACCGGCCGTTTGAAAGCTGAGACCGGAAGGAGGACACATTGGACAATTTTGTAATCAAAACCGAAAATCTTACAAAAGATTACAGCAGTTGGCTGCGGAAAGCCAAAAAGCCGGCGCTGAAAGATCTGACAATCTCGATTCCCAAAGGATCGGTATTCGGATTTCTGGGGCCGAACGGTGCAGGCAAAACCACGACAATTAAAATTCTCATGGGGTTGATCCGCCCCACGGGGGGAACGGCTACCGTTCTCGGCAAGCCGTATGATGATGTCGAGGTGAAAAACAGGATCGGCTTCCTTCCCGACAGCCCGGCGTTCACGCCGCAGCTTTCGGCAATGGAGTTTCTGGATGTCTGCGCAAGACTTCTCAAGATTCCGTCTTCGAAGCGGAAACAGCGTGTTCAGGAAGTTCTGGAAATCGTCAGAATGTCGCCTCACGCAAAATCCAAAGTGGGAACATTCTCGCGCGGAATGCTTCAGCGTGTCGGTATCGCGCAGGCGATTCTGAACAGCCCTGAACTTCTGATTCTTGACGAACCTCTGCTCGGTCTCGACCCGTACGGGCGCCAGGAATTCAAGGAGATCATTCTTGAACAGCGCGACAAGTTCGGGGCATCGGTCTTCTTCAGCAGCCATATTCTTTCCGACGTAGAAGAAATCTGCGACAGCATTTCCATTCTGAATAAAGGCCGCCTTCTCTGCGCAGGCAAGCTTTCCGATCTGCTTTCCCATGACACCGGCAACGGCATTCTGGTCAAGATCGTGAAATGCGATGAAGCGGTCAAGGAACTCATGACTTCCGCAGACAACGTCCAGAAAAAAGAAAACGATGAATGGGAACTGACGTTCAAGACCGCAACGCCGGAACTGGAAAAGAAAATAGCCGATCTAAGCGCCAGATTCGGGGATTCCGTGAAGCGTTTAAACGCCAAAGAGGACCTCGAAACATTCTTTTTTGGAAAAATTGAAGAAGATAATCTGGAAAAAGCGTAAGTGGATGCTATATTTATCAATGGGCAGGGATTAATCTAACAAAAATAACTAAGGGAGCGTGTCAAGATGAGTGAGATCATGGCAATCGCAAGCGGAACGTGGAAAAACATTCTGCGAATGAAGGTAGTGTACTTCTTAATTCTGTGCGTCTGGATCCTGATAGGAAGCGCCGCATTGTACGAGGTTCTTTCGATGGGACAGCACAAACCGTTGATGATCGACGTGTCATTGGCGTTGAATGCGGTGGCAGCCGCACTGGTAGTGATCTCGATCACATTCGAGATTCCGCGTGAACTCAGACAGGGAGTGGCATCCACTCTGCTGACGAAATCCCTCGGCAGAACTCAGTATCTTGCAGGCAAACTGATCGGCATCGCTTTCGCGGCGATCGTAATCTGCGCGCTGATTACTTTCGGTTCTTTCGTGATTTTCTCCTACACATTCTCCGAGTCCATCGCTCTCCCGATGTTCCAGGCACAGCTTCTCCAGATCCTGAGCATCATCCCGATGGCTGCAATCGGTGTTTTCTTTGCGACACTCTTCCCGGAAGTTGTCGCTCCGGTTCTTACGATCATCGTAATCTGGTTCTCCTACTCTGTCGGAGTTCTCCAGAAAGTCCCGCTGCTCTACGGAGGCATCCTTCCGAATCTGGACCTTTTCAATTTCAGAGCGCAGGCGGTTTATCATGCCGATATTCCGTGGTCCTATGTCGGGCTTGTCACGCTGTGGGGAATTGCATTCGCAATTTTTGCGCTGATGCTCACAAGTCTTTTCTTCAAAGTCAAAGACATTAAGTAATAAGGGTGAAAGCTACTATGAAAAAAGATACTCTTATCCGTGTCGTGGTAATGGTTGTCGCACTTCTCGCAGCATCCTATCTTGCCAATATCCTGACTCCCATGCAGAAAGAAATTTCGATTGAAAAGGGAGAACTCACCAAAGCTCCGATTGCCGGTCTTCACAAGATCATGGCGGATGTTGCATGGATGCGTTTCATCAATGTCGCCGGTGGCATGGACACCATCGACACGAAGAATGTCGATAAAATCTCCGCCATGCTCGAAAAGATCATTGCCTATGATCCGAACTTCGAAGAAATGTATCAGAGCGGTGTTCTCTGCATGAGCAATGCCGACCCCAAGAAAGCCATTGAATTCCTGAAGAAAGCTTGCGACAATGAATATCTGAAGAATAATTCCAAGCTGCCTTTCAATGCGGGATTCCTGCTTTCACGCACGATCGTCGACCAGAATGATCCCAACAACATTCTTTCAAAGCCGGATTACACCCAGGCTGCGAAATATTTCAGAATGGCGATGCAGCGTTCTTCCCAGCCTGAACCTTATGTGGTGAGCAGCTACATCAGAGCCAAAGCGAAAGCCAAAGCGGAAGCAGACAAGAAAATTGATGAATACTATGCGACGCTTTCTGTTCTTTATGATGAGTGGAAAGCATCCAAGAAAGGTTCTTTTGAAGGCACGATCGTAGAGACCAGCTCCATTCCGGATCTGGAATCCCGTCTTCTCAAAGCGGCTCAGAACGCCAAGAACCCGGTTGACTATGACGGCAATCCGATCAAACCGCTTCCGGAATCTCTGGCTCTCATCGCAAAAGTCCAGCAGGAAGTTCTTGCCGACAATCATCTCTGCCCGAACTGCATTACACCGACCCCCGCCGGAGCGAAATTCTGCACATCCTGCGGAACCAAGGTTGCAGTCTGGGGAACCTGCAAGACTTGTCAGAAGGTTCTGACCGGCGGCAACTACTGCGCCGACTGCGGCACCAAGAACAAATAACCTGAATCGGCAGAGTCATACTTATGACACAGAAAAAAAAGATCGGTTTGATTTTTATAATCGTACCGGTCTTTTTGCTTTATTTTCTATCCGAGGCAGTTCTGCGGGAAGCGGCGGTAGCCAATATCAATCCTCAGAAAGTGAAGATTGATTCCATTCTCAATGAACTGCCCGAATCCATTCGCGATCTGATTACTTACCGTATCACACGGACAGAGATGCTGAACGACCTTGCTGCGGCCGAAACGGAAGAAGAAAAACTCGCAGCAATGGTTTCCCTCGGCATTTATACCCGTGACCCGGAGGAAAAAGAAAAAATCCTCTGGGATGTGCGCAGTCATTATGCGGACAAACCGGAATCCGCTCCTGCTTTTGCCTATTATCTTCTGAACGAAGAAAATCCGAAAAAGATTTCCATTCCGGAATATCAGGCTTACCTCAGGAAGTTTCCGCAGCAGTATCAGTTCAATATCTGGGCGCTTGGGCTGAATCGCCTGAATGACCTCAGAAAGAAAATCACGTGGAAAGACCGTCTGGATTTCCTGAAGCCGCTGCTTGAAATGAAACCGGAATTCAGGGATTACTCGGTTCTTTATACGGAGATATCCAGAATCGCAGGACGTTTTGAATTCCGTGACATTGAAGAAAAAGCCGAAGCTCTGTATGATGAGAGCAGACTTTGCCCCTCAATTACGGAATTCATCATGCAGGAAGAAATGGAAAAAATGAATGCTGCGGGAAAGGATAAGAAATAATGTTTGCAATTACTTTGCTCAGTATCAAGCGGATGAAGGAACCGGCATTCTTTATTTTCCTTTCCATTACTTTGGTAATATCCTATTTCATGGCGGATCTTGATCCCCTGACGCAGCAGGTTTCCGGAGATTCCATTTTTGCGCAGGTGCTGGATGCCGGACGCAGTTCACAGCCGCTGCTCTCCGCCTCTTTCGTCATGTTCATTGTCTGTGCGGTTCTGGGAGGATTCCTCGGAGCGTCTGAAATTCCGAGGGACATCTCATCCGACCTGATTCTCATCATCCTCTCCAAGCCAATCAAGAAAATTGATTATATGCTTGGAAAATATTTCGGTATGCTCATTGTCTGCGCCTGCCTTTTCGTCATCTCCGAAGCGGTTATTTATGTGACCCATTACATCAATACAAAAGAGCTGTATTCGATGATGCTGATGCTGAAACAGCTCTA
Organism: Lentisphaeria bacterium; assembly: GCA_003526375.1. GTDB lineage: Bacteria > Verrucomicrobiota > Lentisphaeria > Victivallales > UBA1829 > UBA11452. The sequence continues at coordinate 51,609 of DPDG01000096.1, forward strand.
CCTGCTCCTGGCATTCATTCCCTACTGTGCGATGATCATCATGATTTCCTGCTTCACGGGAGAGCTGGCGGCAATGATCGTTTCATTCTTCTATCTTGTGTTCTCACTCTCATTCAGCTTCATTCCGATTGCCATGGCAATGCTTCCGAAAGGGATTGCGGGCGCAGCCGGCGGCGTCATTTTCGTCCTGTATTATTTCTTCCCGAATTTTATCTTCTATTTTCAGGATTTCAAGATGTTCGGACTGGTCTTCATCATGCTGCTGATCTATTCTTTCAGTCTTGCGGCAATCTTTCTTGCCGTCGCTGTCGGCAGACTTGAAACCAGAGACTTCTCCAAGAGTTCCGATCTCTGATCCTGATTTCTAAAAAAGGGGCGGCTTCATGCGGTTGTTTGTACTGTCGGTCATTTTGTTTCTGTCTTTTTTCCCCCTCCATGCGGATATTTTTTCACTATGGCCGTTCCGGGGCAACTCGTCCGCATCTGCGAAAGGGGACAGCGTAACGGATATTCTGGAGCCGCAGAAGCTCTGGCAGGAAAAGATTGTCATCAACGGGCGCAACATGGAAATGGGTGTCGCGCTGGTGGACCGGACACTGAAAGATGCACTCCGGCTGCTGCGGATCAAATATCCTGATGCGCCGTTGGCGGTCAATTCCAATTCCGTCCTTTTCGAGATACCCCTTGAAAACGGTTTCCGCAGGAGAATTTTCCTCGTCGGTTTCGACGGCAAAGACACCATTGTCCAATTTACAATGGACATCCCTCAGACAGGTCTCAACACATCGGTGCCGTGGCCGTCTGAATTGCCGCTTCCCCCCGGCGCAACTCCCGTCACAGTCATGAAGTTTCCGGCAAGAAAGTCTGTTTACGGAACATTCAAGAGCCCCTATGACAAACAATCCGTCCTGTCGGATCTGCTCAAAGCGCTGCGGTCGGACGGCTGGAAAAGCGCGGGAGAGGCGGCATCTTCCGCCGCGTCCGGCGATATTTTTCTCAGGAATGACGGTTCGGAAATGATGGTTATCGGAACCATGCAGGATGACAAGACGGGGACCTCCCGCGGCACGCTGTATCTGCGCCGCCTGAAATAAATACTCCCATCGGCATACAGTCTTCCGCAATGTCCCTGCTGCCGGATAAAAAAAAGACGGATTCAAACGATATCCTGCTTGCGATTTATCAAATCATGGATATATTTCATAACATTATACTGTTGATGTATTTTATGAATAAAGTGACCTTAAAACAGTCGGGGATACAGAAAGATTTGAGATGAAGTACGCGATATTAAGTGACATTCATGGAAACCTGGAGGCTTTTACAACCGTTCTGCAGAAATGCAAAGAGCTTGAAGTGGATCAATATATCTGCCTGGGTGATATTGTCGGCTACAATGCGAATCCGAAAGAATGTCTGGATATCATCCGCACCCTCCCGCTTGCCGGTGTCGTCAAGGGCAATCACGACGAGTATGCGTCCAATAATGACGAGGTCATGGAAGGGTTCAATCCGCACGCGAGAACTGCGGTTCTCTGGACCAAAGCCCAGTTAACCTATGAAGACAGGGCATGGCTCTCCTCCCTCCCGATGCGCCTCACGGTCAAAGGCACCTCCATCACCGCAGTGCATGCCACGCTCGACAGTCCGGATGCGTGGGGCTATATTTTCGACGTTCACCATGCGGCGGACAATTTTGCCTATCAGTTCACGCAGGTCTGTTTCTGCGGTCATTCCCACGTCCCGGTCGGATTCTGCAAGAAACCCATCACACTTCACTCCGAGCGGCAGATAGATGAGATCCGGGAATGGGTCGCCAGACCGGAAGAAGGCGCAATCATCAATCCGAACGAAGCGGACTCCATTGAAGTGGAGCTTCTCACCGGCTATAAATATCTTTTGAACGTCGGAAGCATCGGGCAGCCGAGAAACAAAGACCCGCGTGCCTCTTTCGCCGTTTATGATTCGGATGAAAGGCGGGTCACGAGGTATCGCCTGCCTTATGACATCAGAACGACTCAGGAAAAGATTCTTGCAGCCCAGCTTCCGGAAAGACTTGCCTCGCGCCTCGAACGCGGGAGCTGATCCGGTGCAAAGCCAGCGGAACATGAGATTTCTTATCGTCAAACCCAGCAGTCTGGGTGACATTCTTCATGCATTTCCCGCGGTTGAGGCACTGCGCAAGGCATATCCCGGAGCGGTCATAGACTGGGTAGTCAACCCCGCTTTTGCAGGACTTCTTGATTATATGCCCGGAATCGACCGCAGAATTCTTTTCCGCCGGAAAGAACTGGGAAAATGGAACACTTTTTTTTCCGAGTTTTTCTCACTTTGGAAAGAGATACGGAAGAACAGTTATGACGCTGTGATTGATCTGCAGGGGCTTATGCGGAGCGCACTGGTGGCGCGTCTTGCGAAAGCACCGGAATATTACGGTCCGGGCCATGTAAAGGAAAATCTCGCAAAACTCTGTTACAGCAAGAAACTTTCCTATCCGCCGGATGTCTTTCATGCTGTGGAACGCAACTGTGAAATGATCCGGCAGATTCCCGGTGTGGCAGAGGCTGATCCGTATTTCGGGCTCCCGGTATTGCCGGAGCAGAAAGAAAAAGCGGAAAAACTTCTGGCGGCGGAAGGATTCACGCGGAAAAGCGACGCTTCATGGATTGCGGTCGCGCCGGGAGCCAGATGGGTGACAAAGCAGTGGCCGCCGGAGTTTTTTGCAGAAGTAATGCGCGGGATTGCGGAAAAAAGAAGCCGCGTTTCGTTTCTGCTGCTCGGTTCGCCCGCGGAAAAAGAGCTTGCGGAAAAAGTGAAAGAGTCACTGGGAAATGGGATCGAGGTGCTGGATCTCTGCGGGAAAACAGATCTCGGAGAACTTGTCGAGCTGATCCGCATGACGGACCTTCTGATCTGCAATGACAGCGGCCCCATGCACATTGCGGCGGCGGCAGGGACAAGGGTTCTGGCATTTTTCGGACCGACCTATCCGGAGCTGACGGGGCCTTATTGTAAAATAAAAAGAGTTTTTCAGCCGAAACTGGATTGCATAAAATGTTTCAGGAAGTATTGTCAGAATACCCTGTGCCACCGTTCCATATCAACCGGAGAAGTTGTCGACTCCGCCTTGGAGTTGACGGGAAGGAGTAAGAATTCATGAGATCATTCCGAGTCGCCGCCATATCCACGATTTTTCTGTCGGCAGTTTTTTTCCTGCTCTCATCCAGTGCTTCCGCACAGGTTGCCCTGAGTGTGGAAATCTCACAGTTGAACTACCTTCAATATGAGCCGGTTTACCTGCGGGTCACGATGCGCAATTACAGCGGACATCCTCTCGCATTCGGAGAGAATGAGGGCCTGCGCGGGCGTCTCCGCTTCGAGATCAATTCTCCGGGGCGCAATCAGTATGCACAGCTTCTGACCAACGAATATCCTGCCATGCGCGGTGTAATCCTCCAGCCCGGAGCATCGCGGACTTTCACATTCAATGTCTCCAACTACTACAATGTCAAACAGCTCGGGCATTACTCCATCCGTGCGATCCTTTCCCATCCCCAACTGAAAGCGGAGTATGGTTCCAAGCAGGTTCATTTCACAGTCGTCAAAGGGTTGACGCAGTGGGAATCCGTAGTCGGAGTGCCGAAATTCTCCGGCAAAAGCCGGAATCAGCAGAATGAAACCATCGAAACCAGAAAATACAGCATTCTCACCTACAATACAGGACGGGCATTTTTTCATGCGCTGATGATCGAGGACGAGGAACGGGTCTATGTGGTCCGTAAGCTCGCGCTGGATCTCGGCAAAAACCTTGCGCCCCACTGTGCGGTTGACGATATGAGCCGGCTGAATATCATCGCGGCGGCAAGCCCGAAGGTTTATATTTACTATCAGTTCGATACCAGCGGAAAGCTTGAAAAACGCGATGTCAGAATCAAAACGGATACGACGCCGAGACTGGTGGTCAACAGAGAGCTTGGAACCGTCATTGTCGACGGCGGACGTGTCGCGCGCCGCGATCTCGACTACGAAGAAATCAAGGAACTGCCTTTCATCCGTACCGCAATGGAAGAAAATGTCAAGGATATCACCGAAGGCAAAAGCATTCTCGATCAGGCGGAGGAAGATGAGTAACGTCATCGACACGGTTTCATGGCTCGCCCCGGACGGTTCCCGTCATTTTCAGTGGACGGATCAGGCGGATTTATCCGGTGGAAAACTCAGGATCATAGATCAGCGGGAACTCCCCGGAAAACTGGTCTATCTGTGCATGGACAGCATTGAAGAAGCTTGCGATGCAATCAAAACACTCGCCGTGCGCGGCGCCCCTGCAATCGGATGCGCCGCCGGACTCGCACTCGCCGCTTCCGGATGGCATATCCGCACGGATGATGCCGGAGAATTCCTGAACCAGTTGCGGAAACAGGCCTCCTGCCTCAATTCCTCGCGCCCCACCGCCGTCAATCTCTCCTGGGCGTTGAACCGCTGCCTGAAACATCTGGAGGAGCAAAAGACAACCGGCGTTGCAGAATTGAAGAAAGAGCTTCTGAAAGAGGCACTGACAATTCTCCATGAAGACATCGGGCTCTGCGACAGAATCGGGGAACACGGTTCCTCCCTGCTCGCCGACGGGATGGGAATTCTTACCCACTGCAATGCAGGCGCACTGGCGGCAGGCGGCAACGGCACCGCGCTGGCTCCGGTCTATGCCGCAATGCAGAAAGGAATGAGGCTCAAGGTTTACTCCGATGAAACACGCCCGCTGCTTCAAGGCTCGCGCCTGACGGCATGGGAACTGATGCGCGCGGGGGCGGATGTAACGACGATCTGCGACAACATGGCGGCGCAGGTCATGCGCGAAGGCAGAATTCAGGCGGTCATCGTCGGCGCGGACCGGATCGCATCCAACGGAGATACCGCCAACAAGATCGGCACCTACGGCGCAGCGGTTCTGGCGCATTACCACAAGATTCCTTTCTATGTGGCGGCGCCTTACTCGACATTCGACCTGAATCTGAAAAGCGGCGCCGATATTCCGATTGAACAGCGCGATTCTGCGGAAATCACCGGAATCCCCGGAAAAGCGACTGCGCCGGAAGGCGTCAAAACATACAATCCGGCATTCGACGTCACACCCCATGAACTGATCCGCGCATTCATCACGGATCGCGGAGTGATCGAGCCGCCGTTTGCAGAAAATCTTGCATTCTTCACAGAAGATGAAAATCTGAATCAATAAAAAGAGGGAGGCCCCCACATGAAACATCTTATTTTCGCACTCGCAATTTTCCTGACGGCGGCAGGCGTTCACGCTCAGAACCGGACCACATTCAAAACAACACAGGAAGCCGTACGTTATTATGAAGAACTCGTGGGCTCTCTGATCCAGCAGGTCAAACTCATGCAGGATGACAACGCAACCTTGCAGGCAAGTGTGCTCGACCTGAAAAAACAGGTCAATGTCCTTACCGCCAAAGCGCAGAATACGGACCGGGAACTCGAAGCGTTGAAAAAACAGATTGCAGCGGATGCGGAAACCCGCAAGGCGCAGCTCAACAAACTGGCGGACAAACTGATAAATCAACCCGCGCAGAGAGTGCAGACTCCGGCTCAGGAAATTCCCCAGGGGGAATTCATCGAACATACCGTGGAACCCGGAACCACGCTTTCCGCACTCTCCAAAGCATACGGCGTCACGGTTTCAGACATCAAAAAAGCCAACAGGCTTTCCAGCGACAATATCAGGGTCGGGCAGAAGCTTCTGATTCCAGCCAAACGATAACCAGCCACCGGAAGGTCCCCCATGCACCTGAATGCGAGTTTCCAACGGAGAATCACGCCTTTGCTGTTGTCACAGTTCTTCGGAGTGTTCAATGACAACGCATATAAGATGTTCGTCGTTCTCGCCGTATTCGGGGGCAGCGTCGATTATTTCCAGAATTCGGCATTTCTGTTCGTTCTGACCGTGGCTTATGTCCTGCCGTTCCTGCTTCTGGGCGGCCCGGCGGGAAATCTCTCCGACAAAATGCCGAAACGCAGCATCCTGATCCTGACGAAAGCCGCGGAATTCGCGGTCATGGTCCTCGGCACGGTCTGTTTCGTCCATACCGGAGACTGGGGGATTTTCCCATTGATGGCGGTCATGTTCCTGATGACGGCGCAGTCTTCCTTTTTCAGCCCGGCATTCAACGGCATTCTGCCTGAAACCTTTCCCGAACATGAACTTTCGCGCGCCAACGGCTATGTCGGAATGTTCACCTTCATAGCGGCGATCATCGGCGCAGGCAGTGCGCCGGTTCTATGGACCATATTCAAAAAGGACCTGATGGTCTGCGGAGAGCTGATGTGTCTCTTTTCGGTCTCCGGATTCTTCATTTCACTTCTGGTTCTGCCCGTTCCCCCGCAGAAAAGCAGGAAGAAGCAGAGTATACTGAAAAGCATCCGGGCAGGCTGGAAAGCCGTCACGGAAAACCGCGGGATTTTCATTTCCGCACTCGGCGACACCTTTTTCGTATCCATCGGAGTCGCGATTCAGACTCTGATCATCATCTTTGCAAAGTTCACACTGGACTCCACCCCGATGGAACTGAGTGCGCTGCTTCTCGCGCCCGCCCTCGGCATGGGGATCGGCTGTTATCTCGCGGGGTTGCTCTCCGGCAATAAAATCGAGCTGGGGCTCGTTCCGTTCGGCGGGCTCGGCATTGCGCTGTTCCTGCCGCTTGCCGGTTACTTCCCCGGCTCCGCCGTTCCCGTCATCGAAAGATTCGGACTCGTTCTCCATCTCTGGGCGCTGCTTTACCTGCTGCTTGCCGGAATCGCCGGAGGACTCTTCATCGTTCCGTTCCGCGCCTATTTCCAGCAACGGGTTTCGCCGCAGTCCCGCGGCGCGGCGCTGGCATTCAGCAATGTTCTCACGTTCGGGGGAGTATTGATTTCCAGCGCCGTCGTTTTCCTGCTGATCGCAGGCGCGGCAACGAATGTTCCGGGATTGCCGGCATGGGTTGACGCACTTGTCCGCCACATGCCCTCCTTCGCGCCGCCGACACTGTTTCTGGCGGTCTCGCTGATGACCCTCGTGTTTCTGTTCGCCATCATGCGTCTCATGCCGGATTTTCTGGTGCGGAGTTTCATTTTCCTGCTGACGCATACGCTCTACCGCCTGAAAGTCACCGGAGAGGAGCGGATACCCGATCATGGTCCCGCTCTGCTGGTGTCGAACCATGCCTCGTTCGTGGACGGTTTCATGATCAGCGCATGCACTTCGCGACGCATCCGGTTCCTGATGCACGAGGATTACTATCAGATACCTCTGCTGAATCCGTTTGCGCGCTTTGCCGGGTTCATCGAGGTTCCGCGCCTGAACCGCATCAAGAGCATGAGCAATATGATCGGGAACGTAAAGGACGCCTTGCGGCAAGGGGATATCGTATGCGTGTTCCCGGAAGGCAAGATCACGAGAAACGGCATTATGGACGAGTTCCGCGGCGGTTTCAAGGCGATGCTTCCGGATGACGTCCATGTCCCCGTGATTCCGGTCCGCATCGGCATGATATGGGGCAGTATTTTCAGCTATTACTACGGCAGGCTCAAACTCCGTTTCCCGAAAGAGCTCCCGCATCCGGTCACGATCTCTTTCGGCAAGCCGGTTCCGCATGGAATCACCGCCTATGAGTTGCGCCAGACCATTTCCGAGCTTGCGGCGGACACCGATATGACGCCGCGTCCCTCGGAACGCCCCCTGCACTATCAGATCGCCAGACATGCGAAGCTGACCCCGTTCCGTGTTCTTGCCTGCGATTACGGAGGAAGCGAAACGACCGCGTTCCAGTTCTATGTGCGTTCGGCAATTCTCAGCCGCAAAATCCGCGAACTTATCGCGCCCGACTGCGAATATGTCGGCGTGATGATGCCGAACTGCACTGCGGCGGCAATTGCAACCGTCGCAGTCATGATGGCGGACAAGGTTCCCGCGATGATGAATTTCACGGCATCGCACGACGCAGTGCGCAGCGCCATTGACAAGGCATCCATTACTCACATCCTCACCAGCAGGAAATTTCTCTCGAAGATCAAAATGGAGCCGCTTCCGGAAATGGTGTTTCTGGAGGATATTGCGGCGGGAGTCACGCGCAGGGAAAAGATTCTGATGACTCTTGCGGCGGCGCTGCTTCCGCATCAGGAGTTCATGAATATTCTTTCCCCCGCCAGTCACAGGGATGTCATGCGGACCGCAGTCATCCTGTTTTCCAGCGGTTCCACGGGAATCCCGAAAGGAGTCATGCTTTCGCATCACAACTTCAACAGCGACATCCATTCATTCCTGAAAGTCATGAACTGGACGGACGGCGATTCCGTCCTCGGAAGCCTGCCGCTGTTCCACGCATTCGGGCTGAACACCTGCTTCTGGCTGCCTCTGATGATCGGCTGCAAAGTTGTCTACGTCACAAGCCCGCTCGACAGCGAGGCGGTCGGGAAAGCCGTGGAAAAATACCAGTTGACCATTCTGCTGGCAACGCCGACTTTCATGCAGAACTATATGCGGAAATGCAAACCGGAACAGTTCAAGTCCCTGCGTCTCGCCATCGCAGGCGCGGAGAAACTGCGGACGGACATCTCCGCAAAATTCGAGTATATTTCCAACGGCGAGCGCGTCCTCATTGAAGGTTACGGATGCACGGAACTTTCCCCGATCGTCGCAATCAACATCGGTTCCTCGGTGCTTGACCTGGGAAAACAGTACGGCAAAAAGGGAAGCATCGGCCCCGCCATGCCGGGCATCTGCGCGCGAATCGTCGATCCGGTAACACGTAAACCGCTGCCGCAGGATACCGAGGGGCTGCTGGTCATCAAAGGCCCGAATGTCATGCAGGGATATCTCGGAGAACCGGAGCTGACGGCGGAGGCGGTTCAGGACGGCTGGTACAACACCGGCGACATTGCACGCATCGACGGCGACGGCTACATCACGCTCTGCGGCAGGCTTTCCCGCTTCAGCAAAATCGGCGGCGAAATGGTTCCCCACGAGCTGGTGGAATGTGCGATCAACGAAATCATCGGAACGGATGAAAAAGTCGCCGCAGTCAGCAGCATTCCCGACCCGCAGAAAGGCGAGGCACTGATCGTGCTTTACACGAAACTGCCTGTATCACCGGAAAAGATCATTGAGGAGATGCGTGCGTGCAAAATCACGAATCTCTGGATTCCGAAAGCGGCGAACTTCTACAAGATCGACGCCATTCCGATGCTTGGCAGCGGCAAACTGGATCTTGTCGCGCTGCGCGCCGAAGCGGACAAGATCGCAGCACGGGTTCAGAAGAATTCCTGATAAGAGAATCAGCGCACCGGCGTATAATTGATCTCGGAAGTCTCGTCCGTTGCCTCCAGCTTGAATATGACGGGGCGGAGCCCGTCGTTGCAGGAACAGATCGCCACACCGGGGACACGGATCCAGTCCCCGTAGTAGAACAGCCCTCTTTCCGCGCCGTGGGCAAGGGCGAACACATACTGGTAAATTGCTTTCCATGCCTCGTCGCAAAAGCCTTCCGGTTTGGCGTAATCCGCATAAAAGACCTGTCCCGCTTTCAGCATGGGACACGCCTGCAGGCCTTCCACGCCGTATTCTTTTGCCAGTTCCGCATCCAAAGTTGTCTTCAATACCGTGATTCTGACTTTTTTCATATTCGACCTCCTGAATATTAATATAAACCGGGGAGAACATTTCTCAAGAAAAATGATATAAAAACAGAACCGCAGTTCTGCAAAAGCCGGTAACAGGCTTGACATCTTCCGCAATCCTTGCTATTTTTATAACGGAAAAGAAAACAGGCATAATACATGGAGGGAAACATGTCATTTTTCAAAGAAACTGCAGAACGTTATGAATCTGAACTTCTGAACTCGATTATCCCGTTCTGGGAGCAGCACAGCATTGACTCGGAATATGGAGGTTTTCTGACCTGTCTCGAACGCGACGGAACAGTTTACGACACGAACAAATACATGTGGATGCAGTGGCGCGAAGTCTATCTGTTCGCAGTGCTTTACAACTCCGCATTCTCGCAGAAACGCTATCTGGAATATGCGGACAACGGATTCGATTTTCTGACGCGTTCCGGCAAAAAACCGGATGGCAGCTACTACTTCTCTCTGAATCAGGCGGGAAGCCCCGTCTCCACCGAGATTCCCGACGGCGCCGAAATTTTTTCGGAAAGTTTTGCGGCAATCGCCTGCGCCGAACTTTACCGCGCGACAGGCAAAACCTGTTACCGGGACGAGGCTCTCCAATGCTGGAAAATCTACTGGAACAATGTCGGAAAATCGGAACAGAATCCGGTTCTTCCGGGCGGCACGCCTTATAAGAGATTCGGTCATTACATGATCGCGCTCAATGTCCTGCAGATCATGAAAACGGCGCTTCAGACGGATGAATTCAATAAAGAGCTGGAATTCACGGCACGCATGGTCTTTGAGTTCTGCAACCCGGAATTCGGCATCATTCAGGAGAGAACCAAGGCGGACGGCTCGTTCGATCTGAATTCACCGGAGGGACGGCTCGCCAATCCGGGGCACGCACTGGAAAGCATGTGGTTCATGATGGAGTATATCCGCAGTTCCGGCAAGAAGATCCTGCTCGACCGGACCTTGAAACTCACGGTCAACACACTGCGCTACGGGTGGGACAAGGAACAGGGCGGCATCATTTCTTTCCGCGACGTTCTCGGCAAACCGCTTCCGGAAGACAGGCAGATGCAAAAGACATGGTGGCCGCAGAATGAAGCGGCAATCGCGGCGCTCTCCGCCTATGAAATGAGCGAAAACGAGGAGTTTCTTGAGTTCTTCCGCAAGATCGACGCATTTGCATGGAAATACCTGCGCGACACGGAATACCCGGAATGGTTCTCCTGCGTTGCGATCGACGGCAAACGGGTGCATACCTATAAAGGAAGCCGCTGGAAAGGCCTGTTCCATCTGCCGCGTTATCTGCTGAAATGCGCGGAGATCTGCCGCAGACTCGAATAAAAAACGGGACTGACGGAATCGGAACGGATTCCGAACCGTCATCAGGCATTCAGTGATTGACCGGATCAAAGTTGGCTTTCCAGATGCGGATTGCACGACTATAATCATTTCCCGCATAGAACATCGACAGCGGATTCTGAGCCACATGCCCGTCCGTATAAAGATGATTCGCCCGGTTGTTATGGACAAAACCCATCAGGACCTCATTCCCGGCGGAATATCCGGGAATCTGGCTGACTGTGAAACGATGCGGATTGCTGCCGTATGTTTTCGGGCGCTCTCCGAGCGCAATCACCTGAGAGGGACGCCTGATCTTTTCCGGACGGATCACTCTTTCCGGCTCATCAAAACGGCCGCTGATGCCGTAAATACCGAATCCGCTCATGCCGTAGGCAAGATTGTAAGAAGGCAGACGCCCGTTCTCGCCTGCGGAATAAGTGAAGTTCTCCGTCTCGGGACAAAGCAGAAAACTTTTTGAAGTTACATCTTTGCTTAGATTTTTTACATCAAAGTATCCATCCCGCATCATACGGCTCCACCAGGCGGTAGACATCTTGCTCTCATCCTCCATGACCGGCCAGACCCAGAAGCCTGTATCATTGATATAATTCTGCATGGACAGCGCCATCTGTTTCTGATTATTTGCGCACGAGATGGCTTTTGCCTTGTCACGGGCGGCACTCAGCGCCGGCAGAAGCATTCCCGCCAGAATCGCTATGATTGCAATCACAATCAAGAGCTCTATCAGGGAAAAATTAACGGTTTTACGATGGCAAGACGGTAAAAACTTCATGGCAGCCTCCTTGAATATTATTTGTCATCCCACAACAGCATGACCGGCCACAGATGCGGGTTGTTGTAGGAGCCGGTGCCGTCCGGCGTCAACGTCAGACAACTCTTCACATTTCCTCCGGCGTCATCGCGGTCATTGACAAACAGCGAGAACCCGAACGCGCTTCCTTTCTTCAAACGGATCGGAAGAAGGTATTTCGCGGGGAATACCGCCTCATAGACGTATCCGCCGGCTGTACGTGTGAACTTTGCAGGAATCTCCGGCTCGAAAGCCTTGTTGCGCGGTGCCGTCGTTCCCAGCGTCAGCTGAATATCCGGCTGGAGATTGCGCCAGACACGGGCGGAAGTTCCGGCGGCGTCCGGGAACACGGCATAATCATAATCGTCACCGTCGAATCCGCGCGTCTTTTTCAGCCGGGCGTTGAGCAGGGTATCGAAAAAGATCTGCAACGAATCGTTATTCCAGCGTTTCTCGCCGGCGGCATATTCCTCGTGGAAGAAACGGTCGTCTCTGACATTCACCCGGATGTAAAGATTGTTCTCATCCCATGCAAGCTGGTAACTTCCGGAGAAATCCGATTCCGAAACGGGTTTGACTTTATTGACAAACGGGACTTCCGGAATCCGGTTCCAATCCGGCGCTCCCGTAATTTTACGGCAGACAATTCCCTCGAATTCCAGCGTGTCGCTTAATTTCCGGTCGATCGTCACCGTGACCTTTTCTTTTGTCATCCGGTCGGCGCGCAGCACCTCAGGCAGAGCCTGTTCGATATTCTTCTTTTCATTCGGGGCAACCGCAACCTGTTCCACCTTTCCGTTTACAGTCATTTCCCCACGGAACTCCCGCGACAGCAGATTGCTCAACTCAATATGGAAACGGTCCGGCGCAGTCGGGCGCATGGACATCTCCACGGGCAGTTGATCGCTTCCGCTGACGGGCACCGCTCCGGTAAACGCCTTTGCCATCTCCGCCAGTGTTCCCGGTCTGCCTCTGAAAAACATCGGGAACGGTCCAACGGCAAAACGCAGTCTTCCGTCCGCTCCGATCGCGGGACGGCGCGCGCCTTCCATAAAATCAAAAATCTCAGGCAGTCCCTTTCCGAAATCCGCAGAAGCGATCATCGCCGGAATCGCCCCGCTGTCCATTCTCGGATCATGGCTCCATACCGCCGCCACCGGACGCTTCTGCGCGTCTTCAAACAGATAACAGCGCACGTAGGGGGCAAAGCGGATATCCTGTCTGAAACGGGAATCTCCAAGCAGATGCGCCAGCGTGTTGACCGCTTTCTGCATGGCGAACGGTGTCAGGCTGATATCCATGCCGAATGTCCTTGAACTGACCAGCGCCAGCGTGACAAACGAAACTCTGTCGCCGTATTTCAGAGCCGCCAGCCATGTTCGCGCATCATGAGCCGCGCTGATCTTCTCGGTCCAGCCCATGTCATAGGAAAGCGGGCCGTACATCCAGTTGTTGATTCCGTTCCACTGGGACTTGTAAAGCCCCCACTGCGGAACGCTGTAAAGATTATAATAACCGCCTTCCGGCAGGAAAAGCTGTTTTCCCTCATAACCGTACTGATCCATGATTTTCAGAATGGAATCGAGATCGGAGTCCAGATCGGGGTTTTCCGGCGACTCTCTGTAAATATGAATTGCCAGCAAATCGAATTTTACACGGCCGTCAACAGCCTTCAGGAAACGTTCCAGAGAATGGATTCCGCTCTGCGGCGAGGCATTGCAGGGAATCTGCCCGCCGACCACCTGCGCTTCGGGATTGGCTTTCTTCACGGCATTGTAAAATGCGATCTGCAATGTTACGTATTTGCTGAATTCCTCATCCGATGCGGAAAGCCCGGCAAACGCAGGAGCCGCCGCGTCGTCTTCTCCGCCCATCGACCAGCGTTTGACCCATGGAAACGCCTTGACTCTTGCCTGCACCGCGGCATCGAAACGTTTCAGGTAATCTTCCGTCAATTTTCCATCCGGATTCTCATCGCGGAAATCTTTGATCAGAGGCTCCACACGGTCATGCGCCCTGTTCATGGCGGCATTGGGGTAGATCCAGAAATGGCTCCGGTTCGTTTTTCCGCGCGTGCACATTGCCGTATGGGAAATATCCATGCCGAATTTCCGGTACATATCGGCGGTTTCCTTGAATTCCTGGTGAAACCAGCCCTTGCCGCCCATGCCGAGCTGTCTGCACCGCTGAAGTATTGCGGGGAAATCCGCCTGCGAGGAAAGATAGCTGTAATCAATACAGAACAGATTTTTCAGGCGGTGGGTATTGTTCATGAAGTCCATGACGGAAAAGCGGTGGAAATCATAAGTTTTCCTGCCGTTTTCCAGTTCATAATCTGTTCGGACGACAAAAACGCCGCGGTCCGTCTTCAGGTCCGGCAGCCCGATCTCGCTGCCGTCCTGAAATGTAAACTCTTTCCGATAAATTACGTTGCCGAAAAAATCCATGACGGAAAGTTTTCCTTTCCCGGGAGCTTCGGCAGAAACCTTCAAACGAGCCTGCAAAGGTCTGCCCGTTTCAACGAAATGATCCTCTGCCGAAGTAAGCAGAGCCGATTCCACCGGACGGTTCACATAAGCGGTGGCGACGGAACCGCGTTCCAGTTGCATTCCGTCAATCCATACCTCGCCGTCGCCGGTCGGAGAAGTCACGTTCATACTGAAAACCAGCGGCATGTCGAAAGGCACCTTGACAGGCAGGACGATTCTCCGCCATTCTCCGCCGACCTCAGTCCTGGTTTTCGCCAGAGCGATCCAGCGGTCCCCGCCCCGTTTTACATCTTCGGGCATACAGGTTTTCGCCGCCCACACAGAAATATCCTGTCCTTTCCTGTTTCCCTTTACATAACAACTGAAAACATAATCGCCCGGTTCCACCGGCACCGGAAAAATGCTGACGTCTCCCGCCTCGTAAATTCCCCGCCAGTCGCCGCGCCGATCCTTGCTCCAGCTGCTCAGGCGCAGGCTGTGTTTCCCGAATTTCGCAACTCCGCCGTCAATCACCGGAGCTCCTTTCTCCCATTTTTCAGGAGTTCCGGCAAACCCCGGGTAAGTAATCCAGCAGGCATTGTCGGAGCCTTGCTCGAATGAGGGATTCATCAGAAGATTTCCGGACGCATCGCGGTCATAAACCGTCAATGCCTCCAGCTTCTGCCAATCCTGCCCGGCATAAGTTTTGCCGCTTTCGACCACGGTGCCGCGGCGCAGATCAAGTTTGAACTTGATCGTGCGTCCCGCCTCCCGCAGAGGGCGGAACTGGACATTGAAACGGTTCAAACCGGTAAACGCATTGATGAAGGCTCTGGAAACGGGAATCACTGAAAAAAGATACTCCGGGCGGTCATCGAAGAAATTCATCGCATCAATCTTCTGCCATGTGGAAAACAACCGCTTTCCGCTATCCACAGGAATGACGAAACGTTCTTTCTTTTTTCCCGTCTGATATTCAAACACATGCCCTTGCGCAACTTTCTGCGGAATACTCAGGAAAAGACTCTCATCGCCGATCAGCGCGCTGTCCTCCGGCGCCGTCTCCACCTTCAGTTCAACTTCCAGAAGCCCGTCCGGCAGCAGACGCGCCGCCTGCACAATTTTTGCGCTCCGCTTTCCGTCCGGCGTCAGTTTGCACGTTCCGCGCAATTCAAATGCATTATTGGCGAACTTGATCGGTTCCAACTGAAAAAATGCCTTGCTGCCGCTTGAAACAAAACCGCCGTTCTGCAATTTGAAGGAATTATTGATGACGAAGATTTCTTCTCCTCCGATCAGCATCCGCCAGCTTCCGTTTTCCGTGATTTCCAGGGAACGGCTGCCGGAAATGATCCGGTTCCCCTTGATTTCAGGAGTGAAATCACGAATTTCCTTTTTTTCCGTTTTTGCGGCGAACGGCGCCGGCGTCACCTGATCGCTGGGCAGTTCCGCGGCGCATACGCTCAATCCCAACGTCAGCAGAACTCCCCCCGTCAACATTGATTTTTTCATCATCTGCATTTTCCTTACCTGTTATTCAACTGTTTTCAGTCTGCAATCCTGTTGTCATCATTGATTCATCAGATAATTTCTGATCGTTTCCGCCTGCTCCGGCCACTTTTTGATTTCCCGGTCTCCAAGAATCACGACTCCTTCGATCAGTCCCGCCGTCAGGTATTCGCGTGCCTTGTCCAGCTCATAAATCAGCAGTTCCGGAGGCGTGCCGGCATCGCTCCGACCGTAATCATGAAGAAAAACCCCCAGCAGAATCGGCTTTCCGGGCAAACTCAGGCGACAAAGCTCAATGGTCTCATCGAAACGCAGAATCTGGTCCTTGCTCCAGATATAAAGATTGATTCCGTCAACATAAGGCAGAACATAGCGGAAATCCTTATGATTATGGATAAAATCATGCTCGTAGGCGACACACCACATCTTCAGTTCCGGATTATATTTCTTCAGGGCTCTGGCGCGTGCTTCGAATTTCTCCGGCAGAATGACTTTGTCATAATCAATCATGACATCATCGCACATGGCGCCGGTGATATTCGGATATTTCAGGGAAAGCCTGCTGAGATATTCCGCATTTTCCTCGTCCGAAGCATACGGCACATCCTCCACTCTGGTGCGGCAATTCGTATTGATCTGGCAGATCATTCTTTTATACTTGCTGTGAATGCCGAGCATCTTTTCCGTGGTGGGACCGTAAACATATACCACATTTTCAGCATTGAAATAATCCGCGCCTCTGATCAGGGTGTCCTCCGCCATCGTTCCTCCCCATGCAGGAGTGGGACCGCCCCAGACCCAGAGATTATCTCCGCCCAGTTTGACAAATCCGGTGGTGTCAAGTTTCGGCGCGGAGGCAAGAACTTTCAGGATAACTTCATTGAAAGCCGAATTTTCAGGTTCGATTTCTCCGACCCATTCCATATCGAACGGAGTGATCAGCGGATCATCCTCAACGTATCCCGGCGGACGCGGCGCCGCGGTTGCCGAACGAAGAACAGTTCTCCTTTTCCTGATCTCCTTCTTTTTTTCATTCAGCCGTTCTGCCGCCAGACTCAATTCATGAAGCTGGTCCCCCGTCGGTGCAAATTTTACCACATCCATTTTCCACTCCTCTCAGTGAATACTCTCTATCTTACTTATTCAGCCTGAATGACTGAATTCGCCACAATCTCGCCGATTGCCTGATGTCCGGCGGTATTCGGATGAAGCAGATCCGCCAGAAGGCCCGCGACTTTCTCTCTGCCGAGAGCGCGCATCGCTCCGTAAAGATCACAGACCGGCAGGCCGCGTCTGTTTCCAATTTCTTTCACTGCATCCGCATAATCGTCCATCATATCCCAGCGGTAATATTTTCCGGGAACCGCATTGATCAGCAGAATCGCGCTTCTGCCCTGTGTCTTTGCAATCAGACGGCCGATATACTCATTGAATTGCATCGCATACGATGCGCAGCTTTTTCCGGTGCTCTTATCATTTGTCCCGATCAGAATCGTAATCAAATCCGGCGGGGTGTTCCCGATATCGCGTTCCATCCAGTTCAGAAGATCAATCAGGGTGGCTCCGCCGACGGCATGTGCAGACACGGTGATCCTGTCATTCCGGAACTGTTCCCGCAGTTTTTTCTGCATGACCGCACTGTAGGATTCAGCCTGCGGGCTGCGGAGCCGTGCGCCTGCCGTGATGGAGTCTCCGACCGATACAACAGTTACGTTTTTTCCCTCCTTCATGTTCTTCACGACATCCTGTATTGCCCGCGCCTTCCCGTTATGATCCGCATACTTCGTCGCCGCATCTTCGACCAGCCTGACATCCGCGATGCTGTATTGATGCGCGGCAACCGGCGCATTGAAATATCCGATTTTCCATTTATTGCCGATCCCTAGAAAATCAATGCCCTCGGGAGTCAGCCCGCCCCTGCCGTTGATTTTGCCGACGTTCCAGCTCCAGACCGGATTCATGTCCTCCCATGCGACTTTATATTCGGTCCATTCCTTGCTTTCAAGCGGGAAATGCCAGGAAAAACACCATCCCCAGCGCTGCCCGACGCTGATGCTCCCGAAGTTACCGGAACCATCGCCTTTGACTTTGAACGAGATTCCGTTGAAGTTCCTCCCCTGGTTCCGGTACTGCCCGAACTTCGCGGGAAGCATCCGGTAAATGCCGCCCGGCGCATGAATCGTAATGCCGGGACGGTCCGCCGTTTTTTCAAATTTCGTATTCGGAGTATAAGAATCGGATTTCCATGCGGAAAGATCGCTGAAATCTTCCAGCGGCATGGTTGCGGCGCAAAGAGTAAGAGAACCCAGCAATGCGAATATGATTGCGGTTGTCCGTTTTTTCATATTGATGATCTCCAGTAAAACAGTTATTTTTCCGGGACGACCTGATCCGCATGTTCCGCGATCCAGCGGCGCGTCCACTCCACTTCCGGGATTCCGAGATCCGCGATGCAGTTGGAACAGAAGATGATGCCTTCGATCTTTCCGTCCATGACATACCTCAAATAGACTTCGCATTGATGCTTCATCTGCTCCGGCGTCAGCGGCTTTGACTCCCCGTAGTTCCACATGTAGCACCCGGCAAGATGCCTTTTTCCCGGCGTCATGGCGATGACCGTATCAAGATTCTCCTCCAGACGGTCCAGTGTTCTTCCGTGCCATGTCCAGAACGTCACCACATCGCACTCCTCAAGATACGGCTTGACCTCCGGCGAAATCTCATGCGCATAAAGCACGACCCAGAGATCAAGACGCCGCCCGGTTTCCTGGTGCATCCGCTCCCGGAAAAGAGCGACATCCGCCGGAGTGAAAAGCTCCCTGCGGCGCGCATTGAGAAAATCATCCAGCACCCCGCCCGTCACATTCGGATATTTCCGCGCCTGGTCAAGAACCTCCTCCAGATCGCCGAGTTTTGCGTCGGTCCGCGACGAACCGCCGGAGCCGACCACGGACCACACCACCTGCTTCAGGTGTTTCAGAGCTTCGGACTCCGGGTCAAACGGCGGAGGCGGAAGGTTTTCCATCACCACGCGGCAGCAGTTCGGAATCCCGAAGAAATCACACCCCTCCGCCGGAGTCATATGATTGACTCCCGGAAGCTGATAACGGTTGTTGCTCTCTCTGTGATGCGATCCGGGAGACTGTCCCCAGAGCCATAATCTGTCACGAAGTCTTGTCATTGAAAATCCTTGTTTTTTTAAATCTGCCCTTTGTATTTTTAATTATAAATGATATTATTGTTTTGACAATACCATATTTCAGATATTTTAATGTCAAAAGCTAGAAAAACAGGCATATTCTACAGATTCGGCATAAAAGAGATGATCGACATTATCAGAAAAGCGAAAATCGTGATGGAAGTTGCGCGGAAGCAGGAACTGGACAGCTTCTGGCAGACAAGGAATTTCAATCCGGTGCGTCTGGTCATTCCGTTCACGCGCCTCTATTTCCCGCTTTCCGGGGAAGGTTATATGATGTATTCAGGAAAGCAGTATCATCTGCGCCCCGGCTCCCTTTTCCTGATCCCTCCCTATGCGCCGGTGGAGGTCTCCTGCCCGGAACGGCTCGTGAAATACTGGACGCATTTCAATGTGTTCATGGCGGATTCCGAGGTCGATCTGTTCAACATCGCGGATACCGTCAACGAACTGCCGGTGCCGGACGTGAAAGAATACTGCATTCTCTTTGAACATCTCACGAAGTGGTATCCGACTTCCCATAGCGAGAAGTATTACAAGGTTCCCCCGCTTGCGGAATTCGAGGCGCAGTCGGCGCTGCATCTTCTGCTGGAACCCTTTTACGAAAACATCCTTTCCAATACAAAGAATCTGGACCGGAGTAATCTGCGCCTTGTCAAACTGCTGAATTACATCGAAAAAAATCTGGACCGCGAACTGACTCTGAAACAGCTTGCAGCTATCGTGCACCTGAACCCGACCTATCTCTCCAATCTGTTCAGTGAAAAATTCGGAATCTCCCTGATTCAATACTGCAACAACCGCCGGATCGTGCGCGCAACGGATCTCCTGATTCACACGGACTATTCCATCGAAGAAATCGCATGGCGGCAGGGGGCGGAAAGCACAGCCGCATTCTCCCGTCTTTTCAAACGGCATGTGGGCTGTTCTCCGGTCCGGTTCCGCCAGCTCAAACAGGGCAGGAACACCGGACCGGAGTCATGAATCCCGTCAACGATCTCCTTCGGAGGCTGTGAGTTCCATCTCAAGCACGGCGCCCGCATGGTGCAGGTCAAGAAAACGGGTTTCTTTTTTACCGTGCTTCCAGTGAATACGGAGATTTTTCACGCCTGTCCCGTGGAAACGGAGCCGCGCACTGTTTTCACAGACGGAAAGAATCTCGGTGTGAACCTCAAAATCCGGTTCAAGCGCCGCAAACGGGAGCAGGGTCAGAAGCAGAGGCACTCTTTCCTGGACATGCGTCCGGAAAGAATAATCCGGCGTATGAATCCCGACCGTTTTTTCATTGTATTTCGTCCAGTCCGTATTCAGGAGCATCAGGCGCGAACAGCCGTTTTCCTCCTCCCAGCGGGTCCAGAAGACCTCTCCTGAGGGATCATCCGCGTAAACCGTTCCGCGATGCTCCGCGGCAAGCTTTGCAATCCACGACGCGGAAACCTTCTGGAGCCGCTCGTGTCCCGGATATGCCCACGCCGTCATCAGGTAGACCTGCCCTTTCCCGAGTCGATGCCGCACAACCAGCGGCTTGCCGTTCGCGGCGTCCCACGCGACAATCTCCGCTCCGGCAAGCTCCACCTCGGCAAGACGGCAGGGGCCGTCCTCGTCCACGGAACGGCTGGGAAGCGCGGAAAGCTCCGGTTCGGGAAACGCCTCATGCCCCGCGGCGTTCCATTGTCCGCTGTATTCCCCGCCGGGACCGGTCACTCTGACTCCGCAGAACCCGGAAAGATCGCCACCGTTCCAGAGCGCAAGATCCTTCCAGTCGTGCAGGAAATCGCGCTTCGTATGCGTGCTGAACTGCGGCAGCCCGGTAAAAAGAGTTCCGCCGTTTTCAACAAAACTGTACAATTTATCATAATCCCCGGCAATCATCGTGTTCCAGCCGAGATTCAGCAGCAATTCATACTGATTGAAATATCCGCTTTCCGCCTCCGCCGGCACTTCGTCGAAATCCCCGTAAGGCGTGCCGGAAAAGAAGAAGCGGCGGCGGTCGTAACGCTGGCGCAGCGGATGCGTGTTTGCGCCGGGCATCAGGACATCCAGAAGCTGGCGGCATTTTTCCGGCTGTCCGTGCCCCCATGCGGAATCGGAATTCCCGAACAGCCCCCACACCGAGTATTCGGGAGTCTGTTCCACATCACAGATAAAACCGTTGAACGGCGCCGCATAGCGTCCCTCAAGGAATGCGATATTGCGTTTGTTTTTTCCCGTCCGGGGATGCGTCCTGACGAAACGGTAAAAGTCGCGCGTCATATCGCGCTTGCCTTTTGTGAGAGCGTCATCCCAGCTCTGCCGCTCCTCCTTGAACAACTGGAACAGGCAGTCTTCTTCGTAAATCATCGACGCCCCCATCATCCACGGCTGAAAAAGCGAGAGGAAATACATGCCGAGATGCGTTTCAAAATAAGGCTGGACCGCGTGCTGGATCGCGATATGCACCCCCCACTCGCCGGAACCGAGCGATTCCGCCGCCGGACGCGCCTGCGAACAGAGATGCTGGGTATGCGGGACCATCGTCTCCGTGCGGATGAAATCGGCTCCCGCAAGGTAACAGTAACGGTGTCCGCCGGACGCATCCCCGAATGCCGCGCGGGGAGCAGCCTTATGGGCGCGGTCGATCTCAATCTTCAGATATTTGAGATAGTGCTCCATTGCCTCTTTCATGTCGCCGGAACTCCACGGCTCTTTCGGGTCGAATGCATAAACGGCTCCGGGCCATTCGTGTCTTCCGACGCTGTGCAGGGCATCACCTGCGGCTTTGACCAGTGCGCCGTCTTCAAAATCCGTCGCCGCCTCCACAACGATATGATGTTTCCGGCAGAATTCGCCCCAGCGCGCCATCAGTGCGGGATCGACGGGAACCGCCTCACGGGAATGCGGGTCTTTCCGCAGAAATGCGCGGAACACCACAAGATTGCCGAGACGGGTCCGCCATGTATAATCCAGCAGCCAGTCCATAAAACCGTTTCCGTCATGCGGCACCACGGTCATATCATAACCGACCGTCACCCGCGGAGTTTCGTCCGCCAGCGCATAAACCGCCGGAATCACGCCGGAGGAATTGCCGGCTTCGACGACGGCATTCACTCCGGGACGGGATAAAGTGAACTCAAAATCATTCCAGCCGGGTTGAAGCACGCAATCCACCGCCCCGCCCTGCCAGCGGATCGTGACCTCATCCGGGCAGACCGCGAAAATGCGCCCCGTCAGCGGCTCATTGACCAATGCCCACGGAGGCAGGGAAAAATCCAGATGATTGTGCGTGCTCTGCTGGAGAATCAGACGGCTGAACAGCAGATAAAACTGCGGATTGCCGTTTCTGATCCCGAATGTATGCCTGCCCGGCGCCGCCTGGAAACGCACCCAGACATCTTCCAGCATCTGCATGAATTCATCATGTTCGCGGAAATAGTGGGCAAACTGCACAACCTCCCTGCCGTCACAGAAAAGAGTCATCGGAAAAGTGTCGTGAATCTGTCTCTCTTTCTCCGGCGTGTAACCGGGCGCCGCCATGCCGACGATATGCAGAATGTTTTCGACGAAATCCGCTTTCTTCTCCGGGATTTCCGCCTCGAATTCAAGTGTTTCGCCCGGCGCCAGCCATGCGGTGCGCATCCGCGCCCAGTCATGAACCGGAAGCGGAAGATCGTCCGCCTCCCAGACCTGCTGTCCGTCTTTCGGCGCGGGGCGGAACCAGAGATAATTTGTACGGGTCACGATCACATGGCATCCGAGATACTTCGGGCCGACGGGAAATACGATCCTGCCGTTTTCGAGAATATCTTTTGCGGAAAAATCGAATATGCCGGAAAGCGTAGTCAGATGGAACGTCGCATTCTCATCCGCATCCGCCACGAAACGGACACCGGAAAGCCCCCTGCGCGTGCGGCTCTTCCACTTCGGTTCGGCGAGTTTCGTCTCATGCGCACAATGCCCGGGGCCATACCAGATGACCGGGTAGTCCAGTTGATAAGTTTCTTCGATCCTGCCGCCATTGCAGTCCAGCTGTCCATCCCAGAGATAGACGGGATGATAATGGCGGCGCGAATACAGATACTGGTATCCCCAGTCGATGCGGAAATCAAGTTTCATAAACTGTCCTCTCGAATTGATTGAATGATGTCATAATATGATGCGGCAGATCATTTTTTCAACCGTTCCGGCGGCGCACAGACAGAAAATAACCGATTATGAATCCACGATCCTGATACAAAACATGCAGTCCCGCCGGAGAATTGAATATACTGCCGGTCTTTCCGCGAAAGAAGGCGCCGCAGTATGGAAATCAGCTTTTTGAATAAATTTTTCCGTTTTCTTTCGAAAAGGGGCTTGACGGAATATGGTACTAACTTTTATAATTTTGATACCAGACAGCCGGAATTGAAATTTTCATCAAGGGATAAACCATGAATTCAAATGCCAAGAACAGCAGACTGTATGAAAAGCTGAAAGAAGATATTCTCAGCGGAAGTTGTCAGCCCGGATTTCGCTTCCCGGCGGAAATTCCTTATGCGAAAAAGCTTGGCGTTTCACGCAACACGCTCCGCACCGCGTTGAAATGGCTCGAAGAAGAAAACCTGATCGTCAGAGGACGCGGAAAAGGAACTTTCGTCAATCCCGGTTGCGGATATGAAAAACGCAGGCGTTATATGCTCCTGCTCGATGCCGCTCCACCCGCGCCTTATACGGAACATATCATCCCGCAGATCATGCTCGGAATCGAACAGGCGCTCCATGATCGCGATATTGAACTGGAACACTGTTCCTATGAACACCTCGACTCAATGGAACACAACGAGATCATGGAAATGATCCGGCGGCGCAGAATTTCCGGCATCCTGTGGAAATCCAGCGCCTTTCTGGGAAATGAAAAAGTCTTTCTTGCCCTGAAAAGCCTGCCGGTTCCCGTCGTCCTGCTCTACTGTCAGCCGGAAGACTACCGGGTCACCGGCTGGGCGGCAATTCCGCAGAACACCCGCAATGCCTGGTGCGAGGCGCTGCGTTATCTTCAGGGCTGCGGGCATACCAGAATCGGGATCGTCAACACGGATGTCCCCGGATTGATCCGTCATGAGTTCAACCCGGAAGAATACGCGCGAATTCTCTGCTCCATGGGGCTGGACCCTGATCCCCGGCTGATCGTTACTGCGCAACTGACGGACCGTTCCGTGGAGGAAAATCTGAGCCGTCTTTTCCGGATGCAGGAGCCGCCGACGGCGCTTCTCTGCTACTCCGACTACTGGGCTCCCGCCGTTTACCGGGCATTGAGGAAGCTGCACTTGAAAATTCCGGACGACATTGCCGTCATGGGATACTGCGGCACGCCGAACAGCGCTTATATGAATCCGCCTCTTTCCACCGTTGCGGTAGGCTACCGGGAAATCGGAAGCAACGGAATCAGGATTCTGGACGAGGCGGATCAGTGGTTCTGCCCCGGAGCGCCGGAACACTCCCTCCCGCCGTTCAGCCCCGCCCCTTACCGCATTATCGAACGGCAGAGCACAAACCGCAGACAAATGGATGACAAGATCTTAAAATAACAAGAGGAAAGGAATCATTATGAAATTTCTGTTTTCAGCACTTCTGGTGTTTTTTCTCGCCGTGCTGTCCGCCGGGGAAATCACACTCGACAAAGAATGGCGGATCGTTCTTCCCGTTTCCGGAAAAGATCCAGCCATGGAACGACATCTGCGCAGCAGCGCGCTTCTGCTCCGGGACTCCGTGAAACGCGCCGCCGGGCTTGAGCTTCCGATTGTGACGGAGGATCAGGCGCGGCAGGGGAGAAAACGGCTTTTCATTGGCGGCGCGAACGCCCCGAAAACGACAGGGATCGCACTTGCCCCGGAAAACTTATGGGAATATGCGATCGTCGCCGCAGACAATGATCTCTATCTGTTCGGCAATGACAGACGCTGGCGGAAAGACGGCTCCTATGACGCATTTACGCTGGGCACCGTAAAAGCGGTCACGAGTTTTCTGGAGCAGTTCTGCGGCACGGATTTTCTCTATCCCGGGAACGATGGAATTGCCGTCAGGAAATTGCAGAAGATCAGCGTCCCGGACAATCTGCGGATTCAGAAAGTGCCGCAAATTCTTTACGGAATCGGGCGCCGTCAGGAGATGTTTTACGATATTGCCAACAATATGTTTCCCGCGCCGTGGTACGGCACATACGGCGGACACTCCCACAACATCGCCATTCCGGCGGCGAAATATGCAAAGGAGCACCCCGAATATTTCGCTCTCATCAAGGGGAAACGCGACTTGAATCCGCGATATCCGGCATACTGCCTTTCCAGGCCTGAAGTGCAGGAACTCATTTACCGGGAGCTCCTGCAACACGCGGACAAAGGGTATGAGATGGTTCAGTTGGCGCAGAGCGACGGTTTCCGAGGCTGTGAATGCGAAGACTGCCGGAAACTTTACGGTATATCCTCATGGGGCGAAAAACTCTGGATCATGCACGCGAAAATGGCGGAACGCTTCGCAAAGGACCGTCCCGGAAAGCTGGTTCATATCATTGCCTACGGCCCGACCCGGACACCGCCCCAGACGTTCCGCAAATTTCCCGATAACATCGTAATCGAACTGGCTCCGTATACCCCGGAAATCCGGAAACGCTGGAAATGGCATTCGGTCAAAAACGGCTTCACAGCCTATCTTTACAACTGGGGGTATTACCATACCGAAGGCTTTACGCCGAAAGCCTCCTCTGAATTTCTTACCGCTCAGGCGGCGGATTTCCGGCGCGACCGGATCAGAGGGATTTACTTCTGCGGCTTCGGAGAACTGTTCGGGCTTGAGGGTCCCGCTTATTATCAATATCTGAAACAGCTCGAAGACCCGACGCTGAAAGCGGAAACACTGCGCCGGCGCTATTGTCAGGGGCTCTTCGGCGACGCCGCTCCGGAAATGGAAAAATTCTACAATCTGATCGACAGCCGCCTGCAGTTCGATGTTCCCGGCAGGTTTCAGGACTGGAACGCGCCGGCTCTCGTCATGAACCGGAGAAGCAGCAGAGACTTTGGAGAACCGTTAAGGCTTCTGCAGGTCCGCTGGACGCCTGAAGTCATTGCGGAGCTCGACAGGACATTGACGGCGGCGGAAAAGAAGAATCAGTCGCGGCAGATCAAAGACGCACGGTTGGAGTTTGACTATCTGAAACGGACTGCGGCAGTCGCTTCCGGATATGCGGAAGTCCTTCGGACAAACAATTCCGCGGACAGCATTTCCCTGTTGAAAGCCGTCGATGCGCGCAACCGTTTCATTCAGACACCGCGCCCGAAATCGCTTCCCGCGCATTTCAGCGGAGTACCGGATGCGGTGTTGAAGGCGGGCGGGCGCATGATGGGGCTCCTCCCCATGCCGTTCACTCTGGACGCCGAATGGCTGCTCAAGGAAAACGTGCCGCTTGCGGGGCGAATGATTGAGGCGGGAAAGGAACGTTCCGGGCAGCAGGTTTTTGCTCCGGCAAACGCGTCGGACAACGCAACGGATTACAGAAACATCCGCGCAAGAATCAGCTGCCGCCGCGACGATGCGTTTTTATACGTCACATTCCATTTCGATCGGCTGAAACAGGAGGAGATCATGAATGACGGGATTCAAGTCTATCTCGGACTTCCCCGCCAGCCGGAGACATGGAAAAAAGTATTTGTCAGCATTAAATCGACAAGCGCCGCCTGCTCAAGACTGGTCAAGACCGGCAGAGACAATAACGGACAGGGGAATATTTATGAACCGGTTCCGGTAAAACAGCGTGCGCGCATGACGGCTCCAGCTCCGGGCTGTAAAGAGGCGTCCGTCGAGATTGCCGTTCCGTTCTCATGGTTCGGCAGAACTCCGCAGAAAGAAGAAAAATGGCTCTTCAACGCGGCATATCAACGGAACCGGCGCTATACAATCTGGCAGTACAACCTTGAACAGAAAAGCTGGCGCAATGCGCTGGATGCGTTTGGAACAATCATATTTCAATGAACTGCCCCGCAAACAGCGGAGTATCGGAAAACTCAAACAATAAAAAGGAATTTTCATGAAACTGATTTGTCTGTTGTCCGTTCTGTTTCTTCTTTCGGGATTGCCCGCAGGGGAACTGATGCTGGCGGAGAAAGGGAAAAGCCGTTATCAAATCGTTCTCCCGGATCATTTTTATGACGCCGGGGTCCGGCGTTGCGTAAACGCCGCGGCAAAGGAACTGGCGAAAGCATTCAAAGCGGGCGCCGGCGCGGAAATCGCCGTCGTATCCGAGAAGAATGCGGGGAACTGCCCCGGAATCTATCTCGGCAATACGGAAAAATTGCGGAAACTGGGGATCGATGTTGCCGGCTTCAAGGATTTCGAGGCGTTGATTTTCGTGCATGACGGCAATGTTTTCATCGCCGGAAATGACCGTCATGGAAAATGGAAAAAAGGCAATGACTCTTATCACCGTTATCTGCTCGGCACGGTCAAAGGAGTCGTTGCATTTATGGAGGATTATCTTCATGTGCGTTTCCTGATGCCGGGAGAGATCGGAACGGAAATCCCGGAAATTTCCAGGGTTGTTGTTTCCGACCGCCTGAACCGGAGGATTACGCCGCCGCTCCGTTTTGCTGTCGGACGCCATTTCACGATGATGTATGATTATGCGAACAACAATTACGGTTACGGTTCCTTCCATATTTACGGGGGACACTCCTATTATGATGCGATTCCTGTGAAAAAATATGCGAAAACGCATCCCGGGTATTTTTCGCTGGCAGGCGGCAGGCGCCTGACGAATGCCGTGTATTTCGGGCATTGCATCTCGAACCCCGAAGTTCAGAAACTCGTTTATGCGGAAATCCTGAAACGCCTTGACGACGGAGCGGATACCGTGGAAGTGGGGGTCACGGACGGCTATGTCCCATGCGAATGCGCCTCCTGCCGGGTTTTCGGCAATGTTTCCGATCCAGGCGAAAAACTCTGGATTCTTCACCGGGAAATGGCAGAAAAACTGCGGAAAGACCGTCCGGGCAGAAAGCTGATGCTGATCGCCTACTCTCCGACGCGCAGGCCGCCGCAGACATTTCATGAATTTCCTGAAAACGTCATGATTGAACTCGCTGACAGTTCTCCGGAATCGTTCGACGCATGGAAGAAAATCAAAGTCCCGCAGGGATTCAGCGTCTATCTTTACAACTGGGGTCAATACAACCCCGGCGGATTGACGCCGAAAACAAGCCCCGCTTTCTGTGCGGAACAGGTCAGGTTTTTCATGCGGAATCAGGTCAAAGGAATTTACCGGTGCGGTTTCGGGGAACTGTTCGGACTCGAAGGACCGGCATATTATGTCTTCGGCAAAATTTTCGATGATCCGGAAAAGAGTGCCAAAGAGCTTCTGGCGGACTACTGCCGGAACGCATTCCGGGAAGCCGCATTTCCCATGCATGTCTTTTACGAAAATCTGTATCAGAGACTCGACATGATCCCGCATCCGGATTACAGAAACTCCGAGGCGTTCGTTTCCAGGCCGATGACTCTGCTTCCGCTTCTCTACTCGTGGGATCTGCTTGCGGCCATGGGGAAAAATCTGGCGGAGGCGGAGGCGAAAGCCATCGGCCCCAAAGTGAAAAAACGCTTGGAACTGGTCCGGCTTGAATTCAATTACCTGAACAATCTTGCCTCCGTCATTCACCTTTACAACGCCTACAAAATCAGTCCGTCACAGGCGCTTTTCGAGCCGCTTGCAAGGAAGATAGAAGAACGCAATTCCATGATCGACTCCCTCTATGCGCCGGACGGCTCCGTCCGTCCCTTCTCCGGCTGGCAGGAGATCCGTCCTTTCGGCGGAGACACCAGAATGCGGCTCAAGACCAACGGGAGGATGCGGGCAATTCTTCACTCTCCTTTCACATGGGACATCGCCAGTCTCCGGGCAAATAAAATCCTGCCCGGTTTCGGAAATAAATCATTGAAAATCTTCCGTGCAGACGGTCCGGTTTCCGGGCATGACTTCAGCAGGGGAGAATGGCAAAAAGCGCCGTGGCACGATCTTGCGGGAATTCAGATGGGAAAGATTCACGACCGGACGCGATTCAAAATTCTGTATGACGCCGGCAATCTTTATATCGGCATTGAAACGGATTTGAATGAAACACGGGAGTTCAAACCTTACGGCCGCGACGGTTCCTGCTGGAACGCGGACTGTCTGGAACTCATCCTTGACCCGTGGGGAACCCGCGAGAAATATTTCCACCTGATCTTCAATCCGGCAAAGGACTCCTGTTATGATGCGGCATTCGGCATGATTACGGACCCCCTGCATCCGCAGTTCAACGGCATGGATGTCTCCTGGAATGGAAAATGGACTTATTCCAATGTAAGAAAAAACGGAAAATGGCTTGCAATGGTCACGGTTCCCTTTGATGCGCTCGGAGTAAAGGCGCCGCGGCAGGGAACGGTCTGGACTATGAACATCGGGCGGGAATCCTACACTGTTCCGAACAAAGACAATACCCCGGAATTGTCACTCTGGACTCCGAGTCTTGAGAGCGGGGATTTCCACGACAGGAACTCATTCGGCGAAGCGGTCTTTCAATAAATTAAACAAGGGAAAAAAACAATGAAAAATCATATGCAAAAAACTCTCCGCCCCACAGGTTCCATCCTTTCCCGTCCGACTTCCCGCTTCTGGAAAGCAGTCAATCCGCGCCCTGCCCTATTTTTTCCTTCTTCATTCAATTGTTCCCTTGTTCAATTGTTCAATTGTTTTTCCACTTCTTCCTTCCGTGTTCCCTGTTCGAATGTTCTTCCTTCGAGGGTAAAAATGAAAATTTTTACCCTTATAGAGCTCCTCATCGTCGTAGCGATCATCGCGATTCTGGCGGGAATGCTCCTGCCGGCTTTGAATGCGGCACGGGACAAGGCAAAAGCCATTCAGTGTTCCGGCAATTTCAGCAGTATCGGCAAGGCTGCCATGATGTATGCCGCCGACTGGCATGATTACCTGCCGCCGGGAAGCAACGGCGACAATTCCTCTGATCCGAACAGGAAACGACTCTGGGGAACCGGGCACACCGGAGCGATCGCGGAATATCTCAATTGCGTCAACGATCCGATATTGATAGGATATGTTGACTGGCCGCTGCGTTCAAAGCTCGCATGTCCCGCCGACAGCAAGCAGACGGATCACTACACGCTCGGCTACAACATGCAGCTGAACAATCAGGTTTACAGAAAGGAACATGGAATTCACAAGCTGGGACGCTGGAAACAGCCAACCCGGACAATGCTCGCACTGGATGCGGAAACAAGTGAAGTCCAGTATAATCAAACATTGATCTACCGGCATAACACCAGAACAAATGTACTTTTCGGAGACGCCCACGTCATCACACTGAGAAACGGGCAGATCCCGCATAACAAGTCCGGCGAACCGGGATACCGCGCAGATGGATGGAGATCCTATTTCTGGTGGCCGTTCCAGATCGGCGCCACAGCATTGGTCCAACATGACAGTTATTAAGCATAACACCGGAATGCGGAATTTCGTTTGAAGCGAAATATAACGCTCCGGCTCCGGCGGAGAACAACAATGTCCCCCGCCGGTTGTTTAACATAAATTCATGCAGTGTTTTCCCGGAGTCAGAACCTGTTTCCGGAAGATTCCTCTGGTTCCTTCCGGAACGGCAAGTTCCATCCTGCCATTCTGAATTTCAAGTTCAATCGGGCCATGTTTCGTAGGTTGACGCAGGGAAACGGAGCTCAGGGAGGCGATCTGCGGATTCACATCGAACATCCCGAAGCCGGGCGAAAGCGGGCGAATCCCGCAAAGCCCGCGCGGAATGATGTTCGCGGGAGCCGCGCCCCACGCATGATTCCAGTCCTGATTCGGTTTGAGGGAGTCGTCCCACGCCTCCATAGTGATCGTCGCCCCCTTGTCGAGCATGTTCCGCCAGCTGCGCAGACCGCCGCCGACCATCAGCGCGAGCGCATGGTCCGCAAGCCCGCACCGGTAACACGCTTCCAGAAGGAACTGCGCACCGTAGACACTGCACGCCATGCCTCTGGAACGGATCACGGAAACCAGCGCCGGATATTCCGCGGCGTCCGCAACGCCGAAACGGATCGCGAACATTGCGCTGTGAAGCGAGGTATGCGTGGAGCCCGGATGATCGACGAACAGCCCGTTTTTCAGCATGGAGCCGCGGATCGCCTGTTTTACTTCCGCCGCACGCCTGAGATACCATTCCTCGCGGGAGAGCTCATACATTGCAAGCAGCGCTCCGTAATGATAGCAGTTCGGAACCAGATTCACTTCTCCGAACTCATATCCGTCACGTTCCCCGACGGGCCAGTCCACAATGTCCCTGACCTCCTGAGTCCCGCGGATCAGCAGATCGGTCCCCGCATGATTCAGCAGGAGTTTCTCTTTCAGCTCCGGCATCCAGCGCCTGATTGATTCCTCATCGCCGGAATAAAGAGCATAATCCCGTGCAAGAAGCACGGTGATGAGCCGCCATTCCGTGGGCCAGGTGGGATGCCCGAAGAAATATTCGATTGTCCGCCGCGCCATGTCATAACCGGCGTCACAGCAGAAATGTCCGAGCTGGTTGATGTAGGCGTCGCCCTCGTAGGGCAGACGTTCCCGCTCGCCGTCAACATACATCCCGAATGCAGTGGTCGCCTTGATCGAATACTTGCAGAACTCCCAGATTCTGTTCAGACGTTCATCGGAACACCTGAAATCAGCCGCGTTGTCGTCAAACGGAGCGAAAACGGCATGGCGAACCGCCTTGAAAGCTCCGGAATACCCGCGGATTTCGGCATAACGGAACGGAGCGATTTCCCCGCCCGCCTCCTCCGGCGGATAACACTTCGGCAGAGCGGGATTCGGGGCGACATGCGGCGGAATCTCGAACCGGTAAGTATGCGTCCCCTCTCTCAGAATCAGGTTCATTTTCCTGAAACAGCGGAACCCGCCGGGATCGCGGTTTATCCTGCCGTCCCTGATGACTTCTCCGATTGCGAGTTCCACTTCCTCCCCGCCTTTTCCCGTCAACTCGACCTCCAGCCACCCGAAAGCATCCTTCCCGAAATCAACGGTTTGAATTTCTTCTCTGCACTCCCGCACGGAGACCACTTGTTTTTCAATCATATAAACACCTTTCCATAACTTTGAAAATATAAAGGCCTATATTTTCCCGGAATCAGCGCAACTTATTCCGCAGGCAATGCCTTGTCATTACGGAATACTGTATCATAACACAACAGAAAAACCTTGAATATTGTATCATAAACAACTATATTTATGTGAAAAATGCGAGAACACAATATAAAAATGATGATAAATAAGAAAAAAGCATGTCTTTATTCCCGGGAAGAGTATATTGTTCCTTATGGAATGCCTTTCCGGCTGATGTTTTATTCCCAATCGGAGAGTCATTGTCACTGCCATGATTTTCAGGAACTTGTAATCATTCTCGGCGGCAGCGCGATACATGAAACGGAAGAACGGGATTATCCGATTTCCGCCGGGGATGTTTTCATTATCAGGAAAGAGAAGCTGCACCGTTACACCGCTACGCGGAAACTCAAACTTGCCAATATCATGTTCGATTTCGAAACTCTGGATATCAACTGGGAGAAACTGCATGACATCCCCGGATATACCGCGCTGTTCGAAACGGAACCGAAATTACGCGACCGGAATCACTTCAAAAGCAAGCACACGCTCAATACCGCTCAATTGAATGAGGTCTCCATCCTGCTCCAGAGAATGCACCGCGAAACGGAAGAGAAATCTCCCGGCTGGATCATGATGTCGCAGACACTCCTTCAGGAGCTGTTCATCATGCTGGCACGCAGTTACAGCACAACCGCGAAAATCCAGTCGCAGAAAATGGTGCGCCTGACCCGCATGATGCAGTTCATCGAAAAGAATTATGCAAAGGATATCACCCGCGACCGGATCATGCGCGAAGGAATGACCTCCAACGCCGTCGGGACACGCATCTTCAAGGAACTGCTCGGAAAATCGCCGTTTGAATATCTGATCCAGACCCGCACCCGTCATGCCGCCGAACTCCTGAAAAATACCGACAAAAGCATTTCCGATATCGCCTATGAATGCGGTTTTCACGACAGCAATTATTTTTCACTGCAATTCAAAAAGGCGACAGGACTCCCCCCGCGCGATTTTGCAAAACGGCACCGCACGTTTCAATGATGGTCCGCCAGAAGCAGAAAACGCTCCTGTTCCGTATCGTAATAATACATTTCACCGTTGTTCATATTGAAATACCAGCCGTGAATCTCAATCTTTCCCGCATCCGCACGTTCCCTGATCCACGGAAATGTCAGCAGATTCTCCATGGAAAGCAGAATGGAACTCTCCTCACATGCCCGCAACTGCGTCTCCCGCGGCTGATCCCCCAATGTTTCCACGACCTCATTC
The DNA here is from genome assembly GCA_003526375.1 of Lentisphaeria bacterium. Taxonomy (GTDB): domain Bacteria; phylum Verrucomicrobiota; class Lentisphaeria; order Victivallales; family UBA1829; genus UBA11452. The sequence continues at coordinate 85,028 of DPDG01000096.1, forward strand.
CGGGCGGACTGCGCAAGACAGAGCCACCGGTCGAGAAATTCACTGTCATGATGTTCCCAGTCATCGGACATCAGGGCGCGGATGCCGCCGCAGTTGGAGTGCCCAAGCACAATGATGTGTCTGACCTCCAGAGAACGTACCGCATATTCGATTGCGGAACTTACTCCGTGAAAACTGGAATCGGGTTTATAAGGCGGAACCAGATTCGCCACATTGCGGATCACGAACATATCTCCCGGACTGCTTTTCGTAATCAGAGCGGGATCAACCCGCGAGTCACAGCAGGCAATCATCAGCGTACTGGGCATCTGCCCGTGTTTGAGCTGATCGTAAAGCGCCGGTTCGTCGGAAAAATAAGTTTTCCGGAAATGCCGGAAGCCGCGAATCATCTTCTGAATGGCTTTATCCATGAACTATTTCCTTCTGTGAATATTTTGCGGCAGAGGCAACCGGATAATATACATTCTGAAAGTTCAAAATCCAGAAAAATACGGTTCGAAAAATATGGAACCTGTTTCCCGGAGGAACCGCCCCGATGCGGAGTATGAGCCGTAATACAGGCTCAAAAGGACAGGAAGCGAAGTTCCGGAAGCCGACGGAAGGGCACAGCAGCAAAACTCCGGGCGGGGATTTCGTCCGGTGCGCGATCAGATATCGGCGCCGGACAGTTTTGGAAGAAATCAGATTTATGAATAAATTTTCAATTTTCTTCTCAATGATGCTTGCTTTCCTTTTTTCAGTTGCTATATTTAATAAATGTAAACAGTTACATTCCGGGTGAAATCCAATGAAGAAGATAATGAACATCAAAACTTTTGCCGAATTGGCAGGCGTATCGACAGCGACAGTATCAAGAGTCTTTGCCCATGATCCCAAAGTACGCCCGCAAACGGCGGAACAGGTCCGTGCGCTGGCAAAAAAATATGGATTCCGCCCCAATCTGATCGCTCAGACTCCTTTCAACGGAAAAACCCGCAGTATTGGAGTCCTGCTCTGGAGGCTGAGCAATTCTTTCTTTGCCGACATCGCCCTCGGCATCCAGCAGACACTGCTGCCGGAAGGCTATCTGCCCATCATCATCAGCACCCGGACGGAAGCCGACTGCACAGTATTGCAGCATCTTGTGGATCACCGGGTGGACGGTCTGATCGCCTGTCTGAAGAATCTGCCGCTGTCGAAAGAGGAACTTCAGGAAATCAAGAATTTCAATCTGCCGCTTGTGGCAATCGAATACTATCAGAATAATATCTCATGCGACATGCTGCAGCCGGACAATGAAGCGTGCGGACAGATTGCGGCGCAGTATTTTCTGTCGCACGGACACCATTCACTCGGCGTACTTTGCGGTGATTACAAGGAATCACTCCGCGGCAGAGCTTTTGTGGCGGAACTGAAACGGCAGGGAATTTTTCTGCCGGAATCCGCAGTTCTTCCGGAAAGTTCTCCGGAGGCAATACGGCGTTTCCTGAAACAGAATCCCGATCTTACCGGAATTTACTGCGTCAACGACATTGAAGCAAGAAAACTGTATGACGTCTGCGCCGCCCTGCATCTTTCCATTCCTGCGGACCTCAGTATCATCGGGACAAACGATCTGGATTTTGCAGACTGTCTCACGCCAAAGCTGACAACGATCCGGACGGATGGAATCGAACTGGGACGCCAGGCCGGCACTCTGATTCTTCAACGCCTGCAAAACAGGGAAAAACCTTTTTGCAATGTCATAACCAACGTCAAACTTGTGGAACGGAATTCCGTTGCAAAACGGAACCGCCTGCACGGAACAATCTGAGGAGAAGAACAATGCGCAACATGAAATTCACATTGATAGAGTTATTGACAGTGATATCAATCATCGCCATTCTCATATCACTGCTGCTGCCCACTCTCGGAGAGATCAGGAAAAGGGCTGTCGGGATACAGTGCACAGCCAATATAAAAACGCTGCTTCAGCTTCATCTCGGTTATACGCAGGATCATGACGGATTGTTTCCCGCAGGGAGAGTAGCCTCCAATACATATGGTCATTACTGGGTGAACGTCATTCCTTTGTCAGCAGCGGGAATCACGGCGCCGGAAGGACACGAATACAACTGGAAAACGTATGGGAAAAAGCTGACCTGCGGAGACAACAGTTCCTGGTGGTATTCGGAGGAACGGAAAACCAACACCGTCCTCTCCTACGCCGTCAACAATTACGCTTCGTCAAAGGCAAAAAAGATAGAACGTGTAAAACGCCCGAGTTACGCAGGTTATTTCACCGAAGGGTATATTTATTATTCCAACAACAAGAAATTCAGTCCTCCGCTGGAAGCCGGATGTGCTTACCTGAATATTCACGGCAGGGGAATCACCGCCGGTTTTGCGGACGGGCATACGGAATATATTGAATCCGAAAAATTCCGCAGGAACGATACCATCCGTTTTTCCTACGGCGTTTATGAGGAATAAGCGGCAAACAACGAATCATTATAAACTCAACAGGAGAAAAACCATGAAAAAAATGCTTTGGATTCTCTGCACCGGCATATTCTGCCTCATCTGCAGTGCGGTTCCAGCCCCAAGCCTCATCGTGAAGGAAAAACCGAAAGCAAAGTATGAAAATCCATGCGCCAGAGTTATGAACAACACTCTGCGCGGAATTCTGAACAACCCGAATCACCGCTGTTTCGGAAACCAGACTTACCGTGAATGGATGCAGTTCTTCGATTGGGCGGTATGGGGCTGGCTTTCAGGTGACAGCGAGTTCCGGAAAGACGAACGTCTGCCGGGGCTGGTCGCGGAATGGATGGACCATCATTTGAAGGTATGGCGGACTCCACCTTCCGATCCGGCAAAAAGGGCCAAATGGAAACCCGATACGCTGGATTTATGGACATATCATGTTCTGGCATTTCCGCTTGCCGAACTCAAGAACGCCCCCGATCTCGCGGAAAAGATAGGCGCGGAACGGCTCCGTCAGTATGAAAAAGTAATCATGGACAATCTTCAGGGAAGCAAAGAGGCATTCCGTAAACGGCTGGAGCAGGAAAAAGGGTATTTGAATCTTGTGCATCACACCGTCCCGCAAATGGTGGCGGGTTATCTGCTGACCGGAGACCGTTCCTGGCTGGAGGAATGCGAGCCTGCAATGCAGGAACAGCTCAGGCAGATGATGCCGAACGGCAGTTTCCCCTACCGTCTTGGAATTTTCGGTCCGAACCACTATGAAAATGATTTCGGTTATTATCACGCAATTGACGTCCGGGCGGCTTACCTGCTCCTGGTCACGGGAAACAGCAAAACGGCAAAGGAAGTGCTTGTACGTTCCGTCCCATACTATCCGCTGAATATTGAACCGGGCGGACACACCAACGACGGCGCCGCCATCTGGTGGAAAGATCAATGGCGTAACTGGTGGCCGCATCACATTGCAATGGTCGCGGCGGCAGCCGGAGACGGAGAGAATGCCGCCATGGCAGTCCGTTACGGCGCAATGGATTATTTCGACAACGTCATCGGAGCGCATGCATTCCGAATGCTGGCGGAAAAGAAAATTGCAGAGAAAAAGCAGAGAACCGGATATCTCATGAATGATCCGGACATCCGTGGCTGGCGCAGCCGTTTTCCGCAGCCGGACGGTTCCACTTTTTCCGTCACGGTGACGACCTCCCCCAATTCTTATACCAAAGCAGGCGCCATGCTGGTAAAAGACCGCAGCATGACAGCATTGCATCATGCGCGCATGTCATTCCGGCGCAGGCCGATCCCCGGCAAAGCAAAGATGTTCGATCCGGATGTCTTCAATGTCACCAGCCGCAACGGCGTCCGCGGTTCCGCCGAATTCAAGATCGGAAATATTGCGGCGATCGGCATCGACGACGCAATCGCACTATGCGGGGAAACCTGGAAGAAAAGCGGGCAGTCTCTGTGGGATGGACGCCACCGCGAACTCTGGCTGGTTACCCCCCAGGGCATGGCGGGTCTCCTGGTCAGCACTCTGGAAAAGGAGAGAAGCGGCGCGGAATTTGCACATGAATATAAAATGATCGCAAAAAATGTGAAATGGGACAATGCCGCGGCAACGCTGGACAATGCCGCGCATCTCCGGATATGGAAGACAAATTTCCCATATCAGATTCATGAAAAAGTCCGCCGGTATGTTTACGACTCATCCCCACGCCGTCCGGATTTCCAACTGGTTCTTTCCGACAGGGAGCGCAGTCCGGAAGAAAAAATACAATCCGGCGCCCCCGATGCAAAAACTCCGGCAATGAAACAGTATTCCGCAGGAAGCGAATATTTCAGCATGGCATCCTTTACCCCTGCCGCTTCCCAGTTCAAACAGATCAGTGTCATTTCGCAGAAACCCGTCATGGCTTTCCTTGCGGTATTGCCGGACGGTACAAGATGGCTTACAGCCTATAATCCTACGGAAAAGGCGGCAGAACTGAATGTCGAAGATAATATTTTCCGCATTGAAGCGGGAAAAACATTCCTGAAACGAATGCAGTAAAAAATTATGAAAAAACGGACAGGAAAAAGAAAAATTCCTGTCCGTTTTTCAGATTCAGCCTTGCAAAAAGATCAAAGTATTGAAGCTTATTCTTCACCAAGGCGTTTGCCGATATAGACCTGACGCGGACGCACGATTTTCGTATTTGCGCCGATCATCTCTTTCCAATGGGCGATCCAGCCGGGCAGACGCGCAAGAGCAAACATCACCGTAAACATATTCTCCGGGATGCCGAGCGCACGGTAGACAATGCCGGAATAAAAATCCACATTCGGGTAGAGGTGGCGGGAAATGAAGTAGTCATCATGCAATGCAACTTCTTCCACCTCCAAAGCGACGTCCAGCAGGGGATCGCTGATATTCATCTTCCTGAGAAAATCGTGACACTCTTTCTTGATGATCCTGGCGCGCGGGTCGAATGTTTTGTAGACACGATGCCCGAATCCCATCAGGCGCTGAGTGTTTTTCTTATCCTTGACCTGATCCACGTATTTCTTCACATCGCCGTTCTCCTGGATATGGCGGAGCATTTCGACGACTTCCTGATTCGCGCCGCCGTGGAGAGGACCCGAAAGCGCCGAGATTCCCGCGGAAATCGTGGCATACAGATTCACCTGCGCACTGCCGATCGTCCGAACCGTTGTCGTGGAACAATTCTGTTCGTGGTCCGCATGAAGGATCAGCAGGATATTCAGGATACGGACGGCTTCCGGGCTGATCTTATACGGTGCGACCGGAGAATCGAACATCATGTTCAGGAAGTTGGCGCAATAGGAAAGATCATGGCGCGGATACACGACAGGCTCGCCGATGCTTTTCTTGTATGCCATCGCCGCCATCGTACGTACCATTGAAATCAGGCGCGCCGTGGAAAGCTCGATATCCTCGTCCATCGAAAGCAGGTCCACATTCGGATAGAACGCAGCCAGAGCATTAATCATGGTTGACAGGATGTGCATCGGATGGGCGCCGCGCGGGAAATGGTCGAAGAAGTGACGCATGTCTTCGTGCAGAAGCGAATTCTTGTTCAGGAGTGTGGAAAAGAGCCTGCTCTGCTCCTCATCGGGCAACGTTCCGTGAACCAGCAGGTAGGCGACTTTCACGAATGCCTCCGTTTTGACGAGTTCCTCAATCGGAATGCCGCGGTATCTGAGGATGCCTTTTTCACCGTCGATGAATGTGATACTGCTGTAGCAGACCGCTGTATTGGTAAGGCTCTGGTCCAGAGAAACATATCCGGTCTCTTTCCGGAGCTGGGCAATGTCAAACGCTTTTTCCCCCTCGGTTCCAACGACCACCGGCAGTTTGATTTCCTTGCCGCCGATCTTCAATACGGCAAATTCGGATTCAGAATTCATTTCCATCTTTGTTCCCCTAAGTATACTGTTATGAAAGCCTTATAATGTAACTCCCTTTTACGGATATTCAATCTCCACTTTTCTTTTTCGGCACAATAAAAAACATTGGTTCCGATTTTGCACAGGGACTTGAAAAATGGAATTTCAGAGTATAGACTATCAGGCTAATCTTTAACCGGCAAACCCGAAGGGGGACAATAATGAACGATCTTCTGAAAAAAGAACTCGACAAGATTTCAAAATTGATTACACAAACCATTGCGGAAGACACCTTCCCGTCCGGAGTGTCGCCGGAGTGCCTCGCCTCCGCTGTGCGCGCCTATCCCCTGCATGGCGGAAAACGCCTCCGTCCCGCGCTCCTGATGTGGTCCTGCGGCGCCCTCGGCGGTTTTCCGGACGCCGCCGTTTATGCCGCAACCGCAGTCGAAATTTACCACTCCTGGACCCTTGTTCATGACGACATCATTGATGAGGACAACATGCGCCGCGGTCTGAATACTTCGCACATCGAACTTGCCGTCCATGCAAAAAAAGCGTATCGCAAGGACAAGGACATCTGTGCAAAATTCGGGCGTGATTTCGCAATCCTTGCCGGAGACATCCAGCAGGCATGGGCGGTCAATATGCTTCTCCGCTCCCTGGAGAAAGGATGCGCGCCGGAACTGGTCATGAAGCTCGTCGGCATTCTTCAGACCACAGTCAACCGCCGCCTGATTTCCGGTGAAGCCATCGATGTGGAGTTCCCGATGCGCCCGCCGGAATCCATCAGACAGGAAGAGGTCATGAAGATGATCTCCGGCAAGACATCGTGCCTGCTTCAATTCGCCGCACAGTGCGGCGGAGCCATCGCGCTGAACTCCGCCGACTTCTCCGCGGAACCTCTTGCCGCGCTCGGCTGTTATGCGGAAAATCTCGGAATCGCGTTCCAGCTCCGCGACGACTACCTCGGGCTCTTCGGCGACGTGAAAAAATTCGGCAAGCCTCTCGGCTCCGATTTTCAGGAGGGCAAGCCGACTCTGCTCTACCTGGAAGCAATGCACCGTCTTTCCGAGGCAGGCAAGAAACGCCTCAGAGAACTGACCGGGCTGGAAGAATATCCGCCGGAAATCATTGATGAACTCCGCACAATGATGCGCGACTGCGGAGCGGAAGACACACTTCTGCGGCAGACAGCCTCCTTCACGGAAAAGGCGGCGGATGCGCTTTCGCTCCTGCCGGAAAACAGATATAGGGAGCTTCTCGCCGGACTGTTGAATTATCTCCTTGAGCGGAACGTCTGAAAAACAAACGGGAAAATTCCGTTGTTCAGAGCAGACCGTTGAGGCGAAGCGTCTCGGCAATGCGTTCCACGGGCAGGCCAATCACATTATTGACCGATCCCTCAACCCGGTCAATGATGAGTTCGCCATGTTCCTGAACGGCATAGGCTCCGGCTTTGTCCATGACGTTCACCAGACTCATATAATGACGGATCGTCTCAAGGCCGATCTCTTTGAAAAAAACCTTGCTGACATCCGCGAAGCAGATCCGTATCTGTCTGTTCCGACAAGCCATGCAGACGCCGGTAACGACATTGTGGGAACGCCCTGACATGCGCAGAAGCATCTGTTCTGCATTTTCGCGACCGGACGGTTTTCCGAGGATGGAATGCTCCAGTTCGATGACGGTATCGGCGCCGATGACAAGCGCATCGGGAAACACTTCGGCAGCCGCGTCCGCTTTGAGTTCCGCATTGGAAACGGCAACCGTCCTGAAATCGACTCCCTGCTCCAGCTCTGTTACCTCCGGCACGAAAACCCGGAACGGGATGCGGAACGATTCCAGCAGCTCGCGTCTGCGCGGCGATCCTGATGCCAATATGATTTCCATAATATTCCTTTCGCTTTTCCAATGGTCTGTTTTCAATACAAATTAACATCTGTTTTCATGAAATCAAATACCGGCGGATTGAAAATGAAATACTTCTCATTTAAATTACCGTTTCTCTTATCTTTACAATGGAGTGAAAAATGGATTCACAGGAAAATCAAGGCAGTTATTGGAAGAAGCTCTGGCTTCTGTTTTATACATTCGCCAAAATCGCGGCGCTGGTGGTAGGCGGAGGATATGCGATTCTGCCGGTCGTCGAGGAGACTTTCAGCAGAAAAAACAAACTCATATCCAGCGAGGAACTGCTTGATATGATGGCGCTGGTCCAGACCATCCCCGGCATCATCGCCGCAAACTCCGCGATCTATGTGGGCATGAAAATCGCCGGAATCGGCGGAGTGCTCGCGGCGGTATTCGGAGTCTGCCTGCCGTCCGTCACGATCATTGTCATCATTGCGGCGTTTTTCCCCCACCTGAAACCGGAAAATCCATATCTGCTCGGCGCCTTTACGGGAGTGCGCGCCTGCATTACGGGGCTCATCATCGTAACAGCCGCAAGGCTCGCGAAAAAAACGATTCAGGGCTGGTTCGAGATCATCTGCGTTGCCGCGTTCCTGATCCTCGCGCTGTTCAAGCTGAATCCGATTTACATCATTGTCCTTTCCATGCCGCTGGGAATTCTTTATACGCTCTACTGCACATACCGCATCAAACGGAACGAGGTGTTGAAATGAGTATCCTTTCCCTGTTCTGGACTTTCTTTCAATTCGGGCTTGTCAGCTTCGGCGGCGGGTATGTTCTGGTACCCCTGCTGATTGCGGAATTCGTAAACCGCAGGGGAATCATCTCCATGGACGCCTTCGGCAATCTGGTCTCAATCGCGCAGGTGACTCCGGGACCGATCGGAATCAACTCCGCAACTTATGTGGGCTTCACGCAGGGCGGCTTCTGGGGAGCGGTTTTCGCCAGTCTCGGGCTCGTCATGCCGTCCATCATCATCGGTTCTGCCGCAGTCTACTACATCAACAAATGGAAAGAAAAACTTCTGGTCAAAGGCATTCTGAAAGGCGTGCGTTCAGCGGCTCTTGCAATGTTGTTTTACGCGGTTGTGATCTTTCTCGGCATGTCCGTTTTCACACAGGAAATCCCGTTCAGGAGTCTTTGGAACCTGATCATGTTCCATGCGCCGGAATTCCCCGCCGGGTTCGCATTTTCATTTCCTGCATTCCTGATCTGCACAGCAACAGTCATCCTGATTAATAAAACCAGACTTTCCATGACGCTTCTGATCGTGCTTTCCGCCATCGCCGGCGCTCTGATCTGCCGATGACAACAGTTATTTGCCGTCCCGAGGACAATAGAATCCGCGTCCGGTGATGATCGGGCGGAAGCAGGCATTGCATGATACACAGGCGGCACGGCTTCTGTCTCCGGCAAGCCAGCGGCAGAGGAGCCCCGGTTCGCGGATCAATGGACGCGATAATGAAATCATGTCACATGCACCGTCCTCAATCAGCGACCGTGCTTTTTCAGGATCGCGGGTGCCGCCAACCAGTATCACGGGAATCTGCAAAACGGCTTTCAGCCTGCGCGCAGTGTCTTCGTAATAAACTTTGCCTCCGTTCGGAACATCTTCCAGACGGATCGGCGACAGTTTAGGTCCGGCAAGCGGAATGCCCCCGGAAAGTTCCACGGCATTCAGTCCGCGTTTTTCCAGCCTGCGGCAGACTTCGATGCACTCCTCCGGAGAAAAACCGCCTTCGGCAAAATCCGCTGAATTAATCTTGACCAGCACAGGAAAATCCCTGCCGACCGCGTTGCGGACCGCATCGTAAACCTCATACAGCATCCGCGCCCGGTTGGCAAGCGAACCGCCGTAGAAATCCGTCCGCCGATTGTAGCAGGGAGAGAGAAACTGGCTCAGGAGATAACCGTGCGCAGCATGAATCTGCACAGCGTCAAATCCCGCTTCCTTTCCACGAATTGCTGCGGCGGCAAACGAGGACTGCAGTTTTTCAATTTCACCAACGGTCAGTTCACGGCATTCCGGTTTCCCCGGCGCCTGCGCAAACGCGGAAGGTCCGACCATCCCTTTTGCGGAAGTATTGCCTCCGGCATGAGCAAGCTGGAGCGCGATTTTCGCTCCGAGGCAATGAATGCGGTCCACGGTCTTCCGCCAATGCGGGATCGCATCATCCGATGCCGCCGACGCCTGGAATTTCGAAGCGCGTCCCTCCGGCGAAACAAACGCATGTCCCGAAATAATGAGCCCGACTTCATGTTGTGCAAGAAAAGCCAGAACATCGGAAAGAGCTTTCGTATAGAAACCTTCTTCATCCGCAAGCCCTTCATGTGTTGCGGAACGGACAAAACGATTGCGGACTGTAAGTCCGCCGATACGGAAAGGTGTAAAAAGTTGATTCTCCATAAGTCCCCCTTTTTTTGAGTTGCGGGATACTCTACACCGCTTTGGGGAAAGTGTCAAGATTCGGATGAAAAACCGGGCTTTCCATATTGAAATCATCTGCATCGCGGATATGGTACGGAACAACCCGAAAACAGGAGTCTTGAAATAATGGAAAAAAAATATGCCGCATACGATCTTCATCTGCATTCTCTCTGGAGCTACGACGCATGCACCCCGCCGGAGTATTATTTTTCGCGGGCGAAAGAACTGAACCTGCGCGCGTTCGCCGTCACCGATCACCATAACTTCGATGCGTTTGAGGAAATCCTGGAGACCGCGAAACAGTTCCCGGGAGTCGGCTTCCTTGCAGGTGCGGAAATGACTGTCAAAAGTCCTGTCGGCTGTTTCGACCTTGTATGCCTCGGGCTTCCCCGCGTTCCCCCGCCGAAACTGCAGAAGATATTCGACACTTATCATGAACTTCAACGGGAATGGGGCGATACGCTCTGCCGTCTTTTGCAGGAGCGCGGGCACAACTACACTCGTGCAGACCGCGAGAAACTCCTGCGTCTCTACCGTCCTGAACGGACTTTCGCAAAACAGGGCGTGACGCATGTCCGCAATGAAATTCAGCGGGATTACCTGATTGCACAGCATTACGTCAAAGACGGAAAGGAATACGGTGAACTCTGCTGGAAGGCAATGTCCGAAGACGACAGTTACGAGGCGATCCGTCTGCTGGAAGGCAGTGAAATCATTGATGCCGTCCATGACGCCGGCGGAATTGTCATGATCGCGCATCCGGCGGGATACTTCAAGGGAATGAATGAAAAACGCATGGATGAGGTTCTCGAAGCCCTGCCGCTCGATGGAATCGAATGTGCCCATCCCTCCGTTCCGGAAGAATATACTGCGTTCTATCGCGCCTACTGTAAGAAACACGGCCTGCTTTCCAGCGGCGGCACGGACTGCCACGAAGATCCTCCCCACGCGTATCTGAAGCTCTCCGAGGGACGCGACATGGCATGGCATGCGGGAGAATCCGTCTGGCTTGACGAAATTCTGGAACGCGTCAGACTCTGGAACGCATAGAGACATCTTCCGCAAATCACGGGAAAATCATGTTCCGCGCTTGATACTTGGCGGAAAGGATGTAAATTAACAGGCGAATTTCATTATTTTTAAGAAGGAATAGGATAAAATGGCTAAGTTTCCTCTCGAAACCATAAGGCACAGCGCGTCGCACCTGATGGCGGCGGCGGTTCTTGAACTGTATCCCGATGTCAAATTCGATATCGGCCCGAGCACAGAAGACGGATTTTACTACGACTTCGATTTCGGAACAGCCAAGCTGACACCTGAGGATCTGGTGAAAATCGAAGAAAAAATGACCGGGCTCGCCGCAGAAAAGCTCCCGCTTACCCGTTTCGAACTCACTCGCGAGGAAGCAGTCAAACTCCTGACGGAAAAGAAACAGAACTTCAAGCTGGAACGCCTCGCGGATATCCCCGAAGGCGAAGCGATCTCTTTTTATCAGCTCGGCAATTTCGTCGATCTCTGCCGAGGTCCCCATGTGGACAATACCGGCGACATCGGCGCATTCAAACTGACCAGCATTGCCGGTTCTTATTACAGGGGCAAGGAATCCAATCCGATGCTGACCCGTATTTACGGCACCGCGTTCTCCGATAAGAAAGAGCTCAGAGAGTATCTCCGGAAAATCGAGGAAGCAAAAAAACGCGACCACCGCAAAATCGGCAAAGAACTTGACCTGTTCAGCGTTTCCGAGACCGTCGGTCCCGGTCTTGTCCTGTGGCATCCGCGCGGTGCGCTCATCCGCAACCTCATCGAAACTTTCTGGCGCGGCGAGCACATGGCGAACGGCTATGACCTGCTGTATACGCCGCATATCGGGCGCGCAAATCTCTGGGAAACCAGCGGACACCTCGGGTTCTACAAGGACAGCATGTATTCCCCGATGGAAATCGACGATGTCGATTACTTTGTGAAACCGATGAACTGTCCTTTCCACATCGAAATCTACAAGTCACGCGTCCGTTCCTACCGCGAACTGCCCTGCCGCTGGGCGGAACTCGGCACCGTTTACCGTTATGAAAAGAGCGGTGTGCTGCACGGTCTGATGCGCGTCCGCGGATTCACGCAGGACGACGCCCATATCATCTGCACTCCGGAACAGATCGAATCCGAAATCGAAGAAGTGCTCCGTTTCTGTCTCCACATCTGGAAAACTTTCCAGTTCAAGGAGATCAAGGCGTATCTCTCGACCCGTCCGGAAAAGGCGGTCGGCGATCCCGCACGCTGGGAACAGGCGCAGAAATCTCTGGTCAACGCGATTGAAAAAAGCGGCCTCGCCTATGAAGTGGACGAAGGCGGCGGCGCATTCTACGGACCGAAGATCGACCTCAAGGTAAAGGATGCGATCGGACGCGAATGGCAGACCTCCACGATCCAGTTCGACTTCAATCTGCCGGAACGTTTCCAGATCAACTACATCGGCGAGGACGGACAGCGCCACCAGCCGTATATGGTTCACCGCGCACTGTTCGGGTCGCTGGAACGCTTCTTCGGAATCCTGATCGAACATTTCGCCGGAGCGTTTCCCGCATGGCTTGCACCGGAGCAGGTCCGCCTGATTCCGATCACCGAGCGTCAGCACGAATACTGCCTGAATGCGGCAAAAGAACTCAGGAAAGCCGGGTTCCGTGTGGAATGCGATATCCGCAAGGAAAGCATGGGCGCGAAAATCAAGGATGCAAGGAATATGCGCATTCCGTTCATGGCGGTCGTCGGCGACAAGGAAATGCAGAACAATACATTCTCAATCCGTTCCCGCCGCGAGGATCAGCTCGGAGAGATGGATCTTGCAACTTTTGTAAAAAAATTACAGAATGACGTTGAAAATAAGCTGTAAGCGTGCTATTTTTAAAGCTTGTGAACAATTTTTTCGGAAAAAATGAACTCTAACTGGAGGGTACAGCTATTAGTAAGCTGCTGAAAACTGATAGTCGGGCATACGCAGACAAGAATCTGCTTGTCATCGGCCCGAATGGGGAACAACTTGGTCTGATGAGACTGATTCCTGCGTGTCAGGCGGCAAAGGACGCCGGGCTTGATCTTGTCCTGGTTGCAGAAACAAGCGAACCGCCCGTATGCAGAATCATGAACTTCGGAAAACTCTGCTACGAGCAGAAAAAGAAGTTGAAAGATCAGAAAAAGAATCAGCAGGCCCAGAAAGTCAAAGAGATCAAGTTCCGTCTGAATATCGCGGATCATGATTACAGCCACAAAATTGATCAGGGCGTGGAGTTCCTGAATGACGGCTGCAAGGTGAAAGTCACGATCACGTTCAAGGGTCGTGAAATGGCTCATACGGAGATCGGTTTCGATCTTGTGAACAGAATTACAGAGGACCTGAAAGATGCGGGAGTCGTCGAAAGCGCCCCGAAGCTTCTGGGTAAGAATATCAATATGTCCTTCAATCCGAAGGGCCACTGAGACAGGCTGACTGGCATCTGCCGTTTCAGAAGAGAAAAACCCTATCTAAGCAATAAGGAGAAAAACGATGCCTAAGATGAAAACAAGAAAGTGCATTTCCAAAAGAGTGAAACGCACCGGTACCGGCAAGTACAAATACTACAAGGCCGGACGCAGACACCTGATGACCGGTAAGGGCGGCAAGAGAAAACGTCATCTGAGAAGAGACGGAATCCTCCAGGCCAGCGAAATGAAACGTATCGCCAAGGCTCTGCCTTACGGCTGATGCAACCCAACAACCCTTAATACCGGAGATTAGAAAATGAGAGTTACAGCCGCAGTTCCTTCCAGAAAGCGCCGCAAACGCGCATTAGAGAGAGCCAAAGGTTTTTATGGTGCGAGCAGCAAGAGAATCCGTACCGTATATGATGCAATCGATAAGGCCAACGCACATGCATATGTCGGAAGAAAACAGAAAAAGCGCCAGTACAGAAGGCTTTGGACCGTCCGCATCAATGCCGCCTGCCGTATGATGGATTTCACATACAGCAAGCTGATGAACGGTCTCAAGAAAGCCAACATCAACGTCAACAGAAAAGTAATCGCCGACCTCGCGGTCAATGATGCGGAAGCTTTTAAAGCCCTGGTTGAAAAAGCCAAGGCTGCCTGCTGACCATATTTCACAAGTATTCTTAAAAATGCGGGTTGCCGATATACCGGTGGGCCCGCATTTTTTATTTTTATACAGGAAGAGACAGAATCATGTTGAATGAATTGCTTGAAAAACTCAGTGCCATCACTGCCGAAGCAGAGGCGATGCTCAAAGCCGCGGCAACCGCTGCGGACGTGGAGAACGCCAAAAACAAACTGACAGGCAGAAACGGTTCTCTTACGGCGCTCGCCCCGATGATGGGAAAAATCGCCAAAGAGGACAAGCCGACCGCCGGAAAGGCTTTCAACGAAGCGAAAAACGCAGTCCAGGCTATGATTGAGGAAGCGCGGGAGCGTCTCGGAGGCGGCAAAGTCTCCACGGAGGCGATTGACGTGACCCTCCCCGGACGCAAATGGCCGGTCGGGCGCAAGCATCCGGTCAACCAGACCATTGACGAATGCTGTGCGATTTTCCGCAGAATGGGATTCACGGTAGCCGCCGGTCCTGAAATCGACACCGTCACGAACTGTTTCGACGCGCTGAACGCTCCGGCGGATCATCCCTCGCGCGATCCCAAGGATACTTTTTACTTCGATGACGGGCGTCTTCTCCGCACACAGACCTCGACAGTTCAGATCCGCACCATGCTTGCAAACAAGCCGCCGATCCGCATCGTTTCGCCGGGACGCTGTTTCCGCCGCGATACGCCGGACGCCACGCACGGCGTGCATTTCCATCAGATCGAAGGGCTTTATATCGACAAGGATGTTTCCCTTGCCGACCTCAAAAGCACATTGGAGGCGTTTGCCGTGGAATTCTTCGGAGACTCCGTTGCGATCCGTATGCGCCCCCACTTTTTCCCGTTCACCGAACCCAGCGTGGAATGCGACTTTTCCTGTGTCATGTGCGGCGGCAAAGGCTGCCGCGTCTGCAAAAACTCCGGCTGGCTGGAAATTCTCGGCTGCGGCATGGTGAATCCGAACGTCCTGCGCAATGTGGGAATCAATCCCGACAAATGGCAGGGCTTCGCATTCGGCATGGGTATCGAACGTCTTACAATGCTCAAACACAGAATCGGCGACCTGAGACTTTTCTCCGACAACGATCTGCGTTTCCTCAAACAGTTCTAAGCAAGGAGCGAATCCGATGAAAGTATCATTGAACTGGCTGAAAAATTATATCGAACTCAAGTCCACTCCCGAAGAACTTGCAAACACACTTACAATGGCGGGACTCGAAGTCGAAGAAATCACCAGGCGCGGAGAGATCCCCGCCGGCGTTGTCGTCGCAAAAATTCTCAGCCGCGAGAAACACCCGAATTCCGACCATCTTTCCATCTGCCGGGTCGATGCCGGCAACGGCAATGTCTATCAGATTGTCTGCGGCGCACCGAACTGCGACACCGGCAATGTGGTTCCTCTTGCAACCCTCGGAACGGTCTTCAAGGACCCCGAAGGCGGCAAGGATTTCGTCATCGGCAAATGCAAACTGCGCGGCGTCGAGTCTTTCGGCATGATGTGCAGCGAGCGTGAGCTCGGTATCAGCGATGAGCACGGCGGACTCATGATCCTGCCGCAGGACTATGCGCTTGGAACTCCTCTGAATGAACTGATTGAAAAAGACACCGTCTATACTGTCGAGATTACCCCGAACCGCCCCGACTGGCTCTCTCACTGGGGAGTCGCGCGCGACATTGCGGCGCTTTGCGGCGGACGCCGTTCTTTCCCGAACACCAGCGTCCCCTCCCCGGAAGGTTTTGAGGATTGGAGCAAGCTCGTCACAGTCGAGGCTCAGGATCTCTGCCCCGAATATACCGCCCGCGTCATCCGCGGCGTCACGGTCAAGGAAAGCCCGAAGTGGCTCAAGGACCGCCTGGAGTCTGTCGGAATCCGTTCGATCAACAACATCGTCGATATCACGAATTTCGTCATGATGGAATTCGGCGAACCGCTCCATGCGTTCGACACCCGTTTCCTGGAGGGCAAAAAGATCATTGTCCGCAGAGCGCAGGACAAGGAGAAAATCGTCGCTCTCGACGGCAAGGAATATGAACTTGACAACTCCATGCTCGTCATTGCCGACGCCTGCAAGCCGGTTGCAATCGCCGGCGTCATGGGCGGCGAATACAGCGGCGTGTTGCCGGATACCACGGAAGTTCTCGTGGAAAGCGCCTATTTCAATCCGACCAGCATCCGCATGACCTCGCGGAAACTCGGCCTTTCCAGCGACTCATCCTACCGTTTCGAGCGTGGAGTGGATCGCGATATGCTCGAAAACGCAAGCTCCCGCGCAGTTTCCCTGATCCTCGAACTTGCAGGTGGAAAACTCGTCAGCCCGCTGGTGAAAGTCGCAACGCTGAAACCGGAAAAGCCGCGCATTCTCTGCCATTTTTCAAAGATTACAAGCCTGCTCGGAATGGAAGTCCCGAACCAGCGCATGGTCGAAATTTTCCGAGCTCTCGGGCTTGGCGTCTCCGATATCACGGATGACACCTGCCTTGTAACGGTTCCCGCATTCCGCGCGGATATCAGGGAAACCGCCGATCTTGCCGAAGAAGTCGCCCGCATCCACGGACTTGACAAGCTCCCGAAGATTCCGGTCAATGCCAAAAGAACCGTCGCGTTCAGTTCCGACGCCTATGCAGCGATGGAGCAGCTTCGCAATCAGTTCATTGCCGCGGGGCTCTGCGAGTGTGTCAACACCAGTCTCATTGATGAGAAGGCGGCTCTCGGAGATCTTATTTTCGGGAAAGACGACCTGCTTGCCGTCAGCAATCCGATCAGTCTGGACCTCGCGATTCTGCGTCCGTCCCTGCTTCCCGGAATGCTTGCAACGGTCAAACGCAATGTGTCGCGCAAGAACAGCGATCTCGCTCTTTTCGAAATAGGCAGGGTCTTCTGTAAAAATGAAAAGAAATATCCGGAGGAACGTGATGAACTGACCATTCTCATGACCGGCAGATCCCATCCCGAGAGATACTCCAGAGAACGTGCCGCCACCTACGATTTCTACGATGTAAAAGGCGTCCTGGAATCCGTTCTGGAAGCGCGTCGCGTGAGCAACTATACCTTTGCCGCAGCAAAGGACCCGCGTTTCACGGACGGTGTCTGCGCGCGGCTTGAGATCGACGGCAAAACAGCCGGTGTGCTCGGCAAGCTGAACGACAAGATGACCAAGGGAATGCGGCTCCAGCATGATCTGTACGGAGCAGTGATCCAGCTTGAAAGCCTGATGACAGCCGAAGAAAAATCGACGCTGTATGTTCCGCTTTCCCAGTTCCCGCCCGTGACGAGAGACGTTGCTTTCATTGCCCCGCTGGACATGGAAAACAGCAAAGTGACCGACTTCATCCGGCAGGCGAAAGTGCCGAATCTGGTCAATATCGAAATATTCGATATCTTCAAAGGGGAGCCGCTGAAAGAAGGAACCAAAAGCATGGCATACACGCTCACGTTCCGCTCCGACGAACGTACCCTGACGGATCAGGAAGTCAATGACGCGCATGAAAAACTCCGCGCGAAACTGGTTTCCGGCCTCGGTGTCGAATTGAGGTAAAATGAAAATGCGGGAAACAGTTTCCTGATGCTGTTTCCCGCATTTTTCAGACTCCGAATCCGGCAAACGGGAAGTGCCCGCAAACGATCCCGGATTATAATTGAACCCAGAAACTTCTCTCCTTCAGGTCTTTCCGCCTCTGCTTTCCGGATTTCATGAAACTCTCTCTTGATTTCCTCGAAAAGCAAAGTATTTTTCCATGTGATGTTTAACTATTGAGGAAAAGAATATGCTTACTGTTCTGCTGCCGAATTACAAAACGCCGGAGTTGACGAAACTGTGCCTGCGTTCCCTGCGGAAATACACGGATTTCAATCAGATCCAGATTGTCGCCATCGACAATGCCTCCGGTGACGAATCTCTCGACTATCTGCGTTCCCTTCCCTGGATCAAGCTGATTGAGCGGTCCGCTTCCGATATCCAGGGAATGCCGCCGCCGCTGATGCACTCCTCCGCTCTGGATATGGCTTTGGAACAGGTCGAAACCCCCTACGTGATTTCAATGCATACCGATACCATCGTCCACAGCCCGCAATGGCTGGATTATCTGATGGAGCATATCACCCGTTCCGAAAAGACCGCCGGAGTCGGCAGTTGGAAACTGGAAACCGTTCCATTCTGGAAATCTGTCGGCAAGGCGCTGGAAGACGGAGCAAAGACGCTCATCGGCAGGAAACACCATGAATTCCGTTTTCTGCGAAGCCACTGCGCCCTTTACCGGACCGAATTATTAAAGAAATATACAAAAGGCTTCGGCGACGGCGAGTGCGCCGGCAGTTCCATTCACAAACATCTGCTTGCCGCCGGATACGAACTGGAATTCCTTCCCGTCTGCGAACTGAGCAGGTATATGGCACACTTGAATCACGCCACCATGATCCTGAATCCCAAGCTGACCGGGCGCCGTACCACGAGTGAAAAATCTTTCCGGAAACTGGGTTCCAAAATGAACACGGAAAACTACCGCCGGATTCTGGAAGACGACTCTCTGGACCGCTGGCCGGAACAGTGAACAAACAGTTTTTTGAATAAGCCCGGACTCAATTGCATATTCTCCCTGTTTTCCTGCGGGGTTTATGACAGCCATATTCCATTACGTCTCTCCGGCAAAAAGTCTCTTTTTTTTCTGATCGGGTCTTGACAAAACAGAAAAACTGTTTATAATATTATAAACGGATGAACAGGGGCAATGTGAAGACATGGAAAGCAATTTGCAGTATATGCAGTGCAAAGCGGCGATCATCGACTATATCGCAAAGCATGAACTGGGTGTGGGAAGCTGTCTTCCCGCACAGCGTGAATTGTGCAGGATTCTGGGGCACAGCATGATTACGGTCAGGCGCGCCCTTTTTGAACTGGAACAGGTGGGAGTCGTCAAACCCGTTACGGGAAAAGGGGTCTTCATCCGGAAAGACCTGACAAAACAGACGAATTCGGGCAGAATCCTTCTGCTGGACATCAATGCGTCTTTCCGGGAAATTGACATGGGGGTTCGTTTTCTGCTTCAGTATGTGCGTAAACGCGGCTACGAGTTCAGGACCGTCAGTTGCGGTGAATATCCGAATGACCTCACGATCCGTGAAATTGAAAAAGCTTCGGGGCTCCTCGTCACGGGAATCATTACGGACAGCTGGAAATATTTCCTGCGCAGCTTTTCATGCCCGATTGTCAATATCGGCACACCGGAAACTCATTTCGCAGGTGCCAAGACGGTCTTTGTGGATCACATGGAATCCATCAGCCAGGCGATCCGGTATTTCAAAAAACGTGACTGCCGGAAATTTGCCTTGATCAACGGTCCGAAGTGGTATATGCTTTCTTCTCCGATGCATAATGCATTCAAAAAGCACCTGGCAGAAAATGAACTGGATTATTCCGAGGAACTGGAGCTCTATGCGTCAGATGAAAACCGTTCCCGCGAAGTTCGGGATTTCCTCATGAAGCATCATGAGAAGATTGATTGCATTCTGGTGGAGAGCGGCGTGGAACCCAGTCTTATGACCTGTTTTTATGAGTATGGGTGGAACCGGGTTCCCGTCGGTGTGGTTGGAACGAGCTGGAATTTCATTCAGCCGGACAACAGGCTTGTCACACTATTCGGCGCACCGGAACCTGTATTCCAAAGCGCCGCGGACATTCTTCTGGATTCCTTCAACAAAAAGGACATGCAGATGTGGCCGGATGAAATGATCTGTATCAAGACTCAAATACTGAACCATACGAAAATGGAAAGGAACTGAAATGAAAGCAGGCAACGGCAATATCACGCTGATTGAGTTTTTAATAAGGAAAATTTATAAGAAAGTGTTTCATTCCGGCAGTTGCCGGGGCAGGACGCGAATTGACTGCATCCTCTGCCGAATTCCGCTCCGCGCCGCGAAATATGATCAGACTTTACCGGACAAGACAGAGCGCAGTCAATTCATGCCCTGCCTGTCGGGAAATTCTCCTGTTCGATTGTTCCATTGTTTTTCTCTTTCTTACTTCAGAATTCCCTGTTCATCAGCTCTTGCTTCGAGGGTGAAAACAGGAATTTTCACATTGATCGAGCTTCTCATCGTAATTTCGATCATCGCCATTCTGGCGGCGATGCTGCTTCCTGCGCTTCAAAAGGCGAGATCAGCCGCACGGCAGGCGGCATGTATCAACAATCAGAAGCAGGTCGGACTTGCCATGCTTTCCTATGTCGGAGACTGTAACGATTATTTTCCTCCCTACAAACAGCGTGACGTTTATACGTGGGTCTGGAACTACGGTCTTTACAAGGAAAGCTACAACAAGAACAATAAAGTTTATTACTGTCCGGAGGACACGCAGATGGAACCTCAGTATTCCAGAACGTCTTCCCCGGAAAATACGCTGAAATATCCGAATGCGCTATATACCTATCATTGGATCAGTTACGGCTACAGCTATATCTGGGCGGGAACCTCGCGCGGAGTCAACACCCCTCAGGCAAGCCTCAATATATCGGTCTCCGCAACGACATCCAATGATTATCCGACGCTCAAAAGCGGCAGAATCCGCAACAGTTCGAGTAAATACCTGCTCGGCGACACGCGTCACGTAACCCCTGCCACAGACGGATACAGAGGATATTTTGTGGTCCATGTCCAGTGGCTTTCGGAAAACTCCTGGCTTCACGGACGCCACAACGGAGCAGCAAACATCCTCTGGATGGACGGCCATGTCTCCACAATCCAGCGAGTCGCCAACCATCCGGTTTACAAGGCGACAGGCATCAGTCAGTATTGGAATCCAACCAAATGAACATAACCTATGAAACCCCAAAAAAATCAAAGGATTTGCAGATGAAACTTTCAGCCGCAGTTATTGTATTCCTGGCCTTTGCACTTCAAGCAGTGGAATGCCCGGTCATTCTCAGAACAAGCGATTATCTGAACCCGGATTCGGGAAGCATCACCGTCAGATTCCAGCCGAAGTGGAATGAAACAACGGAAAAACTCCAGATTGCATATCTGTTTTCGGTCAGAAAGTATCTGCCGGATCAACGGCGCCTCAGCGGACCGGCGTTGGGGATCAACCGTCATACGGACGGCAGGACATTCCTCTGGCTCTACATCGTCCATCCTGAAACAAAGCGCGATTGGGGATTCTACATTCCGTATCAACTGAAAAATGGCGAATCCTATGAAATCACCGCAGGCTGGAAAGGCAGTTATCTCTACCTGAAAGCGGGAGATAAAACTTTAGCAGACAGCGTGATGCCATTCCGTCTGGAGCTTGCGCCGGAAATCAACATCGGAGGAAATGAAAAGAAAGCTTCCGGTATCGAACTGATCAGTTACAGGATTCAGAAGCCAGTCAAAAGGGAAGCGCCGTTGAAAGCCGATCCGGCGCCGTCGGAAGCAAAGGTTCTTCTCGATTCGGAAAAGGAGTTCAGTTTTGAGTTTGAGAATCCGGAAAAAAAAACGGAGTTGAGCGTCACTCCGGAAAATTTTGCAATCCGGAAAGGGAAACGGTATTTCCTCAACTGTGCCGCACCGGAACTGTTTCCACAGGAAATCATTGCACAGGCGGACGGAAAACTGGTGCTGAACCTGCCTCCCATTCTCCGTACGGCAATCACGATTTCCGCGACGTCCGGCAATCTGCTGAAAAACAGTTCTTTCGAATCCGGCATGAACGGCTGGAAAGAAGAAAATAATAATCCGGGGGATTCCGCAGGAATTGATTCAGAAACTTTCCGCAGCGGGGGAAACAGCCTGAAACTGCAGAAGAATTCCTGCGGCGGCACACTTTGCGCAATGTCGCCGGAAATTCCCGTGGAAGCCGGGAAGAGCTATCTCGTATCCGGGTTTTACCATTGGGAGAAAAACAGCTTGAATACAGCCCTCTCGATGTCCCTTTTCATTTCTGCGGACGGAAAACATACGGTTGCCTCGGCAAACAACCGCCATGAACTCAGTTTCCCCGCGTTCCAGACAAAAGCCGGAGAATGGCGCTATGCACAGCAGAGCATCAGGGTGCCTGAAAAATTCAAAGGGCGGAAGCTGACTGCGCGCATCGGGCTCCGGATGGATGGAACCAGGGGAACGGTTTACTGGGATGACCTTGATTTCCGTGAAAAGCCGCCTCAGGCAAAATTAAAAGGGAAAGTTGTAAAAGCATCGGAAGAAAGACTGGCAGATACCGGACTGTCTGAAATCCTGGCAAAGAAAAAACCTCTTGAAGCGTCCGTTGCAATACGGAACGGG
This sequence comes from Lentisphaeria bacterium, assembly GCA_003526375.1. Taxonomy (GTDB): domain Bacteria; phylum Verrucomicrobiota; class Lentisphaeria; order Victivallales; family UBA1829; genus UBA11452. The sequence continues at coordinate 107,577 of DPDG01000096.1, forward strand.
TCCCCCGTTCTGCTGATCAATGGCAAGCAGGAGCCATTCGTGCCGTTCTATGCGCAGAATCCGGAAATGGCGGGAACCGCCCGCAGACAGGGCGCCGGTATTCTGGTCGCCAAAGTTCCGCTCAACAACTGGGAGCAGCCGACCGGCTCCATCTGGACGGGGCCGGATCAATATGATTTTTCAGTTCTCGACCGTTGTCTTTCCAGACTTCTTTCCCGCGCTCCCGATGCAAAAATCATTGTCAGTCTCTACGGCATGGCATACCGGAATTTTGCGAAAGATCATCCCGAATCCGCATGGATCACCGGCGGAGGCGAACGCGGCAGACGGTTCTTCAACAATGTACCGGAGCTCGCTTATTCTTTTATTTCCGATGCCCTGCGCAGTGAAGCGGGAAAATTCATGCGCAGACTCGGAGAACATCTTGCCGGATCGCTTTATGGAAAAGCTGTAATCGGGATTCATTTCACCGCCGGTTCCGACGGACAGTGGTATCCGCCACTACATCCGTGGAGTTTCAAAAATCTGGATTATTCCGAGGGATCACGCCTGGCCGTCATATCGGAAATCCGTAAACAGTATGGGAACAACCTTGCGGCGCTCCGCAACGCTTGGAAAAATCCGGGAATCACATTCGAGGCGATTCGCCTGCCGTCGCCTGCGGAACTGAGCCCGGAACGGACAATGCTGGATCCGGGAAAAGGCGATCAATGGCTGATCGACACAGTCCGCGCATATCACAAGGCGATCATCGGCACGATCGACCATCTTTCCAAAGAGATCAAAGCTGGATTCGGGCGTCCGGTTCTCGCTCTGACTTATGCGCCGGACAACGCCCTCATGGCGAAAGGGGAGCTCTGCCGCACACAATATCTCGACGGTTTCATCTGCCTGCCCTCCTACCTGCGGCAGCGTGCGCCCGGAGGCACCCCATTCAGCAGCGGTCAGCCGCACGGTTCAATCCGGCTTCATAAAAAACTGTTCCTGGAAGAAGTGGACTTCCGCAACGAATACTCGGAAATCCCCGACCGTGAAAGACGGTTGTGGCTCGGAATGGCGCCGGGAGTGGAGGGGCACTTCGCACAACTCCGGCGTACATTCGGCACACTGTTTGCATCAGGTGTCAGCGGGTGGTTCATGACAATCGGTCAGACAGGGCATTATACATGGTCCGGACCGTTCGCGCCGATCATCGGCGAGGTGGTTCGCGCCGCAGAAAGACAGGCGGAAGGAAACGGGATGCGGTTTCCTGTCCAGGTCGCAGTATTTCAAGACAACTTCTATCAGGCTTACTTCACTTACCGGAATCGTCTCGACCACTTTCTCCAGCATTCGAGAACAAACCGCAATCTGGCTTATTCCGGCCTGACATTCATGAATTACCTGCTTTCCGATCTGGAGCATCCGGGCAGGAGACCGGCAAAGATCAATTATTTCCCGACGGCGGCTTCGCTTACGGAAAAACAGATTCAGTGGATTGAAAAGAATCTTCAGAGAGACGGCAATATTTTGATTTTCTCAGGCGACGCCGGACGCTTCGCAGGCAGGAATCCGGAGGAAACGCTGCGCCGTCTGACGGGTATGAAAATCCAGTCCAACCCGGAACAGCTTGTCAGCTACACTTACCGTACCGACCGGATCCCCGGAGCGAACTTGATCGGCATCCCCGGAAACTCCCTCTGGCTTCAGCAGTTCCGGGGGCCGCTCTTCCACGTGGAGGATCCTTCCGCCTCAACGGTTGCGCTGCTGGAGGGAAGCGAACGGACAGGGATTGCCCTCAAACGTCACCCTGACTGGACCGCAGTCTATATCGGGGGATCTGATGAACGCGCGCTGACCGTTGATTTCTGGAGAACGCTTGCCGGAATCGGGAATATCACTCCGTTCGGACCCGCAGGAGATATCACCTGTGCCGGAAACGGTATCCTGATGATTCACGCCGCGACATCGGGAAACAAGGTTCTGCGCTGGAAACAAAACGCGGATGTCACAGACCTTGCCACCGGCAAAGCGATTGCCGGAAAAGTCAACACCCTGACGCTTCCCATGCAGTCCGGCACAACCCGCTGGTTCGCTTTATGCCCGGTTCATGAAACGGATTGAGAGCGTCCGCAGGCATGATTCAGGAATTTTCCCGTTAATTTTCCGCAAAGTTCGTCTCAAGTTGATTTGACGCTTTTTTTTTACAGGTTATAGTATTCTGTTTAATCAACCTGACGGGAGAATCATGCAGGAAACCAATCTTACCCCCGCAATGCGGCAATATATGCAGATGAAAGCCGAGGCTCCGCAGGGTGCCGTTCTGCTGTTCCGCATGGGTGACTTTTATGAAATGTTTTACGAGGATGCACACAAGGCGAGTCCCATCCTCGAAATCACTTTGACGAAACGCGCCGGTTATCCGATGTGCGGTATTCCATATCACGCCCTCGACAGTTACCTGCCGAAACTCCTTGAAGCGGGGGTCAAGGTCGCCATCGCCGAACAACTGGAAGACCCCGCGCTTGCAAAAGGAATCGTCAAGCGCGGCATCACGCGCATCATCACACCCGGAACCGTGCTCGATTCTTCCGTCCTGAATCCCCATAAAAACAACTTTCTCTGCGCACTGACCGCCTCCAAGGACAAATACGGGCTTGCATGGATGGACATCAGCACGGCGGAATTCAAGGCGACGGAACTGAACTCGCTTGCAGAACTGGAGTCACAGCTTTACAGTATTCAGGCGCGGGAATGCCTGCTCCCTGCAACACTCATGAGACAATGGGAGGAGGAAAAAGCGTTTCCTTATACGCAGAAACACATTCTCTGGACACCGCTTGACGACTGGATTTTCTCCATTGAAAACGCTGAAGAACTCCTGAAACGCCAGTTCCAGGTCATGACTCTCGACGGATTCGGGCTTCGCGGACGCACCCTCGCCGAACGTTCCGCGGGAGCCGTCATTCACTACGCCTCGGAAAATCTGCGCCACAACGTGGTGCATATCCGTTCCCTCAAGTTTCACAGCCCGGAGGACTATCTCGCGCTTGACCCGATCTGCCAGCGCAATCTGGAGCTCGTCGAACCGATGTTCGGCGCGTCAAAGGAAAATACCCTGCTGTATGTGCTCGACCGGACCAACACCCCCATGGGGAGCCGTCTGATGCGCGACTGGCTGCTGAAGCCTTTGAAAAACGTGGATCGCATTGTGGAACGTCAGGATGTCGTGGGGCTTCTCAAGGACGATCCGCTGACGCTTGCCGAACTGCGCGAAACCATGGGGGCGGTGCGCGACCTTGAACGCATTATTGCACGCCTCAACGTCGGCAACATCAACCCGCGCGACATGCTCGCACTCGCAAACAGCCTTGAAATGGTTCCGGCGGTCCGCACTCTGCTTTCGTCCTATGATCTGCCGCTGATCGAACGCCTGCGGGAAAATATCTGCGAAATGCCAGAACTGGTCGAAAAGATCCTGTCCGCCATCGTCGATGAACCGCCCGCGACCGTCTCCGACGGCGGCGTAATCCGCGAAGGATACAACAAGGAGCTCGACGAATTCCGGTCCGCCGCGACGGACGGCAAACGGTGGGTGGCGGAGCTTCAGGCGAAAGAGCAGGAGCGCAGCGGCATCAAATCCTTGAAAATCAACTACAATCGCGTATTCGGCTATTTCATTGAAGTCACAAAAACACATCTTGCGTCCATCCCCGACGACTATATCCGCAAACAGACGCTCGTCAACAGCGAACGTTTCATCACCCCCGGACTCAAGGAGATGGAAAGCAAGATTCTCGGCTCCGAAGACAAATCCAAGGCGCTGGAGGTTCAGCTCTTTGAAGAACTCCGCAAGTTTGCCGGGACATTTACACCGCAGATTCAGCTGACCGCCGCCGCACTTGCCGAAATCGACGTTCTCTGCGCCCTTGCGGACTGTGCCCAGCGCTACTCCTACTGCCGTCCGAAAGTCGCGGACGACGATCTGCTGGAAATTCAGGCGGGGCGGCATCCCGTGCTGGACTGCGCAATGAAAGGAGAGCGCTTCATTCCCAACGACACGCTTCTCGACGGCGACGAAAACCGCATGATGATCATCACAGGCCCGAATATGGCGGGAAAATCCACATACATCCGCCAGACCGCGCTCCTTACGATCATGGCGCAGATGGGTTCCTTCATTCCCGCTTCCAGTGCGCACATCGGCGTGGCGGATCGCATTTTCACCCGTGTCGGCGCTTCCGACGATATTGCGCGCGGCCAGAGCACCTTCATGGTGGAAATGGTGGAAACCGCCAATATCCTGAACAACGCAACTTCAAAAAGCATTGTCATTCTGGATGAAATCGGGCGCGGTACCAGCACATTCGACGGACTTTCCATCGCGTGGGCGGTCGCGGAGTTCCTGCTGGATCATCCGTCCTGCCGCGCAAGAACCCAGTTCGCGACACATTACCATGAATTGACGGAGCTCGCGATCACGCGCCGCGGGGTCAAGAATTACAATGTCGCAGTCCGTGAATACGGCGAACAGATCATTTTCCTGCGCCAGATCATTCCCGGCGGAGCGGATAAGAGTTACGGCATTCACGTGGCAAAACTCGCCGGGCTTCCTCCGGAAGTCATTTCACGGGCACAGGATATTCTGGAAAATCTCGAAAACAATTCCATTGCGGAAGCCGGACAGCCTTCCCTCGTCACAAAATCGCGTTACATGATTCGTGAGCAAAGGCAGAAATACAAAAAGGAAAAACCGGAATCCGACCATATCCAGCCGACGCTGTTCGATCAATAAGAAATGCAAAAACAGACCTGACACGGCAGCATATCATGCGTGCCAGGTCACAGTCATTGCTTATTTATATCCGGCGCAGTTATGATCTTTGCAATCACTAGCCACTGACCACTAGCCACTGACCACTAATTATTTATGCCCGGCGCAGTCGTGTTCCCTGCAATCACCAGCCACTGACCACTGACCACTGACCA
>DPDG01000096.1:112736-140975 GCA_003526375.1 Lentisphaeria bacterium
ACCACTGACCACTAATCACTAATCACTGACCACTAATTATTTATGCCCGGCGCAGTTATGATCTTTGCAGTCCCTGCAAATGCCGTTTTCCAACGGTTTGCCTTCGGCGAAGTCACGGATGTTGTCCATTGTGATTTCCGCGATGTTGTTCATGGCTTCTTTCGTGAAGAATGCCTGATGCGAAGTCACAAGAACATTCGGGAACGTCATCAGCCGCGCCAGTACATCGTCCGCAATGGCTTTGTCCGAACGGTCCTCGAAAAAGTAGTCTGCCTCCTCCTCATACACGTCAAGCCCAGCGCCGCCGACTCTGCCTTCTTTGAGCGCATCGATCAGCGCCTGCGTATCGACCAGTTTCCCGCGGCTGGTATTGAGGATGATCACCCCTTTTTTCATCATTGCGATGCTTTCCGGGTTGATGAGATACATGTTTTCCGGAGTCAGCGGGCAATGCAGTGAAATAATATCGCTTTCCCGGTAAAGCCGTTCCAGCGGCACATACTCCATGTGAAGCTCCTTCGCCGCCTTTTCGTTCGGATACGGGTCATGGGCGAGAATCTTCACGCCGAACCCCTGAAGAACTTCGGCAAACGTCTGCCCGATCTTGCCGGTTCCGATGATGCCGACCGTTTTGCCGTGCACATCAAAACCGAGAAAACCGTTGATTGAGAAATTATTCTCGCGGATACGGCAGAATGCGCGGTGCAGACACCGGTTCAGGCAAAGCAGGAGCCCGACCGTATATTCCGCAACCGCATACGGAGAATATTTCGGAACACGGACCACATCCAGCCGTTTGCAGGCGACACCGAGATCCACGTTGTTGAAGCCGGCGCAGCGCATGGCAATGAGCTTGACCCCGTATTTGATTAAGAGCTCAATGGTCTCCGCTCCGAGATCGTCATTGACGAATGCACAGACGACATCATGTCCGTCGGCAAGTTTTGCGGAAGCGGGTTTCAGGCGCGATTCAAAGTAACTGATCTCGAATCCGTATCTGTCTTTGATTTTGTCGAACGAAAGCCGGTCGTAAGGCTTGGTGTCGAAAAACGCGATTTTAATCTTATCATTCATGATAATCCCCCCTGATTATATGGTTGATAGTTCTATATTTCTTACAATGGCATCGGTTTTCCGATTTGCAAGGGAAAAAAACATAAAATTTGAAAAAATCGTTTCTCACCGGCGATATGAAAAAACGGAAAGGCATTTCCCCCGGATCGGGGTATCGAACCCGAAATGAATCTGAACTCAATTCTTTTATTTTTCGGTTCCTTTTTCCGGAATTCCGTTCTTCCTGTACTGCAGCGGAGTCATCCCGTATTTCTTCCGGAACAACAGGCAGAAATAAGCGGAGTTCCGGAATTTCAATTCCACAGTGATACGGTAAACTGGAATCGCCGTTTCTTTCAGGAGGCGTGCCGCCTCTCTGAGCTTAAGCTCCAGCAGATACGCCGCTGGAGACATCGGAGAACAACGCTTCCAGCAGCGGTAAAAATTCCTGCGGGAAAAACCGTATCTTCCGGCAATCTCATCCAGATTGATCTCCCGGCAGAAATTCAGTTGGAAACAGGAGGCGATCCTGTGGATCCGGGCATCCATATATTCCATTTCCTGCGGAGTGGAATCACGCATCAGGAGCAATTCCTCAAATAAACACATGGCAAGCAGATCCATACGGTCCGCAATCCCCGGCTCTGTACTGCGCACCATCAGATCACGCATCTCACGGAGCATCCGGTTGACCTGCGGTGTCATACGGAACTCCCAGCAGTAGGGAGGTTCAAAGAAACCGGCATGTCTCATGGCATCCGTCTGCGCAGGATCGAATTTGAAGTAAAATGCGTCCCGGGGGTGATCCACTGTGAAGGAGTGCGTTACATCCGGGACCTTCAAAGCCACATTCGGATAACGCACCGTATAACAGGTGTCATCAAACCATTCCCGCGACTGTTCCGCATCCGAGGAAAGCCGGACGCATAATTCCAGTTTCCCTTTCACAACCACCGACATATAAGGATGATTCTCAATGATCCCCACCGATTCCAGCGGAAACGGCAGATGAAATCTGCGTTTGACCTTACTCAGATCAACACAACTGACCGGCATGGTATTTCCTCCTTTTCCTCTTTCAACTTACCCTGCCTGCCCGGTGTTTTCAAGAACGATGGCACAAAAACAATATTTATTTGGCACGAACAGGCATTGAGTTCCTGCTTTATTCCGGTATAATAACATGGAAACGGCACATATCCAACAATCAAATTCAACGGAGAAACAGGATGGACATCGCAGGACGGAACATTGAAAGCAAATGGAAATTCAGGCTCGGAACTCTCCACGGAGAATTGCAGGATCTGGTTCCGGAAGACATGATCCAGTACCGCAAGGAGGAAAACGGCGGCGGTAAGACTGAAATCTGGACGGGGCACCCTGCATACGGACAGGACTTCCAGGTCAAGGTTGTATGGGAAGAAAAAGAAGATCGCCTGTATGCCGGCAGAATCTCCTATTCCGGTTATAAGGGGGCGCCTTTCATTGAGGAAATTCATTTCCCCATTGTAACATATCCTCGTTGCAAAGATTCCGGTTTTCTCTGGGGCGGCAGTGACATGGGGTTGATCGTGAATCCTGCGATGCTGAATGAAAAAGCATGGGAAGGGACATATTGCTCCATGCAGTTCGCGGCGTTTCTGAACGGGAAGGAACCGGGGATTTATTTCGATCACCGCGACACCCGCCACAGTTCAAAAAGCGGACGTTATCAAATCACGGAAACAGAACAGATTTACAGTTGCATTCATTTTATCGGCAACTCCGAAACGCCGGCAAAGGAATATGCCCTGCCTTATGAAAACTGCATCGGGGTCTTTCATGGCGGATGGTTCGAAGCAGGGCAGATTTATAAGAAATGGGCGCTGCGGCAGAGCTGGGCTGTAAACAGAAGACACGAAAATCCGCTCCGGCACATCGGCATGTGGGTCTGGAACAGAGGACTCGCAGAAGAGGTGGTTCCTCCGGTTCTGAAACTTCAAGAAGATTCAGGTTCAATTCCTGTTGCGCTTGACTGGTACTGGTGGCATCACAATCCGTATGATACGGATTATCCGGACTTCTGGCCTCCGCGTGAAGGGGAGGAAAAATTCAAGGCGGATGTGGCGGAACTCAGGAAACACGGAATTTTCACACAGGTCTACGTCAACGGCATGACATGGGATATGGACGGCGCCTCATGGAAGGAGGGCGGGGATGAATCCGTTGTCATCCTGCGGGACGGAAATCCGCGCGCGGTCGCGTTTAATCAGTTCAACTATCATCGCCTCGGTTACATGTGCGGGGAGTCTCCGAAGTTTCAGGATAAGATGTCCGTTCTTGTAAGACGCCTTCGGGAGAGCGGGCTCGACGGCCAGTATCTGGACATGATCGGCTGTGCGAGTTACACACCGTGTTACAATCCCGCACACCATCATCCGCGGGGAGACTCCGCCGCAGGAGTGGAGGGGTTCCGGAATATGCTTACGCGCCTGAAAGCGGAGAATCCGGGCTTCCCTCTCTCCACGGAATGCAGCAATGAGGCTTATATGGACCTTGTCGACAGCGTCATCACCTGCGGAACGGTGTCTGCCGAACGCATGGGCAGCAACATGGAGTTCGTCCCTCTGTTTACCTCCATCTATCACGGCAGTCTGGCGGTATTCGGCAGTTATGCGCTGCCGGACGGCATCCCCTCATGGGACCCCCTTTGGCCGGACAAGGAACGCTGGCAGGGCGAGGAACCGTGGCATCGACTCTATCCCGATCAGTTTTTCATTGAGCTGGCGCGGGATGTGGCATGGGGAGTTCAGCCGATGGTCTGCAATCTCAGCAGAAAAATACAGGAAGATCCCGAATTCAGGGAACCTTACCGCTTCATTCTTGAAACGGCGAAGTTCTATCACGCAAACAGAAAATTTCTTTTCGACGGCGCCATGTTCTCCCCCGAAGGATTTCAATGCGGGAAAAAAGAGGTGAAATTCATGAAACGGATGATTTTCACAAAAAAGAAAGACAGCGCCGTGATCGTAAAGACACTTCCGGTAATTCTCCACAGCATCTGGAAAGCGCCGGACGGAGAAAAGGCTCTGATTCTGGCAAATTATACGGGCTGTGAGCAGGAATGGAGCTATCAGAAACAGTCCGGGAAAATTCCGGCACACTCTTACCGGAAAATCACGCTTCCGTAAGCTTCAGCAATTTCTGCATAAAAAAAGCAGCATCCGTTCTGCCGGATGCTGCTTCTGCAAAACTCAAGCTGAACTCAGCCGCGACGACGCTGTGAGCGGCGTTTCTTTTCGCTGGGCTTCTCGAAGTGTCTTCTGTTGCGAAGTTCCTTGAGGGTGCCTTCTTTGTCAAGCTTCTTTTTGAGTCGGCGAAGAGCTCTGTCGATCGGTTCGCCTTTCTTCATGCGAATTTCTGTTGCTTCCATTGTGTTCACCCCCTTCCGAGATAGATATCTTTTCCTGATTTATTCATTTGCAAAACCGGCTTCATCGACCAGCAGGTCGCGAAGTTTACTCAATGCCTGATTCTGAATCTGGCGGACACGTTCACGGGTCCTGCCGATCTCCTGGCTGACCTCTTCCAGTGTTCTGGAACGGGTGCCGTCAAGACCGAAACGCATTTTCAGAATCATGCGTTCCCGTTCATCCAGCTCGCCGAGCAGGTCAACCAGACGCCCGACGGATTCCACATCGCTCAGGATGCGGTCGGGAGTCATGGCTCCGCGGTCGGGAATAATGTCCTGAAACTCTCCGTCCTCGCCCTGCTGAATCGGGTCATGCAGTGAAAAGGTTCTCAAATCCGCCAGGCGCAGCCCGGCAACGGTCCTTTCACTGTAATCCAGATCCTTTGCGATTTCCGCATCGGTGGGCTCGCGTCCGAGCTTCTCGGCAAGTTTCATACGGATCGACTTGATCTTGTTGATCTTGCCGGCGGACTGCACCGGAATACGGATGATACGGCTCTGATTCGCAAGAGCGCGGCGCATGGACTGTTTGATCCACCACGCGGCATAAGAACTGAATTTCGCCCCTTTTGCGGGATCAAATTTCTCCACGGCGCGCATCAGACCGATATTGCCCTCGGAAATCAGGTCCAGCAGCGGAAGCCCGAGCCCTTTGAAGTCATGCGCAATCTTGACAACCAAACGCAGATTCGCCTTGATCAGCGTGGCGCGCGCTTCATCATGCGCCATATTATCATTGCCGTGAATCTTCGCGGCAAGATCGACCTCCTGCTCTTTCGTAACCAGAGAGATCTGCCCGATATCCTGCATATAAACTTTCATCGTGTCGTTTTTGGAGACGACGCCAACTTTGCTGCCCGGCAACTGATCTTTCTTCTCTTCATCAAGTTCAGCTTCATTTTCCACGGCTTCGGCAGTCTCCGCAGGTTCCGGTTCAGGAACCACCTGCAACGTAGCAGGCGCATAATCGGTCTTATCAGGAAGCTGCCTGGTCTTTTCGGCAACGGGTTTTGCGCTTTTCTTTGCCTTGACTTCCGGTTCTTTCTTCGCGGATGCTTTCGGGACAGGTTTGACCGTTTCCTCTTTCACCGGAACAGATTTCGCCGCAGGTTTGGCAACAGGCTTCGCAACGGGTTTCACCGGAACTTTTGCCGCGGGCTTCACGGCAGGCTTGACAGGAGTCTTTGCCGATGGTTTCGCGACAGACCTGACGGGCACAGTTTCCGCAGGAACCGCCTTAACAGGAACTTTGGCTTTAGCCGTTGCTTTTCCAGAAGCTTTCGGGACAGGTTTTGCAACGGGTTTCACCGGAACAGATTTCGCTTTTGCAGAGGATTTCAGAGACTTCGCCGGCGCAACCGCTTTTGCGGGCGCTGTTTTCGCCGGAACTTTTCTGTTTTTATCTTGATCGGCTGTTTTGACAGGAACCGCGGCTTTTTTCACAGGCAGAATTTTTGCAGAAGGCTTACTTGATTTTTTTTCGATATTTTTCTTTGAGACAACTGTTTTTTTTACAGGACTGACTTTTTTACTGCCGGAAGACTTCATGCTTTTCGGAGATTCTTTACTGTTTTTTGTTTTGAGCTGCGGAACAGATTTCTTTTCTGTCTTAGCGCCTGCGGAGGAAACTTTCTTCGCGTCATTCTTCTTTTTAGAGAGAGATGAAGATTTCATCGGCTTACCAGCCTCCTTGCCATTTAGCACTATTGACTTTTCCATTATTGCGTTTATTATAACGTATGCTTTCATTTTACAGGATCAATGCTCCACCTGCGAAACGAGAGTGCACAGCAGAGTCTGCGGTGCAAATAAGTTTATATTATAACACCTGAAAAGCGATTTGTCAAGTGGCACAGAACAATAAATTCTTTGAAAAACACATAAAACAGTGGTTGAAGCAGTTCCGGGTTACGGGAAACACGGTTTCCCTGGTGGATGAAGGCGTAATATCACTGACTACGCTTGCCGTCGCGCTCAAAGCGGAGCGTCCCGTACTCATTGAACTTCCCGGCTATGCCATGGGGGAAAAAGTCAAAGCGGAAATGGAGCTCTGGGCAAAAACACTCGGCATCGGCAAAAGAATTGAAATTCTGCCGGACGGAACTTCCTGCGGCAAAAAGCTGGCGGAAGCGGAAATCCCCCGCGCGACCCTGCTCAATACCGTACTTCACGCGCCTCCCGACATTCTGCTGGCGTCTTCCGCCGCCGTAATGTCACCCGCCCCGCCGCCGGAAAAAATGCGCAGTTCCGAACTGACCCTGAAAAAAGGAATGGAGCTTCCCCTCGGGCGTCTCGCAGAAATGCTGGTGGAGATGGACTATGACGACGAACCGGAAGTCACACAGCCCGGAGAGTTTTCGCGGAGAGGCGGTCTGATTGATATTTTCTCTCCGGCGCAGAATTATCCGGCGAGAATCGAATACTGGGGCGATACCATCGACTCGATCCGGAAGTTCACCCCCGAAACACAGAGTTCGGTCAGGGAAATTTCCGAGTATAAGCTCATCATGCGTTCCGGTTCGGAGGAGGAGGGCGAATCCGACGGAAAAAGCGACTTTACCGATTATGTCCGGCTCTTTCAACCGATGATCCTGCGCGTTTTCCCGGAGGAAAGCCGGAAAAGCCTCGAACGCTTCTTCGATCCGCCGGTTCTTGACAAATGGGAAAAACTGAAAAGGGACCCCCTCTGGAGCAATGCGGTACAGTTGCTCGATGTGGCGGAAAGCGCCAAACTGCCGCCGGATTCCGCCATGCAGTGCCCCGTGTTCCCATCCTCCCGGCACATCCTGCACATGGTTCCGCAGGGAGCCGAGGAGAATCTTTCCGAACTGGTGCGCCAGATCAGTTCCAACCTCATCCGGCAGCTTGCAGACGAGTCTTACAAAATCTCCATCGCGGGAAGAACCGAAGGCGATCTTCTCAGTCTCAGGGACTGGCTCAGGAACGAAGGGCTTGACTCTCTCGAATCCATTGAGTGCATCCAGGCTGAGGTACCGTGCGGGATTTTCCTGCCGGATGAGAATTTCGCACTCTTTTCCGAGTATGAACTTTTCTCCTCGCCGCGGCGTCTTCTCTCCCATAAGACAATCGTGCCGGAAATTGAAGACGATACCGGGGAACAGGTCCATGACACGATCGAAGAAGCGGTGTCCGCCGATATGGAGGAAGGGGATTACGCGGTTCACATCAACTACGGCATCTGTATCTACCACGGTCTGAAAACGATCCATGAAAAGGACCGTTCGTATGAGGCGCTCGACCTTGAGTTCGACAACGATTCCCGTGTCTATGTCCCGATCTGGCAGGCGCACTGCGTTTCACGTTATATCGGCTCACAGAAAGGAACCGTCAGACTCAGCAGGATCGGCAGTTCCAAATGGAACAAAATCAAAAGCGAAGCCGCAGGCTCCGTCCGGTCGCTTGCACTTGACATGCTCCGGATCCACGCAATGCGCTGCCAGGCAAAGGGCTGTTCGTTTCCGCAGGACGATCTTCAGCAGAGACTGTTCGAAAAATCCTTTCCGTTCACCGAAACCCGGGACCAGCTCCGCGCCGCAGAGGAGATCAAGCGGGATATGGAGTCGCCGCGCCCGATGGACCGTCTGCTCTGCGGCGATGTCGGCTACGGGAAAACCGAGGTCGCGATGCGGGCGATCTTCAAATGCGTCATGTCCGGAAAACAGGCGGCGATTCTCGTTCCGACCACCGTTCTTGCACAACAGCACTATTACAATTTCCTGGAACGGTTTGCGGAATACCCGTTCATCATCGAAACCCTGAGCCGCTTCAAAACCAAAGGTGAACAGGCGATGATCGTCGAACGGATGAATGAAGGCAAAGTCGATATCGTCATCGGCACGCACCGTCTTCTCCAAAGCGACGTCAAGTTCAAGAATCTGGGGCTGGTCGTTGTCGACGAAGAACAGCGGTTCGGCGTGGTCCACAAGGAAAAGCTCAAAAACCTGCGGACCACGGTGGATGTACTGACCATGACCGCAACCCCGATTCCCAGAACGTTGTATTTTTCGATGTCCGGCATGCGGGACCTGAGCACGATCATGAGCGCTCCGGTTCAGCGGCTTCCCGTTCATACCGTCGTTTCACAGTATGACGACAGCATCGTGGCGGCGGCGATCACGCGGGAACTCCAGCGCGGCGGGCAGGTTTACTATCTTCACAACCGGGTCGGCTCCATCGACGAAACGGCGGAACGTCTGAAGGCGCTGGTCCCGCAGGCGAAATTCGGAATCGGGCACGGACAGATGAATGAGACGGAACTGGAGGATGTCATGAGCTCATTCATCGAAGGCAGGACCGATGTACTGGTCTGCACCACGATCATCGAGTCCGGGCTTGACATCCCGAATGCCAACACGATCATCATCGAACGCGCCGACAGGTTCGGGCTAGCTGAACTCTACCAGCTCCGGGGACGCGTCGGGCGCTGGAGCCGCCAGGCATATGCGTATCTGCTCCTGCCGCGCAACTCCATTCTGACGGGCAACGTCCGCAAGAGAATCGCGGCGATGCGCAAATACACCCACCTCGGATCGGGATTCAAGCTTGCGCTGCGCGACCTTGAGATCCGCGGCGCGGGAAATATCCTCGGCGCAGAGCAGAGCGGACACATCAACGCGATCGGCTTCAATCTGTACTGCCAGCTTCTCAGGACCGTAACCTCGCGGTTGAAAGGCGTGGAAGTTTCCCTGAAGAAAGAATGCAATGTGTTCATTGACTTTGTGGATTACTCCCTGACGACGGTCGAAGGCAAAATCCCGGCGGCGTTTCCGGAAGAATACATCAATTCGCCGCGCCTGCGCCTGGACGCCTACCGGCGCGTGGCGATGATCAATGATCTGACAGTGCTCGAAAGTTACCGGCAGGAGCTGCAGGACCGTTTCGGCAGACTCCCCCGCGCGGCTGAAAATCTGTTTGTCTGCGCCGGAATCCGGATCATCGGAATTCTTGCGAACCTTGATTCGATCTCGTGCGCCGACGATAAAATCATTCTGGAAAGGGCGCATGAAATTCTGAAACCGGACGGAAAAATCCCGCGTCTGCCCTCAGGTACAAATCCCGATTCGAAGCTGCGCTTTATGAAGATGCTCCTTGAGAAAATTTTCCTGAAAAAGTAGCATTTTTATTTGTATTTATAGAATAAGGCAGTATTTTAAAAAGCGCAATCTCAATGGGATTATGAAGTTTCATTAAGGTTTGCAGGCAAGGCAGTTAGGAATGCCGGAAAACAGGCTTGCGCACGCTGAAAAAATGCGGATGGAACCGTTCCTGGTTTCCGGTTGGGGTTCTTATTATAAATTCTGAATAAAAATAAAATTAGTCTGGAGAGTTATCAATGACAAAAAGAGATCTCGTGGTAAAAATCGCAGCGGACACCAATCTGATTCAGAGCGATGTCGCGAATGTCGTTCAGAAGACACTGGATTATATCGCGGAGGAACTGGTTGCCGGAAGAAACATCGAACTGAGAAATTTCGGCGTATTTGAAATCAAGGTCCGCAAGAGCCGCAAGGGACGCAACCCGAACAAGCCCGAAGTAACAGTGGCGATTCCGGAACGTGTCGTCGTCAAGTTCAGAGCAGGGAAAGAACTCAGAGAGCGCATTGCGAAACTCGTTTCTCAATAATTGCTTTATTTCTTTATTAAGCTCTTGATATAAATGCGCCTTGCTGTTATTTTACCGCAGGGCGTTTTTTTTTAACACCTGAAGTTGTTGACCCAGAAATAGAGAAAGATTGTATCATGTCCAAGATTTCGACTCCGCCGCCGGGAACAGGCGATATTTTCCCGGATGAGGTAAATTCGTGGCTCGCCATCGAAAACGCCGCACGCCGTGTATTCGGCCTTTACGGGTATGGAGAGATCCGCACCCCCATTTTTGAATATACGGAAGTGTTTCAGCGCGGACTCGGAGACGAAACGGAAGTCGTGAAGAAGGAAATGTACACTTTCGAGGATCGCGGCGGACGCAGTCTTACGCTCCGCCCTGAGGGAACCGCGGGCGTGATGCGCGCCCTTTCCGGAACCGATGCAATGAACGGTGTGGAAACCCGTGTATTCTACATCGGCCCCATGTTCCGCGGTGAAAAACCCGCCGCAGGGCGCCGCCGCCAGTTCCATCAGATCGGCGTGGAAAACGCCGGGCGCGTCGCTCCCGCTCTTGACGCCGAGTGTATTTTGTCCCTGACGCAGTTTCTTGAGGAGATCGGCGTCGGCGGCTTCAACCTCATGATC
The DNA here is from genome assembly GCA_003526375.1 of Lentisphaeria bacterium. Classification (GTDB taxonomy): domain Bacteria; phylum Verrucomicrobiota; class Lentisphaeria; order Victivallales; family UBA1829; genus UBA11452. The sequence goes on from DPDG01000096.1 coordinate 123,493, forward strand.
AATACGCGCGGCGTGCCGGAAGACAGAAAACCTGCGGAAGATGCTTTGCGCGAACATTTCAAACCGGTTATTGATTCCATGTGCGACGACTGCAAAAGCAGGCTGGAACGCAATGTCTGGCGCATTCTCGACTGTAAACAGCCGGAATGCCAGGCGCATATCGCTTCCGCACCCGATGCGGCATCGCTGTTTGCGCAGCCGTCCCGCGATTATTTCAACCAGGTCTGCGACATCCTGACCTCTCTCAACGTCAAATTCACAGTGGAACCCCGTCTCGTGCGCGGGCTCGACTATTACGTGCATACGGTTTTCGAGCTCACCCATTCCGGACTCGGAGCTCAGAATGCGATTGCAGGCGGCGGACGCTATGAACTCAATCTGCCCGGTTTCAACAAACCCGTGCACGGCGTCGGTTTCGCCGCGGGAGTGGAACGCCTGCTGATCGCCCGGGAAGCTCTCGGCGTCAAGCCGGAGCCGGTCCGGACGCCGGATATCTATCTGATCTCTCTCGGCGCGCGCGCTCTTTCATTCAATTGGAAACTTGCTTATGAACTGCGCCGCAACGGTCTCTATGCAGCCGTCGAAGCCGAAGAAAAGAGTATGAAGTCCCAGATGCGTTCCGCGGACCGCCTGAAGGCGGCGAGGGTTCTGATCGTGGGAGATTCCGAGCTGGACAGCGGGACCGCCGTTCTCAAACAGATGTCGGACGGCTCCCAGCGCCAGATCGCATTGAATGCAGTAAAGGAAGAATTGTTCAAATGACGACAAGCCGGATTTACAACGTAAATATCGCCAAGCAGTACCCGCTCCCCACTCCGCAGGAGATTCTTGAGGAACTCCCGCTGACTTTCGTGGAGACGGATACCATTTACAGATTCAGAAAAGAAATTGAAAACATCATTCTCCGCAAGGACAGCCGTATCCTCGTCATCGCGGGCCCCTGCTCCATCGACAGCATTCCCGCGGCGCTGGAATATGCCTCCGCGCTGAAAAAACTTCAGCAGAAAGTCTCCTCGAAAATGGTGCTGATCATGCGCGCCTATTTTGAGAAGCCGCGCACAACGCTCGGCTGGAAAGGGCTGGTTTACGATCCCGACCTCGACAGCTCCTTCAATATTGAAAAAGGACTCCGCCTTTCCCGCAAGCTCCTGCTGGAACTGGTCCGCATGGAACTTCCCGCAGCGACCGAATTCCTTGATCCGATCATGCCGCAGTATTTCGCTGATCTCATCACATGGGCGGCGATCGGAGCCAGAACCGTGGAGTCCCAGACCCACCGTCAGCTTGCCAGCGGGCTCTCCATGCCGGTCGGCTTCAAGAATGCAACGGACGGTTCCATCAATGTGGCGATCGACGCCATCCGCACCGCGCTTGCGAAACACTCTTTCCTCGGCATCATCAACGACGGGCGCACCGGAGTGTTCAGCACGAAAGGCAATAAATTCGGGCACGTGGTCCTGCGCGGCGGACAGCATATGCCGAACTACGGTTCGGAGAATGTCGCATTCGCAGTGGAGCTGATGAAGAAGCTGAAACTTACGCCTTCGATCATCATCGACTGCAGTCATGCAAACTCCATGCGCAACCCGCTGAACCAGCCGAAAATTTTTGATGACGTCGTAGAGCAGATCCGCGGGGGGCAGACGGCGATCAGCGGCGTGATGCTGGAAAGCTATATCAAGACAGGCCGCCAGGACATCACCTCCAAAGGCAAGATCATCCCCGGCGTCTCCCTCACCGATCCGTGTCTCGGCTGGGCGGAAACCGAAGCGGCGATTCTGAAAGCATATGAAAACCTGCCGTAAGGCATTAATGAAACGAAAGCGGAGTCATGGCAAATTCCAATAATATCATCAGAAAGTCACAGGACGAACAGGCAAAAAGAACTTTCTTTTTCCTGCCGATTCTGGATTCCTATATTCTCAGGGAATTCATGATTCCTTTTTCGATTCTTCTTTTTGCTTTCATTTTCCTGTTCCTGATCGGCGATGTGTTCAACGATCTCGGAGATTTTCTCGAACATAAGGCGTCCTTTATGCTCGGCGTCAAATATTTCGCCTACAAAATGCCGGGAAACATCCGTTTCGTCCTGCCGATCTCCGTCCTGCTGGCGTGTATGTACACGCTGGCGAACTTCGGGAGAAACCGTGAAATCACCGCCATGCGCTCCTCCGGGATCTCGCTGGTGCGCTGCGGCTTCGCCATTTACTGCGTGGGATTTGTCGTCATGCTCGTGAATTTCTGGTTCAACGAGCAGGTGATCCCCTACTCGGAACAGCAGTCCACGATCCTGATTGAAAAACTGAAAAATCCCAAGTATGACGAACGCATGTATAAAATGCTCCAGTACCGGAGCAGCGACAAACTCCGCGACTGGCTCTTTCAGGACTTCGATCAGGATGGAATTCAGCATGAAGTCATCCTGAAGAAATATTATACCGGCGACGACGGCAAAAAGGTTCTGGACTGGGACCTCCGCGCCGCCGAGGCTAAATATGTGGACGGTCAGGGCTGGGTCTTCAAGAAAGTGGTCCGCACTCCTTATAATAAACGGTTCTTCCTGCCCGGCAGCCCTGAACGCATCGAGGAACTCAGGATTTCCGCGGAGGAAATTCCCGAAAAACCGGATGACATCGTCAACGCCGTCAAACCGCCTGAGGAACTCTCCTCATGGACCATCTACCACATGCTGACGGACAACAAGGCGATGGTGGCTTCCCTGCGCGGCATGTATGAGACAATCCTTTACTACCGGCTCGCATTCCCGACAGTCTGTTTCCTCTGCGTTTTCCTGGCGCTTCCGATGGCGGCGAAGAACGAACGCGGCGGCATCTTTCTTTCCATCATCACGGCTGTCGTCGTGATCGTGGTCTACCAGGTCATGACGGAAATCTTCCTTGTTCTGGGCAAACAGGGCATTGTCCCTCCCATCGTAGGCGGACTGACTCCGACCGTGGCATTTCTACTCTACGGCTGGTTCTTCGTGATCCGCAAGGCAGGATGATTCAGACCGCATCTTGGTTTTGATCGCATAAGGGAAATGTGCCGACAACATGGCAAGCGCTTTCGCTTTGTCCACGTCGGACAGTTTTTCCATGATTGCGATGATTTCCTTTTCCACCGGCGGGCGTCCGTGATCCATTCCCAGCGGCAATACCACCAGATCGGGAAACAGTTTTTCCATCGTCTCCAAAGGCAGGCGTTTTGTCTTTTTTCCGCTGATAATGCCGCTGATGTAAGATTGATTCAGCCCCACTTTTCTTGCAAAAGCGCTTTGCGAATCCCGCTTGTTCCTCCAGCACAACAGCCGTAATGCGTCCTTGATTCTATCACTGTTGGTCATAAAAATTCCTCCGAGAAACTATTACGGCTGAAATGAAAAGTTGAAAATATTCTACGAAAAAAGCTTGACTTTCTATCTCCATCAGTACATTTTATTTCTATTAGTAATAAACCTAATAAAAAAAGATGATGTATGAGAGAAAAGCTTGAAAGCAAAATCACGGAACCGATTCCGGTCTTTGTTGCCTGCGACAGAAAGTATCTGCCTCACGCAACCACCTTATGCCTTTCCATTCTCAGACATACTAGACACCGGATTCTCTTTCATGTTCTCCATGACGGTTCACTACGTTCCAGAGATGAAAAACTGACCGGCAAAATTCTGTCGCAATATGAAAATCTGGAACTTGTTTTCAGAAAGCTGGATTCCCCTACGGAGTTTCGGACATGGACAAACCGTTTTCCTCCGATTGTCTATTACCGTCTGCTGATTCCCCTCCATTTCCGGCAGTATGACAAATGTATCTATCTGGATTCCGATATGCTTGTCAACAGTGACATTTCAGAGTTATATGAAACAGACCTTCATGGACATTTCTTCGGCGCCGTACCGGATTATAACTGGATGGAAAGTTATCAGAAAAATGAAAAATTATATGGTAAATACGCATCCATCGGACTTCAGGAATATTGCCGGCAGATCCATCTGCCGCATCCGGAGCATTATTTCAATTCCGGCTTGATTCTGATGGACTTGAAAGCAATTCGTTCCTCCGGTCTGGAACTGCTGAAAACTGCCTGTGCTCATGCCGGAGAAGATTTTCTGCTGCCGGATCAGGATCTGATGAATCTTTATCTTTCTGAAAAAATCCTGCCTGTTGCCCAGGCATGGAATTATCCAATAAGGCATCTGAAAATGCCGGAAGCAAAAATCTACCACTATATCGGTAAACCGTGGCATAATTCATCGGCAGATGCCGAAAAGGCGTTTTATTGGAATGCTTTAAAAGAAACGCCCTATTTTTATCAAGTCCGTGCAGAAATGCTGATATATGAAATTGAAGCATCAATCAATAGTAATTGGCGTTATGCAACAGACAGCCTTATTAAGGCAGGTTGGTACCTGATCATGGCATTTTTTCTGAAATTGAAGCAACGCTTTTCTCAATAGAATAATGATCTGTATAAAATATAATAAGTATGTATTAAGTATTGGCATTAAGCTCTGTTTTCTGAGACAACATTTTACTTCTCTAAAACGGATTTTATTAGGGGGAAAATATAATATCCTGATAATAAAAGATGATGGAGTGGGAGATGCCGTTGCATGGATACCTTATGCATTTCTTTTAAGAAATCATTTTATCCGACATCATTATCACATTACGGTTTTAGCTTCTTCAAAGACAAAAAGATTTTTTCAGCAACTGCAATATGCAGACAAAGTAATTTCACTTCCGGCATATAAAAATAAAATGCAGTGGATTTGCGTTAGACTTATATTCTGGTTATGTTATCAATTTGACATAATTTTGAGTGCGACTTGTACACCAAATGATATTTTACTCCCTTATAGAGTCCCTAACACCCTGTTCCTCTATCGTTGGCATTATAAACGAATAGCAAAGTTATGCCACTGCAATAATATTGTGGATGTCACAGGACTGAATATTTATGAAAGATACGATACCATTTTACATTATCTGAAAATTAAAGAAACAATAAATCATAGCCTTCTTGCCGACTCATTAAATTTACCTGATTATAAAATAGAAGACAAGTCTTTTTTTGCAGTATGCGCAACCGCAAGTGATTCATTAAGATGCTGGGAGGAAGAAAAATTTGCAGAGCTGATTAATCTATTGATTTCGACAACAGGAAAGATGGCGGTTCTAGTCGGCATGAAGTCAGAATATGCAAAAAATGAAAGAATAAAATCTATTTGCAAGCATCATTCAAAGATCATTAATCTCGCAGGAAAGACAAGCATCATGGAGTTGTTTTCTGTTATTCAGAAAGCGGAGTTTCTTGTAAGCAATGAAACCGGTACGGCTCATATCGGCGGAATATTGGGAATTCTGACTTTTATCATTTGCGGAGGAGGAGACTATGGCAGTTTTGTACCGTATCCTCCCGATATAGAAGGCAAAACAGTTTTTTCTATCTTTCCCGCAAATCATGAATGTTTCCGATGTGGTTGGAGTAAATCCGAACTGTATTCAAAAAGAAATATATCCTTGCATTTCTGCTATTACAGTAGATCAAGTGTTTACGACAATAGAAACCCACTATAAAAAAATACCTGATTATGAATACAGCCATAAAAATTGAACATCTGTCCAAATATTACACAATTCTTCGCAGCAAAGGGAACATGGGGCTCCGGGAAAGGACTTTCGTCGAGCTCCTCAATGACGCATTCGGAACCGGACTGCTGAAAAGGCTCAGGCATCCGCTGAAACCGGATGGAGAGGGAAATGCCGAAGAAGTCTTTCATGCCCTGGAAGATGTTTCCTTTGAAATCGGGAAAGGCGACCGGGTCGGCATCGTCGGACGGAACGGCGCGGGGAAATCAACCCTGCTGAAACTCCTCTGCCGCATCACGGAACCGACAAAAGGCAGAATCATCATGCGGGGCCGCGTCGCAAGTCTGCTCGAAGTCGGGACGGGATTTCATCCGGAGCTCAGCGGACGGGAAAACATCTTTCTGAACGGGGCGATCCTCGGAATGAAACGCAGGGAAATCAAAAAACGGTTCGACGCAATCGTGGATTTTTCCGGTGTCGAACAATTCCTGGACACTCCCGTGAAACGATATTCCAGCGGCATGTATGTAAGGCTCGCCTTCGCCGTCGCCGCGCATCTGGAACCCGATATTCTGCTGGTGGACGAGGTTCTGGCGGTGGGCGATACGGAATTCCAGAAAAAATGTATCGGGAAAATGGATGACATTTCAAAAAATCAGGGACGCACGATTCTGTTTGTCAGCCACAATATGGAGACGGTCCGCCGGCTCTGCAACAAGGCGGTTTACCTGCGGCAGGGACGCTTGCAGTCGATCGGCCCGATTGATGACGTCTGCCGGGAATATGAAGATTCCGCCTCGTAACGGGGAAAGTCGAGCACAGCCTCGCGGTTCCTCCCTGTTTTCCTGTCGGAATATTTGTAATCGGAACGGGTTGCAGTATATTATGCAGTTTCATGATTTTTTTGGTAAACACAACTATTCCGGAGAGATATTATGTCTGACTCAGAGATGCCGAAAGCATACGAATCCTCGGCCGTCGAGGAAAAATGGTATTCCTACTGGGAAAACAACGGCCTTTTCCACGGCAAGCCCAATCCCGATAAAAAACCGTATTCCATCGTGATCCCCCCGCCGAACGTGACCGGCATCCTGACCATGGGGCATGTTCTCAACAATACGCTTCAGGATATTCTCGCGCGCTGGCACAGAATGGAAGGCGATGAAGTCTGCTGGTTCCCCGGAACCGACCACGCCGGCATCGCAACCGAAAGCCGCGTCGAAAAATATCTCCGCGAAAAAGAGGGAACCGGACGCGACGAACTCGGACGGGAGGAGTTCGTCAAACGGGTCTGGACATGGCGCGAGCAGTATGGCGGAACCATCATCAGGCAGCTCCGCAAACTCGGCACATCCTGCGACTGGGAGCGCGAGCGTTTCACCATGGACGAAGGGCTCAGCGACGCCGTCAAACAGGTTTTTGTACAACTGTACAACAAGGGATATATCAAACGCGGCAAGCGCATGATCAACTGGTGCCCCGTTTCCAAAACGGCGCTCTCCGATGAGGAAGTCATCTACAAGGAGGAAAACGGCAAGTTCTATCACTTCAAATATCCGTTGTCCGACGGTTCCGGCTTTCTGGTCGTTGCCACAACCCGTCCGGAAACCATGCTCGGAGATACCGCGGTCGCGGTGCCGGTCGGCGATCCCAGATATAAGCACCTTGTCGGAAAAACTGTCGATCTTCCGCTCACGGACCGTAAAATTCCGATCATTGAAGACCAGCATGCCGATCCCGAAAAAGGAACCGGCTGCGTAAAGATCACTCCCGCACACGACCCGAACGACTTCGAAGTCGGTCTGCGCCATAATCTTGACTTCATCAACGTGTTCACAAAGGATGCGAAGATGAATGAACGCGCAGGCAAATACAAAGGCATGGACCGTTTTGAATGCCGCAAACAGATTGTGGCGGACATGGAACAGCTCGGACTGCTTGACAAAATAGAGGATCTCGTTCATGCGGTCGGCTACTCGGAGCGCGGGGGCGTGCCTGTCGAGCCCATGCTCAGCGAACAGTGGTTCGTCAAAATGGACGAACTCGCCAAACCCGCAATCGAGGCGGTCCGCAACGGCACGATCAAATTCTATCCGGAGCGTTGGACCAAGACTTATTTCCACTGGATGGAAAACATCAAGGACTGGTGCATCAGCCGCCAGATCTGGTGGGGGCACCGCATTCCGGCATGGTATAATGACAGAAACGAAGTCTATGTGGGCGTGAATCCGCCGGAGGGCGACGGATGGCGTCAGGATGAAGACGTGCTCGACACATGGTTCAGCTCCTGGCTCTGGCCGTTCTCGATCATGGGCTGGCCCAAAGATACGCCTGAACAGAAATACTTTTATCCGACCAACGATCTCGTGACCGGCCCGGACATCATTTTCTTCTGGGTTGCGCGCATGATCATGGCGGGCTACGAATTCAAGGGAACCCATCCGTTCCGCAATGTTTATTTCACAAGCATCATCCGCGACGATCTCGGGCGCAAGCTCAGCAAATCGCTCGGCAACTCGCCCGACCCGCTGGATGTAATCGGGCAGTATGGTGCGGACGCTCTGCGTTTCTCGATCATCTACATTGCTCCGGTCGGCATGGATATTCGTTATGCAAATGAAAAATGCGAAATCGGGCGCAACTTTGCGAACAAGCTTTGGAATGCGTGCCGCTTCCGCAGAATGCAGGGACCCGTTTCCGCCAACTTCCGCAAGCTGGAAGGCATGGACCCGAAACAGCTCGCGCCCGATGAGAAGTGGATTCTCGCATGGACGAACCGCACGATCAAGGCGGCAAGAGAGGCGCTGGAGGGATTCAAGTTCCATCAGGCGGCGCATGAAATCTATGAAATGGTCTGGAGCACCTTCTGCGACTGGTTCATCGAATCCTGCAAACCGCGTCTCTACGGCGACCCGGAGGCAAAAAAACAGACGCTTGCGGTGCTTGACTTCGTCCTCTGGAAGCTTCTGCGCCTCCTGCATCCTTTCATGCCCTTCGTCACGGAGGAACTGGCTCATCAGATGGACTTCCTGAAAGACAGTGAAAGCATCATGTATGCGCACTATCCGACGATGTTCAACGAACTCGGACTGGATGATCTCATGGATGACATTGATGATATCCTCGATCTGGTTGAAGACAAGTTCCAGATGGTCAGGGCAGGCAGAAACCTGCGTGTCTCTTATGATATTGCTCCGGGTAAAAAATTAAAATACCATATCAAAGCGGCAACGGAAGCGCATGAAAAGTTCCTCTCGGATGAGATTGCCAATCTCAAGTTCATGCTGAACGCCGAGGAAGTCACGGTTTCGATGGAGGAATATAAGGCGAAAGACGGTTCCGGGGCTCCGTCCGCCCTTGTGAATGCAGGCGCAATCTACCTGCCGTTGAAAGGGGTCATCGACATAGAGGCGGAGACTGCCAAGCTGAACAAGCAGAAGAAGGAGCTCCTCGGCTGGATCAAGGGTTCGGAGGCGAAACTGAACAATCAGGGATTCCTTGCCAAAGCTCCTCCGAAGGTGGTGGAGGATGCCAGAGCGCATCTTGCGGAAATGAAAGACAAACTTGCAAGAGTCGAGGAAGCGTTGAAGTCTCTCTGCTGATCCGGCAGTATAATAGCTGTACAAATTAAGCAGGTTTGCATTTGAAAAGCCGGTGAGCGGGAAATCTCCTGTTCACCGGCTTTATTATGTTAAGAAATAAAAAAGCTGAAAAGAAAATCTTTTTCTTCTTAGACATATTTATTTTTAGTATCAATTTTATAGTTATGCACGACGTTTTTTCCTGCTAACAACAATGGAATTATACAGCTGGCAGTGAACAAAGTACAGCCAAGAAAGAAAATATGGTAATGATTGAATGTAATATTACCCACTGTTATCCGGCAACCGGAGAAAGAATCCATAATTATCCCTGACACTATTGATGCACCAAGTGCACTCAGACCGGTAAACGCGCGGGAAAAGCCGATATAAGCTGCTCTCCCTTTTGCGGGAAAGATTTCCAGCCCGTAGTTAATGGCAAGCATGGAATGTGTATTTCCTGCGGCTCCATTGATTACCTGATATACAATTAGCGCGACCAATCCCCACCACGCAGAAGCGACCCACAGTAACATACTTACTGCAATCCCTCCGGAAATCAGGATTAACGGCAGTCTCGCACCAAAACGATCTGTAATTCTCCCCATTATGAGAAGCATCCCCAGGTTGATCGCCACTTGCAGTCCAATAATCAGAGTTATTTTGGTCATTGAGAAACCGAGATCAAGCATATAAGCTGTGCTGAATGTCATCAATGCGGTTCGGCCACCCGCCCAAGTTAGATAAAACCAATTGTAGTACCATAATACCGGACTGCGGTAATTAATCCGTTCCTGTTCGCCCATATCAGATTGTCGCGTTTTCGTTGATTGAGGAATGCGATCCGTAACTGTGGACATCACAAATATTGCGATAACGTGCGAAACTGCAACAAACAGAAAAAGAAAGGCAAAAGTCGATGCTTCAGGACTATAGTCTGCCACTTGTCCAAACAGAAGTGTAAAAAAAAGCATTCCGAGAGAAGCAACGATCCATTTCATGCTGGTAAACCATCCAAGCATATTTGATGGAACCAGATCACCGATCCAACTGCTCTCAATGTTCATTTGAATACCACTGGCAGCAGCCAACCCGTAAGCCCCAATTAAATAAATTGCAATTGCTGTAATTGTTGTGATTTGATTCATTCCGCGAAGAAATAATGCGCCTGCCATAATCAGTCCAAATAAAATCCCCAGCCCCAGCGCGTAATTCATTGCAATGCGGTTGGAACGTGATTTTTTAAGGAAAACAGCTCCCAGCCACTGCACTAGAGAACTCAGACTTCCGGCACCTCCGACAAGTCCAATGTGAACATCATTTCCTCCGAGTATGCGAATAAGCAAAGTATGCAGAGGAGTCAGGCCAACTTCCTCGCTTTGATACATAATACTTCCAATACCGAATTTGAAACGGTCACAACCGAGAATTCTGCGATCCACAATTTGATTTTTCTCATTCAACTGCTCAGGAAGCAATGTTCTGGAATGGAATAGATGCAATATCTTCATATTAAGTCCTCCGCCGTGTAATGAGACATTGCCCCATGCTGTCGCGTTCGACCAAAGTCGGGTAAAGGATTTTGCCGCTGACATTCGGATTTCCTGAAATCATCTGCAATAAGGTCTTTGCTGCCGCAATGCCTTGTTCTCTTTGAGGTAATTCAATCGTGGTCAGCATTGGATAAATCTGACGGGACAGATCAATATTGCCTACTCCCAAGACTGATAAGTCTTCAGGAATCCTGATTCCCCGCTTTGCTGCTTCATAAATTACTCCGGCAGCATTTGTATCATTGTAGCAAAAAATTCCAGTTGCATCCAAATCATGTTCGACCAACTGGGCTACAGCTTTACGCCCCTCATTAAAACTCTCAAAGTCCGGGAAAATATATTTCTGTGGAATTTTTATGCCGTAATTGTCCATCCGTTGCAGAAAAACATCCCGGCAGCTGGGGCGATCCCCTAATAACATGACTTTACGATGACCGTAGCGATGAAAACAATCTGCTGCCAGTTTCCCTATTGATACAGGATCGACAAAAACACTGAGAACATTTTCAATTTCGGCATTGGCAAAGACTTTTACCGTGGGAAATTCTTTTGCAACCTTCCGGAAAACCTCACGGTTTTCTGCATTCAACTTTTCAATCAGCAACACACCATCAACTCGACGATAGAAAAGGCGTGTAATGCAATCAGATAATTTTTCTCCTTCTTTTGTTGAGATGAAAAGTAAGTTATAGCCGGCATTGCGGAATGTTTCCTCCGCTCCATCCAGGGCACTGGCTGTTTGAGCATCATAAAAAGCCATTCGCCCTAATGCCGCAATCGTATAACTTTTCCCCTGCCGCAAATTTTTCCCGAAAGAGCAAGGAGTATAATGGTATTTTGCAGCAATTTCCAGAATACGCTTCCGTGTTTTCTCACTGGCCTTGGATGAAGTATCCGGGTGGTTTAATACATTTGAAACAGTACTGATTGCGACACCGGCTTCCTGAGCAATTTCTTTGATTGTAATCATCTTCTATTTCCAGCTGTTGAAAAAGTTTGCGTCATTATTTGATTTCCCGAAACGGAACGGATCACTTAAATAAGGATTGGCGATGCTTCTTATCTTGGGAGAAGTTACATGCCCGTCACACCACAGCGTTGTTACTGTTCCGCCATGACGCCCCCAGACATTGCCAATGGAAGTACTGGTCGTATAATCACAATCTATGATATAAAAACCGGAGTCGAACGACCCCCCATTACGTTTGCTGTCAGCAAACTGAATGATTCTGGACGGGCTTTTCAGTCTGGACAACTTTGTCCAATTACATTTTGCAGAGTAAGCTCCCGAAGCGGTTCTGTTTACTTCACCAAGATAATTGTAATTATAGCCGGGAGAGATATAAGTCCATTCCAGGTTACTGGCGGAAGAATAGAGGAATTCCTTTTTATCCATCCTGTTCTGCAATTTATCCAGATATTTGCCGGAATCCGCAATTGCAGGACAGATTAATGATCTGGCGGATCGTAAATAATTCCCTCGGGCCAAGTTGCCGGACCAAGCCAGATTTTTACCTCCCTCGGAGGTTCCATAACGAGGAAACATTTCATCATTATCATTAAGATAGAAAGACATTGATATTCCTACTTGCTTGAAATTATTTACACAGTTGATTGTGTAGGCTTTTTGCCTTGCTTTATTCAGTGCCGGAAGCAGCATTGCTGCCAGAATGGCGATGATCGCAGTAACGATGAGCAGTTCTATCAGTGAAAAGAAAGTGCACTTCATACGATTTCTCCTTGTATTTTTATTTCTTTGCAGTTGCTTTGTCTCTGTCATGATCATTTGTTATCCAAGTCGTACTGATCCAGTAAGGGTTCTGAACCTCTTTTCGATATATTTCCAATGCATTCTTATCAGCCTGAATTACACGTGTATTATGGTTTTCCCAAATCATTGCCTTGAAACTTGGATAGACTTCATGAAAACTGAACCATTGCCGGACGAATTCGGAACAGTCAACAGTATCGGAATAACCACCTTCAGCTATCATCATCGGTTTATATGAGCCATATTTCTGATTTACCTCCCGGCACCGTTCCACTGTATAACGATTACTTTCTGTTCCGACATATTGTACGGATGGAGGATAGCAGGATACTCCAACCCAGTCCACATATTGATCTCCGGGCCAGTAACGCTCCATTTTATTCCAAGGCTGATCAGGATAACTGCGGTGATTTGGCGACCAGACAAAGATGTGCTGCTCAGCAGCTCCGACCTGTTCTGCAATGTTGTACATACGCCGCCATGCCGCCCGGAACTGATCCGGGGCCAATCCCCAGGGAACCCAGTTGGAATTAAATTCATTCATTGGCCGGAACCAGATGGGAGAAGCAATGCCGAAATTCTTATTTTTATCAATACTGTCGGAAAAATAATCATAAAAATAATCATCAAGTTTTCCGGAAATGATATCATCAAGCACAATGCCTTTACCTGGAAGCCATCCCAGAGACAAAAATCTCTGTCCGAAGAAATTTTCAGAAAGATCATTTATTCGAAAATCTTGAATTTCTGCAAATTTGCGTTCCGGGCTCATCCCCTGATACCAGAGAACCATTGAGAGCTGTTTCCCAACCAGTCTTTCAAAGATTTGTATGGACATTGGTTCTTTACGGTTATTACGAAGTCGTTTTTCGAAACCGTAAGTAGGTGTAAATGCACCATGCCAAGCCCCATTGACCGGAACATATTTCCAAGTATTCTTTATCCTGCCGGATAATTCTATTTCATCAAGTGCTAACATTCCAAGTTTATCTGCGGCATCCGGCTGCAATGCAATTTGAACATATCGGCATTTCCGCTTTTTCTTTCCGGCAATTTTGATCTGAAAGCTGCCTGTCATTGCATCAGGGGAAGAATTATTCCATTTCTCCCAGAAATTCCATGTTCCCTGTGCGGAACACCGGGTTGATATTTGAATCCCGAGCGGTAGCCGGAAACGTGCTTCTGCATCCCGGAAACCTGTAATGCAGGCATCTTCAAGGGATTGTATTCGCCCAAGATCAATTGTGATTAAAACTTCTTCAGAACCTGACCAGCCGCAGAAAAGACTCTTTTGAAAACTGTTTCCGGATGAATGGATACCATCGGTCAGTTTGGAACCTGCGGTATAACGTCCCGGATTCATATCATCCATATAAAACTCCGGTTTTCTGGAGAAGTGATAGAATTTGCCGATACTCAGATTGCCGTGGGTTTCTTTGCCTGAATCCGGTTTTTCCAATTGAACGGGAACAGGGGCGGAACCTTTGAAAATACGCTTATAATAATCTTCCTGAATTTCAGAGTAAGGAGCAATTTTGATGGAATCAACCACAGTATAAATAGTTTTCTCTGAATTGCGGTTATAGTAAATTCGCAATTCGGGAGAAATTGCAGTGGTTTCGGCAGGACATGTCAATATTCCTGAGATTTGCGTAAAGTTGTTTACAGTTGCGATAACAGGCTTTGTTTCCAGAGTTGCAATGGCTTTTCCTTTGGCATCAAAACATTGCAAGGCAATTGTGCCGCTGGCTGAACGCTTACTATCAGATGTTCGGATTGCAGCAGAAATCCAAAATGTTTTTTCTGCCCTTTCTAAAGATATTTTATGATTATATTTCAGGACAGCTGGCCGAGAAGAAAAAGTTGCTCCTGAATAACGAATATGTTGTACAGCCATTCCTTGAGAATTATTTGTCAAACGCCAGTTCTTATTATCAATCTGTAACCAGTTTGTTGTAGGGTCTTTTTCAAATGTTTCAAAAAAAAATGGTTCTCCATATACCGTATTCATTAAGAATATTCCTGCAAAACATTTGAAAATCATCAATTTTTTCATACATGCCCTTTCTCTTTGTTGATTATTTAAAAATCTTCTGAAGTTATGGAATTTAAGAATAAGCGAAACGTTTTTCCATTTTATCATATCAATATAGCGAAACGTTTTTCTATTTTTTATAATTATAACATTGTAATTTAAAATATCAAGAGAAAAAGAGAAGAAATATTGTCAAATAGTTACCTTACTTCAAAAAAACACTCTCTTTTGTCGCAGCTTCCCATTGAAAACGATTCCGGAAAAAGTATTTTATTAAGCAGAAATTCAAAAATCATCATGATGAAGGAGACAGAAATGCAAGCAGTGAAAGAGATCACCTATCCATGTAAGTTCGACGGCTCACAACAGCCGGCAATGTTTTATCAGGCAAAGGGACCCGGTCCCCGTCCGCTTCTCGTCGCACTTCACACTTGGAGCGGAGATCACACACAAGCTTCCCGGAATTACAGTGATTTCTGCATTGAGAATGACTGGAATTTTATCTTTCCGAATTTCCGCGGTCCCAACTGGCTTGAGGACGGATGCGGTTCCGAACTTGTCGTTTCCGATCTGGAAGATGCCGTCGCCTATATGAAGCATGTCACCGATGTCGATCCTGCACGTGTATATCTCGTCGGAGGTTCCGGCGGCGGGCACTGCACCTTGTTGATGGCGGGACGTCGTCCGGATCTCTGGACGGCGGTTTCGGCATGGTGCCCGATTTCCGATATCGCGGCTTGGCATCAGCAGTGTCTCAATACGCCTCATAAGGGATATTCCGAACATATCGAATCCGCTTGCGGCGGTATCCCCGCATCTTCGGAACATGCCGGAAAAGAAGCAAGAAAGCGTTCCCCGCTGACATGGCTCCCAAATGCAGCCAATCTGACAGTGGATATCAGTACGGGGATTCATGACGGTCATACGGGCAGTGTTCCGGTCAGTCAGGCGATCCATGCATATAACGTGCTTGCCGCGCCGGAAGACAGGATTTCGGATCAGGACATTGCCTATATCGTCACGACGGAAAAGATTCCCGCACATCTCGCCTCGAATGAAAGTGACCCGGCTTTCGGCAGCCGTCCGGTTTATCTGCGGAAACAATCCAATAAAGTACGCCTGACTCTCTTTGAAGGAGGGCATGACCTTCTGCCGTGGCCCGCACTGACGTGGCTGGCGAAACAGACCGCAGGAAAAGCGCCCGACTGGTCTGCCGGCAGAGCGCCGTCCATTACCGCTGAAACAACAGAACTCAACAAGTAACGGCAGGCAGAGAGTCCTATGAGAATTCAGGTATTGCTCCTGCCCCTCACAGGGCTCTTTCTTTTTCTTTCCGCCTGTACCTCGCACCATACCACAACCAGCTACTGGAACCGTGCCGCCGGGATCCGCAAAGAACAGGGAACCGCTTATTTTGTCACGGGAAAAGATGGCGCGGCAAAAGAAATCCGCGATGGCAAGTGGACAACATGGCACCGCAATACGAAGAAACACACGGAAGTCCATTTCAAGGACGGTGTTCCTGTCGGAGAAATACGAATCTGGTATCCCGACGGAAAATTGAAATACCGGGCAAATTACGATGAGGATGGTCTGCTCGACGGCGTTATCTCATTTTATACACAGGATGGGCAGCTCAAAACGCATACGGTCTCACATGGAACAGGAACCGTTTACAGCTATTATGATGACGGCACGCTCAAATCGGAGATTGTTTACAGGCAGGGAAAAATACAGGGAAAAGCCCGTTATTTTGCTCCCGACGGAAAACTTCTCCGTGAAGAAAACAACAGTCAATAATACAAATGAGCGCCGAAATTAGGCATGTCGCCCAATTGCATGTCCTTTACCCAGCGTCCCATTTGTTTTTTCCCGATTTTCCAGAAACGTTCACACTGCGCGAAAAACTTCAAAACGCTCTCTTTATCCCCATGCTCCAGAACGGCACGCGCCAGAAGCATATTGGGTCCGAATGAATTCAATCTGGAAGAACCGGGAGTTTCGGCAGATTTCAGAAGATAATCTGCCGCGTCCTTGTAATTTCCCTTATGAACCGCAAGCAAACCGTAGGCGGTATTTGTCCAGAATATCAAGTTCCCCTGATTTCCTTTCGGATCGCTCTCCAGCATTTTTTTCATATCGGCGGCAAAGATTTCAAGTTGTTTGAAATCTTCCGCATACCATGCGGCTTTTACAAGCGTCGGCAGATATCTGCTGCGGGTCGTTAAATCGGATAATTGATAGGCATCCTTGTAATGCTTCAAAGCTTTCTTTGCGGACTCCATCTCAATTCCCTCCAGAACTCCGGCCGGCTGAAAATACAGACTTGCCAGATTCCATGCGTAAAGCGGATTCTTTGGAGCCAGTTCCCGCGCTTTCAGATAATACCGCTCCGCTTTTTCTCTCTCTGAATCCAGAAAATAGGAAGCGGCATTGGCGGCAATTACAGCATTGGAAGGATTCTTTTTCAGATGCGCATCCCAAAGTTCACAGCCTTTCCGATAATTTTCCTTTCCCTCCAGCAGGGGATTGATACGGAACGCAGGATCGCGCAGGATTGCCAGCTGCGGATAATGTTCAATCATCCATAGAATATTCTGATTTTTTTTCAGGCGCAGGGACTGATCTTTATGAACAGAGGCAAAATAGTAAGCTGCAAGAATACTGCGTTGCAAAGGATCATCGGGAGTGTTCTTCAGATACACTTCAATCTGCTCCGCCTTCTCTGCGTTCCAAGTCCTTGCCTCCTGCAACACTTTTTCTGCATCAATTGCAACTTTCACATCTCCTCCGGCAGAAAGAATGCAACTTCCCGCCAGAAATACCAGAATCAAACCCTCTTTAATTTTCATAACATACCTCTATCTTAAAACTGATAGAATAATTACTCTGATAATTGCCGGAAGTCAAGCTGTGAAGCATCGAGTCTGATAAAAAATCCAGAAATTCATTCTT
>DPDG01000034.1 GCA_003526375.1 Lentisphaeria bacterium
TTGTTATTTAGGGATAAGTTCTAAGTGCTGGCAGTAAGCTGGCAAGGTACATTACGCAAATTATCAGAAAGACTACAGGTCCATAGATGGGGGGATTTTTTGAGTTATTTACAAGTAAAATAAAAGCTATAACGATTGGTGCAAATAACGACAGTATCAAAATATCGAATCCCCATTTTGTCATACGAGAAATAGATTCAGCAGACGATACCCTGTGTTTGGGGCGATGTGGCACCGAAACACTTTCTTGCGTTCTTGTCTGTATGGTTTTTGGTAAGGGAAAATCTTTTCCGCATTGTTTGCAGTTGAACGCTTGAGCCGGATTGACCGCTCCACAGTCGGCGCAAAACTTAGCCTTGTGGACGATGAAATCTTGATTGCAGACTTGACAGGTTACTTCCTGTTGCAGAAAGTTGTCCTCGACATCGTACTCTTGATTGCAGTTCGGACAGACAGTCTTCATGGTCATTGTTCCTTTGGGGTTTTATTTGCTTTTGGTGTGAGAAATGAGCAAAAAATAATTCCGATAAAGGGCAGAAATGTCAGAATGATTATTTTCCCTATATCGTTGTGTTTCAGGGCGCAAAAAGTATTCCAGCCCCACAATCCGGCGTATCCCAGACAGGCAATAATAAACATGGGTATAACTCTATCGTTGGCTTCAGGCGGTGCGCCGATACTCAAAAACAGTAAAAACATAATAACAATCATCCCGATGAGCGACATAACCCCGTTTTCAATATTCAGCGGTTGACTATTGATATTCGGATGAGATGAAGACATTTCCCGTGGAGAAGCTGTCTGTTTATCGGCAAGTTTCAAAACCGGACGAATAGGCTGTCCACACTTCGGACATGCCATTGCTTGAGAGGAGACTTTCCCTCCGCAAGCTGGACAATCGACTAACTGAATACTCATTCTTTGCTCCTGTTTTGTATTCCCGCCGAATCCGGCATCGCCGGATCGGCGAGAATTACACGTTTCTTTCTAATGCGCTTCCCCATTGGAAATCTTATGGGGTTTTCAGAAAATCGGGGCAAAAAAAAGGTGTCCCGATTACATCATATCGGAGCACCGCTAAGAGCTCATGTAAGAATGCAAAAGGGACACCAGCACAATCCGTGCTACCCTTTAGCGACACTCTTACATCTTGAAATTAGCGGTTTCCGATATAATGCCAACTAAAAAGCCACAAACAATCTATCTTGAATTTTTCAATCTTAATTTTTCCGTGTCAGTTTCAT
Source organism: Lentisphaeria bacterium (assembly GCA_003526375.1). GTDB lineage: Bacteria > Verrucomicrobiota > Lentisphaeria > Victivallales > UBA1829 > UBA11452. The sequence goes on from DPDG01000034.1 coordinate 1,245, forward strand.
CTCCTTGATGGTTGAACACAAATTTTCATATCTAATTATAATCGCCCAAACTGGAAAATCAAATCACCGATACCGCTACCGACACAAATACCGATGATTTTTTTGCTTCATGTCGAGATACGCAAATTTTCTGATATCCATGCTTTAAGTGATTTTATGCTCGTTTTATGTCGTTTTACGGGCTTTTAACCACCTTTATTCATACTTTTTATTGCCCCCGAAAACATTGGAAAAGGTGCGGTTTTTCATGCCGTTTCCGGTCTTGAAAAAGGTGCGGAAAACCCTTTGTCTATTAGAGGGGGTGTCGAAGACGGCAGGGCTTGCCCGGTTTATCTCCCAGCTTCACAAGTACGTCTCTTAGTCGTAACAACTACAGTAGACAGTAGACAAACGAGAAAAGAGAAAGAAAAGAGACACGAGAAGAAAAGTCATGCCTTTAATTTTTTGGGTCTGCCTCCCTTTTGATTCTGGCGTTGAATCACTCCGGTACTTTCCAAGAACTTTATGTCTGCCCGTAAGGTGGTCTCCGATAGGCGGTATTTGTTTGCCTTCATCATGGCAAGCAATTCAGTAAGGGAATGCTTTTCGGGTTCCAAGCGCAATAGAGCCTCCCTGCGCACTTTCAGGGCTTTTCCCTTGTCAGATGCCTTTGTGAGCTTCTTCGCTTCCAGAGGGCGCAATACTTGCAGATTAAGGCGTTCGGCGGTGTCCTTGTCTATCTTCCAAAAGTCCACCAGCTCCAAATTCCTGAAACAGAACCCTATGTATTTTTCCCGGTAAAAGGTTTCCACTATCTTTTTGACCGGAATGTCATTCGCTTCCCCTTTGGTCGGATAAGACGGGCAACAATGTTTAGCAAGTTCTTCCAGACGTTCCACCGTTTCAGTTTCAGGGGTTCCGGCATAGCAATGAAAGGCGGATAAGTACCAGAGGGAAGTATAGCGTTTGCCCTGCCGGATAAGGTGTTCCCGGAAAAGTTTTTCCGTGTCGGCAATTTTATATTTCATGCTTGCTATTTTCCCGGCTTTTCGCTTCGGGACGCTATAAGGTTTTGCCGCCGATTTGAAAATCTTCCGTTCCGGTTGTGCCGGGTCCGGCTTGCTGTCCTTGATACTGAAAAACGCCATCATTTCTTGAAGCGTGTATATCCTCTCCACATCATCCAAAGCGGAAGGACAGTAACATACCCGTGTATTCGTTGAAGTGTGAACCGAGCCTTGTATCCGAAGAATCCTTGCCCCGTCCGTAGCCGCCGAATCCCCCGGAAGAATCGGCTCCCCGAAATCTCCCCGAACGGCGTTGACCAAGGCTTTATTGCAGTTCTTGAAGTTCTGTAGAATCCATGGTCTTTCATAGTGATACTTCACCGGGTCCAGTAACCAAAACAGATAGATACCCCTGCCGCTCCGGGCATAGATACTCACTTGCGGAATGATACCCCGTTCTTCCAGAATCATCGCTTGCAAAAGAGCCTGTTCCCATGAAAGGCGTTTGGATGAAGATTTGCCGGTCAATACTTCTTCGGGCAATAGTTCCGGGCAACGGCTCCCCAGTAAATACTCATCCTCGCAACCGAAACGCCCGACATCAATATCCACATAACAGGCGTTCAGCCAAGAGATATTAAATTCTTTTCTTGCCGAGCGTGCAAGATAGGTCGGTTTTCGCGGCGCACCCAAAGAACGATAATAAGAGTTGACCGTGAAATAGACGTTGTCTGTCAGAGCTTCGGGGTGATGGTCGTAAAGGCGTTTCAACTCCTCTTCCGTTTCAGCCAACGGCATGGCTCCGACCTCCATCATTCTGTCCAGTCCCTTGCGTTGAAGACAAAAGAATCCATCTTTCCGGTGAAACATTCGGAAGAAATCCCCGTCCGCTTTTTTCGGTTGAGTTTTCAAAACATCCCGGACACGTTTATAACGCGTTTCCAATTCGGCGTAAGGTTGAACCGTAAAAGGAACTCCATCCTGTTTTTCCAAAGCCTCCCGAAAATACTTCTCCGGTGTCTGGTAACGCTTCAAACGTAAAAAATAATCGCTCATGTCAAAGCTCCTCGTTAAGCTGCGATAACGTAAAAAGCCAGCGTTTTTCCCGAACAGCAAGGCTGTAAGCCGCGCTGATCGGGAAAATATCAACAATCACCGTTTCGGCAGTTGTTCCACCAGTTCGGCAATCTTTTTATCATCAAGGGGCGTTTTCCCCAGAATCTCGAACATGTCAAAGCCATGGTCCAGCTTCTTGATGTTTTCCAGCAGAATAGCCGGATTGAAATCTTTCCCGTATCGGCTGAACGTCATGGAATTTACCGTATGCCCCACCAGTTCGGCAACCATGCTTTCCTGAACGCCCTGTTGTTTCAGGTTGTTCGTGAAATTGTGCCGGAAACTGTGAAATACCTTCTTTTCGTCCGCTGTAACATTCTTCCGGTTGAACCGCCCGAAAAACTTCTGGAAATCATGGGCGTAACCGTATTTCTCTTTATATTCCAGCGTGAACCAAAGACGATTAGCCCCCGGCTGTTTGGTCCGCTTGCTTTTCCGCCGGTCCAGAACATAATTCAGGAAGCCAAGCTGTAAAAGCACCGGATGAATCGGAACAACCCTTTTACTGCCCTTGTTTTTCAAACTGGCGTGTTCGTCTCCTGTTTCGGTTATCTCGAAACAGGGAATGCCCCCGGCATTGAAAATATTCTCTAATTGCAACTGGCAAATCTCGTTCTGGCGCGCCCCGGAATAAAGGGCGATAAGGGGAATCCAGAGCTTATGAATCTTCCAGTTGTTCAAGGTGTCTTCCCGTAAGTTCGTAAAGAGAAGTTTCAAGTCATCTGTCGAATAAGGGCTGCGTTCCATATTTGCCTTATGCCCTAACTTCAATTGGAGCTTGTTTGCCGGGTTCCGGTCGATATATTCATGGTCAAAGCACCAGATGAAAAAACTTCCGATTTTGGCGGACATAAGATTGACTGTTTTCTTTGAGAGAGTTTCCCCTTTGTACTCTTTCAGCAAGTCCGCCAAGGGGAGATTTTTCAACCGTTGATGGTTACTTCGGCGCACCGGAAGTTTCAGCAGAACATTGTCCCGGTAATCCAGCAAGTTTTGATGCTTGATTGCCTTGATATCCGTATCGCCAGAAAAATACTCAATGAAGGTATCAAGAACGCTCTTGACCGATTCACGCATGGACGCTCCCCACGCTTCGCTTTTTTCGGCAAGATAACGCTTCGCCAAATCGCCAAGCGTAAGAACCTTTTCCGCCTCGATTATTTCCGCTGCCGTCCGATAATTACCGTTGAGAACTTCATTAAAGTCAGTTTCATTGTAGACGGTCGAAAAACGTTTCCCCTCCAGCTCTTCCCGTCTGGTTCTGGCAAGATAGAGTTGCGCCCGGAGATACTCCCTTGCCGTCCGTTGAATATCAAGCGTGTCATGAGGGGCATTGCGTAAAAGCTCTTCGGCGGAAACAGTCGCATTCATCGCGGATAAATCATTGTTCAGCAAAGCCGTCTCGATGAAATTGGAAAGTTGGAGCATGGTATTTGCCCCGTCCTTGCGCGTTCCCGGACACAATACCCCATAAGAAGCAAGCAGAGCCTCCCGGTCCTCCAAATTAACCCGGATAAGCGATTCCGCAATCATCCGGCGTATTTCCTGTAAAGGTATCATTTGCCACGCTCCCGATAAAATAGCGTTCAGTCGTTCCGTGGCTAATCTACAGGAGTTTACCGCTTTTTTCAAGTCGCGAGTTTTTAACGATACCTTTATTTCCCCGGCATAGTTCGGCAGACGGCACCGAAAATAATAGTTGCCCTTACGGTTGATTAGATTCTTGACGGTAATTTCCATCTTCTTCTCCCGTTTGTGGTCCAACTTGTGTCCCAGATACAGAAAAAGACAGGATTTTAACAATAGCTATAGTTGAGGCTAAATACAGGGAGTTATAAAGAAAATGGCGGAGAGAGAGGGATTCGAACCCCCGGAGGCTTGCACCTCTGCGGTTTTCAAGACCGCCGCCTTAAACCACTCGACCATCTCTCCGGTCATGACTGGAAATGCCTTATAATATGATTCATTTCTTATTATTTTCAAGCGCAGTCATGAAATTTATTTCCATTTTCAAAAACAGGACTGCCAACGATCCTGAGGACGGACCGAAGCACTTGCGCTTCTGAATTTATTTTTATCAATCTGATCTACCGAGGCGATCATATAACGCAAGGCATCCATTGCATGATCGTTCAATTTCAAAGGCTCCTCTTTCGCATTCATGGAGCCACTCGACGGCATCCAGCGATAATCGTAAATCTCCGAAAGCAGGTTGCGCAGATTACGGAAAAAATAAAGACGCGGACGGTTGTCATGGCAGATTACCAGGCGGTTCTTCACACTTTGAATGCCGCTGATCACGTTTTTGAATGCCGCCGTCGTACGGATTCCAAAAGAATCCAATTCCGCACGTTCTTCCGCATCGTGGTCCGCAACTGTAATGGAATAATGCTCCGAACCGGATAAATCCAGAATGATCTGTGCATGTTCCGCGGTCCGGACTCCGGCTTTATAGTGTTCCCTGTAAACGTAAAGGCGCCCGTCCGGATCAAGCGCCCCCCACAGACACACAAAAGGATTCGTATAGCCGAAGTCAATTGCACGGATGCGTTTCCAATCTGCGGGAACTTCAAAAGGTTCCACAACATGGAGGTCTTCATCGAATTCGGAATAGACCGCGCCCTCGTTATCCCGCCAGACTCCGTTCAGCATACGTTCCCGCATCACCTCTGGAAGTGACTCCAGTGCATAAAGATATTCCTCAGGAAGATTTTCCCTGTTGTCATAGGCGGACCAGTTCAGGCGTGCCCAGCGAGGAGCATCCGCAAGAGGCTGTTCCGTTTCCGGATCGACATGGCGTACGCCCACGTAATGGAGCCAGTGACGGGGACCGCGGGGATTGCAGTCCAGAATCAGTTTCGGGACTGCCGTCCTGCCCTTCCGGTCCTGTACCCGCTGGGCAAGCCGTGTTACAGCCATCTGCATTGCGGTAAATGAAATCTGTGTCGCCTCATTGATGAATACGGTAATATATTCGTTGCCCAGAATTTTTTCAGTCCGTTCCGCATCGTCCAGACCACCGACCATAATGGAGGACCCATTATAAAAAACAATCGTGAGTTCGCTCTCCTGGAAACGGCAGACGCCGGAAGGCAGGTTGCGGACAAGATAGGATTTGAGCGTATCGCTCCACAGTGATGTTTTGGCATGAGCCCGGTGTTTCCGCGCGGCAAGCTGTCTTGAGCCAGGATACTGCAATGCACGTCGGACCAGATATTCCGCGATCAGCGCGGTTTTTCCGGAACGTGAACCGCCGTCAAACAAAATTCGTGTTTTCTTCGGGGAGGCAAGCAGTTTCCATCCCTCACTCTGCTTCGGATTGAACTTAAGTCCCATAATAAAAACTCCTTTTTATATAATATCGGAGCGTCAAACAAAAATGTTTTGAATCGCACCAGGTCAACGGTCTGCACCATACGATTTCGGGTTTTCGCCATTGCTCTGGCTTTCCGATATCCCCTGCTTGCCGCAGGGAAGTTCATTTTTGCTGAGGAATCTTTGGGAGATTGACCGGCTTGCGGCATGAAAACTCCTTTTTTTCATAATTTCTTGGAAATCAACTTGCAAAAGCCGTTTAGTAAGATTAAAGTAAATTATCTTGAAATTTAAAGAAGGAGTTGCCTCTAATGAAAATCGGTGTGATCGTTGAATCGTTCCGCGAACCATTATATACCGCTTTTGAATCTGCCGCCAGAATCGGTGCGCAGGGCGTCCAGATGTATGCGGTTTGCAAAGACCATAACCTGATTACAATGACCGGGGAAGAGCGTGCCGCATTGAAAAAGCGTCTTGATGAACTCGGACTCAAGGTTTCCGCGATTTGCGGAGATCTCGGCGGGCACGGTTTTCAGGATGCTGCGGGCAATCCCGAACGCATCCGGCTCAGCAAACAGATCATCGACATCTGTGCAGATTTCGACACCCATGTCATGACGACTCATATCGGCGTCGTTCCGACCCGTGAGGAGTCTCCGGTATATCAGACGATGCTTGAGGCGGCGAGAGAAGTTGCGCAATATGCCGCCGCTCATGGTGTCACATTGGCGATCGAAACCGGTCCGGAGCCCGCCGACAGACTGAAAAAATTTATTGAAAATGCCGGTGGAAAAGGCATTGGTGTGAACTTCGATCCCGCGAATCTTGCAATGGTCCTGAACATCAATCCGGCGGAAGCGGTTCCTGTGCTTGCGAAATATATTGTCCATACCCATGCAAAAGACGGTCTGCATCTGCGCGACTGCAACCCGTCCGATGTCTACGGCTCCATGGATACCTACGACCTGACGCCTCCTGAACAGCAGAGCAAGGGCGACGGTCCTGTTTTCAAAGAAGTGGCTCTCGGGCAGGGGCAGGTCAAGTGGGATGAATATATCGCCGCGTTGAAAGCGATCGGTTATGACGGGTTCCTGACAATCGAGCGTGAAGTCGGAGACAATCCCAAAGCCGATATCACCATGGCGGTTGACTTCCTCAAAGCCCATAACATCGGCTGATTTCTCATCTGTTCCCTTTCGGCGGTTCTGCGGTCTCCTCCCGCAGGGCCGTCTTTTTTATTTCATTGGGTTCCATATGCTTCGGCTTTGATACGTAAGAATGCGCGGGCATTCTTCTTGAGGCAAAGACTTTGCCTTCGCCGCGATCCGGCGATAACAGTCGGTCGCGGCAGGTCAGCGACCTGCACCATACTGCCTCTGGTTTTCGTCATTTCCTCCGGCAGCCGTCAGAGCCTGCGCCAGCGCCACGTGGCGGAAACCTGATAGATCATTGCCATGACGATCAGCGCCGCACCGATATAAAAAGGAACGGCACTGTTTTTTGCCGCGTCTGCAAGCAACCCGGCGGCAAGCGGCGCAAACACGGACGTACTCCCTACGATGACTTCATTCACCGCGACGTAACGATGGCTCTTTTCAGGATTCGCCAATGAATGATAGGCGAAAAAGAAACAGAACGCACCCGAATAACATCCGTAAAGCAATCCGGCGCAAACATAGACGGGGTAGGATTCCGTAAAAGCGAAAAGCAGCAATGCCGTTATGCCGCAGAGCGCCGCAAGCGCAATCGGGAACGGGTGATACATCCAGCGGCGGCTTTTCCAGAGACTCAATGCCAGAAATGCCTGCACATAACTCACCGCCGCCAGAATGATTCCCTGCTGTGCCGTGGACATCTCCAGAAGACCGCAGCGATAGGGAATCTGTGTACGGAGCATTGCAATTGTGATGAATCCGGTTCCTGCGACGATCCATCCGAGAACGGCAAGATCGGGAAGCTTCTCTTTTTTTTTCTGCTCAGGTTCAGATTCCGGCGGCGCCGTTTTCTGTTCCTGCCCGGCAGATTCGCCGGCTGTGTTTTTCCTGCGGATGAAACAATGAAGAAACCAGACAACACAGGTTACGGCAAGAACCAGCAGAATATTGATTTTATAACAGGTCCGCCATCCTGTTTCGGGGGAAAGCAGTCCCCATATCATTGCCGCGATGAAGGGACCTGAGGCAAAGCCGAAACTCCATGAAAAAGTATAGACCGCCGCCGTTTTCGGCAAAGTCTCCTGTGCGGTTTCATTGCTGTCCAGCATTTTTACGATCACCTGGAACGGCGCAAAAAACATTGCGGTTCCGATTCCCGAACCGAACAGCCAGACATACTGCATGTCCATGCTTGGAAATATCAGAAATCCTGCCATGGAAAGAATCAGGATGCCTTCGCCTGCCAGAATGAATTTCGTGGCGTTCTTTTTGTTCTGGACGGCGCCGAGCAGAGCCGAGACGATCGCATAGATGAAAGCCCATACCGCCATTGTGCCTGAAATGGCGAACGAGTCGGCTCCGCTGATGGCGAGGCGCCGCATCGTAATAAAGAAAAAGAGCCCCATGATGATATTCATCACGCAAGGCAGCAGATAGAAAATAATTTTCATTGGATTCCCCGTTTCATTTGTTCAAAAGAAATAAGGTACTGCCGGGAATCTGTTTTTCAAGAGTTTTTCCGTCTGATATGGATTATCCATACCGGAAAAACAGGGAAAGCGATGCGTCATCGTCAGACTCCCTCTCTGGCGGGTCCCCAGATGTATTTGTGGAACTGGAGATTCAGGCGGGCTTTGACCTTGTCTTCCAGCATCCAGGCGACGAGCGCCGGAATGTCGATTACGCCAAATGCGGGGCTGAACAGGATATTGTTTGTCTGGCGTTCCAAATCAAACTCGCGGATTTTCTCCAGCGCAAAAAGATAGTCGCCGCGGTCGGAGAGCACAAATTTCACTTCGTCAAACGGGCGCAGATTCTCAAAATTCGGCAGGAACATTTTTTCTGCCTCGCCGCTGGAAGGAGTTTTGTAATCCACAATGCGGACGACTTCATCGGGAAGATAGGAGAGATCGCGGGAACCGTTGGTTTCCATCAGGATGCGGAAACGTTTCAGCGACAGCAGCCGTTCAGCGAGCATACAGACGGCATCCGCCTGCATCATGGGCTCGCCTCCTGTGATTTCAATCAGATCGGGAGACGCCTGCATCGCTTCGGATACGACCTCGTCCACGGTAAATTCCTTTGCCATGTCGCAGGTCTGCGCCTTGAGCGTATCGCAGTAGGAACAGCGCAGATTGCATCCGGCGAGACGGATGAAAAAGCAGGGGAGTCCGGCATAGGTGGATTCTCCCTGAATACTGGTGAACATTTCATGGATTTTCAATTGATTCATTTTTTACCTCTTTGAAAACAGGTTGCGGAACAGGACGAAATAGATTTTCAGGGAGTCCCTGAACGGATGGAAATGCGAAGACGCATTGTTGTCAATATAAATCGTGCGGACAGGCACCTCGCAGACATTCAGGCGCCGTGAACCGGCAAGGATCAGCATATCAAGTTCAAACTCATATTGATTGCAGGGGATTTCCAGAAACAGCGGCATCATGGAGAGCGGAATTCCCCGCAGCCCGGTCTGCGTGTCCTGGATGTTCAGGCCGTAAAGCCGCCGGATCAGGAACCGGGTCAGACGATTTCCGAGACGGCTTCGCCACGGAACCGTCCCGTCAAAAGTGCGTGCCCCCAGAATGAGTTTGCCGGGTGAAGTTTCCATTACCGCCATGATCCGGAGGATGTCTTCCGCCGTGTGCTGTCCATCGGAATCTGCGGTTACGGCGCCGTCCACGCCGTCGGCATGTTCCAGCAGATACCGGAATCCGGTTTTGAGCGCGGCTCCCTTGCCGAGATTGGCATCATGCGGAAGAATTGCAATATGGCTCCAGCGTTCCCTGATTGCTTCGAAAACTGCTTCATATGCGTCGCCGCTGCCGTCGTTGACGACAAGAATCTTCCGCAGTCCGGCTGTATGAAGTGATTCCAGCAGATGCAGCAGCTTGCCGTCGGGGCGATATGCGGGTATCAGGACATAAAAGTTCATTTTCCTTCCCCCGTTCAGTCAAAATAGTTGATGGGAGCCGTTCCGCTTTTCCCGTGTTTCCGCTCCATGCTTCTTCTGCCGAAACTTGCCTTCCGGTGATGCATCGAGAACAGGCCGAAACGGGAGAAAACCACCTCGACCAGATCGAACCGGTAGGGCACCTGCGGACTGCCGATCTTTTTCATATATGCCAGCGCCGCCCGGTAAATGCGCCGTTTCTGAGCGGTTCTCAAATTGGTTCCGGGAGAAAGCGCCACACCTTTCCGCAGACGGCGTGTCTTGACTTCAACGAATACAAGGCACAAACCATCCCGCGCCACAATATCGATTTCGCCGGAACGCATACGGCAGTCACGCGCAAGAATGTCGCAGCCGGCATTTTCCAGCATGCGCACCGCCGCCCGCTCTCCCGCTGCGCCGAGCCGGATGTGAGCGGCTTTTGCACGCAGGAAGTCTTTCATGAAGGCATTGCCGCCGTAAACATGTTGCCGAAGACCCATCCCAGCAGAATCAGGAGCCCGACAACTCCCAGTACGAATGAGATCAACAGCAGGATATAGAAGAAACAGCAGGAGGCACAGCCGCTGATGCAGCCGTCCGTCAAGGTTTTTCCGCATCCCCTCTTTTCACAGAAGTCCTTCTTTTCGTTATGCTCAATCGACCCATCCGCCGGTTTCTGGTTCATGGCAACACCTCCGGTCATTTCAATTCAGTCCGTTCAAACAGTCCCCATACGGTATCTCCGCTCCGGAATGAGGCGCGGAGGCTGAAACCCGAATTGTAACGGGAACAGATTTCCGCGGAAACTCCGTCGCAGCTCGCGTCCGTGAACGGAGCAAAAACGAACTCCGATTTTACACGGACGGGAGAGTCCTCGAAAGAAGCGATCAGGACGCCGCCGATGTCGCAGGCTCCGGCAAGACGTACCATGCGTCGCCGTTTCAGGCATTCGGTCAGCATGTCGCTCATTGCTTCCGGATCGATCACAATGTCATCGACATTGATCTGCACGATTTTATTCATAGTAAGCCTCGCTTCCTTTTTCGGGCGCTTTGTATTTTTCACCGGAAAGAATCTTCACCGCATCGTCATTGTCGCAGACCGTTGCAGGGGAAATTTCCACGATGCAGTCGGGGGTGCCGTCCGCTTTGCGCGGAACTTTTTTCCCTGCGAGTTCAAGACGTTCCGCATCGCGTGCGCAGAGCATCTGGCGGCAGGATTCGGCGGAGTCAACGCCCGTGGCATTTTTCGTCGGCGCGAAGTGATCTTTTCTGGAGCCTTCGAGAACCATGGTATGCTTTGCCAGCGGGAGCGCATCGAAAATGAAGGATTCAAGTTTGACCGCGTTCGGCTGTTCGGGTTTTACAAGCTCGCCGTTTCCGTTGATGTACGGAACTTTCTTGTCAGCGCGGTGCCACGGCATATTGAGCCTGCCGTCCTTTGTGAGTTCCTCGATGAAAGTGCGGCTGATCACGTGGATTGCGGGGCTTCCTGCGAGGAATGCAAGAGTGCCGTCGGGATTCTTGCGTTCCGCGAGTTCCGCAGGCATGTCGCTGTATTCAATGATCTGGAGCCTGCCGGCGGAGACGCAGAAATTGCCGAGTTTTTCATAAGGATTCGTCTTCGGAAGCATCCGGCTGCTGATCTCGGATTTCTCAAGGCTGTGCAGTCCGAGGAACAGCGGGTCCGCCATCGGCGCCAGCGGATTGTCAACCTGAAAGTAGGAGATGTATTCGACGCCGTTCTTTTTCATTTCATCCAGTGCGCCGGACTTTTTGAGTGCAAGCAGTGTGCCGCCGTGTCCGTTCGGGGACAGGGCGAGAGAGTCTGCCGCCCCCATCAGAAGTTTGCCTTCATAGGAGATGGCGGGCATGGTTCCCTGGGTAAAGAATGTGATATTCTTTTCTCCGAGTCCGAAATAACTGTTCTCTTTGAAGAATTCGCGTGTGCGTCTGTCGTTCAGTTCGCTGGTCATGATGAACCAGTGAAGCGGTCTGCCGTATTTTTCCGATACGCGTTTGATGGTCTCCGCGAAATACTGAAACAGCGTTTTGTGCTTGACCGGAGTAATCGGGTAGGTGCCTTTGGGACCGTCGAATCCGAGTCTTGTCCCTTGTCCTCCGGCAACGACGAGCATGGCGACTTTTCCTTCGGAAAGCAGTCGTTCGCCCTCTTTGCGGGCTTTTTCGTAATATTCCTTCTGCGCATCGTCTTTTGCGGGGAAGGGGAAGAAGGGGGCGGGAGCCAGATCGGACGGGATTTCCGTGACAGGCTTCTTGAGGACGTAATCGCGGATCAGTTCATCCAGTTCGTCGAAATCAATTTCAGAGAGCTGTTTTTCCAGCTTGGCGCGAGCCTCGCCCGTAAGGGATTCCAGTTTGGAAGCGACAAAATCCTGTCCGTATTTTTTCAGTTTTTCAATCATCATAGTTGCAACTCCTGAAGTTTTTGATTTGATTATGGGGTAATATAACGCTGAAACAGCGTGGAGTAAATACCCAGATGCAAACTTTTCTGACTTGTTCGTTCCAACACCCGCTTTGCGATGCCGTTGCCTTCCCGCGCCGCCGCAAGCGAGAGCAGGAATGCCATGACGCCTTTTTCATGAGGAGGGACATGCTCCATGATCTCCCGCGCCTGCGCCAGAGTGATTTTCCCCTCCCATAAACGGAGCATGGTGCCCCGGAAAAGATCGTCGCCGAATTTTATGTTCAGCTTCATCAGATTCGCTTTCCAGCCGTCGTCCCCGCAGTACCATGCGGCGAACGTATCCCAGAAATCCGGGTAGATTGTGCTGTCCGGACCGGCATTGACATGCATTGCCGCATCGAACTCCTTCCGTGAGACATGATACAGAAGCCTCAGATGGGCGGTCTGTACGTTTTCCCTTTTCAGCGCTTCCGGCGGAGCTTCCTGATTGTTGGAGAGCGCATACATGATCTCATAAAGCGCCCATTCGTCCTGCAACGCGGGGACCTTTCCGACGGCGTCGAGGGCTTGCCTCGCTTCTGCATTGTCTCCCGCATGGATCAGATACGGCAGGAGTTTCGCCATGCGCTGAGCTTCGGTCAACGCCGGACAATCTGTAATGAGTTCCCGCTTCAAGTCTTCCAGAATCTCTTTGCCGGATTCCTTGTTGTCGAACCGGATCAACGCCCTTTTCACATGCGCATCGGCGTCGTTGGGGAAAATCCGCAGATAATTCGAACAGACGGCGGCGGCGCGGGAAAACTGTCCCAGCGCATAATATTCCCCGATCAGCTTCTGATACGGCAGTTTCCGGTTCCGCCCCGCAAGAAGAGCGCGTTCGAGATACGGAATTGCCCTGGCGCCTTTCAGCAGATACGCCCCGCAGATCAGGTTCGGAAGATAAGATTCCGGATTTTCTTTCGCCCAGCGCAGATACTCCCTCCGGCAGACTGCGCGATAGGGAGTTGCCGGCAGACAGTTGATGATTTGCAGGTGAAAGTTCTCCAATTGCATGAATTCATTCTGAAAACTGCGGAGTTGAGCGGCAATCTCTGTTTCCGGCGCTTTCCTTTTTACCAGTTCCCGCAACTTTTTGAATGCCGTTTCTTCCGGCGGTTCCTGTATCGCCGGAACTTTTTCCGCTTCGGTTTTTGCCGGTTGTTCCGGCGGAGGATCGCTGTTCTGCTGCTGCGGTTCATCGTTGATCAGTTCATTGAACAGTTCATTGTTCTGAGGCAGGATCTTGCCGAATCTGCCTTTGGGGTTCTTTGCCTCGGCAATTGCTTTTGCACCTTTTTCCATGGATGCGGCATAAAGGAAGATCGTTACGAAAATACCGATCAGAAAAAGAATGAAAATGATTTTGCGCTTTGTGAGTCCATACCGTTCCAGCCCGTTTCCGGCTTCCGCCTGAGCCATTGCTTCCAGCCGGCGTATTTTCAGCAGGGCTTCCGCTTCCGCGGCGTCTTCGCGGAGCTGTTCCTCCGTTTTTTTCTCTTGCCGAGGCATGGGCGGCGGTTCTTCGCGAACGATTTTCGCCATGGGCGGCGGTTCCGCAGGCGCGGGGTCATGCCGCAGGGAAATACGGATTTTTTCCGCCGGTTCCTTTGGAACATCACGGGGAGACGGCGGCATGACCTCCTGCTGTTTTTCCGCCGGTTCCTCCGGCAAGGAGATTTTTATTTTTGCTCCTTTTGGCTTCAATGTGATTCTGATCTGTTCTTTTTCTGCCATTTTATCCCCTGAAATCTTTCTGTAATCCAGTGAAAAATAGTCCGTTTCCGGGGAATATGCAAATAAATATGTCCGCTTTGAGCGAAAAATGTTCCGGTGTGAGTTTGCAAACCCCTTTCTGAAGATTATAGTATCCGGATACAAAACGTTCTGAAAACTTCATAACCAGAGGGAGAATGTGATGAAAACTTTTTTGGGGATCGGGCTCGGACCGATTCAGACAGGCATCTTTGTATCCGGCGCGTCGAAAGGAAATTTCGACAGAATCGTTGTGGCGGAAGTCGATGACACGATCAGAGAGGCGATTCGTGCCGCGGGCGGCACCATCACCATCAATATTGCGGCTCCGGACCGGGTGTATACCGAAGTCTGCAAAAATATTGAGGTCTACAGCCCTGCAAAGCCGGAGGAACTGGAAAAACTGATCGCCGCCGCTGCGGAAGCCTCGGAAATCGCCACCGCTCTGCCGAGCGTAAAGTTTTTCGGACCCACGGCGCAATGGCTCCGCGACGGTTTCCGCCGCAATCCTGACGCGCTGCGCTTCGTCTATACGGCGGAAAACGACAACCATGCCGCGGAAAAACTGGAGAAGGAGATCGGCGAACCGTTCTCTCAGACCTATTATCTGAATACCGTGATCGGCAAAATGAGCGATGTGGCGCGCGGCGAAGAGTGCAAACTCCGCAATCTCGCGGAACTCTGCCCCGGTGCGGGACGCGCCCATCTTGTGGAGGAGTTCAACTGGATTCTGATTTCCGACGCGCCGCAGATCGAAACGCGTTCCGTGAAGAACCTGTATGTCAAAAAAGATCTTTTCCCGTTTGAGTTCGCAAAACTCTACGGGCACAATGCGACGCATTTCCTGCTTGGTATCCTCGGTGATTCCATCGGGCTCAAAAAGATGTCCGAACTTTCCGGACATCCCGAGCTCGTGGAAATCGGGCGCGATGCGTTCCTGAAGGAATCCGGCGTTGCGCTGTGCAGAAAATATGCGGGAGTGGACGAGATGTTCACCGAATCCGGCATGGCGAATTACGCAAACGGACTGATCGACCGGATGCAGAACGTCTACCTTTCCGACTCCATTGACCGTGTAATCCGCGACATTCACAGAAAACTGTCGTGGGACGACCGTGTTGTCGGCACGATGCGTCTTGTTTTGAGTCAGGGGCTTCAGCCGCTGAATTTTGCGAAAGGTGCTCTGCTTGCCGCGCAGAAAGAGTTCGGCAGGGACACGGAAGCCATCCGGAAAGGATTGGAGGGGCTCTGGCAGAAAAATACGCAGGAGGGCGAAGCGAAAGAGGTTTTCGATCTGATCGTCAATGCCCGGATCTGATGAGTCTGTCCTGAAAAATAAAAACCGGTTCCGCCTGTCGCCGTTGCAGACGGAACCGGTTTTTTTGTTCAGCCGTTCAATTCCTCTGCAATTTTCTTTAATTCCGCGGGAATCTGGATTTTCTGCGGGCAGTGTTTCATGCATTTGCCGCAGTTGACGCAGGCGGATGCACGTGAATCTTCCGGGATCGCGTTGTAATTGTTGCTGAAAAGCCACTTGTTGCCGGAGATTTTATACTGGTTGTAGAGCCCGAATATTTTGGGGATTTCGACCCCGACGGGGCATGGCATGCAGTAACGGCAGGCGGTACAGGGAACCGCCAGATGCTTCCGGTATGCCGTCAGCGCCTGTTCCAGCACCTTTCGCTCGTTGTCCGTGAGCGGTTTCAATGGAGAGAATGTTCTGATATTGTCCTCCATGTGTTCCGGCAGGCTCATCCCGGAGAGCACGCAGAGCACATTCGGAAGGCTTGCGACGTAGCGGAGCGCCCAGGCTGCATTGCTGGAGCGGGGGTCGGCTTTCCTGAGAATCTCCGTGGCGTCCGGTGAAAGAGACGCCAGCGACCCGCCGCGCAGCGGCTCCATGACAATGACCGGAATTCCGGCTTTCGTCAGGATTTCATACTGTTCGCGGGAGCGGTAGAGTTCCCAGTCCAGATAGTTGAGCTGGATCTGTGCGAAATCCCATTCATACGCATTCACGATCTTCTGCAGCACTTCGGGAGTGTCGTGGAAAGAGAAGCCGAGTCTGCGGATTTTTCCCTCCTTTTTCATCCGGGCGAGAAACTCATACGCTTTGTATTTCTGAGCAAGACTCCAGTTTGCCGTGTCAAGTGCGTGAAGCATGTAGAAATCGAAATAGCCGGTTTTGCACCGCGCGAGCTGTTCGTTGAAAATCTTTTCGATGTCCCCGGAGTTCCGCGCGAACCACACTGGCATTTTGTCCGTCAGGTAATAAGAGTCGCGGGAGTAGGGTTTCAGCAGTTCCCCGAGACAGCGTTCGCTTTCCCCGCCGTGATACATGTAGGCGGTATCGAAATAATTGCATCCCGCTTTCATCGCGCGGTCGATCATCTTTTTCGCCGTCGCATAGTCGATTCCCTGATTGTCCGGGGATACCTGCGGCAGCCGCATACAGCCGAAACCGAGCAGGGGAACGGTCAGGGCGCTGTTCTTGTAGCGCCGGCGGGTCACCTGACTGCCCTGCAGGACATCCGAGGTCTTGTCCCCGTCGGCTCCGGCTTTTGCGGCGAGGCGTGTAATGGGTGCGAGAGCGGCGAGGGGCAATGCTCCTTTCAGAAATTCGCGTCTGTTCATGTTGTTTCTCCTTTTTCCTGATTCAAAAAACGGTTTTGTGAAAATGCTGTTCCTGTTGAAAACAGGTGATTCATTCCTTTATTTTTTTCATTTCTTCCCGCCCTGCCGTATTTTCGGCAACATCCATGAGCTCCCCGGCTTCATCGGCGACTGCCGATTTCGCCTTTTTGAATTCATAGGATGCGCGGCCGAGCGCACGTGCCAGTTCCGGGATGCGTTTCGCACCGAAAATGACGAGGACCGCCAGGGCGATGAGAAGGATTTCAGTGAATCCGAGTGACATGATCATGCCTCCTTGTTTGATTGTCGGTTGTTGGGATCGTCCATGCTTCCTGAACGGAAGCCTTCCAGATCAAGAGTTACAAAGTGAAATCCGAGTTGTTTCAGCCCTTCCGCGATTTCCCGGTGACGGGCGGCTGTTGCCGCGATGTCTTTGCCGGATACTTCAATCCGGGCGATGCCGGCATGAATTCTGAGCCGGACGTCGTGGACGGAGGGGACGAGCTTGCGGACCAGATCTTCGCCGTCGATTGCCTTCCGAATCAGATCCTCTGTCAGGAGGGAACCATACTCAAAACGGGTTGCCATGCAGGGGACGGACGGTTTTTCCGCACATTCCAGATGGAGCTCCGCAGCCATGCGGCGGACTTCCGCTTTGGTAATGCCGAGCTCGGCAAGCGGTGACAGGATGCCGAGTTCCTCCAATGCTGTCAGCCCTGGGCGGTAGGATTTCCGGTCGTCGGCATTGGTGCCGTCGATGACGGTTCCGATTCCTCTTGCCGCCGCAAAGTCTCTGATTTCCGAAAAGAGATACCGTTTGCACCAGAAACAGCGGTCCGGCGGATTGTATTTCACTTCCGGAATCGACAGCGGGTCACAGCCGAACAGTTTCAGTTCGATTCCTGCTTTTCCGGCTGCTTTCCGGACTTCCTCCAGTTCTTCCGGGCGCTGGAAAATGGAGTGCAGGGTCAGAGCCAGCAGAGGAAACGGGGCTTCATCATGCAATTCCTTGAGGACGGCGAGCAGCAGCGAACTGTCCACCCCGCCGGAAAAGGCAAGCGCAATCCCGCCTTCCGAGCGTTCCCGCAGATCGTGTTTCAACTGTTCATACTTTGACATTCCACTCCTCCGCGATTCGTTTTGCCTGTGTGAAAACCGTATGAAAATCAATGCCGGACGATTCGGAAAGCTGTTTTATGCTTTCATATTCGGGATAACAGCGCTCCACATCGTTCCAGACGCATTTCTTTGCCCGCACTGTTCCGAAAGGAAGTGTCAGATTCACGGTTTCACGCTGCATGCAGGTTCGTTCCACGGGGAATTTCCGCAGGCCTATGGTGGTCGTCGTTTCAAAAATGATCGTTTCAATCTTCGGCAGGAGCGTTTCCGTAACGATTGCTCTCAACAGATAGGCGGGACGGTTCTTCTTCATGAAACATGGCAGGAAATGCACGTCCTTTGCACCGTTTTCCAGAAGTTTTTCCATTGCATAACCGAATGCCTCGCCGGTCGAGTCGTCGATATTGCATTCCACGACATAAATCTGTTCCGGGTCGCTTTTTTCTTCGATCAGCATTGCCCGCAGAAGATTTGCACGCCCGAAATCCCGTTTGCCGAGCCCGATGCCGACCTTGCTGACCAGATACTCCCCCGGAAGCGAGGAACGGGTCCGGAGCGCTGCGGCGATCGCAATTCCGGTCGGCGTCACCATCTCTCCGGCGATTGCGGTTGTCCGCAGGGGAATGGAATACGCCTGGGCGATGTTCAATACCGCCGGGACGGGTACCGGGAGCTCGCCGTGTTGACAGCGGACGAATCCGGTTCCTTCGCTGAGTCCGGTCACGACGCAGTCCGTGATGCCGAGATCGTCAATTAAAACGGAAGCCGCCACGATGTCCACGATGGAATCGACGGCTCCGACTTCGTGAAAATGAACCTCCTCAACGGAGCATCCGTGTGCCCTGGCTTCCGCTTCCGCGACGATCCGGAAGATTTTCTTTGCCAGATCACGCGCCTGCCGGCTCATATCACCCCGGTCGATGACGGCGCAGACATCGGCAAGATTCCGGTGTGTGTGATGATGTTCCGCCTCATGACGATGCTCATGCAGGTGCACATCGAAATCGCAGCCTTCGACGCCGCAGGATTTCCGGCGCGATACCGCATAATCAAAGCCCTCAAGGCGCAGGCTGTTCAATACCGCATCAAGCTTTTCCCGGCTGCCGCCGAGGTCGAGCAGAGCCGCAACGGTCATGTCGCCGGAAATCCCGGATGCGCCTTCGAGATACAATAATTTACTCATTGGGATGATCTCCTGTTGTTCCTGTTCCAAAGTGATTCCTGTTCCATGGTCTCCGCATTCTTCATGCCTCCAGCGTAATCTGTTTTTCTATTTCATGAACGGTCATTGCCTTTTCCGGCGCCGGGCAGACCTGTTGGCAGGCGCCGCATCCGATACAGAGCTGCGTGTTCAGCCGCGGAGCGCCGGTTCTCCGCAGAGTGACCGCTTTGACCGGGCAGGCGTCTGCGCATTTGCCGCACTTTGCCCCGTCCTGAAAGACGATGCAGGTCCGCGGGTTGAAACGCGCTTCCGCAATTTTGGTTTTCTGTTTGGCTGCCAGCGTCAACGGACGGATCGCCCCGGTCGGGCAGACCTGGGAACAGCGGTTGCAGTTGAACTGGCAGGCGCCTTTGGTCAAATCCAGCGAAACCGGACCGAGCCCATGCGGCGCAGGGACAATGATTTTCGCCGGACAGTTCGCCGTGCAGAGCTGGCAGGATGTGCACCGGGCGGCAAACCGTTCCGCATTTCCCGCTCCCGGCGGCAGAATTCTGAAGCGGGCTGCAAAACCGGACAGCTTTTTCATGCCTGCTTTTGCCAGCACTGTCCCGGCTGCGAATCCCGCGATCAGGATTCCGCTGTTGACCAGGAAAGCGCGGCGCGTCTCATCGACGGGAAGCGCTTTCCGCTCCGTTCGCCCGAACTTCACCGCATGGAGACGACAGACGGAAATGCAGTTCATGCAGCGGACACAGCGTTCGTTGTCCAGCGTGCCGTTTTCCGGGGCGATGCAGCCGGAAGGACAGACTTTCACGCACATGCCGCATTTCACGCATTGATCGGAAAGACGCAGCCGGAACACGCCGTATTTTGCCGTCAGCCCGAGCAGTGTTCCGACCGGACAGACCGCGGTGCAGTAGATTCGTTTTTTCCAGACTGCAAGCACGGCGATAACTGCCAGCGGAATCATGGAGCCGATGGAGAAGGAACCAACGATCCGCCCGGAATTGGAATAGGGATCAAGCAATAGAAACGGAGTTGCCCAGCCTGAAATCAACATCCCGAAGGCAAATCCCGCGATGAGATAACGGGTTTTCATGAAATTCGCAGTTGTCTTTCCCTTGCGTCGGGAGAGAAATCCGATGAAATCCTGCAGAATCCCGAACGGACAGAGAGCCGCGCAGTAAAAGCGCCCGAACAGGAAAGTTGCCGATACAATCGCCAGCAGAGTGATCAGAGCCCCGATGGAGAATGCGGCAAGGCATTTCATCAGAACCGGTCCGAACTGTCCATGCAGGAGAGTTGCGGAAATGCCGCCTTTCCCGGAAAAACCGATAAGAGCAACTGCAAGGCAAAGTGCCGCCGCCGCAATTCTGAAATAGTTCCATCTGATCTGTTTTTTCATTGCTCGAATCTCCTGAACATTCTGCTTTTTCCCTCCTTGGTTTTTAGTATAAACCTTAGAGTAACTGTCAGTCAATACTTTTTTCAGAAAAAATGGATTTTTTTGTCGGAGAGCAGAAAACAGGCTGAAAATGAGCTGTTGCCGGTGGACATTCAACGGAATGGAGGGTGGTTCCGCATACGGAACCGGGATTACCGTTCCCGGATTTCCTTTCTCAGACACTCATACGGCGGGAGCTCTATCCCGTCGTCTTCAAATACTGCGGTGTCTGCGGTATTGTTGATGTAAAAGAGGATAGTTCCGCGTTGAATGCGCTGGCATTTCGGCGGAACATGGAAGCGGGGGATTCCGCATTGCTTCAGCAGGTGTCTCATCACGAGGGCGAGTCCCTCCCTGTTCATCGGCGCCGCCAGGTAAAACGCGCCGTCGTGTTCGGTAAAGAGCGGCGCCCCCTGATAGAGCCCCGCGGTATATTCCTGAAGAATCCGGCATGTGTCCGGAATCGGTTTTTCCATAAAGGAGAGGAGGCGGGCCTGTTTTCCCATGAACTCGACATCCAGGCTCCGGTTGTTTTCCGGGAGCGTTCTTTCGTTGTATTCAAATTCGCGGAAATCCACGCCCTTGCAAATGTTGCAGGACTCGTCGATATGCAGTCCGAACAGCTTTTGCAGATTTGCCGGAGCGGATTCCATGCGGTATTTTCCGAATTCGTCCATACGGTTCAATCGGCATTGAGCCAAAATCTTCCCCCCGTTCCGCCGGTATTCGTGCAGAAACCGGCAGACTGCGTCCGGAAGATGTTCTATCTGAGGCAGGATGACAAGCTTGTATGCGGAAAGTGTATGTTCCGTGATAAGCGAAAGAGGCAGAATGTCCGCATGGACTCCGGTTTCGTTCAACGCCTGATTCATGCGCACGACCGCATGAAAATAAGAGTAGTCGTCGCGATATTTCGTAATGAATCCCGTGAGGCGATCCGTCAGGATGGCGACGTTGCTTTCCGGCGGCGGCAGGCCGGGATGCTGTCCGGAAAATGCGCGGATTTCCCGTATGGTTCTGCTTATGATCCCGTATGCTTCTCCGGGATTTCCGCTCCACGGAAGAATCGAGGGATGGCTTTCTTCGCCCATCAGCGACTGCCGCCAGCGGAAATAGAACAGATTTTCGGCGCCGTGTGCGAACGCATCCCATGCCCACGTGCGCAGAACCTGATATGCGTCTTTCTGCGTTGTGACGGGGTTCCATGCTCCTGTCTCTCCGACTGTAAACGCCTGCCGTTTTCCCCTGATGTTCCGGTAGTAATCCCAGAATGAATGGGAGAACTCAAGAGAATCGTTTCCGAGATAAGTGTCGCAGGAGGCGAAATCAAGTCCCGGGTAAATCTCATCCGGAGCAACGTCCGGCAGGAACGAGGTCCAGCTGTTCGTGGTGATTTTCCACGACGGATTGACTTGGCGGAGAATGTCGCGCTGTTCATAAGCCAGTTCCGTGTAAAGGGAACTCATGAACTGTGCGTATTCCGCTTTCCAGCTGACACGCTTGAAATTGCGTGGATCAATCTCATCGAAAGAAGTGAAATCTCCGCTCCAGAATGCTCCGTTCCACGCCGCGTTGAGATTTTCGACCGTCCGGTATTTCATTTCCAGATGCGTGCGGAAACGTTTTGCACACCCGTCACAGAAACAGAACCCGTGTTCCGCTTCCGCCGCGATTTCATTGTCCAGCTGCCATGCGAAGATTGCAGGGCTGTCCCGGAATGTTTCTGCCATTTTCTCCGTGATCCGTCTTGAGAATTCCCGGAATTTCAGGGAAGACGGACAGCAGTGCCTGCGGTTGCCGTCGTAGACAGGTTGTCCTGTCTTATCGCTTTTGAGAATTTCCGGATAACGTGAGCTCATCCATTTCGGCGGTGCGGCGGTGGGAGTGCACAACAGGACTGCAATTCCGTTTTCATGCAGCTTTTCCAGCAGATGCCGGTAGTCTGAAAACTCGAATTTTCCTTCCTGCGGTTCAAATCTGCCCCAGTTGAATTCACCCATGCGGACGGCATTGATTCCCGCTTCTTTCATCAACCGGATATCTTCCGCCCACCGTTCCCGCGGCCACGCCTCGGGATACCACGCACAGCCGAAATATTTCATGGAAGTCTCCTCACTGCTGTCCGGGGAATTGGAGCTGTGCATCGCTGATCAGAATCCAGCAGTAGACGAAAGCTCCGCGGGCATGACCGGTGTTCCGTATGACGAGAGAGTTGTTTTCCTTTTTCAGGACGCCGGCGGGAATTTTGAACTCCCTCCGTGACCAGTTGTGGATGGCAAATCCGCATTCGCCGTCATAGATCACCGTTCCGTTGAGAGTGATCCTCATCATGGTGATCTCCTTGTTTTTCAGATGATGCGGCGCGGCGCCTCTGGAAACGGCGTCCTGCCCTTCCAGATTCAATACCGCCTCTTTTCCCGCTTCGGGTTCCGGCAGGTCAAAAACGAGTGACATTTCCGCCGACGAGGTGATGCGCCCTCCTTTCGCCTTTGTGAAGACTCCCGCACAGAGTTTGGGCGGAGACAGCGGATCGTTTTTCGGTCCGTATTCCTTCGGCCCGAAATCCTGTCCGCTCCACATCGCCGCCGGGAAACGGTAGCCGGCAGCCGTTTTTTCTGGAACGGCGCCTGTTGTGGTTCCGATCTGTTTTTTCAGTGCCATGATCCTGGAGGGCGGCAATGTTTTTTCCAGTTCCCGCAGGACAAGATTATTGGAACGGGCGAACTCTGTCTCCCTGTTCAGTTGTTTTGCACATCGGTTCCCTTCATTCAGCACGAATCTGACAAGTTCCCCGTCATTATAGTCCGGGAGGTGTTTCATGGCGTCGGCAAGCATGAGATACTTTTCCGACGTCAGCTCTTTTCTGAGCGTTTCAGTAATTCCGGGGCTGTTGATTGCGTTGTCCAGAACGGAACATGCCTGCCGCAGAAATTCCGGAGTGTAAAAGTCCGGCGGATAGGCGTTGGCGAGTTTCCTTCCGCTTTGCAGCGTCTTCTGATATTGCGCATCGGCAAGTTTCAGGTATGCAATGACATGCGGTGCGGCGGCTCCGTAAAGGCACGGCGCATAATCCTCCATGAGTTTCATGGCGTCCTGTTCCGGGTTCCAGAGAAGTTTCCCGTGGAGATACCACCACAGTTTCGGGAAATTCACCGGGTTCCCATAATTGAAGGCAATGCCTCCGACTCCGCATTTTTTCAGATAACGGTAACGGTCGGCGGTTTGCGGGACGAATGCCGGCTGATAAGTTCCTCCGATATATTCGCATACCAGCGGTCTCTGTCCGCCCCTGCCGAGCCAGCCCTTCAGGGTCTCCTGCATTTTTTCCATGCCGCCCTGTTTCAGTTCATGTGCAAAGAAAGGACGGTTGCCGAGGGAGGACGCCACGACGACCGCGACATTGCCCGCCGGTTTGATGCGTTCGGGAGCGGCGTCGGAGCCCGCATAGGCAAACGTCAGGAAAATACGGTCGGGATACTTTTTCCCGAGTGCGTCGGCGACCGCATTTACCCAGGTCAGAAGACGTCCCGCATATTGTCCCGGCTGTTCATCCAGTTTTTCGCATTCCGGGCACCTGCACCAGAGTGTGGTATCGCCGTAAGTGAGATAGAAGAACTTCTTGTCGGGATTCAGTTCAACCCATTTTTCCGCCCGTTCGATTGATATTTTCGTCACATCGGGATTGGAGAGGCACAGAGGGGTCCGGTGATCGGTGAAGGAATCCTTCGCGATCCGTTCCCCGTTTTTCAGCATGGAATAATATTCCGGATGTGCGTCGTAATACTTCAGCCTGGGAACCAGG
This sequence comes from Lentisphaeria bacterium, assembly GCA_003526375.1. Taxonomy (GTDB): domain Bacteria; phylum Verrucomicrobiota; class Lentisphaeria; order Victivallales; family UBA1829; genus UBA11452. The sequence continues at coordinate 25,133 of DPDG01000034.1, forward strand.
TAGCCTGCCGTATGATCGATCCAGAGGTCTGATTTCTTCCGGAACAGTTCGGGGTCGGCGCCGTGCCGTGGATCGCCGAGCATCAGGCTGCCGAGCTGTCCCGTCAGCGGATTGCCGCCGTTCCGGTAGAAGAACGCCGGCGCATCAATGATTGTACACTCTTTCAATTCCCGAGGCGGAACGGAAGGAGGAAAGACACCGGCTCCGTTCCCTGTCGGACGAAGTCCGAGCATCTCCCCGAGCCGCCCGACGCCGCAGAGCAGTCCCCACGGATTTTCCGAGGCGATTCCGATTGCGTCCTCCGTGATTTTCAGGACGAAGCCGTCGGAACCCGCCCGCGCCGTTTCCTCTTTGGAGACCAGCCCTTTCTCCAATGCGGCTTTGCCGAGATAGACGGCGTTGCTGCGGAACGGTTCCGACGGCTTCAACAAGCGCAGATTCTTTCCCGTCGCCTTGTTCCAGTAAGTTTGGAGCCAGGTGGCGGACAGATCATGTTCACCGGCTCCGTGGACATCCTGGATTTTCTCCACGGAGAGCCCGAAAGCGGCTGCGGCGCATACGGAAATCAGAACGGATAGCATTGTTTTCATCTGAAATGTGCCCCGTCACCGTGTTTCGATTCTGCCGATGGAAACGGCGGCGGAGTCTTTCTGATTTTCATACGCGGCTGCGATCCATTCCGGAGAACGCGCCGTATTCGACAGCGTAAATTCGTCTCCGAGTGCATCTGTCGACATCAGTGAAAGGATGCTTTTTGCCCGCAGTCCGGGAAAATCCGCATTTTTGAAGAGTTCCCCCGGTTTCCCGTCGACGAAAAGCCGGAGCGTTTTGTTTCCGCCGTCGTAGACGATACTCAGATTCACCCAGCGGTTGTATGGGTTTTTATCTGCAAGATAACTGTGAGCGCCGACGGATTTCGGTTTGTTGAAATTGACCTGCCAGCGTTTCGCCGGATGGTAGAACAACTGAACCGGATAGTCATAGAAAAAATGCCCACCGTTTTTGCGCGGGTTGACCCAGCAGGAGAGTGTGAACGACTGTCCCGCAGGAAGAACAGGCGCTTTTTCTCCCCGCAAATAACGGTATTCCAGCCCGGCTTTCCCCCCGGTGCTTTCCACGCCTGTTCCGATCAGGGCGGGGACAGTTCCGGCTCCGTTTCTCAATGTCAGATTGAAATTGCCGAGACTGTCCGGCGCGCTGTCTTTTCCGTTCATGTGCCAGACTGCCAGATAACCGTTGCTCCATACCGCCCCGGGATCATGTTTCGACTGGGCTCCGGGATTGTTGAAGTAAAGATAAAACGGCGTCTCCTTCTTCTGTTGAATCACAGGAAGCCGGACCCAGCAGACCAGCTCTTTTTTCGCTGCGTCCATGGATTCGATTTCATGCGGAAGAACTGTTTTTCCGTCGGCGGATGTGAAAGTCAGGTCGCTTCCGTCCGGCTTGATTTTGGAAAAGAGTTCATCTCCGTTCAGCCGGACGCATACCGGGAAATTTTCAAGATTTCCCGCCGCCGCTTTTTCCGTCAGATTCAGGCGCATCCGGTTTGCGGAATCGTTTTCGAGCCATTCCTGTGCCTCCGCCGCAATTCCGGCGGAAATCAACGCCGCGCATAAAGCAAGCATTCCGTTTTTCATCTTCATCCTCCTGTTTTATGAAATTTTATTCCAGCGGGCTCCGTCCCCGTTCTCCCGGGCGTCTTTGAGACGGAAGAACGCATGAGCATTTCTCCCGGTTCAAGAGCTTTACCCTTGTCGCAGTCCGGCGGCGAACCGCCGGATCGCAGCAGGTCGGCGACCTGTACCATACCGTTTTGTTTTTTCGTCACTGGTTTGACTTTCCGATACTCCGCTCTCTTGCAGCGGAGCCGTTCGTTCAGTATAAGTTCTGGACATTCTTGATCCGGTTGTGGAAATCAAACATCTCCTGACGGGTGTGACTTCCCGCATGAAGATCAATCCAGAGAACATTTACGGCGTTATTATGGATATAACCGTATGCTTTCGCGGCGCTTTCTCCGGTGAAATAACTGCCGTAACCGGCGCCGATGCCGGTGTTCCATGTCCCCGCGCAGTCTATCCGGATGAAGCGGAGGCTGGGGTGATTGATCAGAGTATAACGTGTGAAAGAATATTCTTTCGCCGCTGTAGTCTGAACCTCCCAGCCGGATGTATAGGCTTTCATGGAGAGATAGGAGCCTAAGGCATACCAGCCGATCCCGTTTTGTTTATTGGGGCGCAGTTTGGACGGGCAGGGGTAGTCCTGCGGACATGCAAGGACTCCTTTTCTTTTCAGGATATCACTGGCCGCCTTGTTGCTGTACCAGTCATTGTCCGCATTCAATGGATAGCCCGCATAAGGATAGATTCTGGCTATGGAACCGGAACCGCAGGGAATCCACTCCTTGTTGTCGTTTCCATAGGAGGCGAAAATAATTCCCTGCTGTTTCAGGCGGCTGATGCAATCCGCTTTTCTCGCGAGGTCTCGCGCTTTTCCCAGTACCGGCAGAAGCATTCCCGCAAGAATGGCAATGATTGCTACAACGATGAGAAGTTCGATCAGGGTGAAAATCCTTGCTTTCATCCTTGACGCAGGAACAGAAGACTCTGACAGTAAGAAGGAGCGGGGAAACATTGGAATTGAAGAAAGAAGAAGCAAGGCAGAGTGGGATTGACGCCGCCGGAATGAAACTGCTCTTTCACAAATCTTCCTTATAAACTGTTCCATCAGTGTAAATGCCCGGTATCTTACTTTCTTTTTCTTTCCTGTCATGCCTGATGCTCCTTTCTGCGAATGTGATTTTCAACCATTCCAGGGAATCTTCCGGCAGGATGCCCCGGAGATCAGCCTGGGTTTCATAAACTCTTTCAGCAAAGCGATCCTGCGCCCCGTGACAAGGTCAATGACGCCGCGCGCGGCGATGACACCGTATTTTTCCAGATCCTGCAATATCTGGACCGGCGCATAAGGAAGAAAATCCTCATGGCCCGGACTGAATGTGATCAGGGAATAATCGTCCGGTATTTTTTTATTTTCATCCCGTACGGCGTTCTGGATGACATTCAGGAAAATGCCGTCCGCACAGAAAATCGCCGTAAACGGTTTCCCCGAAGAAATCTGCTTTCTGATTGCCTGATACACTTCGAACAGGTCAAGGACAGTGATTTCCAGTGCGGGGTCCGGTGAAACTCCATACCGCGCCAGTGCCTGGCAATAACCTTCGTACCGTGCCTCGTCGAAGTTTCTGGACGTTGCCCTTGCAACATATAAAATGTCATGATGTCCGTTTTTCAGCAGATATTCGCCCGCCATCCTGCCGCCTTCGGCGTCATCCGCGCCAACGTAATGGAGAGATTTTTCATGAAAAAGCGTGCCGCCGACCATTACAACGGGAATCTCCTTTTCCTTGAGCCCGCTGATGATTTCCAGCTGTTCTTTGTCCGGGCAGAACCAGATCAGCCCTGATATTCCCTGCGCGGCGATTTCGGATATGGCGAGGACCCCTCTGCTTTTAATGTTAAGCAACATGATCCTGATATTGTTTGCGCTCAATTCATTGATTACGCTTTGAAGAATTCCCCAGACGTATGTCGCCAGCGAAACGGAGGAGTTGCCGCCGTAGAATATGATGCCGACCGTAAAACCGGCGGGTTGAAGCTGTTTCTTATGACGCTTGAGGGCGGCGGCATTGATATAGGTTCCGTTTCCGTGCCGGACTTCCAGAATTCCTTCTTCGACAAGCGCGGCAATCACCCTGCGGACAGTGTCGCGGCTGACGTCCAGAATCGTGCAGATCTGCCGTTCCGCCGGAAGTTTTTCCACTTCCGTTTCGGGATTTTCCGCAATCCGCATGATCCATTCGCGTGTTTTGTTGTAGGCGCTGGGAAACCGCATGGTCTTCTCCTCTATTCTGAAAGCTCTGTTTATATCATACCTTATCATTCCTCTTTTGTCAAGGGGGGATACTGAAACTTTTTTGATTTTTTTAGAATGGAACGATCTTCCCTCATATTCTGAAAGCCTGTTGCGGTTATGGAAAATCAATTCATTTTGAACCTTGATTGCTCTTTTCTGCTTCTGATCTCCGCATTTTCATAAAATAAATGGATTGTTTGAAAAGTTTTTTCTTTTTTTTCGTTTTGCCTATTGACGATTGCGGAAAAATGCGTATAATAAAAAGAAATGGTATGAAATGGTATGATTTTATTTTAAACAAGGAGTGTCTCTTATGAAAATGCGCTGGCCGGCTGTGATTCTGGCTGTCTTTCACCTGTGGTGTCTTTCCGCCGGAGTTTACAGCTCTCCGGACGGCAGACAGGTTTCCTGCCGTACCTTGCCCGGTGAATCCTGCGAGGTTCCGGCATGGAAGGAAAACGCGGAGTATCTGGTGCTTCATTTCTTTGCGGAGGAGGCGGGGATGCTGGAACTGAACCTGAATTCCGGCGGAGGAGCGTTTCATGAGAGATTTCCATATTCCCCGGGGGAACAGTTCAAAATATTGCCGCTGAGAAACTTCCGCCGTACAGGGACACCGTCCTGGGAGAAGCTGAAGGCGGTCGGAATGACTCCGGCGGAAGGAAAGAAAATTCTCATGATCGGCAGTTTTTTTGCCGTGGATCAGCGGATTCCGTTTCCGGGTCTGCTTCTGGTGTCGCGGGTCAATGAGATCACGCCTGTCGGAACGGCGTATCCTTTGTACGGAATCGTTTCCTCCGATGTTTATCCGAAACAGCTGCTGCGTGAGAAAGACGCCCTGCAGCGCCACCTGAATACGCTGACAGGGATTGCGCTGCCGCAGAAAGAAAACGCGGAGCATTCATTCAATATGATTCTTCTGGGAAAAGAAGCCGCGTTGAAACAGAATGCGCTTTCTGGAAAAGAGTTGGAGAAACAGGGATTCAACGGTTTTACGATTGCGGTGAAATGTTCCAATCTGGTGATTGCCGGCGAGTCCATCCAGGGGACGGCTTACGGGGTATACCGTTTTCTGGAGACGCAGGGAATGAAATTTTTTGCTCCGGGCGTTCATTCCGCAGTCGGGAAAACGAACCTCCTGAATGTGGTACGTGCGGCGGACCGTCCGTTTTTCAACGGGAAACGGGCGCCCGGCAGATGGTGTGTCTACGGCGATGAGAGCGGTTTTGCCCTCGCGGACCCGCGCAACGCGGGAATTGATGCGGTGTTTCCCGGAGACCGGACGCAATGGATCGACCATACCTCGGCATTTCTTGTCCCGAAGAAATATTATTACGACGAACATCCCGAATTCTATTGCCTGCGCGCGGACGGGACGCGGATGCCGAAAGATACGCAGGATGTCCGCGTCATGCTCTGCCAGAGCAATCCGGACGGGATTCGTGCCGCCGCGGAGCGCGCCTTGCGCTGGATCAGGAAAAATCCGCAGCATCTGCTGTATGTGATTCAGCAGGGGGATGATTCCGAGCGGTGTGTCTGCGAGGGGTGCGAGGCGAAGCGGAAACTCGGCTGGAATGAAACGGATCTGTTTCTGAACTGGGTGAACGGCATTGCGGAAAGGGTGGGCAGGGAATTCCCCCGCAAATATCTGCTCTCCTATGCCTATATCAGCACCCAGCCGGCGCCGGAACATCTGAAACCCGCCGCCAATGTGCACCTGCTCTATGCTCCGTGGCCGAACCGTCTTTCCGCACCGAACGGGTTCCGGGATTTCGATGCCCCTGAAAACATTGTCGCCGGAAGCCAACTGGCGGACTGGCTGGAAGTCTCCGACCCGGAACAGCTCGGCATTTACGACTATCCCGCGGGCAATTCGCTGACGCACCGGGGAATGGCTCTCCGTCTGAAATGGCTTGCCCGCCGGAATATGCGCGGGAGTATCTGGTACTGCGGGACAAACCGTATTTTCGCCTCGATGTTCACTTATGTGCAGGCGCGTCTCTGCTGGAATCCCCTGTTGGATACCCGTGCGTTGGAGAGCGAATTCATCGAGGGGTATTATGGAAATGCGGCGGAGACCGTGAAAAAGATCGTCGCCTCCGTTTACGACCGGCTGGATTCTGATCCGTTGAATAACGGGCGTGTACCGTCCGAAGCGTTTTTCACGGAGTCTTTCGTCAAAACGTTGATTGCCGATTTTGCCGCGGCACGGAAACTGAGTCCGGAAAGAGTGCGCAGAGAGCTGCTCCACGATGAATACGGGATTCTGGAGAACGGTCTGCATGCCTGTTCGAAAAATCCGGCGTCCGCCGCCGGCGCGGCGATTTGGAAACGGTATCTGGAAATTGCCACGGCAAATCCGCATACGGACTGGCGGAAGATTTGCGACAGTCTCTGGACATTGGCGAAAATACGGTGCGAAGTGGAAAAAAACGGTAAGATGCCTTCGCTGATTGCGGAAATGATACGGAATCCGCAGCAGGCGATCCGGGAACACCGGCAGACGGTTTTCGTGGAAAAACGTCCGAACGGTGTCCGGATTTCCCCTTATGCGTTCGAGGGCGGCATGGCTCCGGTCTTTTATCATTGGAAATGCCCCGGGCGGCTTGCCGTTGCCGTTCGCGGAACCATGACGGAGCAGTACCGGATGAAAGCGGTGTTTCCTCTGGAGTTGCTTGCGCCCTCGGAACTGGTGTTCGAGGGACAGTCCTGCGACAAGCTTTTTGTCCCGCCGGTTCCGATACGGATCACGATCAACGGGAAAACTGTTTTTGAGGGCGGGAACGGATGCCGGAAACATGGCTGGACGTTGCGTCGGATCCGTATTCCCGAAGGAGTGTTGAGACCGGGGGACAATACCCTTGTCTTTGAAAATCTGGCGAAAAGCGACAGCCGCGTTTCCCACTGGTTCATGATTGCCGGAGCAGAGATCAGAAGGGTTGAAGAATGAAACGGATTCTGCTGCAGTACGATATCGCGCACGGGCGTCTGCCGCGTCCGGAACGGATTCTGGAACAGGCATGTTTCCTGAAAGAATACGGTTTGACCGGAATCATGCTCTATCTGGACGGGGAGGGGGCTCAGGAGAGCCTGCCGGTGCGGGGTGCGGTTCCGGCGGATTATCTGGAAACGCTGAAAAAGGGGTTGCGGAAACTGGGCTTGGAATTCGTTCCGCATATTCAGACGCTCGGACATCTGGAGCGTCTGCTTGCTCGTCCGGAAATGGAGAGATGGCGGGATGATCCTGCCGGAGGGCGCGTGGTAAGGATCGACCTGCCGGAAGTCCGCGCCGGAATGAAACGCTATATTGCCGAAGTCTCGGAACTGTTTGATTCGGAATATGTTCACTGCGGCGGAGACGAGGCTTCGACCCTGGGGCTTGGGCTGTCCCGGAATTATCTGAGTTCCAGAGGATTGGAGAACGCGCTTGCCGAATACTGGAATGATCTGCACCATGCGGTTCGTTCCCTGAACCGGAAGATGGTGCTTTATGCGGATGAACTGATCGCATATCCGGCTCTGCGGAGGAAACTGGAGCCTGAAATCGTGATCGCAAACTGGGGCTATTGCGCCGCGGATGAGGTTTTCGAGGCGGAAAATCATCACTACTCCGCCCATTGTTCCGTCTGCTCCGGGCGCGGGAACTGGATGACCGGCAATGCGATGGCGGAATATGTCTTCCTTCCGCTCCCGAGACTTCAGGAGAATCTGCGGATTCTTGAGGAGCTGGGCGGCAGGAGCGGCGCGGATACATTTGTCATCAGCGACTGGGGCTCCTATGAAAATATCAACCCCATGCTCAATACGGCGCTCGGCAGTCTTTTCATTCTGCGCCGTCTTCGGGAACCCGCTTACGGCATGGATGATTTCCTCGCTGAAATTTCGCTGTTGATTTTCGGGAGACGGCATCCCCGGTTTCTCCATGCCGCCCGGATCATGCTTGAGGCGCAGAGTATGAAATACTGGCCGCCTGAAATCTGCCGGTGGGGCCCTGTATTCCCGCGTTTTCTTGCCGGGGATCCGGACACCCGCAGTGTGATTACTCTTGCCGCCGTGACGGACCCGGACCGGCTCGGCGTTCTGAAAAGGGATCTCGCGGAGGCATGTGCCATTGTGGATTCCTTGCCGGAGACAGGGGTGCTCCGTCCGCAATGGTTGAGCGATCTGAAAGGAATCGCGCGGCGTATGCACATGACGGCGCTGCGTGCGGAACTCTGCCGCCGGCACGCCTGGTACGCCGGGGCTGTCTGGGTGACGGAAAAGGAACGCGGGAAACTGCTTGAAGATTACCGGCGTTACCGGGCTCTTGCAGAACAGGATCTTCAGTGGCATAAGATGCTTTGGCGCAGGGACTGTCTGCCGGGAGGTCTGGAGGAATCCTGCGAATATCTGAACACTGCCGTTGAGAGTGCGGGAAAAGCCCTGCATTGCCCTGAAAACACCCTGCTTTATTTCCCGCCGGAGAAATAACACCGTTTTTTCCGGCACGGATTTCCTGAATCTTTTGCCGAACCTGCGGTTGACTCTTCCGGCAGTCCGGATTATATTGCAAATGAATCAACATAACTGGAATTGTTACAGATGAAAATTCAGGAGATTGCGGAAAAAGCGGGAGTTTCGACGGCGACCGTGTCACGGGTGTTCAGCCATCATCCGAATATCCGTGAGGAGTTGAGGGCGCATGTGTTTGAGGTCGCGCGGAAATACGGATACCACCCGAGGCTTTCCACGAAACAGCGGAATATCGCGGTCATCAGCCCCTACAAGGCGGTTTATCCGATTCAGAGTTATGTGGAAATGGTGATGTCCGAGCTCGCGCACGAGCTGTCTTCACGCGGATACCGGATCGAAATTCTGCCGCAGGATAATCTGGAACAGCTCCAGCGCATTCAGTTCTGCGGAGCGATCGGGATCGGAACGGACGGTGAACTGTTCCGGCGATGGGAGGAGCGCTTTGCCGTGCCGCTTGTGATTGTGGACAGGGATGTCCCGAAAGGTTCCACGGAGGTTTATTCCGTGCGTTCCGATGAGCCTCAGGCGATGGAACTCGCCGTCGGGCTCCTTGCCGACCGGGGATGCCGCAGAGTCGGCAGCATCATTTACGGACAAAGCGGGACCGGCAACACGGAGATTCGGAAGAACGGTATTCTGAAAGCGCTGAAAAGACATGGTCTGCCTGTTGCGGAACAACTGATCCGGTTTTCCACGGAAGACGGCTATGTGGAGGAGATCGGCAGGCTTCTTCAGAATGGCGTTGACGCTCTGTTCTGTCCCGGCGGAAATGCAGGGATGGTGGCGGCTTATGCGTTGTCCCTCTATAACAGGCGCGTTCCTGCGGATATTTCCCTGATCGCTTCGGAACGGACCGTATTTTCCCGTTATGCCACGCCGCCGCAGACTACGATTTCGCAGAATTATGCCGCGCAGGCTTCGGCGGTTGCGGATGCGCTGGATGCGCGTCTGAGCGGACAGCCGTTTCCGCGCCGGACGGTCATTCCCTATCAGTTGATTCTGCGCGACAGTGTAAGGTGATTCACCCGCCGTTGTTTTTTCCCATCGTCTTCCGCATATGCGGGGAATGGCAACACGCTGGATATCGCGAAGAATACAGAGCGCATTGAGCCACAGAAAAACATTCCCCGCAGACGGTATTTGCGGGGAATGGAATCGGCAGACTTCGGCTGCATGGCATTTATTGTACGGTCAGTACAACTTTTCCGATGTTCTCATGGCGTTCCAGAACAGCGTGCGCATCCGCTGCGTTCTCAATGGGGAACGTGCGGTGGATCAGCGGACGGATTGCACCGGATTCGATCTCCGGCCAGACCTTTTTCTCCAATTCGGCAAGGATGCGCCCTTTCATATCTTCGGAACGGCTGCGCAGAGTGCTTCCGATCAGGCGGAGCCCGCGTTTCAGGATCGGGCGCAGGGCGATTTCCGCAGATTCCCCGCCGAGTGTTGCAATCAGAATCCAGCGTCCGCCGGGAGCCAGCTTTTCAAGATGTTTTCCGAGTCCTGTTCCGCCGACGCAGTCCAGTACGATGTCGACCGGATTTTCTTCAAGAATCCTGCCGAGATTATCCGTTTTTCTGTTGACGACGATATCGGCTCCGAGTCTGCGTACCGCTTCCGCTTTTTTATCGGAGCCGACTGTTGCAATGACCTTTGCTCCGAACGCTTTTGCAAGCTGGATCGCCGCGATGCCGAGTCCGCTTGCACCCGCTTGAATGAATACGGTGTCGCCGCTTTTCATTCCGGCTTCGATGCAGAGATTCAGGCAGGATGTCGCAAAAGCCTCCGGCAGCGCCGCGGCTTCCGTCATGGACAGCCCGTGCGGAACGGGCAGAACCATATTCTGCGGAACGGCAACCTTTTCCGCATAGCCTCCGCCGCCGAGCAGGGCGCATACCTTGTCCCCTTTCTTCCAGCGGCTGTCCGCCGGAGCGGAGAGCACGATACCGGCTACTTCCAGACCCATCCATTCAGGCCATCCCGGAGGCGGCGGATATTTCCCCGCACGCTGAAGCAGGTCCGCCCGGTTCAGCGCCGCGGCATGGATTTCGATCAGTACTTCGTTTTCTCCTGCAACCGGATCAGGAACTTCCGTCCAGTTCAGATTCTGCTTTTCATCAACCAGCACTGCATACATTGTTTTTCTCCCGTTGCAAATCCTTTTGAAATGGCGTGATGCCACCGTTGCCTGTTAAAAGTCTCATCAGATTTTCGCTCATGATCTTTTTGTAATCCGCCGGTTTAGAAAATGCCTGTTTCGCACGGCACAAAAAGGCTTCAATTTGAAAAGCGATGAAATCTGTTCCGAAGATTACACGGTCCGCACCGAAATATTTCAAAGCAGCTTCCATCGGACCGAGTCTGATACCTCCGGCATTGCCACTGACATCAATCATGATATTCGGGTATGTTGCCAGTTCCGGCAGGTTCTCTATTGTGATATGCGAATTGACAATACGAAGTTCCGGTAGTTTTTTTGCCAGAGTGATGATGCTTGCATCTCCATGAAGCTGGACTACCATTCCATATTTATGGCAGATATGAAAAAGTTCCATCCACTCCTTCCGGTCATAAGGTCCCCGTTTTTCGCGATAATGAACGAGTTCCCCAACCCACATCAGTCCCTTGTCATGAAAAATCTTCAGCCATTTTTTCGAGCACTCCAAATAAGCCGGATGAATCTGCACTCCCGGATAAAGAAATTCCGGGTCGGATTCATAGAGTTCCAATACTTCCTGATTGGCGGAATCCAATTCCTCCTGTGTATCGCACCAGACTCCATCCATTGTAGTAAAAACCATTCCATCTACTCCAGCATGCCTTGCATACCGAAGCGCATCGGCAGTTGAAGAAAAATAGTCATAAAATGGATTTCCCTGGGTCTTTTTAGGGGAACGTGCCGGCAGGTGTACATGAGAGTCGATCACTTTCATTTCACATTTCTCCAGTCGAACAGGACGCCGAGCATGTCCGGGTCGCCTTTGACCAGTCTGCGGAAGATCTCCGGCGCGTCTTCCGGTTTTGCGATTTCACTTTGCATGGCGGACGGCTTGAACTTTCCGGCGGCGGTCAGACGGAGTAATGTCCGCATATCGTCGCGCATGGTCCAGTATCCCGGATGGGAGTCGTTTCGCGGACGCACGAAATTATGCGCGCCGATGATTGAGATTCCCGGCTTGTGAACCTTGTGGTAAAAATCAATCTGTTCTGTCGGCAGACGTGAACAGCCGACGAGTGCAATTCTGCCGAGAGGCGCCATGAAGTCAAGGGCGGAGTTGAGTGCATCCGGATTTCCCGTGACTTCGATTAAGGCATTGATTCCGCCGTGTGTCAAATCCTGTATTTTCCGCTTCAGTTCAGGTTCATCGGGAGAAAAGACGAAATCCGCACCGAACTCTTTGGCGATGGCGCGCCGTTTTTTGTTGAAGTCAAGCGCGATTAAGGGAAATGCGCCGCTTAAATGTGCGCACCGCACCGCCGCCAGTCCCAGAAGTCCGAGGCCCATGACCGCGACGGATTCTCCCAGTTCCGGGCGGACTTTGCGGATTCCCTGAAGCCCCATTGCAGCCGTGACCGCAAAGACAGCGTCCCTTGAATCAATTGCGGGATTCTCAATGCGGACAATGTCGCGCTCCTCTTTCAATTGAAGTGATGAATGGTGACTGTGATAGATGACGGCACGGTCGCCGGGCTTCAAATCGCTGCCTTTTCCCGCTTCGAGCACCGTGGCGACGGCACTGTAACCCAGCGTCATGGGGAAGGAACCGTCCACCAGCCCCAGAAGACATGCCCGCTCCGTTCCCGGAGAAATGAGGGTGTATTCCGTTTTCAGCAGTGCAAATCCGGGTTCCGGGTTGATCTGCTCAAAATCGGTTTCGATGAGCTCCGCTTTTTCCCGTTCCGTAAAGACGATGGTTCGACATTTCATTTGAGTTTTCCTCCTGTTTCCGCCAGCGGGTGCGTCCGGTTGCTCAACGGCAGGGCGATCCGCCGCCCTTCCAGCTGGGACGCATAGATTCCGTAAATCATTTCCAGTGTGAACTGCGCATCCTGTGCGGATGCCGCCGGAGCGCGGTTCCCGGCGATTGCATGGATAAGATCCCATGCGGCAAAACGGTTGTTCTGTTCAAAATACTTTATGGGCACAGGGCCGTCTTCCGGAGAAATAAGAGGCGCGGCGCCGGGAATGTCTTCCTCTGTCAGCGGCACTTCTTCATAAGCTGACTCGTCCTCCGGGGGAAACTGTGTCCGGCTCAGGCGCAGTTTGCGTTCACTGTCATAGCGGACACTGAGCATCCCTTCGGTTCCCGCGACAGTGATTCCCATCCGCACCTGATTCCTGAACAGGCCCCTCCTGCTTTCGAAAATTCCCCTGACATCGTCCGGGAAATGATAGAATGCCATGATACTGTCACCTGCTGCAAGTCCAACCGGTTCCTTTGTCGCACTCCGGTCGGAACGGCGCAGAGGGCGTCCGCCGGCCGTGACTTCCGCAAACACGGAGTCCGGTCTTCCGAACAGGAAACATCCGAGATCAAGGATATGAGTTCCAAGCACGATCATATCCTCGCCGCCTCCGCGTTCATCCTCCTTGCCGCGCCCGTAGAAGGTCAGGGGACGCCCGATCGCGCCGGATTCGATCATCCGTTTCATCGTAAGGAAGACCGGCGCATAACGCGCAAGATGTGCCACGGCGATTCTGATATGGTATTTTTCCGCGAGATGCACTATGCGGTCGGCCTCGTCCAGGTCGGCGCTCATCGGTTTTTCGCAGAGGATATGGATGCCGAGCTTTGCCGCCGCTTCGATCTGAGCGAAATGATCTCCCGGCAGACGCGAACCAAGAACGACGATATCCGGTTTTTCCCGTTCCAGCATGACATGATAATCGGCATAGTGCCTTTTTGCGCCGGTCTCTTTCAGGCGGGCTTCGATGTTTTCAACGTTTGAATCAGCCAGCGCGACGGTTTCCACGCCGGGCAGTCCGCGGAACGCCAGATGGGTGCCGTGTCCGCCCAGCCCCGGTTGTGAGGTGTCATATATGATTCCGACTCTTTTCATTTGCCGTGGTGATCTCCCTTTAACCCCAGGGAACGTCCGCCGTCAATGATGTAGTTCTGCCCTGTAATGTAATCCGCTTTTTCTGAAAGAAGGAACAGAACGAGTTCCGCGATATCGTCCGCGGAACAGATCCGGTTCAGGAATGAATGTTTGCGGGCGAATGCTTCCGGATCGGCGGGCATCTCGCCGGGGCGCTGCACTTTGCCGGGGCATACGCAGTTGATATTGACGTTATGCGGTCCAAACTCCATTGCAAGTGTTTTGGTTGCGGCGATGATTCCACCCTTTGCCGCGGCGTAATCCGCACATCCTTCCACGCCTCCGAGAGCCACCAGAGAGGAGAGATTGACGATTCTGCCGTAATTCTGCCGGAACATATGCGGAACCACCGCGTGAATTACATGCAATGCCCCGAACAGATTCATTTCAATGATCCCGCGGATGACATTCATGTCCTGCTCTGCAAAAGGTTTCATCCTGCTTCTGGCGCTGCCTCCGGCGGATGTCACGAGCAGGTCCGCTTTTCCGAAATGCTTTATTGTTCCGGCAACTGCAGCCTGAACTGAATCGGGATTGGTCAGGTCAACGGAAACGGGATACGCATTTTCAAATTCCTCCGCAGTTTTCCGTGCATTTTCCAGTGCGATGTCGAATATGGCGACCGATGCGCCTTGTTCCAGCAATTTCCGGCTGATTGTTCCTCCGATATATCCGTTTCCGCCGGTGACGATGGCTGTCCTGCCCTGAAAATTCATTGTTTCACTCCTTTTTCCGGTTTGGAATATCCGCATGCCGCAAGCAGAACCTCATGCAGCAGATATTCATGTTGACAAGAGTAAGGATTCCGGATTTCTCCGCGGATGATCCTTGCGAATTCAATTAACTGTGCTTCATAACGGCTTCCCAGGACTCCGCAGTTCACGTGATGCGTGCCGGAGGAGTATTGAACGTTTCCGTTTTTGAGCGTAAGACGCACTGTCAGTGGCTGTGTGTAATAGAGATTTCCGGGCGGTTCGATCGGGCACAGCTCCACGGTTCCGTTGGTTCCGCAGACAATCAGGCGGCGGTGTTTCATCCCGTCCACCTCCTCCACGGATACGCGGACTGTCGCGGCAGCCCGTTCATATTCCAGCACTGCCAGCCCATTGTCGATCAGTCCGTCATCCCGTGTCTGCTTCATGAAAGGCGTGACTTTTTCCGGTTTCCCCAGCATGGTGACGATCAGGTCGATCAGGTATCCGGCAAAAATGTACATGGCGCCGCCTTTGAACTGTGAGAGCCATCTGCGGTATTCGGTATTGTCGCCGTCGTAACGGCTCATGACCGCGTGAACCTCGAAGACCTTGCCGAGCCAGCCGTTTTTCACCGCGTTCAGACAGAACTTTACGGCAGGATTGTAACGATAGACATATGCCTGCTGAAAAGCCAGAGAACGGGTCTCGCAGAGTTCCAGCAGTCTTCTGAATTCAGGCAGCGATTCACCGCCGGGTTTGTCCATGTGGATGTGAAGCCCGTGTTCCGCACAGCGTAAAGCCGTCGGAACCAGCTCAAAACCGTCCGTTTCAACCGCAACTGCCTCCAGTCCGCGAGTGGCAAGAAGTTCTTCTGCGGTCATCCATTTCAATCCTTTGTAGACCTCGAAATCACCACGTTTTTCCCGCCATGCGGAATCGCTTTCCACAACTCCGGCGACTTCGAAGAAATCGGATAGATTCCGCAATGCCTGCATCTTGTCCGCCGCATGGTTGTGCCCGATGCCGATCTGTCCGATCCGGATCCGTCTTTTTTCCATGAAAATGCTCCTTGTTTGAAAATAATGTATCGGAATACGGAGCTCCTTGCAAGACTGCCAATATGAAATCTCTGAAAAATGAGATGTAAATGCTGTATGATTTACAAGAAAAAAGAGAATATTCTGTAAATGAATCAATTTCGGATGAAAAGAGGAGAATGAGAAAGGTTTTTCTTTTCCGCTTTTTACATCAGCAGTACAAATGAGCCTGCCGTGATGAGAAGTCCGCCGAGAATGACTTTCGGATCGGCGGGTTCGTGGAGAATCAGGATCGAAAGGAAAATTGTAATCGCGACACTGAGTTTGTCGATCGGCGCGACTTTGGAGGCGTTTCCGAGTTGAAGCGCACGGAAATAGAACAGCCAGGAAAGCCCGGTCGCCGCGCCGGAGAGAAGAAGGAAAAGCCAGTTGTGCGCAGTTACCTGCCGGATCTGGTTCGTCACGCCGGTGAAAAGGACGATTCCCCATGTGATGAAAAGAATGACCGCCACCCGGATTGCCGTGGCGAGATTTGAATTGATGTCGCGCACGCCGATCTTTGCGAAGATTGCCGTCAATGCGGCAAAGACCGCTGAAAGCAATGCACAAATACGCCAATCCATGATTTCATGACCCTTTCTTTTCACATGGGTTTTTTCCCGGATTCCGACTCTAAGCCGGAACGGAACATTATTCTGCAGAAAGTTTCTGTGATTCCCTTACCGCCTGTACCAGAGAACGTTCCGTAATTTCCGCCATTTCGTCGAGAAGGTCTTCGGGCGTGTTCAGCGGCGGGAGGAAATAAATCGTGTCGCCGGTGCCGAGTTCACGCAGAATCACGCCGTTGTCGATGACGTGGCGCGAGAAGCGGAACCCCGTGCGCAAACGGCGCGCAAACGACTTTTTCGTATCGGGATTCACGATTTCGGCGGCGGTCGAGAATCCGAGTCCGCGCACATTGGCAAGCATTCCCGTATGATCCGCGATTTTCTGCATCCGGGCACGCAGCCCCGCCGCACGTTTTGCAACCTGTTCGACGATCTTTTCCTCCTGGTAAATCCGGATGACAGCCAGTGCCGCGGCTGCGGCGGGAGCATATCCGGCAAAGGTCGTGGAGTGCATGAAGGTGCGCCCCGTGCCGTAGTCTGCATAAAATGCTTCGTAAACCTGATCCGTCGTGACGACTGCCGCCAGCGGGCAGTAGCCGGAGGTCAGGCCTTTGGAAAGCAGCATGAAATCAGGCTGGATTCCGGCATGGTCGCAGGCGAGGAACTTTCCGGTTCTGCCGAAACCGGTCATGATTTCGTCCGCGATCAGGTGCGCCCCGTGCGCATCCGCCCATTTGCGCAGGCGGCGCAGGAGGTCCGGGCTGTAGATCAGCATTCCCGCCGCACCCTGAAGCACCGGCTCAAATACAATCGCCGCGATCCGGTCCGCATGTTCTTCGAGTTGCGCCTCGATCTTTTTCCACTGATCTTCGGGCATGTGCTCCCATTCCGGCGATTCTTCGCCGCTGATATAGGAGAGCGGTCCGAGCTTTGGTATTTTCGGACAGAGATGGAGGAACGGTTTGGAATACAGCTCGCAGTTTCCCGCGGCAAGCGTCAGGATCGTTTCGCCGTGATAGCCGTTGTGAAGCGCCGCAAACAGATTCTTTTCCGGGTGCCCGGTCTGCATGTGATACTGGAGCGACATTTTCATGGCGATCTCCACGGAGACGCTTCCGTTTTCGGCAAGATAAACGCGTTCGAGTCCGGGTGAGAGTTTCGAGAGTTCCTCGCAAAGCATTGCGACGGGCTCCGAACAGCAGTTTGCCATGATGACATGCTCGAATTTGTTGAGCTGGTCGATGAATGCCTTGCGGACACGCGGTTCGCCGTGTCCGAGACTCTTGCACCACCATGAGCTGATGCCGTCGATCAGGCGGCGACCGTCTTTGAGCGTGATAATGCTTCCGGAAGCGGTTTCCACCGGAAGCGGCGGAAGTGTTTTGCAATCCTTCATCTGCGTGCACGGATGCCAGAAGTGACGCAGATTCAGGTCTACGAGTTCATTTGGTTTCATTGTCATCTTTCAAATCTTTCTGAACGACGGTTCCGGGGCGCATGGCGACGTCCGGCCAGATTTTCCTGCCGGGATAGATCGCGCTGTGAATGCCTGTATGAACATTGTCTCCGATGATGGAGCCGAACTTGCGGCGGCAGGTGTCCACGAGTTCCCCGTTGATCATGGAACGGTGGTTCCTGCCGTCGTGCCTGAAATTGGAAATGATGGTGCCCGCGCCGAAATTGGTCTTCGGGCAGACGATTGAATCGCCGATATAAGAGAGGTGCCCCGCGGCGACATGGTCCATCAGAATTGAGTTTTTGATCTCGACCGCCTGTCCCACGTGGCATTTGTCCCCGATGAAGGTTGTGCCGCGGATGTAACAGTTCGGCCCGATTTTGCAGTCCCTGCCGATCATGACCACGCCTTCCATGTAGACGCCGGGGAGAATTACGGAACCCTCACCGAGAATCAGTGCGCCGTCAATCGTGACCCGTTCGCGGACTGTGCCTGCGATCCGGCTTTCTCTGATGTTTCCGAGCAAATCCTCGTTGATCGCCAGAATATGCCACGGATATACGATATGGAACGATTTTTCATCCGCCGTAACAGTGACCGCATTTGCGTCCGCCTCCTCATTGTCGGAGAGCCATGCGACAGGCTTCCCGTTTGCTGTGACGGTGAAATTTCCACAGCCCTGCGCAAGAATTTCAATCAGAGCGCGCGACGGCCAGAAATCCGCGGCGGCGGAAAGCCGTTTTGCAACCTGCAGAGGCGCCAGCTCAAAGAGTCCGTTCCAGCGTTTTTCCAGCGCGCCTTTGAGTGTCGTTCCCGCGGCCTGTATTTCGAGCGCCGTCCGGCGGCAGGTCAGCGGTTCGAGCAGCTTTGCATCTCCTGATTCAAAGATCCGTATCATATCATGCCAGCTCCTTTTTTACGGCTTCCGTAAGTTTTCCGAGCCAGAGTTCAACATCTGCGGCGTCTTTTGCTTCGACGAGAAGCCGGATTTTGTTTTCGGTTCCTGAATAGCGGACGACAACGCGCCCGCTTGCCTGAAGCGCTCTGTCGGCGTCGGCAATTACGGAGGAGAGCAGTTTCAGCTGTTCGATCGGAACCCGCTCGCGGACCGGCATACTGACGAGCTTCTGCGGGTATTCCTCCATGAATGCCGCCAGTTCCTTGAGCGGCTTGTCCTTTCCTTTCATGAGATTCAGCACATGAAGCGCGGAAATGATGCCGTCACCGGTGGTCACGTAATCAAGGAAGATCAGGTGCCCGGACTGTTCCCCGCCGAGCGAGAGGTTCATTTCACGCATTTTCTCAATGACGTAGCGGTCGCCTACCGCCGTCACTTCGACATGGATTCCTGCTGTTTTCATGGCGGCGAGAAGTCCGAGATTGCTCATGCTTGTCACCGCGATGGCATTGTTGGAAAGGCGTCCGTGAGCCTTGTAATCCAGCGCGCAGAGCCCGATGATGCGGTCGCCGTTGACTACATTGCCGTCTGCGTCGCAGAAAATGACGCGGTCCGCATCGCCGTCGAGGGAGATGCCGACATCCGCACCGTATTCTTTCACGAGCTTCGACATGTTTTCGGGGTGTGTCGCGCCGCATCCTGCATTGATGTTGAATCCGTCCGGCTCCACGGCGGTTGTGATCACTTCCACGCCGAGCTCACGGAAAATGAGGGGGGCGATGGAGTAGGCTGCGCCGTTCGCGCAGTCGAGAACCGCCTTGATCCCCTTGAGCGAATGGTTTTTGATGGAACTTTTCGCGAACTCGATGTAACGTCCGCGTGCGTCGTCGATACGGTATGCCTTGCCGATTCTGCGGGAACCCTGAAGTTCGTTGCCGCGTTCGGATTCGAGGATGTAGTGCTCGATGCGTGATTCGACATCGTCCGGCAGCTTGAAACCGTCCGCGCTGAAAATCTTGATCCCGTTGTCATCGGAAGGATTATGGGAGGCGGTAATCATGATGCCGCAGTCCGCGCCCATGGATTTTGTGAGGTGTGCGACGGCGGGCGTCGGCATGGGGCCGACCTCAAGCACGTTCATGCCCATGCTGACCAGTCCGCTTGTGAGTGCGGTTTCGAGCATGTAGCCGGAAAGCCTGGTATCTTTTCCGAGAACGACCTTGGGGGTATTGTCCCCTGCGCCGAATACGTGAGCGATGGATTTTCCGACACGGAGGGCGGTCTCCGGAGTGATTGGATAAACATTAGCTTTGCCCCTGATGCCGTCAGTTCCGAATAATTTTCCCATAGGAGACTCCTTTTCTGTTAAAAAACTTAGGTCTATAAAATAACGTCATTTCAGGAATATGGCAACTTTCCGGGACAACTTTTCGTTCAAAAAGCCGTTTAGTAGGACAAAAACCGCGAAAAAAATGCAATATAATTGAGAAGTCCGCTTGCCTTTTGCATGAAAGCATGTATATTCTGTTCCCTGTCAACTCGATGATGTCGGGGCGTAGCTCAGTCTGGTTGGAGCGCTACGTTCGGGACGTAGAGGTCGCTGGTTCGAATCCAGTCGCCCCGACCATTTTTCATGAAGTTTTTCCCCGTTCCGTTTACTGATTGTTGGACTTTCTGTCTTAAACTGTTGCAGGCGGGGCGGAAAGAGCGCCGGGTTGTAAAAGCACGGTTGCTCATGGCACTTCTGCCATTGTTTTCCCTGACCGGACACTGTAACATGTGTATTCAAGCCGCAAGCCGATATTCGGTTCCGTTTCCGGCATTCCGGCTTTTTCCTGATCCTTTTGAAATATCTGGCTGTAAAGAGAAGATATTATGTTATGTTGCAAATGACGAGGCGATATGAGGCTGAGAGTATGATAAAAAAGCTGCAAAAACGAAGCGTAGGTATTCAAAGCTCTTGGACATCCCAATTGGTTTGGCTTTCCGATATTCCACTTGCGGATGGGGAGTTCATTGTGAGATCGGGCATGTTACGGAGATCGAAGAAATTGTGAATATGGGCGTCATGATGACACCTGCGCTGGCTCTGAATGGAAAAATTGTTTGTTCCGGCAGAGTGTTGAGCGTGGAGGAGATTGAGAAAATCCTGATGCATCCGTGTTTGCCCGCGTAATGTATTCGGAGAATTTTTCAGGGGGGACACAGAAGGTTCCTGCCGCTTTCTGTTTTTTCCGTGGAACAGCCGCGCCGTATTGCCCGATTATCTGAAAAAAAGCCGGCGGCGGAGGCGGAACAGCTTGAATTTTCCGGAAACGGGTTTAGTTTATGAGCTTTCGTAAATAAATATTAGCGATCCGGAATGGAAAGATCATGCGGATTTCCCCATGACGGATTTTAACTGTTTTTATCTAAGGGGCTGGCAATGCCGATCACGGAAATTCTGGAGAACAACGCGAAGTTGTACGGAAACGACGTCGCGCTCGTCGAGATCAATCCACAGGAACTTGAAAAACGTCATACGACCTGGCGGGAATATTCCCTGATCGAGCCAAGCAGAATCGATGCTTTCCGAAGCGAGATCACATGGGGGGAGTTCGACCGCAGAGCCAACCGTGTTGCGAATTTTCTGCTGACCCGCCGCATCGGAAAAGGATGCAAAGTCGGAATCCTGCTGATGAACTGTCTGGAATGGCTGCCGATCTATTTCGGCATCCTGAAAAGCGGAGCGATGGCGGTGCCGCTCAACTTCCGCTATACGCCGCAGGAGATCAAATACTGTCTGGAGCTGGCGGATGTCGATATCCTGATTTTCGGACCGGAATTCGTCGGGCGCATGGAGTGTATCTGCGAGAGCCTGCCGCGCGTGAAAGCCATGCTCTATGTCGGGGACGACTGTCCGTCCTTTGCCGAACCCTACTATAACCTCGTATCATACTGTTCCAGCAAATCGCCTTCCATTCCGATATCGGACAGCGAGGATGCGGCAATCTATTTTTCCTCCGGGACGACCGGATTCCCGAAGGCGATTGTCCATGCCCACCGCAGTTTGATGCATGCCTGTCTTGTGGAGCAGAAACACCACCGGCAGACCCGCGACGATACGTTCCTCTGCATTCCGCCGCTGTATCATACCGGCGCGAAAATGCACTGGTTCGGCAGTTTTCTTGTGGGAGGGAAAGCGGTTCTGCTGAAAGGAGTCAACCCGGAGTGGATTCTCCGTTCCGTTTCCGAGGAACAGTGCACGATTGTCTGGCTTCTCGTTCCGTGGGCGCAGGACATTCTGGATGCGATCGAGCGGGGCGACATTGATCTTTCCGATTACAAGCTGGATCAGTGGCGCCTGATGCACATCGGCGCACAGCCGGTCCCGCCGAGTCTGGTCAAACGCTGGAAAACAGTCTTTCCGCACCATGATTACGACACCAATTACGGTTTAAGTGAGTCTATCGGACCGGGTGCCGTACATCTCGGGATCGAGAATGTGGATCATGTCGGCGCGATCGGTGTTGCCGGATACGGCTGGCAGACCATGATCGTGGATGAGAAGCACCGCCCGGTTCCGCGTGGAACAGTCGGAGAGCTGGCTGTCAAGGGGGATGGCGTGATGAACTGTTATTACAAAGATGAAAAAGCCACGAAAGAGGTGCTGGCGGACGGCTGGCTTTTCACCGGCGATATGGCAAAGGAGTCCGAAGACGGTTTCATTTACCTCGTTGACCGTAAGAAAGATGTGATCATTACCGGCGGCGAGAACCTTTATCCGGTCCAGATCGAAGATTACCTGCGGAAACATAACGCGATCAAGGATGTCGCTGTGATCGGGCTGCCGGATGTCCGCCTCGGCGAGATTGCTGCCGCAATCATTGAGCTGAAACCGGGATTTTCCCTGACTGCGGAAGAAGTTTTGGAGTTCTGCCATGACCTGCCGCGTTATCAGCGCCCGCGCAAAATTATTTTTGCCGAGGTGCCGCGCAATCCGACGGGAAAGATCGAAAAGCCGAAACTGCGCAAGATGTATGGAGCTGACAAGCTGGTCGCCCAGCAGTATGAGCTTTCAAAATAACTGACAGGTTGCGCCGTTTTCCTGAACCGTAACGTAATTGCCGCCGTCATCCCGGAGGAATCCGGGATATCTCCGCCGGAAGTTATTTTTTCGCTGCTTTGGGGCGGAATGTCAGGATGAATCCGAGGGCAAGGCTCAGGACGGCACTCATTAGCACACGGTAGTCCTGCGGCAGGCAGAAAGTCACGGTGTGCGCGGGAATCCAGAAACAGAGGATCGTTTTCGGGATGAAGGAGCCCCAGATGTGTTTGTCCACGGAGGCAAGAAACTCCTCGCCGCCGACGAAACGTTTTTTATTGATGACCTCATTGCACCATTCATGTCCGAGCATCATCGGGTAGGCGAAGATCATATTCTGCCAGAATGAGGTGGAAACGGCAAAGATCAGTGTTGCGCTCCATGTGGTTCTGTCGATGCTTCCGACCGGCCAGACAGGAGATCCCATCAGCGCTCCGACGCCGGTGGCGAACATTGCGAAGACGTAGGAAAAGACCATTCCCGTGATGCCCCAGACGATGAATCTGGCAGGCAGCGCGGGCACTTTCCAGGAACCTGTTTTCCGCCGGACTTTCAGCATTTCCCCGAAAGTTGCGAGAAGTCCGACTTTGAAGAAGCCCATGAGATACGGATGGGCTTTGGTTACGTGCCCGAAATTGGAAAAACCGTCGGACAGCGATCCCCAGACGAGGCTGCCGTCGGGAGAGATATTCAGGGGGAAGAAGAACACGGCGCAGGCATACAGAAAGATGAACCCGACAGCGATGAAATCTGAAATTTTCATGACTCTTTTCTCTCTTTTTTGTTCGAATAACGGAATATGAGCCTTTAACATAGCGCAAAAAAGCGGGAAGACAACAATATTTACAGTTTTTTTTCAAAACTTCGCCGTATCCTCTGTTGCAATCGTCCGTTGCGTATATTATATTTAGCAGAAACTGTTATTAAAAAGTGAAAATTGAATATCATTCCGGAGGAATTATGAAAACGATCGGGAAAATTGCTCTGCTGGCTGTCACTCTTTTTGCATTCGGTGCAACTGTGCAGGCTCAGGATGTCGGACAGAAAAACACCACGGGCAGGGTGATTGCCGATAAAATCATCATGTATATTCCAAACCGCATCGTGGATTTCTTTGATATCTTTTCATTGGAATTCGGTTCCGGTGCGACCGCAAAGCTCGGGGTTCGCGCGACACATGCGTTCGGCATCGGCGCCGGCGTGGGTCCGTCCGGCAAAGTCGTGAAAGGATTCAACCGCACTTACGGTTTTGCTCTGGACGATGGCTGGCAGGCATATTTTCTTGCGATGGGAAAAGGCGATCTGACACGTGAATACACGATCGGCAATCTGCCCGATTTCTGGTATATTTACAGCGGTATGCAGATGCCGGATGAATCCATCTTTGCAGACAGGATCAAAGATTACTGGGCATTGGAAGTGGAAGCCGCGGCGCTGATTGATGTCAAATTCGGACTCCATCCCCTCAACATTGCGGATTTCATTACCGGTATTTTCTTCTACGATCTGCTCGGCAATGATTACAAGCTGGTCGCGGACTGAGCGGTTTTTGAAGAATGCTCCTGAAAAGGAGCATTTTTTGTGTACCGAGGAGGGATTTTCATGAATGTGGAGAAAGAGGATCTTTCAGCCTTTCAATGCAGAAGATGCGGTGCATGCTGCAAATGGGAGGGACCGGTCCGCGTCACGGAACAGGAGATTGATGCGATTGCGGACTATCTGGGAATTGAACTTCAGCGTTTTATCCGTGACTATACTTATCTGACTCCGGACCGCCGTTCCCTGTCTTTGCTTGAGAAGGAGGACGGTTCCTGTTTTTATTATGATGACCGCCGGAAATGTTGTTTGATTAATCCGGTCAAGCCCAAACAGTGCCGCGATTTTCCTTATCGCTGGAATTTTTCCGGCTGGCGCATGTTCTGTGCCGGAGCGGGGAATTTGAAAAACAGGAAAACAGTGAATCTTTTTCATTCAGATTCACTGTTTTTAACAGCGATGTGATTCTGCTTGTTTGGGGGAGTTATTTCTGAAGCAGCTTCCGTGAGTTTCCCTGCACATAATCAAGTACAGTTTTGCCTTTTTTGTTTTTTATATCTGTTTTTGCGCCATTTTTCAGCAATAATTCGACAACAACAGCGTCATTTCTGCCAGCAGCCAAAAAAAGAGGTGTTTCCCCTTTCTTATTCTGCTTGTTGACATCGGCATTCTTTGCCAACAGCGCTTTGACTGCCACAAGATTGCGGCAACGGGTAGCGTAATGCAACGGGGTATTGCTGAACATATCCGTAGAATTGGGGTTTGCTCCTTTTTCAAGGAGATAACGTGCCGGCTCGCCATCACGGAAGTTTTCAATGGCGAAATGCAAAATTTTCATGCCTTTGTCCATCACATGGGTTTCCAGGTCAACGCCGGAGGCAATCAGAAAATCACGCATTGCGTTTTTTCTTAAAGCCAGAACCAAAGGAGTGGTCCCGTCTTTACGTTTGACATTCAAATCAGCTTTTTTCCTGATAAGTGCTTTCAACAGCGGAATATCGCCCCGCTGGGCGGCAAGCAAAACCGGACAGTTGCCGTCATTGTCTTTCAGATTGGGATCGGCACCAAATTTGTCAAGCAACAAGTTAACGGTTTGGGCATTGTTTGCCTCAATCGCCAGAAACAATGGAGTCCGTCCATATTTATCCCGGAGATTCGGATTTGCTTTCTTTTCTCCAAGAGCATCAACGACATAAGCGGCTTCTTTCTGATGGGCACGAAACGCAGCGGCAATATGCATGGCGGAATTGCCGTCTCTATCCTGAATATCCGGTTTGATTTCGGGAATGACGAGCATTGATGCCGGAATGCGCGGATCCGTTGCGGTGAACTGCCGGATGCAAAGCATCAATGCCGTCTCTCCCTGCTTATTCTGCGCATTGACATCCGGCTTTGCATTGAATATGGCACTGATGACTTTTGGATTGTAGCTGCCGGAACTATTGACAAGCATGAAAGGCGTTGTGCCGCTGTTGTCCTTTGCATTGACATCGGCTCCATTTTTCAGCAGCAGAGTGATGATTTCCGGTTTTGGGGCTTTTCCACGGCAGGCAAAGTGCAAAACCTGATTTTGCGATTTATCTGTTGCTCTGATGTCGGCTTTCCCTGCAAGCAGTTTTTCTACTGCCGCCGTATTCCGGGCGCTTACGGCATGATGCAGCGGAGTCATCCCGCTTCCATCCATTGCTTCAATATCGGAACCTTTCTTTAATAACAGGGGAATCAGTTCGGCATTGTCAAGAGCCGCCCAGTGAAGCACGGTTCGGTTGAAACTGTCTGTTGCCTCCAAATCCGCATCGCCAGCTTCCACCAGACTCTTTACCTGTCCATACTTTCCCCGCTGCATCAGAAGCGGAAGGTTCTCCACTCCGTACAGAGAAATGCCAATGGCCAGCCAGCAACCCAATCCTGATAAAATTCGTTTCATGACAGTATTGATTTCCGTGTTTCGTCTTAAAAACCGAGACTGATTCTTTTCCAAAATCAGTTCCGGTTTTTCGATAGAGTCAAGAAGACTATTTCGTTAATTCTACCGCCATAAACAGTAGCCGGGAACTGGTGAAGTTTCCGGTGTATGTCAGCAGGCAGTCCTTGGCATCGGTTGAATTACCGCGATATATCTTGTTGTTTTTGATGGTGTAAAGCACCTCTCCCGGCACATATTTTAAGTCTTTCAGCACGTTATATTCGGTAATGATCGTAATACCGCCGGCTTCGCGCTTTTCCTCCGTATCTTTGAAAGTAACGAAACCGTCGTAGATTACGGCTTCAAGGACATTGCCGCGCTGCGTTTTCGTTTCGATAAGCGTTCCCAAACAGTCTTTCTTGTCAACGGAAAAACCTTTATAAATTCTGTTTCCCATCAGGCGATAAAGTCCTGTCCCATATGCCGGTTTCAAATCCTTGCTGACTACATTTCCCGGATGATTGTAAAGGAGCTGCGTCCGTGCTACGTCACTGTAAAACTTTCCACCCTGATAGTAACAGATAATATCTTTTCCCTGTCTGGAATCGCCACGATAAATGGTTTCTGCCGCAAAGCATCCCAGCATGAGACCACAGAACAAAGCAAGCGTAAGACCCTTTTTCATTTTTTCTCCAAAGTATGTTTTTTAATGGTTTTTCAGTTGATTGTCGGTCCAAACTTATTCTCTCCCTTGTCGCCTTCCGGAATGCACATGATCAGGAGAATCAAAGTTCCAATCAGAGGGATGAGGCTGACGAGAATCATCCAGCCGGATTTGTTTCTGTCATGGAGTCGCCGCGCAGTCACGCCAAGCGTTGGCAGCAGCATTCCCAAGGCCCAGACCAGTCCGAGGATTCCGCCGATTTTGGGAACGAATCCCAAAATGGTATTAACGATGAACACTGCCAGAAAGAAAAGCCAGAATTCCGCCCGTCCGGCACGGCCGTTAAAGCAGAAATATTTCTTTGTTACGATGTTGATGAAGTTTCCGATCAGTTTCTGAGGCATAATTGTTTTTCCTTATCTTGAAAGATATTCTTTGTTTAGAAGGATTCTATAATAAAATCGACAAGAGCTTCACTGAAACGCTCTGCCGCCTGTTGCTGCCGGTATTCCCGTTTTTTCTGTTCTTCCGGGGTTGTTGCACAGCCTGCCGCTGACAGCATCGCGGCAAGCAGTACGGAACCGATTCCCAAACGAACGATTCCGCTGTTCCTCATTGTCTCACCTGAAGAGGCTTCTGGGCCCCGACACCTTGAACTGCGCCGAAAAATTTGATTGCGCTTTCAAAGGGATAGGGATTGGCGAACATGGACACTTTTGAGGTGATCTTTCCCTGTTTGTTCAATCCGAGGGCTGCGCGGAACTGGTTCATCGGCGAATTTTCATCGTAATCGACCTTTTCGGAATAGGTGGCATTCAGGAATGCTTCCAGATATTTCGTGTCGATGACGCCTTTGAACAGTGCCGGGTCTTTCAGACCGATATTGTCTTTGACACTCACCATGCCGTCCACGTCGCCAAGATCGTCAAAGCCGTCATCTTCGACTTTCATGAACTTGATGGACGGGCTGATGGTAACAGTGACATCGGCGGTCTTGTTGAGAAAGAACGTATTATTTTCCAGTTCGACTTTTTTTGTCTTGTCGCTGCCCTTGGTATTGTCGAAACCGGACATGGTGTTCAAACCGATGATATTGTGGTGGATGTTGGTTGACATATTGGCATTCGCCCGCACTCCGAAGCCCATGTCTTCAAAGGCTTTTGTCCGGGTCCATGTGAAAAGCAGCGTATTGTTGGCAAATTCAAAATCCACCATTCCCGGTTTTCCATTGGTGCTTCTTACATCCGCACCCATCATGCGGTTGCCGATGAATACATTGTTCACGATTCTGACTTTGCCGGAGAAATGACCGTTGAGAACGGCATAATTTCCCCCGTTGAGGAAAAGGCAGTTCCGGATCGTGAAAGTACCGTCCGTTTCCGCATTGAGCAGGGCTTTGTCAATGGAGGGATACTTTGTGGTTCCCCTGGCTGGCGGAATTGTCAACATTCCGTGTTCAAACCCCTCCGGCTTGCCTTCCCTGGGATGATAGCTGTTTGCCAGTGTGTGGTCGAAGATGAAACCATCAATCAGAATATTGGAGTTTTTACCGAACTTGCGGGTCTTGATGGTCAATGTGCCGAAGATCGGCTTTGTCGTGTTCTGTGCGTTGGATGGACGCAGCATCGTGTGGTAAACAAGAGGGTCCCTGGCTGAAAAATCGGCATTGTAGCCTCCGATCAGGTTCACGGGTTTATCCATATTGATCCAGCCGCATGACATTTTTCCGGGATAATTTCCCGCTGCAATGTGGAGAGTATCGCCGGGGGCGGCTTTTTCAATGGCTTTCCAAATGTTTTTAAACGGCGCTTCTCTGGTTCCCTGATTCCTGTTTTTCCCGGTTGCCAGAGAGACATACCAGTCTGCAGCCATACTCTGGAAGGTGAAAGTCAGGAGTATTCCTGATAAAAGCCCCAGTTTTGCATATTTCATAGATTCACCTCATAAAAACGGCCCGGCAATTGTGATAAAACAATCACCGAGCCGTAACGCAAAGGACGCTGTTATTTATTGAACTTAACCGCTGTTCCGGTCAGTGTCACTGTAACTTCGTTGATTCCGCAAATGTTCTTCATTGCATAATCCATCTTCACGTCAACCAGTTCCTGGGCGCCGGGAGCCTGTTTGAGGGCTTCCTTTTTGAGGGTTTCATAGGAAACGTCGCCGATATTGACGCAGGTGAAGTAGCTCATCAGTTTTGCACTGGCTTTCACATCGCGTTTTACCACCGTATAGTCGTTACCGGCGATCGGCTGGAGGATTGCATTCGATGCGACTTCCGTATAGAAGT
The DNA here is from genome assembly GCA_003526375.1 of Lentisphaeria bacterium. GTDB lineage: Bacteria > Verrucomicrobiota > Lentisphaeria > Victivallales > UBA1829 > UBA11452. The sequence goes on from DPDG01000034.1 coordinate 53,834, forward strand.
TCGGTCCTGCGGAGACCGGGGCGACTCCGCCGTTGTTGGTTGCGACTCCGGCACAACCGGACATCAGGAGAGCAACGGCAAATGCACTGCCGACGGCAAGAAGAGATCTTTTCATTCTTTTCCCTTTCACTTTGGTTGTTGATAAAAGCCGAAACCATTCCAGCTTTCTCTAAAATAAAATAGCATCCTGTTTTTCAGGATTCAAGCTTTAAAATAATAAAAAACATTATTTTTATTATCTTTATGCGGAATAATTTTTATTTTCAATGGGAAAAGCACTTGTATTTCCAAGTCTTATGCACTATAATATAAAAAGGAGATGAGATGTCGCGCAGTGAGACATTCAAACCATTATACAGAACACTGGCTGATAGAATCAGTCAGGACATCATACACAGAAACCTGAAAAACGGTGATTTTTTCTGCACCCTGAAGGATTTGTGTGACGATTACGGGGTTTCCATCATAACCGTGCGCAAAGCGGTATCCCTTCTGGAGGGCAATGGTATTCTTTGTTGCAAGTCGGCGGCTGGCATTTATATTGCAAATCGTGATTTTCTGAATACGCTGAATACTTTCAACCGGATCATTCTGATTCCGCACCATCATTATAAAAGCCGTCTCAATCTGTTTTTTGAACTCCGTCTGAGCGCGTTGCTTCAGGCTTTTGCGGCGAGAGGATACATTGGTTTTCCGATTTACCGGGAAGATTTGAACTCGGAACGGATCAGTCTGCTGTCGGACCGGATTCATGGAGTGGTCGGCGGCAATACCATGTCCGGCGACCTGATTTCACGGAGAAACGCTTTGCCTCCTCTGCTGTTGCTGAACCCTCCCGGGAATATTACAGCATCAAAGAGGGCATGTCTATGCCGTTATGACTTCCGGCAGCAGTTTCTGGACTCATGCCGTTTCATAGAACGGCGGAACCCGCAAAAAATCATCCGCATTGTCACTGATCCGGCTTATCATCTGCCGGAGCTTGAAGACAGGATATCCTGCGGGATGCGGCAGTTCGACACTCCGCCGCTCGATCATGAGGAATCCGCCATTGAGACCGGCCGGCGGCTGGCCGGCGAGCTTTTCGATCATTCGGAAAACTGTTTTTTCTGGATTACCGATGATTTCGTAGCATTTGGATTTCATGCCGTCTTTCTGGAGCGCGGGGTAAATCTGATTGCTGAAAAACGGATTCTCGCAAATGCCTCTCCGTCGCTGCCGATCGTGGAGGCGGTCGGTGTGCCGGTGATAGGTTTCTGCCCGACCAAAATCGGAACTGATGCCGCTTCGTTTTTCTGTGATTTCCTGGAAACTGCCCCTGAAAAGCGTACCGGCGGGCTTCTGATGATTCAGCCCACCGCGAATCGTCCCGCACAGAATTGAGCATCTCCGAGAATCATGATTCCATCGGGAGCATCGCTTTCCGCATGGAGCCCGAATATGCCGGACGGCTCCGAAACATTCAGCTGCCGCAGAGGATAATTCCGGTTCAGTTCGAAAAACTGAATTTCAGCAGCATTGTTCAGAATCCGGCACTTCACCTGTGCTTTCGGGGCGCCGGTCAGCAGAAGATACCCTGAAAAATGCCCGAAAAGCCCGGCGGGAAGATGGTAAAGCAGATTCTGCCCTGAGACGGAAAGCCCGAAAGAAAGCCCGCTTCTGAAATTCATTTCCGGAAAAGCCAGTGGCTGCCGTCCGCTCCCCGTGTAACAGCAGTTTTCTTCCAGCGAACGGAACCGGTAGGCGCCGTTTCCCCCAAGCGGCGGTTCATAGGGTTCCAGCTCTGTCACTGGAAACGGTTCCAGTGCATGGCGCCTGCACTGCGCCAGATGCAGAACGGTTGCCGTGGCATCTGCACAAAGCCGGACGGCGTTCCTGTACATGTCTGCCCTTTTTTCCTGTGCGGTGTTTTCGCCATTCCGGCAGGAAATCAGAATTTCCACACAGCTTTTCCGGGCCGCCCGAACTGTCCGGCAATATCGGGAATAGAGCCGGAGAGCCGCCTCCGGAACCGAGTTGCCGAGTGACCGGGCTTTTCCGGTGACATCCGGAATGTCCAGGCAGTCGAGTTGTGCAAGTTTCGCGGCAGGCGAAAAGTCGCTGATTCCAAGCCGGTCGAAGAAGAACAGGTCACAGCCACCGGGGCCTTCCAGCGCATGAACGCCGAAACAGGCGTCCTGGAGAACATGCAGCAAGACGCCGAGGTATTTCATGGCTTCTGTTTCATTTCCATCCCTGAGCATGGTGGAACTCCTGTCGAAATAGTGGAGAAAAGCCGGCATGGCGGCATCATGATTTGCATTGGCAAAGGGACAGGCGCGGCGGCAGTGTCCCTGTGCGTCGATCGTGTGGTAGCGGTACAGTTCCGCATACGAGGTATCCGGCAGATAGTGGAACCAGTTGCCGGAGGGGAGGCGGCAGTAGGGCGCAAGCTGTTCCGGAAATGTCATTGCGCGGTCGGGATAGAGACAGAATTCTTCCGTCAGCCGGAGACGCGGACCGGGGAGTTCCGGTACAAGCTTCAGTACGTTCTCTGTAATTCTGCGGTGTTGTGCGGATGCGGGCATCTGTGTCATTCTCCTGATTCAAAAGTGACTTTTCCGAAACGGCCGGTCGGAAATTCGGATATCGGGCGCAGGGTCGGACTCCAGAGGTCGAATTGATTCCAGACTCCGCCGTAACGCATGATCTGCAGGCGTATTTCCTTTTGTCCGTCAAGAGGCAGCCGAAGAATTGCCGGAAATTTCCGGCTGCTGCCCTTACTGTTGTTTCCGATCCGGTATTCTTTCCAAAGAGGCCAGGCCCGGTTGATATTCGGCGCGTAATTTTTCTGGACTGCATTGTTTTTTTCCGCTGTGAAAACACGGAATTCCTCATTCGGACCGGCATTTTCCGTTTCCAGTTGCAGGAACAGTTCATTTTTATAGCGGACCATCCGGAAGACGGCTTTTTTTTCCGGCGGGCCGCCCCATTGGCGTTCCAGCAGGGAAACGGCTGTCTGGTTTCGCCATACGGAAGCATCCGGGAAAGAGTCCACAGTTTTACAGCGGTATTCCGGAATCCGGTCCGCGTATTGATGAAACAGAGCGGATTCCCGGAAAAAGCGGGAGTAGATATGATCGCGCCAAAAAATGATCCGCTGCTGTTCCGGTGAATTCAAGGCACATTCCCCGGCGGCTTTGTCAAGCAGCCGTCGGAGTTCCCCGGCATACCTGCCGCCGTAACGGACGCGGTGGATAAAGCCGGTTTCATCCTCTGCTTCCGGCGGATACGGGAGATCCTCCCAGCGGGAGATGATGAGGTTGTAAAATTTCCTCATGGTTTCCGCTGCCGGACCGAAGGAATGTTCCGTATAGTCCCGGAGCAGTTCATCGATGTCCTGTTCCGGATTCCAGAGCAGGCGGCTTTGGAGCCAGACCATCGGATAAGTGGAAAAAGCGTTCAGCCTTCCCTCCTTTCCATGGCGGTTCATGTGGGGATTCAGCCCATTGATGAAACAGCTTCCGGCGAGGTGTTTTGTTTTCAGCAGCCACCGCTTCAGGATGTTCGGATACAGAAACGGAACTTTTGAGGTGTGCATGACCGGATCAACAATATTCAGCCAGATTCCGAGCCGGTCTGTTTTTCCTCCCAGCAGTTTGGACCAGCTGCGGATTTTTGCCAGCTCATGTTCGAGCATCTCCGGCGATGACGCATAATGAAGACGTGCGGTGACGTAAGTGACGTCAACATTGCCGGGCAGCGGATGTTTTTCCGGCGGAGCCTGATAATGCTGATAGGCAAGCGTCGCCAGCCTGCGTTCCGGCCAACGCTTCCGGATTGCTTCCGCATAGCGGGCGACAAAAAGAAATGCCCATTCGGAAGCCTGTTTCTCATAAGGCGCGTCCGGTTCATATTGTGACCGGCAGTGGAGACATTGACAACTGTTTTCCGGCGTCATTCCGTCATTGAAGGCGAAATAGACGCAATTTTTTTCCGGCGGACACGGTCCCCAGGCACTGTCCGGAGCCCTGCCTTGATCGAACGCGTCCAGATTCCGAAGCATCTGTTTCAACACGCCGGGCTGATTCGGGCAGAGATAATTGCGGTGCGGATACTGTGTGTTGAACTGCTGTCTGCCGTTTCTCCCGACTGCGAAATATTCCGGGTGCGTTTTCCCGTAAAGCGCATACCAGCCAGTCTGAGTATGGTTTGCATTTTTGCGGGGCATGGAATTTCCGAAGCGCAGCACCGGATGCCAGAGTCTCTGAAACTTTTCCGGCATGGCATAATAGCTGACGCCTCCCTCACGTCCGCGCAGCCGCGGCCAGTCGCGGATATTCCATCCGTCGAGCCGGAGGTTACGGTTGCCGGGGATGATCACGCCGAAGCCGTCGGGATGAATCCGCGGGTCGTCGGGGAAATACCAGCGGATGCCGAGCGCGCGTTCAAGGTATTCATAGACGGCGAAAAGAGTTCCGCGGTCTACTCTGTCCTCCGTCATTTCTCCGCAGAGAAACAGGTCTTTTCCGTCTGATCTCACGATCAGTGTTTCCGGTTCCATCTGTCCGGGGTTTCCGATGATGCGCAGAGCGGCTTCGGTAGAGCCGATGAAAATCCGTTCCTGAAACTTTGCGGCGTCTTTTTCCCGGATGATTTTCAGCTTCCGTCCGGTTGCCCGTTCAAGATGCCTGTTCAGGAAGTCCGCGGCATAGACCTGCGTTTCTCCCGCGGGGAACGCAAGCATGTCCGGTTTGTCCGGCAGGACGATTACGGGAGAGGCGTAAACGGTGCTTCCCAGGAAGAAACTGATGAGGAATATTTTAATACGCATATCTCGGGCATCCTTTGGAAGAAAGCTCTTTCAGAAAACATCCCCTTGCACTTCCGTCCAGAAATCCCGTATTGGCTTTGTTGTTGTGCCGATAATGGACAACGAGTTTATATGGTCCGTAGTTGCCATAGAAATTGATAAACTGCTGAAGGGTATCCAGATTCAGGGAGTCGGTCAGGAGAACATAATCCGCCGGGGATCCCGTTATGTTCAACGTATGAGTATCGCCGACAACCCTTCTGATGCCGAAAACGTTCTTATGATTGTCATTTTCCCGTTTCCATGCAGGACAACGTAAGGCAGAAGTCTGTGCCTGGGGCACAAAACCGTTAGCAAGAAGATAATCGGACCATCTCTGTGTATGAACGGCTTCGTAAGTATCCAGATACATCAACAGATACGTCATTGACTGTTTCATATTCCCGAGGCAGGAAACCGATTTTGCGGAGTTTCGCGCCTTATTAAGCGTTGCCAGCAGCACTGCCGCCAACAGGATGATGATTGATATCGTGCAGAACAGTTCTACCAAAGAAAATTTCCTGACAGTCATTGGAATCTCAGTCCGCCTTTTTAAAACCGCTTTCCGACAGCGGGAAACGTTTTTGCCATATCGGGATAAAATCATTATTAGTATAAAATATAATTTATATCTTTTTATTTGTCAAGTGAAGATGGATCATGGAAATGCAGACAGGACTTCATTTTCCGGTTTTTGCGTTCCGCCTGCCGGAAAACAACGGGATGTCGGGCTTTCAGCGCCCGTTTTCCTGAAGGTGCAGACGGAGAATCCGGCGGACTTCGTGGATTGCAGCGGGGTGAAGCTGGACACTGTGCCCGGACTGGACAATCAGTTCACTCTGCGCCCCGTCCAGATGTGAGCTCGAATAGGCGACAATGCCATCTGTTCCGCCGGGGACGTTCGCCGCGTCCTCGTTCCCGATGATGGAGTGGTAGGGAACGCCGGACTTGAAAGGGGTCTCATTCAGCAGTTTCAATACCCGGTTGTCCGGGTCCAGAGCATCAATTCCTGTCTGGATTTCTGAAACGGCAAGGTCCGCCTTGCTCTCTTTGCCGAAGAGCTGAAGTACGAGTTCGTGCGCCTGTGCGACCAGTTCTCCGGGGAGAGAGATCAGGCTGGAGCCGATATGCGCGATCGTGTATTTCGCCATGGCGGAACCCCTGTGGGGCACTGCCAGAAAGAGTACGCGTTTGACTGCCGGTATGCTGTCGAATATGAGCATGTCATGGAGCAAAAACTGCTGTTCCGGCGTGCATTTCGGGTGAATCTCCTGCCAGCTCATGCCGGTCAGTTTTTTCAGCAGGGTGTCCTGTGCGTCAAGCAGCGCCGTCTTGGCGACCAGCCCGCCCATACTGTGCCCGATCAGGACCATTTTATTGAAGGATGCTTTTGCTTCGGGTGTTTGCGCCAGTTCCATTTGAGCATCCAGAATACTCTGGCGGAAAAGAGAGGCGGAATAGAGAAGGGGGTTGCCGCTGGAATAGGTAAAGAACCAGAACTGGCAGTTCTGACGGATCACAGGGTCGTTTTTGAGCGTGTTGACCATTTGCATCCACGTGTGGGGGCTGGACATGAGACCGTGGATCAGTACCACGGGAATCTTGTCTGGATTGTACGGTTCCAGCGTATAGAGGCCCGGCGCGGTGATTGCCCCGGCGGGATTCAGCATATAGCGGAGCAGGTTCACATCGGGCAGGGTGGATACATAAAAGGCGAACGGCGTGGAATAATCGAAAATCAGCGGAACGTGTTCCTCGCCTGCAACCTTGACGGAGCGTACTTTGTCATTGTCGTAAAACTCGAGAGCCGCATGGAAGGTGTCCGGTTCGCCGGAGGGGCGCCGGAAACGCAGGAACACGGTCGCGCCGTGAGCGATCGGTGATTCGGTTTTCAGGGATTCATAGTTGTTTTTTTCACCGGTTACGGCAATCACGGGAACGCCGAGCCCGAATTCATGAGTGAAATGGGAGAGGTTTTCAATTTTGAAATCCGAGCATAACAGGAAGCTTTTATAAGATGTGCGCGGAAACGGGAGGCGGTAAAGCGGCTTTTGGAATATTATGTTTCTGCCGTCCGCCGTCTGGAGACAGTAGGAGGCGTTGTCCTGAAGCCCTTTGCTGTCGAGATAGGCGTAAAATCGGGCGAGGGCGCTGTTGTAGGTCCGGACCGCCTGATAGGTCAGCGGGTCGTATCTGCCCAGATTCTGCGTGATGAAATTTCTGCCGAACAGCAGTTGATAAGAGTAAAGAACCGCCGCGAGATCATATTTGACCGCTTCATCCGGATCATCGGTCCGGAGTGCGAGATTGAAGCAGACATCCGTCAGGACGCAGAGCGTGAGCCGTGAGGGTTCCTTGCGGTACATTCCGGAAAGATTGCGCACCAGCTGAGCCGGACAGAACTGGTAGTCATCCATCAGCAGATCGCTGCTCAGAAAGTTGCGGCTTTCAAAAGAAAGCTCGTCCACTTTGCCGATGGAGATGTTATAGTAATCCAGCGATTCTTTCGCGGAATTCCGGCTGACCCTGATCTCTTTTGCGTTGAAGATTCCGCAGGAGCAGAGCAGTCCGGTGAAACACAGTAAAATCAATGTGGAGAAAAAATACCGGACTGCCTTGCTCATTGCCTGCACCTTCGCTTCCGCTATTCGTTGTTGGATTTCAGAACCTCGACAAATGCCTCCTGCGGGATATTGACGCTTCCGATCTGCTTCATGCGCTTCTTGCCCTCTTTCTGTTTTTCGAGGAGTTTGCGCTTACGCGTGATATCGCCGCCGTAGCATTTCGCTAGAACATTCTTCCGCAGCGCCCGGACTGTTTCACGGGCGATGACTTTGCCGCCGATCGCCGCCTGCACCGCCACCTGGAACTGATGCTGCGGGATGACTCCCGCCAGCTTTTCCGCCAGCATTCTGCCGCGGTTGTAGGCATGGTCCGCATGGACGATCGTGGAGAATGCGTCCACGGGCTCGCCGTTGACCAGCATATCCAGCTTGACCAGTTTGTCCGCCTGATATCCGGCAGGTTCATAATCCATGCTGCCGTAACCGCGGGTGATCGACTTGAGCTTGTCATGGAAATCAATCAGAATCTCGTGCATCGGAATGCGCGCCGTAAGCAGAATATGCCTTCCGTCAACACTTTCCGTGTTGGTGCAGATTCCCCGTTTCTGCATGATGAGGTTCATGATGTCGCCCATGTAGGTGGTCGGCGCCATGATCTTGGCGTTGATGAGCGGTTCCTCGATGCGGTTGATTTCCGACGGATCGGGCAGGTGAACCGGATTGTCCACGTTGACCATGATTCCGTTGTTCAGGTAGACATGGTAGATCACGCTCGGATAAGTTGCGATGATATCCATGTTGTATTCACGGCGCAGGCGTTCCTGAATGATCTCCATGTGAAGCAGCCCGAGGAACCCGCACCGGAACCCGAATCCGAGTGCGGCGGAGGTCTCCGGCTGGTAGACGAACGCGGCATCGTTGAGCTGAAGTTTCGCCATGCTGAATTTGAGCTGTTCGTAATCGGCGGTGTCGATGGGATAAATGCCGCTGAACACCATCGGGCGGATTTCCTGAAAACCGGGAAGCGGTTCCGTGCACGGGTTTTTGACCTCCGTGACCGTGTCGCCGATCTTTGTATCCGAAGGGCTCTTGATATTCGGAATCAGATAACCGACCGAACCTGCGGTAAGCTGGCTGATGGCTTTCATTTCCGGCGTGAATACCCCGACTTCCTTGATTTCGCTCTCCAGCCCGGTGCTGAGCAGACGCAGCTTGTCGCCGCGTTTGAAGCCTCCGTTGTAGACGCGGACATAGGTGACGACTCCCCGGTAGGCATCGTAGATGGAGTCGAATATGAGCGCATTCGTCGGTTTGTCAACGGCTCCTTTCGGCGGGGGAACAAGTTTCACGATTGCTTCCAGCACCGCAGGAATTCCCGTTCCCTCCTTGGCGGAGACGGCGATTGCCTCTTCGCGCGGGATTGCAAGAATCTCCTCCAGTTGTTCGTAACACATGTTGAGATCCGAAGCCGGAAGGTCGATCTTGTTGATGACGGGGATGATTTTGAGATTGTGCTTGAACGCGAGGTTCACATTGGCGACGGTCTGTGCCTGAACCCCCTGTGTCGCGTCGATAATGAGGATTGCCCCCTCGCAGGCGGCAAGGGAACGGCTGACCTCGTAAGTGAAGTCCACATGGCCGGGAGTGTCGATCAGGTTCAGTTCGTATTCCTCGCCGTCATTCGCCTTGTAGATCATGCGTACGGGGTGCGCCTTGATCGTGATGCCGCGTTCCTGTTCCAGGTCCATGGCGTCCAGAAGCTGGGCATGGACAAGGTCGCGCGCTTCAATGGTATGGGTCGCTTCAAGGAGACGGTCCGCCAGAGTGGACTTTCCGTGGTCGATGTGTGCGATAATGGAAAAATTACGTATCTTGTTCAGGTCTGCCATGTATCGTTCTTTCCGCAAGTTGTTTTCAGTTCATTTTCTCATCGCGTAATTTACTCCGTAAATACCGTTTTTTCAAGGGAAAGGAGGAGCGGTGTCCCGGAGATGTTCGGAGATTTCAGGGGAAAGCAAAAGCTCCTGCCTGATTTTATACGGAGATCCGGACTTCAGTCTTCATGCAGGGCATTGTATGCAGTCATGAGTTCTTCGAGTTCCGAGGCGGAACGTTCCCAATGTTCCGTCGTTTCCGTGATTGTGCGGTCCAGTTCATTGAGTTTTTTCTGCAATCCCGCGAAATCCACGCCTCCGGACGGGGCGGCAAGTGCGGCGATGATCTGCTCTTTTTCCGCTTCGGAAGTTTCAATGAGTTTTTCCAGACGCGCCACTTCATTTTCCAGGCGGCGTTTGTCTTTGGACATCTCCTGGCGTTTCTGCGCCCGCTCCCGGCGTCGCTCTTTTGAGTTCAAATCGGGGGATCCCGTTTCCGTGCTGCCGGAAGCCGCGGCTTTTTCCGCGTTCTGCTCCGCGGCGATCCGCTCCCGGTAGTAGTCGTAATTTCCATAGTGCAGACGGATTCCCGGAGAGCGCATTTCCACGATGCCTGTCACGGTTCCCCGCAGAAATTCAATGTCGTGGCTGACGATGCAGACCGTTCCCGTATAGTTGCAGATCGCCTGCTGGAGTGCTTCGCGTGCGGCGATGTCGAGGTGCGTCGTCGGCTCGTCCAGCACGAGGAAATTCGGCGGATTCACGAAGATGCGCGCAAAACAGAGACGGATTTTTTCTCCGCCGCTCAGAACTTTGCACTGTTTTTCCGCGCTTTCCCCGGAGAATCCGAAAGCGCCGAGGATTTCACGGATGCGCTGTGAAGGCACATTGCCGCCGCTTGCTTCCCTGACGATATCGAATGCCGTCATATCGGGAGTCAGCAGTTCTGCGAATTCCTGCGCCTGATATCCGGTTATGACCTTGTGACCGGGAACCCGTGTGCCCCCGGTCGGAGTCAATACTCCCGCAAGGATTTTCAGAAGCGTTGTTTTCCCCATTCCGTTGTAGCCGACGATGCCGAGTTTGTCGCCGCGCGCCACGGAAAGCGAGATATTTTCCAGGATATTTCTTTTTCCGTCGTAAGAGAACGAGACATCCTCAAGGCGCATCGTCTCCGCGCCGGAATGGGGCGGATCGGGAATCCGGATTGCTCCGCGGAAATGAAGATCGTCCGGCACGTCCGCATCTTCGATCCTGTCGAGCATCTTGATCCATGACTGGACCTGCGCCGCCTTTGACGCTTTTGCGCGGAACCGGTTGATGTTGCGTTCCAACTGTTCCTTTTTGCGGTCGATGTTCTCCTGCGCCGCTTCGGCGTGGCGCCGGCGTTCTTCCCGCTCATGCACGTAATAGTTGTAGTTTCCCTGATAACGGGTGACATGCCCGTTGTCCACTTCCAGCGTGATATTCGTGATTGAGTTCAGCAGGAAACGGTCGTGCGAGATCAGGAGCAGCGTTCCGCTGTAATTGCGCAGACGCTTCTGGAGCCATTCCACGGCGGGCGTGTCCAGATAGTTGGACGGCTCGTCGAGCAGAAGAATATCGGGTTCTCCGAGCAGCGTCTTCGCCATGCAGGCACGCATCTGCCAGCCGCCGCTGAACGCCCCCATCGGCTTTTCCAGATCCGTCTCTTTGAATCCGAGCCCGGCAAGAGCCGCCGCGGCGCGGTGTTTCATTTCATAGCCGCCGAGTGATTCATAGACACTTTGCAGGTGCCCGATTTCGTCCAGAGCGGATTGCCGCTCTTTTTCGGAGGCGAGTTCTTTCACGTCGGCTTCAAGCAGGTGAATGCGTTCCAGAATTTTCGGGAGTTCCCCGCTGGCGGTGCTTGCGAACGAGATCAGCGGGTCCTCGTCACGGAAGAAATCCAACTGCTGGTGGAGGTGCCCGATACGTGCTTTCTTCGGCAGGATGATTTCGCCTTTGTCTGCGGAAATTTCATCGCAGATGATCTGGAACATCGTGCTTTTGCCGGAACCGTTCGGGCCGACGATTCCGACGCGTTCGCCTTTGTTGATCCGGAACGAGGCATGGTCGAAAATATCACGTTTGCCGTAACTTTTGCTGACATCAATAAAGTCGATCATGGTCCGGACCGGTTGCAGGGTTATTCGCTTTTCTGCTTGGAGTTGCGCATTTTCTTGCGCTCGATCTCCGAGAGATATTTTTTACGGAGGCGGATGTTCAGAGGCGTGACCTCCACATATTCATCGTCGGCAATGTATTCCAGCGCCTCCTCCAGGCTCATTTTCTGGGCGGGGGCGATTTTCATATTGCGGTCGGAGCCGGCGGCGCGCATGTTCGTCAGTTTCTTGGCACGCTGGACATTGACCTCGATATCGCCTTCCTTGCAGTGTTCTCCGACGATCATGCCCTCGTAGGTTTCCACGCCCGGCTCGATGAAGAAGGTCCCGCGCTGCTGAAGTCCGTCGATGGCGTAGGGAATTGCTTTGCCCCCGCCCATGCTGATCATCACGCCGTTGATTCTCTGCGGGATATCGCCTTTGAACGGCTCGTAGTGCGAGAACATGTGCGACATGATCGCTTCGCCTGCGGTTGCCGTCATGACTTTGCTGCGCAGCCCGATCAGCCCGCGGGTCGGAATGTAGAATTCGAGAATCTGCCGCGAGGTGTGCGCCTCCATCTTGATCATCTCGCCTTTTCTTACGCCGACGAGTTCGATGACTTTTCCGGCGCTTCCGTCCGGCACGTCGACAGAGAGCAGTTCGACCGGTTCCTGAACCTGCCCGTCGATCATTTTCGTGATGACGTGCGGCTGGGAGATCGTGAGTTCATATCCTTCCCGGCGCATGTTTTCAATCAGGATCGAGATATGAAGAACGCCGCGCCCGCTGACGTTGAAGGAGTCGGTTCCGTTGTCTTCGACTCGCAGGGCGACGTCGCGCTCGGCTTCTTTGAGAAGACGCTCCCGGATGTGCCTGCTGCTGATGTATTTGCCCTCCTTGCCGAAGAGCGGTGAGTCGTTGACGCGGAACATCATGGACAGCGTGGGCTCGTCAATGGCGATCGGCGGCATTTTTTCCGGGTGCGTCGCATCCGCGAGGGTATCGCTGATGTCGATTCCCTCCACGCCGACAATCGCGCAGAGGTCGCCGCACTGGACTTCGCTGGTCTCTTTGCGTTCGATGCCTTCGAACGTGAAAATCTGCTTGAGCTGAACGGGATAGGTCCTGCCGTCGCGCTTGATAAGAGTCAGAGGCACGCCGAGTTTGAGATTGCCGCGGTGAACGCGCCCGATCCCGATACGCCCGACGTAATCATTGTAGTCCAGCGTTGTGATCTGAAGCTGGACGGGACCCTCGTGCATCGGAGTCGGGGGAATGTATTTCAGGATCGCATCCATCAGCGGGAGTATGGACTCGCGGGAACCGTTCTTGAGGTCCTCGGTCGCCCAGCCGTTGCGTCCGCTTGCGTAAAGGATCGGGAAATCGAGCTGTTCCTCGCTTGCGTTGAGGTCGATGAAAAGATCGAATACTTTGCTGAGAACCTCTTCGGGGCGCGCGTCGGGACGGTCGATTTTGTTGATGATGACGATCGGTTTCAGGTTGAGCTTGAGCGCTTTGTCAAGGACGAAACGTGTCTGCGGAAGCGGTCCCTCGGCGGAATCGACGAGAAGCAGGACGCCGTCCGCCATATTGAGCACGCGCTCGACCTGACCGCCGAAATCGCTGTGCCCGGGGGTGTCGATGATATTGATTTTGCTGTCTTTGTAGCGGACGCTGATATTCTTTGCGAGGATCGTGATTCCGCGTTCCCGTTCGATATCGTTATTGTCAAGGAAACACTCGTGCATTTCCTGATTTTCACGAAAAATTTTCGCCTGTTTGATGATCTCGTCTACGAGAGTGGTCTTGCCGTGGTCTACGTGCGCTATGATAGCGATGTTTCTGATGTTCTGCATAAAAAATGGCCTGCTTCCCTGTTAAAAAAATGTAGCTTATAATATACCATGTTTTCAGGGAATTACAACAGAATTTTTCATTTTGCCGTCAGAAAATGATGCAACGGGCGTAATGAATGCGGCTGCCGGCAGTCCGTCGAAAGGGCGGAGAAAACAGAGTTCCGCCCTGAAATCCGGCAGAATATTTTTATCTTTCCGGATTCAACCCGTTTGAGACGGGACGGTTCATTCGCTTAACAGCCGTCTGACCTCGGCGGCGATATCGGCGGGCTCGGACATCCTGCCCCTGCCTTCGTCACCGCAGGCGAGACGTCCGCTTTCCGGCCCGATGAAATAAACGCCGCGGTTTCGGAGTATCCTGCAATTTTCCTGAAGCGCCGGCGCTTCCCACATCCGCGTATTCATTGCGGGGGCAAGCAGGACTTTCCCCCGGAACGCCATCGCGGTTGTCGTCAATGCATCGTCCGCGATCCCGTGGGTATATTTCCCGATGAAATTCGCGGTGCATGGCGCAACGACCAGCAGATCGGCGGATTCGGACAATTCAATATGTTCGGGGCGCCATTCCGGGACATCCCAGAGATTGCAGATCACAGGATTCCGGGAGAGGGTCAGGAAACAGCGTTCCGTCATGAGCTTCTGGGCGCTTGCCGTCATGATGACATGCACATCGTAAGAGGCCTTGCAGAGCTGGCTGCAAAGTTCCGCGCTTTTGTAGGCGGCGATTCCTCCGGTGACTCCCAGAATGATTTTTTTCTTTTTTTCAGTATTCATCAAATGGCGGCTCCTTTAATCTGGCACTCGACAGCCTGAATGATTTTATGAGACCGGACAATGCTTCCGAGGCAGTGTTCAAATCATCGTTGACAATAATATACTTGTATTCGCGCCAGAGTTCCAGTTCCTTTTTGGAGTTTGCGAGACGGCGCGCAATGACCTCTTCGGAATCGGTGCCCCGCCCGCGCAGACGCTGTTCCAGCACCGTATGGCTCGGCGGAGTTACGAACACTGTTTCAAGGCAGCGTCCGAAGAACGGGTCCGCCGCCGCAAGTTTCTTGATCTGGATTGCCCCCTGCACGTCAATGTCCAGCAGAACGTCGATCCCGCTTTCCACGCGCGAGATCACTTCGGATTTCAGCGTTCCGTAACTGTTTCCGTGAACCGTGGCGAACTCTACGAAATCCCCGTTTGCGATGTGTTCGCGGAACTGTTCCTGCGAAATGAAATGGTAGTCTTTCCCGTGAACTTCGCCGGCGCGCATGGCGCGGGTTGTGCAGGAGACCGAGAACTCGATTCCGTCAAAATTCTCGAACATCCGTTTGGCGAGAGTCGATTTTCCGGAACCGCTGGGACCGGAAACAATCAGGAGCATACCGTATCTTACCGGTGTTTTCATTTCTTACAAATTCCCGAATTGATGAGTTTTGCAATATTCAAAGCCGTGAAATAAAGATCGCTTCTGCCTGCCCGAACCGCTTCGGCGATGGAGGCATGGGCTCCGCTTGAGGTGCTGAAAGCGCAATCGAAAATCTGATGGAACCTCGAAAGATCACCTTTCAATGCGCCTGAAAGAAGCAGAACGGGGACGGAACATTCCTTTGCCGCCGCGGCGACTTCCGCACAGAGCTTGCCGGATTCCGTCTGGGAATCCGTGCATCCCTCTCCGGTGATCAGGAGATCCGCATTCTGAAGGTGTTTCCGCAGCTCCAGCATGTCGATGATGAGTTTTGCGCCTGAGAGCGGAACCGCGCGGCAGAACGCCCGCAGCCCCGCGCCGAGCCCGCCCGCCGCACCGTCTCCGGGCTTTTCCACACTTTCAAGCATGGAACGCTCAAGCCAGGCATTCGCCAGAACCGCGAGTCCCTGTTCCAGTGCAATCACCATTTCCGGCGTCGCGCCTTTCTGGGGACCATATACCGTTGCGGCGCCGTCCGGACCCAACAGGGGGTTCGTGACATCGCATGCGACTCTGATTTTTGTGGAAAAGAGCCGCTGATCCGCTTCGGAAGCGTCGATTTGTGCAAGATTTGCCAGAAATTCCGCGCCGGACTCCAGTTCTTCGCCTTCCGCGTCCAGCAGATGATATCCGAGCGCCTGAGCCATTCCCGCGCCGCCGTCCACCGTGGCGCTTCCGCCGATGCCGATCGTCAGCTCCTCCACTCCGCAGTCCAGCACCGTGCGGATCAGTTCGCCTGTTCCGTAAGTCGTGGCACGCAAAGGATTCAGTTTTTCCGGCGGAACCAGCGCCAGACCGCTTGCCGAGGACATTTCGAGGACGCCGCTTTTTCCGTGATTGCAGAGCCCGAAGCGCGCCATTACCTTGCCGCCGAGCGGACCCGTCACTTCGACCTGCCTGATTTCCCCGCCGTCTGCCGCTATGACGGCATCGACAGTTCCTTCCCCGCCGTCCGCCATCGGCAGAGCGAGAATTTCCGCCTCCGGCATCACGGACAGGAACGCTTCCCGGATGATCGAACATACTTCGGGGCTTGTCATATTCCCCTTGAACTTATCGGGCGCGAGAACGATTTTCACCGTTTCACCATGCTTTCTCAAGAATGCCGGTGATGATTGTTCCGGCATTTTCCGCATTGATCGGGCGCGGGCAGCTTTGGAGCTTCATCGGGTTGAGCACCGCATCCGCCGCGATTTTTGCGATTGCGGAACGGTCAAGCCCCTCCACTTCGGAAAGTCTGGCGGGACCTCCGCAGGCAACGATGAATTTCTCACAGGAGTTCACGACGTCTTCCGGCGTTTTTTCGATTTCAAGCGAGAACAGTCCCGCCATTTGCATGGTGGATTCTCTTACATCCTTGTCTCCGAGATAATAACGCCAGAACGGGATCAGGAGCGCCGCCACGGCGAGTCCGTGCGGGATTTTGCCGTAAAGCGAGAAACTGCAGAGATGGGGCAGGGAGGTCGGACGGTTCCTGATGCACATCCCGCCGAGTGTCGCCGCCGCCGAAACATAGGTGCGCGCGACAAGATTGGCGGGGTCCTTCAACGCGACCGGCAGAGCCAGCGCGATCAGCCGGATCGATTCTTTTCCCCAGTCGATGCTGTGCGGATGGGCGGACGGTGCATTCCTGTTCAAGATGCTTTCAATGGAGTGAACCATTGCGTCCAGTGCGGTTACGAGAGTCAGATTTTTCGGCATGGAAACTGCATATTCGGGATCGACAAACGCATATTCAGGAATGATCTGTTCTTCCATGATCAGTTTTTTGACGCCGGCTTCCCGGTCTACGATATTGGAATAGGGAGTGGCTTCCGAACCGGTTCCGGAAGTCGTAGGCAGACAGATGACGCGCTTGAATTTTCTGTCCGGGCACTTCCGCGTCGCCTGATTGACTCCGAACAGGTCGGTCACATCCAGTCCCGACTGCCAGGAAAGATACGCAGCCTTTGCCGCGTCCATGACGCTTCCACCGCCGAGCGCCGCCACGAACTGCGGTTTTTCCTCCTCCAGCATTCGGACCATATCGCGAACGTCCGTTACCGCCGGCTCCGCGGGGATGTCCATATAGAAGCGGAAATCAAGATTCATGTAAGCCATGAGATTCTGAAGATTCGGCATCGCTTTTGCGGCGGCTCCTTTGGAACTGCCGGTGAATATCACGACGGAAGAGGCTTTTTCCGCATTCATCAGTTCTGCGAACTGTTCCGCGGCTCCTTCGGAAAAGATGATTTTCGTATCCGGATACTCCTCCAGCATGGTTTCGTATCTCAATTCAAGTTCAGACCTGTCCATAACTTTCTCCTCCTTTGAATGTCATTTTGATTTCGTATAGGCGATTACATCGTCGATGATCTGTTCCAGCTCAATTTGCGGGACCCAGCCGCAGAGCTCCCTGATTGCGGTGCAGTCCGGCGCCCGGTTCATCATGTCCTCGAACCCCGGTTCATAGGCGTCTTCATACGAGACTCTGCGGATCTCCGAGGAGGATTTCGCGCGTTCGATCACGAGTTCCGCCAGTTGCCGGATGGAGATTCTGCGCGTGGTGCCGATATTGAACACCTTTCCGTAAGACCGTTCCGCGGGAATCAGGAGTTTCAGCGCGCGGATCACATCCTGAACATGACAGAAACAACGGGTTTGTTCGCCGGTGCCGTATACTTTGAGCGGCGTTCCCGCCAGAGCGGAGGAAACGAAGCGCGGCAGTACCATTCCGTAACGCCCTGTCTGGCGCGGTCCCACGGTATTGAAGAAACGCACTACGGTTCCGGGCAGTCCGCGGTTTCTGTGGAACGCCATCAGCAGGAATTCATCCAGCAGTTTGCTGCATGCATAAGACCAGCGGGAATTGGTGGAGGCGCCGATGCAGAGATCATCAGTTTCCTGAAAGAAAGGTTTTGCGGATTTGCCGTAGACTTCGCTGGTGGAAGCCATGATGCAGCGTTTGGAACGTTCCGCCGCATAAGTCAGGACCTTGTCCGTTCCTTCGACATTGGTGCGGATTGTGCGCACGGGATCATGCACGACAAGTTCCACGCCGACAGCCGCCGCCAGATGAATGATGCAGTCCGCTTCCCTGACAAGCTGTTCCAGATGCGGGCTTGCAGTGATATCCTCCTCAATCACTTCAAGATACGGATTGCCGGATACGGAGGACAGATTTTCCGGCGAGCCTGTGGAAAAATCGTCGATGACGGCCACCCTGTGCTGATCCGCAAGCAGGGATTCGGTCAGGTGGCTTCCGATAAATCCTGCTCCGCCGGTAATAAGAAACTTCATTCTGTTTTTCCTCCGTTGCAAAAAATTATCCCATAAAATTACATGCCTAAGTGAAAATTACAAACGTCTTAAGAGGATTTTTGTTTTTTATGGCGGAAAGATCCCGCAACAGATCATTGCCGCAGGCGGGAACCCGGCTTTTTCCCGCCCCCGGATGATATCCGCATCAGAATTCGTAGACCGTGTCCGTATCTTTCGTATCTTTCATATCCATATTATGCGAGGTGAAAGGGACGAGCATGACCACCCAGTTGTTGTATTGGGCGCTGGAGTTGATATTGGTAATCGTTGCGAGAGGGGTACGGTCTTTGGCGTTGAAGACATTGAAGGCAAAATGGCCGTAAGCCATGCGTTTGAATCTTTTGAGAAGCGGGATTTCGGGAATGGCGAATGTCAGCTCGGTGTAAGGCACCGGAATCGGGAGCGGCGGGGTTCCGATCATCCAACTGTCATGATCCGTGGCAAGCACTCCGCAGAGCGGCTGAATCATGATGTCCGCCTCTTCCTGCTTGGCGACGATGATGCAGCCTACTTTCGAAAGCTCCATTTCCAGCATTCCCTGAACATAAGGTTTATCGACCTGGGGAGCCAGGTAATTATAGTCGAAAAAGATTTTCTTGCCGGAATACCTCATCAGTCCGGCGCTGTCCACTGCCCGCTCGATGGTCGCTGAAATCAGATACTGTTCAATTGCAGAGCGTCCGGTATTGGTCATCCACGGATTGGTGCATCCGCAACTCAGAATTGTCAAAGCGATGCACGACAGCAGAACAAAGAATTTCATAGATTCCTTTTCCTTATATTTTTATAAGATATCGTATAAAATAACAACTCCTGTAATATAGTCCGTCTTTCAGAATGTTTCAAATCGGAAACGGCGGATGGTACCCGATTCAAAAATCCCGCAAAAGAGATCCGGAACAAATTGCATTTCCATTTCCCTGCGGTATTTTACTTTCAATCAATCATAAAATCAGAAAGGTTCTGAAAAAATGGCAAAAGTATATGGGTCTTCACGGGAATTTGT
>DPDG01000075.1 GCA_003526375.1 Lentisphaeria bacterium
ACAAATTCTGGTGAAGAGGCTTAATTTTAATCAAAATTACATGGTTGAAAAGTAGTTATCACCAGTAATTCGATCAATGTAAATCTTTCTCTTTTCCTGTTCATCCTATTTCTCCTCTTTTTGTTTATGTTTATGGTAAAGTTTCCAATTCAATTCCAAAGTAGAAAAAGTATCGCCCGCAAATTCCAGCGTATCCAGATGCGGATTTGCAAATCCGCAACTTTCGGACGGGTAAAAATAAGAATGAAGCAAGATTCCCTCCGGCTCCGGTGAAAGCTGTTTGGCGGTGATCCTTTTCATCAGAAGCCTCACGATATTTTCAGCAAACAGAGAATTCGGCTGGACCACGGTTGCCAAAGGAACCGGGGCAATGTCACAAAGCGAAAGACCGTCATACCCCACCAGCTTCAAGTCTTCCGGAATGCGGACTCCCCACCTCAGGAGAGAAGCCATCAGGCGGCATGCGATATAATCATTGCTGCAGAACAAGACATCCAAATGCAGGGACCTGATCTTCCGGACAATCTTCTCCGCATCGCCATGATAATGATTCAATAAAATAACAGCTTCACGGTCCACTTCCATACGATAACGGTTCAGGGACGCAACGATTCCATCATACTTTTCACGGTTCGGATGTTTCAAAGCCAGATCTCTTACAGATAAAGTGGCGTATCCCGCACGGCGGCATCCCTTCTTCTGCAAAGCCGCGAACGCATCGGCAATTCCACTCGCGCGATCTATGGCGACATCGAAGCCGTCCAACTGGCAGGGCGGACAGAATACGTAAGGGACAGGCGGCGTCCTGAAATGCTCCAAAGGATTGAAATCCGTAGTAATAATCAGACCGTCGATCCCCTTGCCGACAAGCTCTCTCACCGCGGATACCGCCGCATCTTCACCGTCACCGTAACAGGTCAGAAGATTATAATTCAGCTTTTCCAGCTCCAAAGAAATATCCAGCATCAGCGCCTGCGTCAGAACGGATACATACGGAACGCCGAAAATCCCGATGGTGCGCGTCGCCCTTCCCCTGAGCCGCTGCGCCGCATTATTCGGCATGTAATTGAGTTCCTCGGCGATCCGGAGAATCTTCCGGCGCATTTCTTCGGACACTTTCGTTGTCCCCTTGGAACTCAACGCTGCGGACACAGCCGGTTGTGACACGCCGGCAATCTTCGCAATTTCCTTCATCGTAACAGGCATGAAAAACACTCCAATTATTCGTATAATTAAATTATATCTCAAATACCCTGTTTTGTCAAGAGGGCGATCAGAAAATAATGGTAATTTTTTTAA
Source organism: Lentisphaeria bacterium (assembly GCA_003526375.1). Taxonomy (GTDB): domain Bacteria; phylum Verrucomicrobiota; class Lentisphaeria; order Victivallales; family UBA1829; genus UBA11452. The sequence goes on from DPDG01000075.1 coordinate 1,300, forward strand.
TTTTTTATCCATGCACAATGCCGGGATTCCCGAAACTCCGGAATTATCAAGATAAAGAGTATCCCACTGACAAAAAGCGGAAGAAACAGGACAGGACTTGAAAAATTTTTCCCTTTCGGGCTCTTTCCGGCAGACTTTCGGCAATCTTATTTCAGAATGAAATTGAAAAAAAACAATAAGAGGTTATATTGATCATTTTAATGTATTTTATTGAAATTTAACATAATCAAAGAGGAAAAATCATGGCTATCATCAATGCGGAAGGCGATCTGATGGACAAGATCGTCACACTGTGCAAACGGCGCGGTTTTGTGTTTCAGAGCTCGGAAATCTACGGCGGATACAATGGATTCTGGGATTACGGCCCTTATGGCATTGCCATGAAAAAAGCCATCGAACAGCTCTGGTGGAATGAAATGGTCGAGACACGTGAGAATGTCGTCGGGCTTGACTCCACCATCATCTGCCACCCGAAAGTCTGGAAAGCATCCGGACATATCGACCGCTTCGGCGACATCATGACCGACTGCAAAGACTGCAAGACACGGTTCCGTGTCGATCAGATGCCCGACCCGACCCGCTGCACCAACTGCGGTTCCAGAAATCTGACGCCGCCGCGCGAATTCAACCTGATGATGAAAACATACGTCGGCCCCGTCTTCGACGAGGAACATATCGCTTATCTCCGCGCCGAAACATGCCAGCCGATTTTCGTGGACTTCCACCTGGTCCGCATCGCCACGAGAAAACAGCTTCCGTTCGGTATTGCGCAAATCGGCAAGTCTTTCCGCAACGAGATCACGCCCCGCAACTTCACATTCCGCTCCCGCGAGTTCTCGCAGATGGAAATGGAATTCTTCTGCAGCGACGAGGAATCCATGGAATGGTTCAAATACTGGCGCGCGGCACGCATGGAATATTATAAAAAATGCCTCGGCTTCCGGGAAGACGAACTTCAGTACCATGACCACGACAAGCTGGCGCACTATGCAAAGGCGGCGGTCGACATCGAATTCAAATTCCCGTTCGGCTGGGGCGAACTGGAAGGAATTCACCATCGCGGCACATGGGATCTTTCCAGACATCAGGAATTCTCCCAGCAGAATCTGGAATATCTCGACATGCGCACCAACAAGAAATATCTCCCGACCTGCGTTGAAACATCCGTCGGGCTCGACCGCACATTCCTGGCGGTTCTCTCCCACGCCTATGACGAAGATAAGGCGCCGACGCAGAAAGAGGGAATGGAGGAAGATGTCCGCATCGTTCTCCACATCACGCCGAGAATCGCACCGGTTCAGGTCGCAGTGATGCCGCTCTCCAAAAAGCTCAACGAACAGGCGGAAGCTCTCCAGAAGGATATCTGCCGCTTCTACCGCACCGAGCTCGACGTGACCGGAAACATCGGAAAACGTTACCGCCGGCAGGATGAAATCGGGACTCCGTTCTGCCTGACCTACGACTTCGAATCCGCCAATGACAACTCCGTCACAGTCCGCGACCGCGACACCATGGCGCAGGAGCGGGTCAACGTCAGCCAGCTCCGCCAGTATCTCGACAGCAAGATCTACGGCTGGTAAATCACACGGATCGGCACAAAAAAGGGAAAGCGTTCCAAAACAGGGCGCTTTCCCTTTTTATTTCAATCGGGTTCAATATCCCGGCCTTTCAGGTCGGCTGCACCATACGTTTTCGGGCTTTCGACATTGTTCCCGTCTTCCCGATATCCCGTATGCTCTGCATCGGGGCAGTTCATTTATGGAGTTTCCATTCACGGCGGCATCAGAATCGCAACGGAAGATCACTCGAACAGAATATCGGAACCCAAATCATCAGAGGTATATTGATAACGGCCGCCGCCGAGCGGTATGGTGCGCCCGTAAACGGATTTCAGATTCTCTTTTCCCGGAACCGTAATCACGGCTTCCGACCTGCCGCCGCCGACTCCTGCGACCACCAGGCAGATTTTCCCGTTTTCAGCCTGCCATGCACGCGCGCGGGTATTGGCTTTCCCCCGGTTTTCCACATGGATTTCCGGCGCCTTTTTCCGACTGAGCAGATAGGGTTCCAGACTTTTCACCGCTCCGGCGGCGCCTTTGAGTTTCCGCCACATTTTTTCAGGATAATCCGACATTCCCTGTGCGGCAAAACGGTCCAGCACTTTCTGTTCCCACGGAAACGGAAAATTGAAGAAACAGAAACCTCTGGCGCCTTCGATGGCAGAGAGCAGCGCCATGCTGCGCATATCCTCCTCCGTCGGCTCAATGTAATCTGCGAGCTTCTCCTTTCCGCCCCGGTGGATGATGTGCATGATTCCCCAGTTGAATCCCTGGGTTACAGCCCACACTGGACAACCTGCCGCGGCGGCTTTCCCGCGGAATGGCTTGATCGCCCTTTCCACTCCTCCGCGTCCCCGTTTCCGATTGTCCAGCGGATAGGGGTCATACATGAGGACATCGCCCGATACGGCATAGCCGGGCATTGCGGACGGCAGATTCGTAAGCGTAAATGTCGGATGATACGGGTCCAGACGGTTCAGCAGGTTCCGCATCGCGACAGGAAGCGCCAGTTGTTCTTCGGAAAGCTCATCGGTCAGATACCAGCCCAGCAGGGCAGGATGATCCTTGATCGCCTCCGCCAGTTTCCGTGTCATGGACAGCGTATCTTTTTCACCCGCCCACCCGCGTTTGACATAATTGGAATTCGCAGAATAAAATGCTGTGAGACAGAACAGGCTCTTGATCTTGTAATGCTGCATCCGGTCAAGCCCCTTCCTGATGGCGGTGATCTTTTCCCTGTCCTGCGGCAATGCCATGCTCAAGGCGGAATAATCAACAATGAAATTGAACGGTGAATCCGCCAGTTTCCGGAGATTCTCCTCGCGCTGATGCGGCAGACTGCCGTAAAAAATTCCCAGCGGCAGAACCGGCTTTCCGTCAATCGACATGTTTCCATGACGGTCAAAGGCTACGGCTCCGGCAGGCGCTTTCTCTGTTTTTCTTACGGTCACAGGCAGTTCAATATCCTTGATCCGCTGTTTTTTCCGTGCATCCGCCAGCGTGATCTTCAGCACGGCGTTTCCGGCAGGCAGATCGCGTCCGAAGTCCCCCTCAAGCCAGGAATCAGCGGCGGCAATCACTCTGCGCTGAAGCACAGTCCCGTTCATGACAAGCTGAACCAGCCCGACGGGTTTTCCGTATTCTTCCGGCAGATGGATGCGGATCCGGAACTTTCCCGAATCCGTAAAGAAAGTGGCGCATCCCGGCTGGATCAGGAAGGCATTGGCTTCGACTCCCTCCCGGTAAACCCGCAGATCATCAAACCAGAGTGTCCCGTGGAAATCAATCCACAAGGCAAGACGCAGGGATGCCCGCGCCCCTTCGATTCCCGGAAACGTGTAGGAAAACTCCTGAAATCCATCCTCGGCAGGCGGTTTGGCAAATGGAACGACACGTTCATTTTCGAAGGAGTATCTACCGGTATGCGCATCCGTATAGAAAGTCTCCATGAAACGGTAGCTCCCCGGCGGAACCGGACGGGTGGCATGCCGTATCCCCCTGCCCTTGACGCTGACAACCACCTTGTACTTATAACCGGGAAGAATTTTATCCGGCAGCCGAATGAAGGAATCCTGTGTCCGGTGAATCTCTCCGGTGCGGTCCACACGCAATCCGGTGTTGCCGTTGTTTCCCTCCCCGTGCGCATAACGGAATCCGGCGCCGAGTTTGATTTCCGATGCCGCCGGATTTTCAAAACCGGTTCCATAGATCAGTTCCTTTCCCTCCTCCTGCTGCCAGCCGAGAATGCTTTCCGCAGACGGAAGTGAGGCATACAGCGTCCCGCCGGATAAAACGGTGCAGGCCGCGACAACAAAAAAATTGTTTTTCATGATTCGTCCTCTGTTAAATTAAAAAGTCAGATGATTCTTGTCATTCATAATACAGCACCTGCCCCTGCGCCCGGTCATACCCGCAGTATTTTGGATCGGAACACGACAAGGCATAGGCTCTTTGAGCTCCTTCACTCGCACCCGGCATCAACTGCCGGGATTTGACTCCGATGGCATGACCGTCCATATACAGCACATTGCAGCTTCCTGTCACCCAGACGGGCAGTTCGGTGTTGCTGGTTCTCGGATCGCCCGCTCCGTGCCGGAAACTGAAGAAACAGATGTTGGCAGTCTGCACCATATTATAGGATAAATATGCCAGACTGTCCGCAGCAAATACGGCTCCGGACGGATATTTCACACAGGTAAGCCGCCTTGCGTAATCCGTATTCGGATTGGGGGTTGTTCCCCTCGCAATGGCGCGCCCGCCGATTACATTCATGATATATTTCGCCTGGTTGTATTTCTTTTCGGAGGGACTGCCGAACGCAACTTTTTCCGAAGGACAGTCAAAAGTGCCGCCGCTCCTGATCACACCGTCTTCCATTTTCAGACTGACTCCGTAATTGGCTTTTCCGCCGAGCCCGCCCAGCGTTCCCCACCAGGAACCGCCATGATCGGAATCAGCCCATTTGGTGCTGGCGGTCTGTGCGCACGGCACGATCCATTCCTGAAAATCACCGGAATAACCGGCTTGCGCCGTCCCGATGGTTTTCAAATTGTTCAGACAGGCAATGGCACGAACCTTTTCCTTCGCCTTATTCAAAGCAGGCATCAGCATTGCCGCAAGAATCGCGATGATCTGTATTCTGTGAAGCAGATAAAAAGTTGCAAATCTTTCATTATTAGATAGTTTAATTTCTGATACTTCATAAAGGCAAAGTTGCTGTTGAAATTTCATTTTACGCAGAAAAATCTCATGTTTTGTCTTGACAAGTCGCAGAAAAAGCAAGTGAAGGCAAGTGATT
>DPDG01000054.1 GCA_003526375.1 Lentisphaeria bacterium
TTATTTTATTTTGAAATTACCTCTATATACTATAATTTTTGCAATTACCCCCTGCCCTTTTCGAATAAATTGTTATGTGGAGTCGTTTTTCTTCATGATAATACTTTCATCTGTCCTATTAAATTGGTTCTGAAAATGAGATTTCAATAATTCAACGGTACAGAATATCTCTGTATCCGCCCAGCCATTCCAACAATATAGTCAGAGACAGACAGGATTTCAACGCATAAAACTCAAAAAACGGCTTTTTTATGAAATAAATATGCCGTTTTCGCATTAAAAATAACTAATATAGTAATTTAACTCCGTTTTTTTACGTTTTCACCCGTCCACAGACCGATTATTTATTTCCCGTTTAATCTTTTTCCGTCCTCTTGACAATGAAAGACTTTGAAAGTAAGTTACTTATTCAATTTGAATTTCATAAGGAGATGTATCATGTCAGGAATTTTCAAAGCCTACGATATCCGTGGCGTCTATCCGGAGCAGTTGGACGAGAATATTGCCGAGAGAATCGGCAGAGCTGTCGTTGTGTTCCTGAAAGCAAAAAAAATTGTTGTCGGCAGAGACATGCGCCCGCATTCCCTCCCCCTCTTCAATGCTCTCGCCAAAGGCATTACCGAACAGGGCGCCGATGTCATTGACCTGGGCATGTGCTCGACACCGATGTCCTATCACGCAAACGGCAAGCTCGGAGCAGATGCCGGCGTCATGATCACAGCTTCTCACAACACCGCGGAATGGAACGGATTCAAAATCTGCCGCGAACAGGCGATTCCGATCAGCGGCGCCACCGGCATTGCCGATATCGAAGCTCTCGTCGCAAAAAATGAATGGCCGAAGCCGGAGCGGACCGGAACCATATCCGCTTACGATATCGCAAAGGAATACGGGGCGTTTCTCCGTTCCCACGCAAAAATGGACCGCAAGCTCAAAGTCGTCGTGGACTATGCCAACGCCATGGGGTCTTATGAAATCGCGGGTATCGAAGACCTGTTCGAGATCATTCCCCTTTATAAGAAACTGGACGGAACTTTCCCGAATCATGAGGCAAATCCGCTTCATACGGATACTCTGAATGCCCTTCGCGCCAAAGTCGTGGAAGTCGGCGCGGATTTCGGCGCAGGGTTCGACGGCGACGCCGACCGCTGCGGATTCGTAGACGACAAGGGCGAGATCATTCCGATGGACCTGTTCACCGCCTTGATTGCGCAGGACATCCTTTCCGAAAAGGGACAGGGCACCGTTCCGATTCTGTATGACCTCCGCAGCAGTTGGGCGGTCAGGGAATGCATTCAGGAAAACGGAGGCAAACCGATCATGTCCCGCGTCGGACACGCTTTCATCAAAGCGCAGATGCGGGAATACGGCGCCGTTTTCGCGGGTGAACTTTCCGGTCACTACTACTTCAAGGAAAATTATGTGGCGGAGTCTCAGGGACTCGCCATGATCAAGCTGGCAAATCTCATCTGCCGCAAGAAAAAACCGGTCAGCGAACTGGTCGCACCTCTCCGCAAGTATTTCTCCAGCGGAGAGATCAATTCCAAAGTCGCTGACGTGAAACCGATTCTCGAACGCATCAAAACCAAATATTCAGACGGGCACATGTTCGAACTCGACGGCATTTCCGTGGAATATTCCAACTGGTGGTTCAATGTCCGCTCATCCAACACAGAGCCGCTCCTCCGCCTCATTGTTGAAGCCAAGGATAAAGAGACGATGGAGGAAAAACGCGACGAGCTTCTGAAAATCATCAGAGGCTGACCCGTCGCCTGACGTTCCGAATTGCCCTGTTCTTCCGACACCCCTGCCCTGCGGCGGGGGTGTTTTTTTGCGCAGTTTCATCCTGTCCGCGCGGGAAACTTTCAATCCACTCCGCCCTGTTTCCTGTAATCGGCGGGGGTAAAGCCCGTCACTTTCCGTATCAGGCGGCAGAAGTAGCTGGCATGGGGCATTCCGCACTCCGAGGCGATTGCCTTGATCGGGAGTTCGGTTTCACGCAGAAGCGACAGCGCATGCTGAATCCGGAGTTCCTGAAGATAACTGCCGGGCGTCATTCCCATTTCCTGAAGGAAAATGCGGTTGAGCGTAGTCCGGTGCACGCCGAGCTTCTTTGCCAGATAGATCGCGCTGAGACGGGTATCCGAGGCGGATTCCTGCGCAATCTCAATAAAGCGCCTGACCACATCCTGCCCCGCCCTGCCCGTAAACCTGCCTCCGGCAAGCGCAAGAATCTCCGTGGCGGCGGAGATGGCGTGTCTCTGCGCATAGGGGGTGCGTTCCCGGAGCAGGAGTTCCAGTTCCAGAAAGAGTTTGACCGGACACTCTCCCGCATAGCGTGAATCGCGTCCGTAGCCATAGGACGTGATAAAATCTGCCGCGCCCGCGCCGTCAAACGTGAACCAGTAATAGTGCCATTGTTTCCCCAGCGTCCTGTGACGGTGATCTTCCCCCGGAAGATGATAGAAAACCTCTCCCTCCCGCGTAATGATCTTACGGTCCGGAAGCGTGATCTCGCCGCTGCCTTTCAGGGTCCAGAAGACCTGTACAAAGAGCTTTTTCCCGCCGGGGACATATTCGCACCAGCCGCAGTCGCTCTCGTTGCAGCCGACGGAGCGCACATGAAACGGCAACTGGAAATCCGGCAGTCTGTTCGGGTCCGGTCGGCTGATGATCTTGATTTTTCCCATGATTTCCTTTCATTTGCATCAATTGTGATAAAAATGCATCAGAAGTGTTATTTCTGTTTTTAAAATACGCGCCTATAATATAATTGCAACAGGATAATTCACATCCTTGCAGAAAAAATAAATGAAAGGGCAACAGTATGAACCGTTCCGAAGAAGTAAGAAGAATTTTGAGTCTGTCCGTGGAAGAACTTGTCAGAGAATCCAGGGGTCAGCTCAAAGTCATGGAAACGCTGGACGAAGTCTACGAGTTTCTCGCGGACGAAATGGTCAAGGAGTTCCGGAAAGCCGCCGCGGGCGATAAAATTGTATCATTCATCATGCCGGTCGGTCCGACGCAGCCCTACCGTATCATGGCGGAGAAGATCAACTATCTGAATCTCAATCTGAAAAATGTCCGCTTTTTCTTCATGGATGAATACTGCGACGACAACGATCAACTCATTCCGGCAACACATCCGCTGAGCTTCCGCGGGCAGATCGGTCCGCTGCTCTTCAACCGCATCCGCCCCGACCTTCTCATGCCGGCGGATCAGATCATCTTCCCCACGCCGGAAAATCTCAAGGACCTTCCGAAAATGATTGAAGACGCCGGCGGAATCGAAGTCTGCTACGGCGGAATCGGCATCCACGGGCATGTCGCATTCAATGAACCGGAACCGGGCGTCAAGGATTCCGATCCGCGCATTCTCACGATCAATGAGTTCACGCGCACAATCGACTCGACGCGCCACAAAGGAGTCGGCGGAAACCTTGAAAACTTCCCGCGCCGCGCAATCACAATGGGGATGAAACAGTGTCTCGCCGCGCGCCGCATGCTGCTCATGACACGCAACGAATCGCAGGAATTCTTCTGGGCGAATACGATCCTCCGCATCTCGGCGCTCGGACAGCCCGGCGACGACTATCCGGTCACACACGCAAGAAATCATAAAAACCTGCTGATCGTCACCGACGTCAAGACCGCCACGGCGCCGAAGTTCAATATCTGACGGAGCATCCGATGAAATTCATTGATGCACATGCACATCTGACGCACAATGCAACCGGGATCGACAGGATTGTCGAATCCGGCGTGTTCGAGCAGGTCTGGCTGATGGATCTTTCCGGCGTGGGCAGCCTCGGCGATGTCTGTTTCGCGGAACAGAAGGAACTGCTGGAAACGGTCAGACGCTACGACGGCTTTTTCCTCGCGTTCGGGTTCATCGACCTCGACCGCGACACGCCGGATCAGATCAACCGTCTCCGCGACCTGGGATTCGTCGGTCTGAAGCCTTACAAGCAGCTTCAGCCGTACAATCACGAAAAATATTATCCGCTCTATGAGCGGGCGCAGGAACTCGGCATGCCGGTTCTCTTTCATACCGGACTGATCGCAAAGGGTTCTCCATACGATCCGGCGCACCCCCATGCCTTCGGACCGGAAAACATGCGCCCGATCCATCTTGCCGGAATCGCGGAAGCGTTTCCGGAATTGCAGATCATCGGCGGGCACCAGGGCTATCCCTTCCTGGAAGAAGTGCAGCACAATCTGTATTATTACAAGAACATCCGCGGCGACGTCAGCGGCTATCTGCGCTCCGTGGATACGCTCCGGGAGCTGCTGGACCGCCGTGCGCATGACGGAACGGAGCGGTTCTTCAATGACAAAATCCATTTCGCAACCGACGAGTTCTACGGCATTGAGGCGTCCAATGAACGAGCTCTGCGCCTGGCGGAATTCTGGAAACTCTACTTCGAGTTCGTCGGCGGGTTGTATTACCGCTGGGGGCTGCCGGAGGAACAGGAAAAGTTCTTCCGGGGAAACGCCATTGCGCTCCGCACGCAATTTATACAAAAACAAGGAAACAAGGTATGAAGAAAACCGGTATCGGATTGATCGGTGCGGATTTTTCTCTGCGCGCCGCCCTCATTGAATACAACTATCCGCGGGATAAAGCGGAAATGGCGGCAGTCTGTGACCGCAATCCCGCCATGCTGGAACTTTACCGCAGGGAACACCCGGATACGAAAGCGCATCTCTATGCAACCTATCAGGAGCTGATCGCCGATCCGGACGTCGATGCCGTCTGTGTAATGGTGCGCGACCAGTATCACGAGGAGATCGCCGTCGCCGCGCTTGAGGCGGGGAAAGCGGTCTATCTGGAAAAGCCGATGGCGCTTTCCATTGAAGGCTGCGACCGGATTCTGGAAACTGCCTTCCGGACGGGCTCCAAGCTGTTTGTCGGGCATAACATGCGCTATGTTCCGTCCATCCTCAAGATGAAAGAGGTCATCGACTCCGGCGTCATCGGAGAAATTCAGTGTGTCTGGGTGCGTCACTTCATCAACTACGGAAGCTGTTACTTCCGCCACTGGTGCGCGCGCAAAGAGATCTGCAACGGGCTTCTGCTCCAGAAGGGCGCGCATGACATTGACGTAATCCATTGGCTCGCAGGAGGCTATACGACACGTGTCACCGGAATGGGTAAACTCTCCGTCTACAACCGCACGACGGGACGCCTGAAAGAGGGAGAAGCACCGGACCGCAAGGCTTCATGGAAGCCGGACTGCTGGCCGCCGCTTGAGCTGAAAGGTCTGGACGGCAAACTGGATGTCGAGGATCACAATATGGTGATGATGCAGTTGGACAACGGAGTCCAGGCATCCTATGAACAGTGCATGTATGCGCCGGACTCCGAGCGGAACTACACATTCATCGGAACGCATGGACGCGTTGAAAACATCGGTGATTTCGGCGACTGCCGGATTCATGTCTGGACACAGCGGGGATCCCGCAGGGAACCGGATATCATCTACAATCTGAAAGCGTCGGACGGCGGGCACGGCGGTTCCGACCCGAATATCGTCAACGCTTTCTTCGATTTTGTGCGTGACGGTAAACCGCCCGTCGTGTCACCGGTCGCAGCGAGAAATGCGGTCGCCGCCGGAGCTCTGGCTCACTGCTCCATGCGCAACGGCAATATGCCGATGGATATTCCGCCGGTTCGTCCCGAACTCTTGGAATATTTTGCAAATGGACAGAAGAAAAGCTGATTCAACCGCACATACATTACAAACCACTTGAGTTGATTCACAGGTGGTTTGCAATGTTCAGCTTTCCGCGCAGTCTCTCCCCGAACCGAAGTTCCGGCGCCGACGGCGCGCAAACGGCAGTCTCTTTTCCCCGCCCGCCTTTACTGGTGTCCGGAAAGTTGTTTTTCCGCCCATTCGTGATAGGCAGTATCCGGCAGAGCCTTGCGCAATATTTTCTCTGCAAGCGCTCTCTTTTCCGCAGGAGCCGCCTTGCACCACTCGGCATAAAGGCGGTCGCACAGGGTATTGCTTTCCGTTTCCAGTTTTTCTTTCAACGCATCCAGACGGGAACGGAAAATCTGGTCATCCAGCAGCATGGAACGCTCAGCGGCCAGCAGACGCCCGCGCTCCTCCAACGGCAGTTTTTCGTCTTCAACCGCCTGTAAAATCCGTCCGGAAAACATCTTCCCTTTCTCATGCACATACCTGTTCTCCGCAAAAAGAGGCGACAAGCCCAGTTGCCAGAAGACCTGACGTGCGGACAACAGCGTATCGCCATCCCCTTTCGCAAGGAATGCCGTCTCTGCCTGCCGGGCGGAACTCAAACCGGATGCAAATTTATCCAGCATGGCAATACGCCTGCGGATTTCCGGCTCTTTGAAAGCACTTCCCCAGCGTTTTTTCTTTGCGACACGCTCCTGCAGGCTTTTCAGGGAACCAGCCAGCTCCGGCAAATCGGCAGGGCTGAAACGGGGATCCGCCGACATCATCTCCAGACGGTGAAGATCACGTCCCAGCTTCGTCTCCTCCATGAAACGCCCGCAGTCCTGATAAAGATGCAGGCGCTTCTGAAACTCCGGCTGCTCCGCCAACTTCAAAGCAAGAGAAAAATCCCCTTTCGCATACGCCTTTGCAATATCCTGATTTGTCCGGTAGAAAGCAAGAATTCCATCAATCTGCTCATGCAGGGATACACACTCTTTGAGAAACGGGGAATGATCGGTATCTCCCGCTTCCGTCCGCCGGTTCATCGCATCCTTCAAATGCGAATGCGCGGCATTCCAGTAGGCGAGATTGTTTTCCACCCCCTTGTTCCAGCGGGCGCTCTGGATTTCGATCCCCTGATAATGCCGCGCCATAGCCCGCGGAGAATAGATCTCCAGCTTGGAGCGGTAATAACGTGCGAGACGTACGCCGTGACGTTCTGCATCCAGTCTCTGATTCATTGCGGTAAAGCGTTCCCGCAGTGTTTCCGGAAGCTTCGGATTCTCCATCAGGAGTTCCAGGTCCGCCTGTACCGCCTTGTATTTCCCCTGCTCAAGCAGAGGTATCCAGATCGCATTCAACTCTTTCAGATAATCGTCCTCCCCTTTTCCCGTATAACGGGGCAGAGAATTGACACTCCGATAGGCTTTTCCGGGCTCCTCCGCCTCTCCGAAAGAGGTATAACAGAATGCGGCGCCGACAAACAGCAGCATCGCTCCCAACACGGCAAACTGCCAGGTGACAAGTTCAGGGTAAAACGGATTCGGGCTTTTCAACGCACGATCAAGACGTGTTTTATCAAGCACCGCCGCCTGAACGCCCCGTGCAAGCTCAATAACCTCTCCCTCCTCCAAATGGACCGTGCCCTCCGTTCTTCGCCCGCGCAGACGGATGCCGTGCCCCGCCGCCATCGGATCAATTGAAACAGAGTCCTGCCCGATCCAGCAGCGGGCGAGCAGAGCGGGAATCCCCGGAGCTTCGATCACACAGCGGCATTCACTGCCGGAACCGATCAGGTTCGCACCGTAACCGAGCGACGCATACTGTGCCTTGCCGCGCCCGATACGCCAGAGCAACAATTTGCCGCTGTCCACCAGATCGCCGGAAAAAACCAGAGAAAAATCACCGCATTTCAGGATCGTCCCCGGCACGACACGGACAGAAGAAACGGTTTTCCCGTCCACTTCCAGCGGCATCTCGCCGCCGGGAACCGCCACGGCTTCCGAGTCGATCCGCGTCAGTGAAACCAGAACCGGAGCGGCATTCCATTTGTCCGCCAGGCATACTTCACAACGTTTATCTCCGCCGATATTGACCGAGTCCAGTTCAGGAAAATCCTCCAGGCAGAATACCGCCGCCTGTTCATCACGATAGTGTATCACACAATTCAACATGGCACCGTTTCCTTATTTCTTTTCCGTCTGTATCTGCAACTGCCGCTTTGCCCATTCGCGCCATTCCAGTTCACTCTCCAAAGTAGCCTCCGACATCATCCGCCGGATCAGCTCCAGCACACGCTCATGATTGTTCAGGTTGAACTGCTTCTGAATCTCGCTGCGGAGACTGGCGAACACCTGTTTCCGCTCGGCAAGACAATCGAAGAACAGCTTGCTTTCCTCCGGCTTGATCAAATTGACTTCATCTGTTTCCGCCAGCAGCCGGAACGCCTTCTGGAAAGAAACAATGGCGCGCAGCAGATTTTCCGGCGCATAATTGCGCTGGGCGTAGAAACGGCGGGCGGCGGCAATCTCGTCGCGCGCCTCCAGGATTTCATCGGCGGAATATGCAATCTTGCCGGAATCAATCACTGGACGCCTCAAAAGCGTGTTGCGGTAATCTCCCAGCAACTGCAGATTGTTCAATTTATGCAGTGCCGGCGGTGCGAAACCGCCCAGTTCCTGTTTCCAGAAGATCGCGCTGGTAAACGAATAATCGCGGGCAAAAAACAGGTAGCCGATTCCGCAGTGTCCCTTGAAAGTGAAATCAAACTCCACCCCCGGAAGCATGGAAAACTCAAACTCCCCGACTCTGCCGATTTCTAACCCCTCCGGAACGATATCTGCAACTCCCAGAGTTTCCAGCAACATGGATTTGAGTTCCGCCCGGTTTCTGTCGACCGGCAGAAATTCACCGGATGGCTCTTTTTCCGGATCAACGATCATCATCACATCAGGCGCGGAATAATCGCCGGAAAACAGAATCGAGGTTTCTCCGAACAGCAGGGTATTCATTTTCCCGGGCACGGTAATCCGGTACAGACCCCCCATGTCATAAATCCGGTCCGGCGCATGTTCCGGTTCCCGTTCCAATGCCGCCAGCAGCAGAGCGACGGCGGCAACCAGCAGAATGCCTGCAAAAATCTGCATCCGGCGAACCGGCGTAAAACGGTCAAAAAAACTTTCCTGTTCCTTCATACAAAACTCCAATTCTATTTACACTCCACTGAATACACTGTGAATCAATTTGAGCAGAACGGGCCCCAGCAGCACGATAAAGATGCCGGGAATGATCAGCAGCAGCATGGGAAACGCAATCTTCACGGTTGCGGTCTGCGCCTCCTCCTTTGCTCCGAGCAGTCTCCGCCTGCGCAGGTCCGAGGTAAAAACAGACAACGTATCACTGATGCTGGTTCCCGTCTCAAGAGACTGTGTCAAAGCCACGACCAGCGACGTCAGTTCGGTAACGCCCAGCCTTCCCGCCATCTCCATCAGGGCATCCGAAAGCGAAGCCCCGAACGCCAAATCCCTGCGGACCCGCTGCAGCTCCTCCGAAACCGCTCCGGGGATGTAATGATCCGCCAGATAAAGAATCGCATTGCGCAGATCCATTCCGGCGCGCCCGGCGATCAACAGCATGTCAAGCGCTCCCGGAAGCTGTTTCATGAAACTCCGGCGCCGACTGTCCGCCTGCCGCTTCAGGGCGTCAACGGGAAGCATCCGCAGAATCAGCGCCGCCGCCAGCCCGAGCGCCAGCATAACCAGTCCGCCCAGTTCCAGCGCGCCGCCGATCACCGCACCCCAGAGAATCCCCAGCGGCAACATCAGATAACGAACGGCAAGCACTTCGGCGGCGCTCATCCCGCCCCAGAAAGGTCCGGCGGCATCAAGAAGCCGGCGGCATTCCGCAAGTTCTTTCGCATCGCCTTTGCTGTTTTCAATCCGTTTTGCGATCGGCCGCAGAATCAGGAACAGCAGTGAATCCCTGCGGGCATCCCCCGCCGCTTCCGGTTCACCGCTCCAGATGGAGACAATTTTCGCGGCGACACCGTAGACCACAGCGCCGACGGTCATGCCAAGAAGGACGGAAACAAGAAGCAGATATTGATTTTCCAACTGAAACCTCCCTCATCTCATAAATCAAATGAAACCAGCTTGCGTATCCAGAAAAAAGCCGCGACCTGCATTCCGACCATAGTCAGGAGCAGTCCCTTGCCAATCGGATTTTCAAAGAATTCCATCATCGTCGCATGATTGACCAGCGTCATGATAATCATGATCACGAACGGCAGCGCAGTCATCAGAAGCGCCTGAAAACGTCCTTCGGCAGTCAGAGCCTTGACCTCTTTGTTGAAATCCGCCCGCTGACGGATGATCCCGCCAAGGGTCTGAAAGGCATCCGCCAGGCTGCCTCCGCAGCGAAGCGACAAAACCGCTGCGGAGGCAACCAGCCTGACATCCTGCAAACCGATTCGCATACTCCAGTGAAGCAGGGCGTCCGAAAGCGACGTTCCAAGCCGGAATTCATGCAGGACTACACTCAGCTCCTCACGCAGGTCGGGAGGCATCCGCTCCAGATTGCGTTCCAGAGCGACCCCGAGAGTCAATCCGGCGCGCATCGAATTGACCAGCAGTTCCAGACCCGTCGGCAGTTGTTCGCTGATCCTCGCCAGACGCCGCGCCAGCAGAATCGAGAAAACGATGCGGGGCATCAGAAGTCCGGGAATGATCAGGACTCCGCCGAGAAACATGCCGACGAAAAGATTTCCCGCCCCGAGAAGGACTCCGAACAGAAACAGCCCGCTGCACAGCAGAATCGACAAATGCTGCAGTTTCTGCGGATCAATCACCAGGGCAAGCCCTCCGCCGCGTTCTCCGAAAGAACGCAGCATCCGCTCCTGATAGTCCGCATAACGGGTCAGGAAAAACATCTGTATGACACCATAGGCGAACGCTGCGGCAGCCAGACCGGTATAAAGATAAATCATCCAGCGCAGAATTTCACTCATTTTGCCTCCTTGCCCCGGAACCATGCGTCCTCGACAGGGATTCCCGCCAGTTTCAACTGCGGCAGAAAAGACGGAACGGCGACAGGTTCAAATACTCCAAGGACTTTATGCGTCTCCGGTTCCAGCCCGGTCAGGCGGAAACGGAAAATCTCACGCAGGTCGGGACAGCCGTTCCCGTCAAGTCCGAGCACTTCGGTGATGCTGATGATCTTGCGCGAACCGTCACTCTGCCGCGCCGTCTGGATGATCACATCCACCGCAGAGGCAATCTGGCTCCGGATCGCCACCAGCGGCAGATCCATGCCGGACATCAGCACAAGTGTCTCAAGACGGGAGACCGCATCCGCCGCCGAATTCGCATGGACTGTCGTCAAACTGCCGTCATGACCGGTATTCATCGCCTGAAGCATATCCAGCGCTTCGCCTCCGCGGCACTCTCCGACCACGATCCGGTCGGGACGCATTCGCAGACAGTTGATCACAAGCTGGCGTATCGGCACAGCCCCCTGCCCTTCGGCGTTGGGCGGACGCGCTTCCAGACGGATCACATGAGGCTGCTGGAGTTTCAGTTCCAGCGAATCCTCCACCGTGATGATTCGTTCCGAATGCCCGATGAATGCAGACACGGCATTCAGGAGAGAGGTTTTCCCGCTGCCGGTTCCACCGGAAACGACGATGTTCTTGCGCGCCATGACGCAGGCGCGGATGAAGCCGACCATTTCAGGCGTCAGGCTGCCGTATTTCAACAGCATGTCACAATTGAAAACCTTTTTGCCGAACTTGCGGATCGTCAGGCAGGGACCGTCCGCCGCAAGCGGGGGAATAATCGCGTTGACACGGCTTCCGTCCGCAAGCCGGGCGTCCACCATCGGGCTCGATGTGTCGATGCGGCGTCCAAGCGGAGTGACGATCCGTTCGATGATCCGCATCAGGTGGTCAACACTCTTGAACTGATAACCGCTCAGGGAGATCCGTCCGTTCTTTTCCACATAAATCCGGTTTTCATCCACCACCATGATTTCCGTGATCGAGTCATCGGAAAGCAACGGCTCCAGAGGACCCAGTTTAAGCAGATCGTGAACGAGAGTCTCCTTGAACTCGCGCAATACTTCGCTGTCCCATTCCGCAAGCTCACCGCTCATGGAGCCGCAGATGTCATCAAGCACTCTGACGGTGTAATCCTCAAGCTGTCTGGCGGAAAGTTGCTGCTGTTGAAGTTCACGCTTGTTGAGCTGTTCCAGCAGGCGGCGGCTGATCTGCTGCTGTATCTGCTGTTCCCGCGCTCCGACAAAGGAACCGGCGGCGCTGAGGCGGAACTGATGTCCTTTGAGTTCCACATCCAGCGAAGCCAGCACAGGGTGACGGAAGAACGGCGCCCCCCCGATCAACGAACTCCCGTCGCCGGACGCATCCTCCACATGCCAGTTGCCTCCCGTGAAAACAAACCGGAGCTGGCAGGGAGCCAGACGGGCATCCGCACAGTTTGCCTCCCGCGAAGACCCGAAGGTATAAACGCGGTCAGGCTCCGGCGTAAACTGCGCCAGCAGATTGTTTTTTTCATACAGCTTCAATACATTGAGCATGGCTTACTCCTTTGCATTCCGCAACGTATTGGCTGTATCCTGACTGCGTTTCCTGATTTTCTTCACTTCATCTCCGCTGCGCTTCAACGCCTCGGCATTTTCCTCCTTGAGCCTGTCCTCCCAGTCGACATTCAGGAGCAGGATGATTTCGCGGTCGGTTCCTCCGGTGCTGGTGGAGCCGAAAAGCCAGGAACCGACCACAGGAATTTCCGAAAACCACGGCAGACCAGCCTGCTTGTCCGAATATTCGTTATGCCCGAAACTGCTGATCACCATCGTGGAACCGGCATCCATGGTATACTTGGATTTCGTCATATACTGCGCCACATCCTTGTCCTCGTCGGACCGGGTCCAGCTATTTTCATTTTTCGGACGTGTAAGCTGCATGTCGAAGTCAAGCCCGATCGTATTGGCGTTCAGCGTATACGGCGTCGCATTCACCTGGAAGCCATATTCGATTTCCTTGAGATCGGTATTGTACTGCGAGTAAATACGGACATTCAATACCCCGCCCTGCTGGAACGCCGCTTTTTCGCCGCTCAGCGTGGACAGCCTGACCTCGTAAACGACCTTGGCAAGATTGTTCTGCTGGAGAATATCAATCGTGCCGGAAAAACCGTCAACCTTGAGTCCGCGCGTTTCACCGATGCTGAAATACTTCATGATCTCCCCGAAAGCCCAGTTCCATTTTACGGGAGAATCCACCTTGATGCCGAGCTGGCGCAGTTTATTCTTGTCTACATCAAGAAAAACGATCCGCATGGCGATCTTGCGCGACGTAATGCTCAAAGCCGAACTGTTCACGGTGCAGTCGAACTGGCGGAAATACTCCGTCAGGAGCCCCGTCAACTGTGTGCGCCGCGCAGCGTCGTAGACCTCACCGGAGACAAAAACCGTCCGGTTCAGCAACCGCAGGGAGATATTCTCAAAATTCTGGCGACGGATGAACTCCTGCGCATCCGCAAGGATTCTTTCCGTATCCAGCTCCGTATTATTCACGACCTCGCCTTTCGTCCCCGCCAGCGCCATAATGCGCCGGATGCGTTCCACGGTGGCGGAATCCCCGCATTTCCCGGAAAGCAGCAGTTTGCCTTCCCCGACATCGAAGCGGATATTCGGGGCGTCCTGTAATATTTTGCGGAAGAGCGTCCAGTTGACGGGGCGGACCTGAATATCAAGGATATCGCGGACCGTGGCGGCATCACGCAGAACCACCCGCTCCGTCCCATAGCTCAGAGCGGAAACAACCAGCTTCTTTTTGGACGGTATATATTTTACCGTAACGGCGTCGCTGCCGCCGGTTTGAATCTCCGGCACGAAATCAAGCGCGATTTCAATCTGCTTGCCGCGGATCAGTTCCAAAGTTCTCGGTTTGACGTCTGCGGCAACGACGGAAAGAGAAAGCGCCGACAACAATATCCAGCAGAACACCTTATTCATGTTTCACCTCCGCGGCACGCTTCGCACGCAATTCCCGGCTCATCGGAATCATATTGCCGATCTCCACACCTGCCGCTTCGGACACGGACGGATCGGCGGCAGGCCGCAGCATAAGGGACAACTGTCCCACAGTCAACGCATGAGTCAGAAGCACCCCTTCCTGCGGAGTCACCATCAGAGTGACCCCGGAATAAGCCGCCATGCCGTTTTCTCCGGAAATGTCCGGACGGAAATTCTGCCCTACAGCCAGCACCGGTATCCGTGAGAGCAGAATCTCGGTGCGCGCCGGTTTTTTCGGCACCGCGGCGGGAGCCGTGACTGTCTCCGCAGCGTTCGCTCCGTTCCGGTTCGCGGCGGCAACCAGCAGCAGAGCGGCATCCACATCTTCACCATCTTCATTGCTGCTGGTAAAAAGGATATCGACCATGTCGCCCGGCTGAATCAGATTGTTCACGGAAGAGATCGGAGTCACCGGAATTGTGACGGCACGCATATGGGCGGGAATCCTGCTCTGGAAGGTCGGGCGTTCCGGAGAAGCGAGATCAGACCAGAAAATCTGTTGCCCCGCACCGATCTGCCGTGTGGTCTTGCGGCCCACGAGCATCAGGATTTTGCGTTCGGTCTCCTCCGATGCCGCAGCACTCCCGGTTCCCGGAACCGTAATACTGACTTCGGATACGGATTCCGCGGGAAAACTGCGGATCTCAAGATCATTGCGGGTCAACTCCTGATCTGGCTTGATATCCGCAGACGCCGCAAGAAGGAACACTTTCTTCTGTTCGCTTCCCCGCTGTTGCAGAGTCAGATATTTGTTCACCGCAAGAATTGACAACGTGCCCAGCACAATTGCCGCAATCCACGGCAGGCGCCGCTTCCATGCCGTTTCGGTTTTGAGATTCTCAGCCATTTTCGTTCTTTCCTCCTGAATCTTTATATCATTGTCAATTTATATGTGACGGTATTCATACCGGACAGCTCTCCGCTCCCCGGCGCAATGGAAATATCACAGCAGAAACGCCCTTTCCGCGCCTGCATCAGCCGCATTCCCGAACCCGCAGCGGCTTTGCTCATGGACTCCTCCTGAAGCCAGCCCTGCTGTTTCAGGCGGGCAGACAACTGTTTTTCCAGCTCTCCGACTCCGGCGGGACTGCCGGTCACGAGAAAAGGCGCGTTATCCCTGCCATACATGCACAACAGAACCCGCCCGATCTCCAGCCCGCGAAGCACATCAGGACAAACCGGCTTGCGGTTTCCGCGCTCCACGGCGGCATGCACAATCCTCCATCCCTGTCCTTCCCTCCGCAGCATCACTCCGGTCAACGCATTTCCTTTCCGGAACAGCATGACGGACTGCCCGCTTTCACGCCGCACAGGCAGTTCCAGCGAAACAAACCCTTTCCCGCGCATTTCCTGTGCAACCCGGTTCCGTGCCGCACTCAACGAACCGTTGAAAAACTCCGAACGGTAATGAACGCCGGATTCCGGAGTTTCCATCCAATACTCACTGGTATGAGAATGCCCGGAATGTTTTGCAACAACCGGCAGGGAACGCTTCACGGTTCCGCCTGAAACGTCCGGAGCCTTTCGGAACACGGCAAGCATTCCCGGATCCAGCAGAATGGCTCCCAATCCGAGAATCAGGCAGGAGCCCCCCAGTTTCGCCGCAAATCTGCCAATGGAAACAAGCTGTTCTTTTCTCATTTGAAAATTCCTTTTAGCTGTTCCCAAAGGGTTGTATGACTTTTTACATAGCCGTTCCGGTTCGGCATCCGGCAGACACGGGACTGAAAGTGCATTTTTTCATCGCCTTTCCAATCAATCGCATAACATAAGAATTCTTTGGGGAGCAGCGTCCGAGTCTCCACTTTCACCTGCCCGCCGGAAAAGTAGTCCAGCCCCAGAGGCGTGCTCAGCAGACGCCCCGATTCCCCGAAAGTCAATACGCCGGTGATGATCCTGACTGCGCAGAAATCGACAAACGAAGAAAACTTTTTTATGACGGTGGGTTTCATCTTTGCCACATTGACCGGCGTGACCGAAGGATTTCCCGAAAGATCGCCGAACAATTTTTCCTGAACCTTTTTCAGGTTGGCGTCAGACGGCATCGCATCGTCATTACGGCTGCGGATGTCCGCAATCACACGCGCCGCGTTCAGAGCGCGCGGACGGTAAAGCAGCATGTGCGGCACCTCCACCACGCCGGCAATCAGAGTCAGCAGCAGAGGCATCATCAAGGCGAACTCCAACATCACGACGCCGCTGTCCCTCCCCAAACGGCAGACCAGCCTGTCCGAATTCTGTTTTGCTTTGACACTCTGTTTTTCCATCTTTTTATCCTTAATGCATGAACAGGAACTCTTCCAGAAGAGACGTCAGCGTCGAGTTCCAGTTTTTCAACTCCGAAACGGGAACCAGAGCCGGCTCAATCCCCGCGCCGAGCCCCGGTTTGCGGTTTGCCTGATTCGTAAAACGCATTACATTTCCGCCGATCGGCTGTCCGATCGCATAGGAATACGGAACCGGAGTCTTCCCCACCTTCACACCCCAGAAAAAGGTTTCCATCAGAAGCGCCGGTTTGACTTCGGCGCATGCGACCCATACCCATGCCGGATACGGATATGGCGCTTTCGTTGAAATCGAATCGGACTGATAATAGGAATCCTTCCACTTCGCCCAATCTCCCTTCAACGCATTCCGGCTCTTGCTTCCGAGCCATTTGATGCGGAATACTTTATATGCCCAGAACACATTATCCTTGCTGTTCAGGCTGCTGCCGCCGATCACGGCTCCCTTGTCCTGTTTCTTCTCCACGGGGAGCTTGAAAGGGTTCGACAGTTTCAGTGGCACACCGATCGCGGTCAGCTTGCCCGCCGGTTTACTGAATCCCGCAGGCAGCTTGGAGATCAGGGAACTCGTCAGCACAGGAGAAGCTCCGTTTGCAGTCGCGGCTTCAATCGCACCAAGAAAACCTGCCGCATTCGAGCCGTAAACATAAACTTCCCGCAATCCGGTCAGCATATTCACTGTGATCTTTCTCACCATTTTGAAAGTGGTCAGCACGGGACCGCAGACCTTATCGATATTGTTACGTGCCCGGTCTATTTTCACAAGCAGCGGGATATTCAGCGATAAACCGGCGGCAATCTCCGCATCGACAACAATTTCGGCAACGGTATACATGATGTTCATGGTCTCCCAGATCACCGTATCAATCTGGTAAATATCGGAATTGATCTCCTGAACCACATTCAAACCGCGCGCCTGCCATGCAGCCATTTCCAGTGCAGCGGCATCGGCGGCATTCTGTGAAATTATTTTCTTTTCAATATAACGCATGGAATCAAACGTCATTCCGAAAATCGTGAGCGCAATGAAAATGATGACGGCGCCATAGACGAATACGACTCCGCGCTCGTCACTTCCCAAACGCCGGAAACGCTTTCCAAAGCGCACCGCCATTCTGCACAGCCATGATGAAAAAATTCCAGTCATTCCGTCACCACTTCGTAAAAGAAAAAAGTTTATCGCGGAAGAATCCCCAGATCACTTCAATATCGGAAGGAATCTTTTTCGGGTCCACCGCATATACCGAAGTATCCTCAACCCGCCGGTCCGCCAGCATCACGGCACGCCCGTGAACCCGCGGACGCCTCTCTCCCGGTTTGGAGTCCAACGCAAAATATTCATAAAGCCAGCCGCCGCGCATGGGATAGTCCACCTTGACCTGAATCAGATGTGCATCCACCTTTTCCGGAATCTTCTTTTTATCCGTGGAAATCACGGGATACTCCAATTTGCCGATCGACTCGGTGCTTACTTCAATCACATCCTTCTCAATAACCCGTTCCCCAGCCATTCCCAGCTGAAGCAGCATCCGACCGCTCCGGCTGCCGGAAAACTGACGGGTGAAAAAAGATTCCAGCATGGACGCCACGCCGAGCTGTCCGATAATCGTTCCGGCAAATTTTCCTGTCTGAGAGGACTCGCCGCCAAACAGAGCTGCGATTTTGGAAGCAAGAAGTTCATTTCCTTTTCCGCTCCAGCCGGTTGTCGCGGTAGACATCAGCAGTGCGACGGCAACCTGTTCGGAACCAATGGATTTCCACTTGGGGAATGTCACCTTGCCGTCCTTTCCGGAGGTTCGCACCGCCGCAATGCGCGCCAGACGCCATGCGGCGTGATCCGCCATCAGCTGGGCGTCATGATATTGCAGGATTTCAATCACAAACATGCCGATCATCAGAAGAACCGGCATAATCAGTGCAAACTCCAGCATCACTGTCCCGCGCGGGCTTTCCAGACGCCGTCTGCATTTCTTTTCTCTGATCTTCATTGAAACATCTCCCGGAAAATGGCGAAAACCGTCCCCAGGGCAATCGCCAGCCCGTAAGGCAAAGTCAGCCCGCGCCGCAGACCGCTGTTTTCACGCTTCTCTTTCCTGAAAAAGAAGGAACGGAACATCTGTGCCAGTTCAGAAAACAGCCTGTCTTTCCACAGAAGCAGCAGGAGAGCCATAATACCTCCCGCCAATGCGGAAAAGTAGAGCGCCCGAAAAACCATGGGCCATCCGACAATCGCGCCGACAGCCGTCATCAGTTTGAAATCCCCGCCGCCGAGCGCACCTGCCAGACAAAAGGGAAGCATGACACCGCCGCCGACCGCCGCGCCGATCAGAGAGGAACAAAGTCCGTCCGTGCCGTGAAAACAGAAAGCGGAACCTAACGCAAGGAAAAACGCTGTCACAGTGGCGTAATTAGGAATCCGGTTATACCGTATTTCAGTATATCCGGCAAGACAGAACAACGGCGGCAGAAGAACATAGGATTCCGCTAACATCAAGCCATGATCTCCTTTCAGGACAATGCCGGACCGGGAATAAAATATCAATATTTCAAAGAATCGGCATGGATATCAGCCACAGACGCAACTGCATGTCATTGCTCAACACCTGATAGATATGGCTGCCCGGGGCAAACGCCCCCAGTAAAACAACCAGAGAAGCGAGCAGCAACGCATATTCCAGCATTGCCACCCCGCAGTCATCGGTGCAATGCCTTCTCCATTTACGGAGCAGATTCACCGTTTTCGTGAAAATTCCGGTTCCGCCATGCCTGGACATATTTGCCTTATTTGCTCAGATCCGCGCCTTTGACCTTCGTATCCACCTGCTCGACCTTATCGGCAGTATCGCTGAAAACGTTCTTCAGGTTCTTGCCGAATACCATTACGGCAACAGCGACAATCACTGCAACCAGACCGGCAAGCATTGCATATTCGACGAATGTGGCATAACTACGGCGGGGCATCATTTTTCTACTCATTTTCATCAGACTCCTTATTTTGTATTTATGAGACTGCAACCAACCCATTGGCACCCATCACGGCATAATATAATAATTTTTCACATCAATACAAGCATGAATCTGAAAAAATATGGAAACGTATCCGCCGAGAAAAACAGTCATTCCATGCCGACGCCTGAGATACTGCGGAGTCCATTCCCCATCCCTTTTTATTCCCGGAATTTCAGCTCAATCAGCCGGAAGTCGCGTTTCGGGACATCAAGCGTGAATTCGCCCTGTCCACGGAACAACTCCGCACCGGTTTCCAAATCCTTCCCATCGACGGAACCAGATGCACCGAACAGTCTGCGGATATCCGGAACAAGCCGGAATCTGTGTTCCGTGTCCCTGTTGTTGAAAAGGACCATCAACATGCGTTTTTCTCCGGCGTTGAGATAGGCTGTGACGGCGGTATTCACGCCATCGGAATTTCCGGAAATGCCGCACGTTTCCCAATACGGCAGGAAAAGATCCTTGTCCGACAGCCGGAAACGGTCCAGCGCCAGCCAGATTTTCCATGCCGTGTCATTCTGTGAAGTTCTGTCCGGAATCACATCATGAAGCAGAAGCATTCCCGCCAGATGCCGTTCCGCCCACGGTTCCAGCTTCCATGTTTTCCGCTGTCCGGCGGGCACAAAAGGTGCTATGCGGTAAAGCTGGCTGCACCAGATCAGACCGGGTCCCCAGATATGCGGCAGAATCTCGGCGCGCAGACAATCCAGCGTCATCGCCTTATAGGAACGGTCGCTGACCAGCTTTTCCTGCCAAAGCTCCCCGTCAAGAAAATAATCGGCATAACTGAATCCGGCAACCCGCGAGGTCGCACCGGAAAGATGCATGATAAGCGGAGCTCCGTCCGCCCTCTCCCGGCAGTAAAGATAGAGCCGTTCAAGCCATTTTCTGTGTTCCCTGATCGCGTAGGTCGGTTTGCGTTTTCCGTTCTCATCCGTATAGCCGTGCCCGTGATCCGCTCTCGTACATGCCGGCCAGAACATGAGATCGAAGTAAAGCCCGTCAACGCGGGGATGTTCTTTTCTGCTTTTGTCGAAACGCCAGAGATAAAAGTCGGAATAATCCTTCGTCTTGCATACCTCTATCATGTCCATGCTGTAATCATAGAGTGTATTGCCGTAAAGTTTATCCTGCGAACCTGCGCGCCACATCTCCCCGTTCCAGATGACTTCCGGGGCATTGCGCCCAATGCTGGAATACGCGGCATACCAGCCGGAACGGCACCGCTCCTTCGTGAGTGTGTCGTAATGATTGTAATCCCTTGCCAGATAGCCGAAATTTGCCCGTTTCCTGTCCATCTCGGCAATCTCTGTCCTGTCAGTCACCCATTCCGGATACCCCTGAAAGGTGAAGCTCGACATCCACCATGAAAGATTGGACGGGTATCCCTTTCCCGCCAACTGATCTCTATTGTGCGCAAACCAGTATTGAGCCCGAACCTTGCGATAGTTTTCCGGACGGGGACGGACCGGCGTCGGATGAATATAAAAGCCGTAACTCAAGTTTTTCGCCATTTTTGCCGGACGGTCTATGAACTGAATTGAAATTTCCGCGTTTCCAGCATCTCTCCTGACCACCGCCTGACTGACGGAATCGCTGTTCCTCCAGTTTTCCGCCGATTCGATGCCGAAGCTCAAACCGCCTTTTTCACAGCCGATCCAGAAAGGACCGAAGGGATCGTCAAGCATTTTGTTCCATTCTGCCGGAGTCCTGCCCGTATTCCGGAGGCTGCGGTCGCCGGAATTGAGAAGTGTGGAGCAATTACGCGGCATCTCCAGAGTGACAGCCAGTCTGTCAAAAGACATGTCATCCGCAGAAGCCAGTTCCATCTGATACCAGATGAACCCGTCATAATCAATCTCCGCCCGGACTTTGACCGTCCCCTGCCCTTTCAGCACTCCGGTGGACTCAATGACCGCCCGGCGCTCCGACACTGCCACGGCTTTCACCGCAACGTTCCTGAGTTCAAGATTTTTCTTTTCCCTTCCCGCATCCAGCCTTACGGGAGATGCCAGGCAATTCATTCCGCCGCTGACAATCTGTTCGGCAAACAAAGAACGGGGACCGAAAACATAAGTCCGGTTCCAGCAGGAGACAGACAGCCTGCCGTCTTTTTCCGTCACTTTCAAAGGTGTCCACGGTGCAGGCACATGATCGGTCTTCACCAGTTCGCATCCCTGCCACGGAGTAGCAGCACCGTAAACCGTAAATGCGCGTGCCTCCGACTTCCGGTAAACGTGCCCGTTCCGGTCCAGAAGTTCGAGAAAAAGCAGATAGTCGCCCTCCGGCACCCCGGAAAGCGGAAGAAGCGTATCCTGTTTCATATCCGTGACCGGAACAGTTTTTGTTACGGCCGGTTTCCCGGACTTGTTCATGACAGTAAGTCGGAGTCTGCCTGAGTCGTCGGGATTATGGGCTGTGGAGACCTTCAGGAAGTTTTTTCCCTGAATCACCACACGCCGCATGGTCTCCACTTCCGCCGCACGCTGTGCTTCATAAGAGAATCTGCCTGCATAAAGGCGGGTTCCGCGATGCAGAATATTTGCATAAAGCGTGCCCGTCTTTCCAAGTTTATCTTCACCGGCGCGAAAACAGATGCGGGGTTCGGCAGATACCGCGGCAGTTTCTCCGAACAGCGGAAATTCCGTTTGCGCGGTCTCATCATAGCGCATGGCATTCACCTCAAGCTGTGCAGGTGAACCGCCTTTGATTCCGCACCGGAACTCCGCAACACCGCCGGACAAACCGCCAAGGCTGGAAAAGTCGACCACCGGCGCATTCTTTCCGGCAAACCTCAAGATGCCGAATTTGCCCGGCTCGGCAAAACTGTTTGCCACCGGCGACATGGAAAAGAAACCGATCCCCTGCAAAGTCTCGCATAAATTGAAATTCCAGCAATTCCCTGCGGCAGGCATTGTCTCTCCCAAATCGGCAAACGGGATCGCAATTTCCATGCTCCAGGTATCTCCGGCAGTCTTCGATGCGGCACGGATTCCGGAGCTGTTCCACGACCGGCATTCCGCCGGAGACGCTCCTGCGCGGAAGTGTTGATCGAAAACGGTTCCCCTGTAATTCACGATGAACTGATAATACTCCTCTTTCTTCCGCTGATCCGGGGAAACATAAAACTCAACGCCGTCATCCTCCCACAGATTACCGTCTCTCCGGTCCTTTTCAGCAACGGGCGGCCTCTTATGCCCCGGACTTTTAAGCGCGATATAAACCGCCTGATCATCATAGCCGATCCGGACCACAGGCTGGTGATGCCCGACGGCGCCGCCGGGCAGTTTTGAAAAGCCGGTATAGCGGGAGACATTCCCCCATTCCGTCTCGGATATCTCCCCGTCGATCAGAGGAGCTTTCATTATATTGGCAATCAGCTCAGGGAAACGCTCCGGCAGGGCGGCGGATTTTCTCTCCGGCATTGTCGAATAGATTCTGATATCCGCAATTTCAGATTCTCCCCGAAGCAACGCGGCAAACGGGGAACCGATCTGCAGTTCCCCCGCATAGAATTTCGAATGCGGATATGCCAGGTTTTTCGTAGCGAGAATGACGCTTTCCCCATCTACCGTCAGCTTGACCATGTCAGGTCGCCATTCGAATGCCGCCGTATGCCATTTTCTGCTGCCGTCGAGTTTCACAAGAGGAAAAATGACAGGCAGTTCCCCTTTCCCGACGGCGGGATTCTGATATTGTCCATAGGCAGCCTGAAGCGATGCGATTCCCGTCGAATGCGGACGGGTATAGGTCAGATGCAGATTCGTCCGCAGAGGCCCTTCCAGTTTCAGCATCATATTGAACGGCGGGTCTCCGAGCGACCAGTCCACCGGGCGGAAACGGAATTCAAGGCGCCCGAAGCGCATCGGAAACGGCAGTTCATCTTCAGGCAGTTTTTCAGGATTGACGGAAGATTTCAAACGATATGTCAGACAGCTGATTGAGCCGTCCTTTCCTTTTCCGAAGCGCAATGCCTTTCCCTCCTCCGTATCCACGATCCTCACCCCTTTCGGGAAAATATCGCATGGCTGAATGCAGACCTGAGGCAGGAAGCCGTTTTTGAAATCACAGGAAAACACAAGCTTTCCATCCGCCCATGCCGGCAGTGTCGACAACAATATTGCATAAATCAAGCAAATTTTCATTTTCTTCTCCGGTTCAAGTTCCACATATAACCTTATTTTACCTCATGAATATCCCAGAAATCGTCTTCATCGGCATTGCCGAGATATCTGTAGCGCGGGACATAATTCAAATCACCGACATGCCCGTCCATATAGACAATGTTCCAGCGCTTGCTGTGTCGCAGGCTCGGATAATAAGCGGTATCCACATGCAGTTGCTGTCCGCTTCCGGCATCCCCGATCCATGCCTTTGCACTCGGCTTTCTGTAAGAGGAGAGACGCAGGCATCCGGTGGGATACCCCATTGCTTTCAGATAGGAAATGCTGATTTTCCGATCCTGCCCGTAATGAGTTCCCGGCCAATCATTTCCGTAAATATTCTTCGGAGCGGCGGAGGGACATTTGAAGATGGATACCGGTTTCATGCCTCCGTTGTCGAAAGTTTTGATCGTAATCGGGGCGTTGCCCGTATCCATCAGCGCAAGATGCCAGAGATAACGTGTGGAGGAATCTGACGCATCCTCCTTTTTCGGCAGATAGTCACTGTAGTCATTGGCATAAGTAGCGGTATAAAGCCCGATCTGTTTCAAATTGCCGGAGCAGGAGATCGCCTTGGCTTTTTCTCTCGCAATGCTTAATGCAGGCAGAAGCATACCGGCAAGGATCGCGATGATCGCTATTACGATGAGCAACTCTATCAATGTGAATGTCCGTCCCGCACTATGGCAAGACTTCTGGATTTCAACCGGAAGCCGTCCTGCGGGAAGAATAAGATTTTCTTTCCCGGTCTCCTCCATTTTTCCGACTCCGTTAAAAACTTCAGAGAATACGGGAAAGAATCCCCTGCCATGGACTTTTGTTTTCACAGACATCTTCAAATTCCTTCTTCTTTTTATAATTCAAGTTGACTTGCAATCTCTCCAAACGGCACTTCCTGCGGCAGACAATCCCTCCTCGCCGCCAGTGCGGCGCAGATTCCCGCCGCCTCCCCCGTCGGTGCGGCTCCGCCAATGACGCGATAACTGGCATGGGCATAAAAATCGCCGCTGATGCAGCGCCCCGCCATCATCATCCCCTTCACGTCTTTTGCAATCAGCGCGCGCAAAGGAATATCATAAGGTTTCACCTTGCAGCCTTCACTGCTGTATCCTTTATGCGCATCCGGCGATGTGGAATGCACATCAACACCGAAACGCATCCGGCAGACCGCATCCGCATGGCGCCGCCCCGACGTGATATCCTCCCGCGTCACCCGGTAAAGCCCGGAAATCCGCCGCGCTTCGCGGACACCGATATAATCCGCAGTCGCTCCGAAGCGTGCATTCGCAAAACGCGGATCATGAGTCCGCAGGCATTCAAGCTGACGGTAGAGTTCCGCCCGCGCTTCCAGCGTCGCTCCGGTCACGGCATCCGCATCAAGCGGAGAAAACCCGTATTGATGATTGGACATCAGCAGGTAACTGTCCGGCCCGGTCTGAAACAGCGTGGGCTGCCCATAAGACGGCTCGCAGTTGTTTTCACACAGAAAACGGAACAGATTGCGCTTGCCCTCATCGTTCTCTATCCTGATCATTTCCGGGATGGAGTCTGCCGCGACTCCGTAAAGCATTGCGCAGAAACTCATTGCCTGAAGGGTGCCGTCTTCCGGACGGCCGAGCTCGCAGGAACACCCGGCAAGAGCCGCAAGGTCTCCGTCTCCGGTGCAGTCGATGAAAATCTTTGCGCGCCATGCCTCCCTCCCGGACTTGGATTCCGTAACAACCGTCCGCAGGCGCGTTTCACCGTCGCAATGCACCGCGGCGGCAACGGTATGCAGGCGAATCGTCACACCGGCGTCAAGACAGAGACGCTCCAGATAATATTTGACCGTTTCGACGTCGAACACCATGCGGTCCCCTTTCGCCCCCAGCGCCGTCAGGTCGCGGATCATCTCACGAAGCAGTCCCTTTTTCCCTTCCGAGTCAATGATATTTGACATCAGGCCCGAGGTCATGATACCGCCCAGCGCGCCTCCCCGTTCCAGAAGCAGGGTCTTCGCACCGAGGCGGGCAGCGGCAACAGCCGCGCATACCCCTGCGGGGCCGCCGCCACAGACAATCACATCTGCTGTGCAGGAAACCGGAATCCGGCGCTCCGGCTCCATAATGAAATTGCGGTCTGTCATTTCAGGCATTTCACACTGTTTCCTTCCGTAAAAACGCAGTCTATGAAAGCATGGCGGGTCGGAATTCCGGGGAAGCGGATTCTGTCAAACAAAAACTTCGCCGCCTCCTGCCCGATCTGTTCGAACGGTGTCCGGAACGAACACAGCTTCAGGTTCGTTCCCGGAAAATGGATGCCTCCGAATCCGGTAACAGAGATATCGTCCGGCACGGAAATCCCATGCCTGGAAAACTGTTCCAGGAGATCCATCGCGGCATAATCGTTGCCGCAGACCCAGACATCAACCAATCTTTTCTCCGTCAATTCAACCGCCTTTGCAAGCTTCGCCTCTTCATCGGGAAAATTCCCGTTCAGCAGATGAAATGCGGGATTGTCCTCAAGTCCCGCCTCCATCAATCCCGCGCGGAAGCCGAGATAACCACGCACTCCGCGCGGATGATATCCGCCGGGAAAATCCAGATAGCCGATCCGGGTATGTCCCAATTTTCCCAGATGCCGGATCAGAAAGATAAACTGATCAATGTCACCGCCGGATACAACGTCCGCTTTTGCCGAAAGATACGTATAATCTGCGGAAACGCAGGGCTTTTTCAGGGAAACCGCTCTGACCTGTGCTTCTTCAAAACGGTGAATGAAAATGATTCCGTCGAACGCCGCGCATTTCTCTTTCAATTCCATCTGCGACAGACATCCGGGATTCACAAAGTCGATGATGAGCCGCGCATCGAAGTGATTGACGACATCGCTGATACCCTTCAACGTTTCGTGCGTCAGGCCGGAGACATTCTGCAGGTCGGAGTCGCTGGACGCACTGCCGCTGACCAGGGCAAGAAGATTCAAGGAAGCCTTTTTCGAGTGCAGCTTGCGTCCTTTATGCGTATAGGAAACCTGATAGCCTTGCTTTTCCGCCTGTGCAAAAACCGCCGCCCGCGTTTCTTCGCTGATCGCCGGATGGCTCCGCAGAGCCCGCGAGACCGTTGTCTGAGAAAGATTCAGGGCCTCTGCAATATCTTTCAGTTTAATCTTCATGAAACATGTTCCTTTTCAGATGCAGCTTTGATCTTCTGTCTTTTAATTATAATCGAAAAATTAAAAATTGCAATAGTTTTGCATAAATTTTCTGCAATTTTTATAAAAAATATCTGAAAGTAAAAAACAAAGCGGAGAGTATACTTCACGGATTCATCTGCAAAATATTGGGGCTTTCAAGACATCCGTCAGAAAAACAGTCGGGTTCAGTCCTGCTTTTTCAGGGCTGAACCCGACTGATATCGGCAATCTGAAACATCTCAATCGTCGTTCAGGTCTTTCAGGATATCGGCAAAGACATTCGCCATATCCTCCTCCGAAACGGTCTTGAAATATTCGTCCAGTTTCGGTTTCTCGACATAATCGTCGGGAAGGTCGCGCAGGAACGGCGACGGGAGCTGACGCACAAACTCATGATACTTGAACCGCTCTGCGGAGTAGGTCATGAACAGGTATTCGCGCGCACGTGTGATCGCTACATAAAAGAGGCGGCGTTCCTCGTCCTCGGAATTTTCCATGAGCGAACGCTCGTGCGGGAAAAGCCCGTGCTCCATGCCGACCAGAAACACGCAGGGAAATTCCAGTCCCTTCGAAGCGTGAACCGTCGTCATGATCGGCGCATCGCGATCCTCGTCGTCATCCGTCCGGTCATTGTCGTCCATCAGCGAATAGGATTCCATGAATTCGGCAAGAGTGCACGCCCCGCCGCGCGACGCCTCGAATGACCCCATATAGTTTGTAAACTCAAGGATATTTTCACGGCGTTTCTCGGCGTCTTTGATATCTTTGTAGATTCTCTGGAGCCCGTTCAGATATCCGATCCGGTCCAGGTAATCCTGCGCATGAAACGCCAGATTTCCCTTCTCGGCAAACACTTCCCTGAACTGTTCCACGCATTCGGAAAAGGCGCGGGCAGACGCCGCGGCAGCTTTGGAAATCCGGGAAAGATACTCCTCCGATCCGAGCAGAGTCAGAAGCGGCTTATGATTGTGCTTCTGCAAATCGCGCAGAGTGAGAATCGCTTTGTCGCCGAGTCCGCGCGGAGGCACGGACAACACCCGCAGAAGGCTCTGGTCGTCCCGCGCATTCACGATCAGCTTCAGATACGCCGCCGCATCCTTGACCTCTTTCCGCTGGAAGAACTCCTGTCCCCCGATGATCTTCGGGCGGATGCCGCGCCGCCGGAACTCCTGTTCAAAGAGACGCGACAGATAGTTGGAGCGGTAAAGAATCGCGAAGTCCGAATAGCTCATCTCCGGATTGCGCGCGATCATATCCTCGATCGCATCCGCGACGAACTGCGCTTCCGCCTCGCCGTTGCGGAGCCGGAAGACTTTGACCATCTCCCCCTGCCCTTTCGCAGACCAGAGATTCTTCTCGTAGCGCATGTCGTTTTTGGCGATGACCGCGTTGGCGGTATTCAGGATCGTGTTCGTCGAACGGTAGTTCTGTTCAAGTTTGATCTCTTTCGCGCCGGGGAAATAATTCGGGAAGTCAAGAATGTTGGACACCACGGCGCCGCGCCAGGAATAAATGCTCTGGTCGTCGTCGCCGACCACGCAGATGTTCATGTTTTTTCCGGCGAGCAGGCGCAGGATGCGGAACTGCGCAAGATTGGTGTCCTGATACTCATCCACCAGCAGATAGCGGTAAGTCTCCTGATAATGCTTCAGAGCTTCGGGATGCTCCTCGAAAATTTTGAGCGTCAGCAGAAGCATGTCGTCGAAGTCCAGCGTATTCTGAAGTTCCAGCATCTGCTGGTAACGCTCATAAATCTTTGCAAATGCGGCGCGGTCCGTGTAGGAGTCGCCGTCTTCGGCAAGTGCGTCGGCGGGCCATTTGATCCGGTTCTTCATCCTGCCGATGTAAGAAAGGGCGTCCGGAGTGCTGATCTCATCTTTGGAATAGCCGAGTTCCGCCGCAGCCTGCCGGATCATGCTGGACTGGTCGGCGTCGTCGGAAATGCTGAAATTCGAGTTGTAATTTCCGGCGAGATGAATGTCACGGTGAAGCACACGCGCGCAGAACGAGTGGAACGTGCCCAGCGTCACCAGTTTGGAAAGCGACGGTGGGACAAGCGTGTTGAGACGTTCCCGCATTTCCCGTGCCGCCTTGTTGGTAAACGTCACGCCGAGAATCGACGAGGGCGCAACTCCCTGTTCGATCATATAGGCGATGCGGCAGGTGATGACACGGGTCTTGCCCGTCCCCGCGCCGGCAAGCACCAGCAGCGGCCCCTCGATCGTCGAAGCCGCCTCCTTCTGCTCCGGATTCAGAGTATCAATGACTGACATGTTTCCGTGTCCGTCTGCGGTCAAACCGCGGCATCCGCTACCGCGAGTTCATATTTTTTGCCGTTCCAGACTGCCGCCGCCGCGGTGACGGGTTTCTCGAATCCGGCAAACACTCCGCCGGAAATCATATATTCGCAGATGTCGTCGGCGTGCTCCGCATTGAACGCCTCGTCGAGATTGTGCCTGCAGGGCGCGTTTTTCTCGTATGTGGAGACATAGAACATTTTGCCGGGAACGAGTTCAAACTCACGGACAAGCACGGCGTCCTTGCGGACAATGCCGAGGGTCGCGACTTTTCTGACCGCATCGACGGCGGCGCAGACACGCGGCGTGGAGAGCGAATCCTTCTCATAGTCCATTGCGAGGAGAACCAGCGTCATGGCGTCTCGCACCGGCATTCCCATGGCGATTTTCTCGATCACGGGATCGGTCTGAGAGCCGTTCGTCGCAAGTGCGATGGAGCCGGAAAGACGGACCGCGTTATAAGTGATATAAGGGCTTTTGGCAAGGTCGGACTCGTGTCCGCGTCTCGGCATGATCGCAACGGTCTCCCCGTTGAGCTGTGCCGTTCTGTTCGGGAATGAACGGGAAGACACCCGGTAAGCTGCTGTTACATTTCCGTTCGGGGTCATGCCCGCCGCGACGATTCTGCCGATATACATGAGTCTGTCCTTTCTTTGAATGTTGAAAATAACCCGGAAATATATCTCCCCTGCCGGAAAGTTTCAAGGAGAAAAACAAACGATAAAAGATGAATCGGCAGAAGAATCATTGTCAAACATTTATTTTCCTTCAAATTCCTTTCCGCGCCTTGACTTTCCGGCAGACGCCGGTTACTGTTAGGCAGAAGGGTCATACGCACGTTCATTCTGAGGGAGATGAAATGCCAGTACCGAAAGTCTACACCATTCCGGCGCTGAAACGTCTGCCGGCTTACCTGCGCGAGCTCCGCGTTCTGCACGGCAAAGGGGAAAGAAGCGTCGCCAGCCCCGGACTCGCGGAGGCGCTTCATCTGGATGCCATGACCGTCCGCAAGGACTTGGAAATGATCGGAGTCGCGGGGCTTACCGGCGTGGGATATCCGATCGAAAAGCTGATCGACGGCATCGAAACGTTTCTCGGCTGGAAAAACACCTCGGATGTATTTCTGGCGGGAACCGGCGGAATCGGAAGCGCCCTGCTCGGATTCAGGGGATTTTCCGCATACGGACTCAAAATCATTGCCGCATTCGACCGGAATCCGCCGGAACCCGGCGGGATGATTCATGATATCCCCGTCTTTCCCCTGTCGGAATTCCGGCATCTCACGGAACGCCTTCAGGTTAAAATGGCGATTCTCTGCGTTCCCGACGAGGAAGCGCAGGAGGTCGCGGAACTGATGGCAGGCGCGGGAATCATGGCAATCTGGAATTTCACGCGCCAGCCGCTCCGTCTGCCGCCGGACATCATCCGCCAGCAGGTCAATCTCGCCGGAGACCTTGCGGTGCTGTCGGTCAAGCTGGCGGAAAAGCTCCACAGACATTCCTCGTCTGGCGAATCCAATACGGAAGGAGAGAACCGGAAATGAAACATGATATCGTCATCTGCATGGGGAGTTCCTGCTTCGCGCGCGGAAACAAGCGGAATCTCAAAATCATAGAAGAATATCTGAAAGAACATTCCATTGACTGTAAATTAAGCGGGCGCGCATGTGCGGGAAACTGCAATTCAGGTCCGAATATCCGCATTGACGGCGAAAAATTCGAACGGGTCGATCCGGAGACGCTGATCGACCTGCTTGATGCAAAACTGAAGGATTGACGATGAATCACACTTATCCTGTCTACACAATTGAGGCGGAATGTCAGGACTGTTACAAATGCGTCAGGCATTGTCCGGTCAAAGCGATTCAGGTGCGGGACGGACATGCCGCCGTCATCCCCGAAATGTGCGTGGCATGCGGCAACTGCGTGGAGGTCTGCCCCGTCAAGGCGAAACAGGTGCGCAACGGTACCGGACGGGCGCGCCGGCTTCTTGCGGAAACGGTTCCGGTGTATGTGTCGCTCGCGCCGTCATGGGTCAGCGAGTTCCGAGGCGTCTCCGCCGCACAGCTGGTCCGCGCATTGAAGGAACTGGGGGTTGCAGGCGTCAGCGAAACGGCGCTCGGCGCGCAGTTGGTTTCGGCTGAAATCGCGCGGGAACTGGATGGGGGGTCCCCCGGACTGCTGCTCTCGTCCGCCTGTCCCACCTCCGTGGACTTCATCCGCAAATACCTGCCGGAACTTGCGGGCAGGATCACGCCGGTGGCTTCCCCGCTGATCGCTCACTGCCGTCTCCTGCGTGACACTTTCGGTGAAAATATCCGGACAGTTTTCATCGGTCCCTGCATTGCAAAGAAAAATGAGTCCGACCGTCATCCGGATCTTTTGAATCTCGCCCTCACCTACCCCGAACTGCGCCAGCTCTTCCGCGAGGAGGGAATCGATCCGGCACGGGTCACGCCCAGAGCGGAGGACAG
The DNA here is from genome assembly GCA_003526375.1 of Lentisphaeria bacterium. Classification (GTDB taxonomy): domain Bacteria; phylum Verrucomicrobiota; class Lentisphaeria; order Victivallales; family UBA1829; genus UBA11452. The sequence goes on from DPDG01000054.1 coordinate 31,177, forward strand.
TTTTGTCCCGGAAGCCGCCGAGGAAGGTGCGCGCTACCCCATCGAAGGCGGGATGAATGATACGATCGCATTTCAGACGCGCAACAGGAAGGTGCACTACGTCACGCTCAGCGGACTCGAAAACATCGACCTTGCGCTTTCCGGGATCAGGGAACTGCCGAAGGGCGAAACGGTTTTTGTCGAAATGCTCGCATGTCACGGAGGCTGTGTCCATGGTCCCTGCGCGGAACATGATTCACCGGGACTGCTGGAGCGTCTGCGCGTCCTCAACTATGCGCGTCTGCCCGAACAGCCCAGACGGCGTACGGCAAAAGGCGGGATCGGCGACGACTTCCCGGCTGCGGCATTCGAGCCGCCGGTTCCGGGAATCAATGAGATTGCGGCGGCGCTCCGTAGCATCGGCAAGAACTCTCCGGAAGATGAACTCAACTGCGACGGCTGCGGTTACGACACCTGCCGCAATTTCGCACAGGCGCTTCTGGCGGGACGCGCCGAACCGTCCATGTGCGTATCCTACCTCAAGAAACAGGCGCAGAAAAAAGCCAACGCCCTGCTCCGCAGCATCTCCTCGGCTGTCGTGATCACGGATAAAAAGCTTCAGATCATCGAATGCAACCGCAATTTCGCGGCACTGTTCGGAGAAGACACTCTGGAGGCGTTCGACGCCTGTCCCGGACTCGCCGGAGCGGATCTGAAACGGATCGTCCCCTTTGCCGGACTCTTCGCTTCCTCCCTGCAAAGCGGGCACGATGTGCGGCGCGACTCTCTGAAAGTCGGCAAGAGACTTTACAATCTCAATATCTTCAATATCGAACCCAGAGAGGTGGTCGGCGCCGTGATTTTCGACGTGACGAACACGGAAATGCGGCGCGAACAGATCGCCGCCCGCGCAAGGGAGGTCATCGACCGCAATCTCGCCACGGTTCAGGAGATTGCCTGCCGTCTGGGGGAACAGATGGCAGACACGGAACTGCTCCTGCGCTCCATCGCGGACAACTATGCGGACGAAACGCCGGAAGACGGCGGGCAGCGGGAGAAAAGCGAATCATGAATCTGACGGAAGACCTGTTCATCGATACCGGATACAGCCAGTGCTGTCACTTCGAAGAAAAAGCCTGCGGCGATGCGGTTGCGTTCAAACGCATCATACCGGAAGAACGGCTGCTGGCGGTCATGGCGGACGGACTCGGACACGGGGTCAAGGCGAATATCCTGGCGCTGATGACCACGACCATGGCGCTGCGTTTCGTCGCGGAGGACCGTGAGATCGTCCACTCCGCGGAAATCATCATGGACGCTCTTCCCGTCTGCCGGGTGCGGCATATCAGCTATGCGACGTTCACCATCGTCGATACGCGTCTCGGCGGACTCACCCGCGTTGTGGAAATGGGCAATCCGGAATTCATTCTGCTGCGCGGGGGAAAACCGCTGGAGATCGACGGGCGTGAATTCGCTTCTCCGAAATACCGGGACCGGACCATGACCGCGTATTCCTTTCAGGTGCAGCCGCAGGACCGTCTGATCTTCTTTTCGGACGGCGTAAGCCAGGCGGGGCTCGGCACCCCGGATTTTCCGCTCGGATGGCGCAACAGCGGAGTGCGGGAATATGTCTTGAAACAGGTAGCGGAAAAACCGGACATATCCGCGCAGGAACTTTCGGAACGCATCTTGCGCGAAGCGATCGCACATGAGCCGGGGCTCCGCCCCAAAGATGATATCACGGCGGTCTGCCTCTATTACCGGGAGCCTCACAAAATGCTTCTTTTCACGGGGCCGCCCTTCGATCAGAACCGTGACGCGGAATGTGCGCGGATGCTCAAGGCGTTTCCGGGAACGAAAGTCATCTGCGGCGGAACTTCGGCGGAGATCATCGCAAGAGAACTCAACCTGCCGCTGACCGTAGATTTGAACTCAATGGGCGGAGACCTTCCCCCGATGTCCCGCATGCCGGGCATTGATCTCGTAACGGAAGGAATCTTCACTCTCAGCAGAGCCGCAGGTTATCTGGAAAAAGGCGACCATGCGAAACTCGATCCCGCCCAACAACTTGTGGAGCTCATGCGGAGACACGACATTATCGAATTCGTCGTCGGGACCCGGATCAACGAAGCGCATCAGGACCCGAATCTGCCCATCGACCTGGAACTGCGCCGCAATATCATCAGGCGTCTGGAAACCGTCCTGCGGGACCGTTACATGAAAGAAGTCCGCATTACATTTGTATGAACCTGCGAACGCCCGGAAAGAGGACGGAACAGGCAAAAAACAGAGTCCTGTTTCTTTCGTCTTCCAGAGTCTTTTTTCCCGTCGACTCCTTTTTCTTTAATCTTGTACAAAAATATGAGCTTGCAGGCCTTGTTTTTTTCGGATTTTATGTTATTATAAATACAGGGAATGTCATGTCTGTTGCTAATACCCGGGACGGGCGCCCGTTTTTTATTTCCCGCAGTTACCGTATATGACAGAAAAGGGGCCGTCACAGAATGAAGATCAGCATTGTCGTCCGTACACACAACGACATACCTTATATCGCACAGACTCTCCAATGCCTGCAAAATCAGCAGATCGACGCGGAAACCGAGATCATGATAATCGACAACGAGTCCACGGACGGCACCTCCGGTGTGGTCCGCCGCCTCAATTCCGGCGGTATCAACCTCGAATGGCCCGCAGGCGGATATGTGCCGGGAAAGGTTCTGAATTTCGCGGTCAGCCGCTGTTCCGGAGATTATATCGTATTCAACAATGCCGACAGCGTTCCGCAGAATGAGCACTACCTGAGCGCCCTGCTCCGCCCGCTTCTGGACGGTTCCGCGCAAATCGTTTACGCACAGCAGATTCCGCGCAAAGACGCCCGTCCGCTGATCCGCAAGGATTACCGCAGGGCATTCGGAGACGGTTCCGTTGCGCGGACATGGCGCCATTTCTTTTCCATTGCGGCGGCGGCAGCGCCGCGCAAACTGCTGACGGATCACCCGTTCCGCGAAGACCTGCAATATTCCGAAGACGTCGAATGGTCATGGCGGATGAAACAGCAAGGCTGCCGTATCGCCTATGCGGAAGACGCAACAGTCGAGCACTCGCACAACTATGACCTGAAGCAGACGGCAAAACGCTTTTACAACGAAGGAATCGCGGACGCCATGATTTTCCGGGCTCCCTGCGGGTTCTTCGGAACATTCCTCCTGCCGCTATGCCGCGAACTTCTGCGCGATATCTCCTTTCTGTTCCGGGAACACGAACTGGCCAACGCCCCCTATGAACTCACATTCCGCATTCTCCAGCGCTGGAATCACTACCGGGGATACCGCAGAGGAGAATCATGCCGTGAATAAAAGAATTCTCTTTGTCTCCGACACCGGCGCATTCCGGGGCGGCGTGGAACGCTTCATTTTTCAGGCAGCGCAACTCCTTGCCTCCAAAGGGTTTCATTGTTCCGGCGCATTCCGGATGCGCGGAGAGGATTCGGAACGTTTCCTTGCCCCGTTTGAGTCTTATTCCTTCGATCCGGATGACTTTGCGGAGATGGCGGAAAATGCCGATCTGATCTGGCTCCACAAATGCGCCGACTGCCGGATTCTGGAACCGTATCTCGGCAGACACCCGGTCATGCTCTATGTGCACGATCACGATTACTACTGCTTCCGCCGTCACAAATACTACCCGTTCCGGCGGATCAACTGCACACGGGCATGTTCTTCTTTCTGCCGCCTCTGCGGCTCGCTCTCCCGCGAACACGCCCCATGGACCCGCTTTTACGCCAATCTGGAACTGGCGAAACAGGCGGATCTGGTCCTTGCGGGTTCCGGTTTCATGCTGGACAATCTCCGCCGGAACGGTTTCGCGCCGGACAGGCTCCGCAAGCTGGAACCGCTGATCGATCTGCATCAGGGAGAAACGCCGCGCAGGCGTCCGGCGGACCGTGAAATCGTATACACAGGACAACTGCTCCGGGGGAAAGGCGTCGATCTTCTGCTTCACGCCGCGACAAGGCTTACAGGTGAATGGCACCTGACGGTCGTGGGAAAAGGCGACGACATGCAGTATTGTTCATGGCTGGCACGCAGGCTGAATCTGGAAAAGCGTGTCACGTTCACCGGATATACGGGACAACCTGAAAAATATTATGAAAAAGCAGCCGTCGCCGTCTTCCCCTCGCGCTGGCAGGAGCCGTTCGGCATGACCGGCCCCGAAGCCATGGCGCATGGAGTCCCCGTTGCGGGCTTCCTCACCGGAGGCGTCGGGGAATGGCTGAAAAACGGGCACAACGGATTCGCGGTTCCTTCCGGCGACATTTCAGCGCTGGCGGGCGCAATCCGGCGGCTTCTTGACCATCCTGCGGAAGCGGAGGCATACGGCGCCAATGCATTTCAGGATATGAAACAATATACGCCGGAAACGTTTTCCGGCAAACTGATCTCACTGATGGAACGTTTTCTATGAAGATTCTGTATCTGGCATGTGGTTTCGACGGCGGTTTTTCAGGAATTTCCGTCTATATGCGCAATACCATGCTCCGGCTCGCGGAAGCGGGACATGAACTTACAATCGTAATCACCGCGGCGGACCGCCCTCTGCTGCCGGAACTCGAAGGAGCGGTTTACCATGTCCTGCCGCCCCTGCTGAACAGACCGCTTGCCAATATGCTCTACTCATGGCTGATCTTTCCGTTCCGTTTTTCCCCGAAACAATATGATTTCCTGCTTCTGCCGGCGGCGAACAGGAGAGCTCCGGGATTTCACAGGTTCTTCACGGTTGCGGTCGTGCATGATCTGTCGCAGTATCATGTGAAATCCAAGTATGATCTGTTCAGGATGTGTTACATCAAATCCGTTCTGCCGTATGCAGTCCGGAAAGCGGAGCGCGTCATTGCAATCAGCGGAAGCACGGCGGAAGACCTGAAACGGTTCTGGAAAATCGATCCGGCAAGGATCAGAGTCAATTTCAACGGTTACGGCGCGGATGTGTTTCATCCGGAACCCGAAGCGGGAGAACGGGAAAGGATCATGGAAAAATATCAGCTTGCCCGCCCGTTCATTCTTTACATTTCCCGTATCGAACACCCCGGCAAGAATCATCTCCGCCTGATTCAGGCATATGAAAAACTTCCGGAGAAACTGAGGGAAAAGTATGATCTCGTTCTCGGCGGAAGCCCGTGGAGCGGCGCGGACACCGTATTCGACTATGTTGAAAAATCCGCCTGCCGGGATAAAATCCGGTTCATCGGCTTTGTGGATTCGGCGGATCTTCCGGCTTTTTACCGTTCGGCACATCTTTATATCTGCCCCTCTCTTTTCGAGGGCTTCGGACTCCCCGTTCCGGAAGCCATGGCATGCGGCACCGTGGTCGCGTGCTCGGATAATTCCTCTCTCGGAGAGATCGCCGGAAACGCAGCGGAACTCTTTTCCCCGGAATCCGTTCCGGAAATCGCCCGCGCAATGGAAAAAACGCTCTGCGATACGCAGCGCCGCCGGACACTGCGCGAGCGCGGCTTCAAACAGGTCCGTCTTTTTTCATGGAAACACCATGCGGAGGTTCTTGCCGCCGCCGGAGCGGAAAAGTATGCGCCGCGGAATACGCTGCTCGGCATCACCTACGACAACATCACGATGAAACATGCCCTTGACGCCATCCGCCATATGATCGTCCGCAGGGGACACGGGCGAATTGCGTTCGTCAATGCGGACTGTTTCAATCAAGGCTGGAAAAATCATGCTTACCGCGACATGCTGACGCACTTCGATTATGTCCTTCCCGACGGAAGCGGCATTGCAATCGCGGGAAAACTGCTTCATGCGCCGATCAGGGAAAACGTCAACGGAACGGATATGCTTCCGCTTCTTGCGGAAATGGCGGAAAAAGAAGGTTTTACGATTTATCTCCACGGGGCGCGGCCGGGTGTGGCGGATGCCATGCGCGAAAATCTGCTGAAACAATGGAAGAATCTTAAGATCGTTGGAACCGGCGACGGTTATTCCGATCAGGCGGAAGCGGTCGGGAAGATCGCCGGAACAGCGCCGGACATTCTTCTTGTCGCGCTCGGAGTGCCGCGGCAGGAGGCGTTCATTCTGGAGAATTTCCAACGGCTCAACTGCCGCGTCGCACTTGGAGTCGGCGGTCTTTTCGATTTCTACTCCGGCAGAATTCCAAGGGTGCCGCGCTGGATGCGCAGGGTCGGAATGGAATGGTTTTTCCGCTTCCTCATGGAGCCGCGCCGCATGTTCCGGCGGTATATCATCGGCAATCCCGTCTTTCTATACCGCACGGTCCGTTACGGGAAAAGCGGCGGAAAAACATAATCCGGCGCTTCTGAATGAGATTGTGGAAATCGGCAGGCGGATAGCCCCCGTTCCTCCGCAGGCTCAGCGCCGGAACAGTTCATTTCACTTCCTCCAGCACGACATTGCGGAAAGAGAAAGACCGTTTTACGAAATTGAGAATTACAATTTTCACATACACGGTGCCGGGCCAGAACTGATTGGATTTGCAGAATGTTTCGCATGTGCCGGAAATTTCACCGGAAAGAGTTTCGCATCTGTTCTTTTTCAGAATCCGGTGTGCCGCAAAAATATAATGCGCGTAACCGTTGTGCTGGCGAATGACGGTCTCGGCAGGCCAGCTCCCGCCGGCAGGCTGCGAGAGCGTGATGAGCCAGCTTCCGTCCGGCTGTTTCGTTTTTGAAACGACCTCACGGGCGATATTGAAATTCGGGAGATCGTTGTAATTGCCGGAATCATCGGCATCGAACACGACGGCGGAACCTTTTCCCGGCACCCATTTCGATGCGTTGTCCACAAGGAGAACGGTATCCTGCACTTTGCAGAGTTTCAACAGCGTTGTTTCTGTTCCGGGACGGATATGGAAATGCACGGATTCGATCTGCCTGCGCTCCCCGTCATAGGGAATCAGACCGATGTAATACTCCGCAGGAACCGCCGTTTCAATTTCTGCGGAAAGACGGTATTTTTTACGCGGGTCGATCCGGATCAGTTCTTTCGTTTCCACCTGCCCGGAGCCAGTCAGCATTTTCGCTGCGGAATCTTCCCGCACATTGTTCCAGCTTGCGGCGCGTTCCGGCGAAGCAACCAGATTCTCCGCATAAGAATTTACAGCAGCCAGAAGAAACAGGAACAGACAAAATTGCAATTTCATATTTTTCACCTTTATTTTATGACCAGTCTGCATCCGGTCAGTTCACGTGATCGCCCGCCGGAGCGCAGCAGTAAACGGTATTCTCCCCGCGGCAGATCCCGGGGGACCGGTTTCCGGAATTCGAATGTCCCTCCCGCGTCCAGCGCCGGAATCTGAATTCCGCCGAGAGAAACCTGACGGGAGGAACCATCCAGAAAAAGTTCCCACTCCTGTGGTTTCTGCGGAGACGCGGCGGAAATTTTCACCTCGGCATGAGACGGCTCCAGCGCCGCATCCACACCGCAATCCCCCAGAACAGTCCGCAGTCCGCTTAATCCGGGAAAGACCAGAATCCGGTAATCATGCCTCTGAGTCCCGCCGGGAGGCAGTCTCCGGCTCCCGAAGACAGGTTCAAAAGTGCAGACTTTTCCGCTCTGCGTATTCCCCTGCCATGAATAAAAGAAGCCGTCAGGTTCAAATTCGGCAGACGGAGCCTCGCACGCCCAGACCAGACTTCCGCCTTCCAGAACCGCCCCCGCCCAGCATTGCGCGGGACTCACGGAAGCCTCTCCCGGAAGCCCTGAAAAAATCGTATCACAAGGCGGAACCCACCGTTCCCCGCGTCCCCGCGCCGGGCGTTTCGCCGCCGCGGGAATGACGGGAACAGCCGGCGTTGCCGGAAGCAGGTTCAGCCAGACGGAATAGGAAGCCGGTGTACCGCCGTTGTTCCTGATTTCCAGACTCGTTTCGATAATCAGGGAGTCCGGCAGAAGGCGCACATGCCGTTTCAACCCGAAATTAGTATTGCCGTAATAGCCGGAAGAAAACGTAATGCTCTCCCTTGTCTGCGATTCCGTTGCTACGGGAATGCTTGCCCCCGTCATGGTCACCCCCCAGAGCAGTTCGCGGATTCCGCATCCATTGTCGCGCACCGGTTCAAACAGCGGATTGCCGCGCAGAATCACTGCCTTGTAAGGGGAAAGCAGCTCCTTACCGGAGGGACGGTATCTGATACTGCTGATCCGTCCCATGCTTTCCGGCAGAAATTCCAGCGCCAGATAACGGTTTTCCAGCGCAGCCGCCTCAAATTTCTTTTCCTCAAAACATTGTCCGTTTTCCGCCGGAACGGTCCGTGGCACACAGCATCCGGCACTGGTGAAAAGCAGGAAAACCAATAACAGGAACGTTCTCATTCAACACCTCCGGCGGACTCGAAACAGCGTTCAAACGGAAGCAGCCTGCTTTTCATGTCGAACTTCCGTATCATTTCAGCGGTAATGCTGTCATGCGGGGCAAAGGGAATAAGATACTCGAACCGGCGGTCCATCACATAATTCAGTTCCTTCATCATAGCCGCCGCCTGCCTTTCATTTCCGGCGGACAGAATCAGGAGATCGCCTTTGCGCGCAATTCCGCTTTTTCCACCGCGCCCGACTGAGATCCTCACGGTCGGCACAGACGGTTCGGCATCCCCTTTCCGAACCCATATTCTGCCGGAACGGGTTATCTTCTTCCCTGCTGTAAAACGGAAATAGCTTTGCAGATTGCCGCTCTCTTTCAGTTCCGCAGGATTCGGGTCCGCCGGTATCTGTATCTCAAAAGACGGCATCTTTCCGTCGTCCGTAAACGGAAATGAAGTAATGGTTCCGGCATTGCAGTGAAATACTTTCGAAGCATAGACGATTCTGATTTCCGCCCCGGCGGGGAGAACGCTTTCAGAGCCATTCACACGGCTGCCGTTGACAAAGATCTGCGGAACGAAATTATAAATTTCACGCGGCGTGACCGCCGTCCTGAACGGAGCGGAGTTGTCCAGTTTGACCGTGAATACGATTCTGTCGATCTCCTTTTCCGAAGAAACCGCGGCATTCAGTATGCCTGAGGCGGGTAGTCCGCTCAAATTGCAGACAGCTTCAAACAATGCGGGGCGGCGCGAAGGCAGGGAAGCGGTAAAGCGGGTATCCGTTCCTTCAATATGATTTTCAAGACGTGCCTTGTCGCGCATTTTTCCGACAAAGAGGTTCCAGCCTTTGCCGAGAGCGGAGTTGTCCACTTCAAAATTCAATTTCATGGGATTCTGCCAGGGATTCCCGAAGTAGAGAATCGTATCTGCGGCACGGCCGTAGCGCGCCCGGTAAAGGAATTTTCCGCCGTCATTCACAGCCACGGGAATCAACGCCTGCCAGCCGGTGCGGATGCACTCCAGCAGTTCCGGCATACAGTAAATGCTCTGCGGATTTCCGCTCTGTGTTACGTGAGACTGCGTGAAACCATACTGGAAATCGGTCAGAACCGCATGATCTCCAAGTTTTGCGAGTTTTTCGTAAAACGCGTCCTGTGAAAGATTGCGCCAGTCGGGGATCGTGCTGTCAACCAGGAAGCCGGGTCCGTGCATGACGGCGGGGCGCATTCCGATGTTATAGCGGTTCAACGGCATCCAGCTGCGGAAAACCGGATTGAAAATACTGGTTTCTATCATCATATAATCTCCGCTCCCCTGCCCGTTTTTCCAGACGAACGGAGGATCCGCCGGATTCAGGGAATGTAGGAAATCGATCATGCTTTTCACAGCAACGGATTCGTCGATGAAAACCCCTTTTTCATCCCATGCGCGCCCGGGCTGTTCCGGGTCCTTTGCCGCAGGGCCGCGGTAGAAAACTCCGGGAGTTCCGCAATCCATCGCGAAACCGGGAAATTTCAACTCCTGATAAAGCCGCTTCAGGTCGCTTTGGAAAGCCTTTGCGAAAGAAGTCCCCATCGGCAGGACCCGAATCTCGCGGTCATGCGCGGTGGACCACGGTCCGAGGATCATCGGAACCCCGCCCTCCGTATCGCGGTTGATCGCATCCGGGTATTTCTCATTGGCAAGCTGGATTTCGCACCATGCGGGATTGGCGTAGAATGCGTAACCGAAATCCCTGCCGTTTTTCCGGAAAACCGCCGCACGTTTCCTCTGGAATTCCGGCTGGGAAAGCTTTGCATACTCAAACAGAGTCCCATTGATCGTGCTGGCGAAATTTCTGGTGGAAAAACCGAACGCCGGTTTATAGTCCCAAAGCTCCTGATGCCCGTAGGCGTCGCCGGACCGTTTATACGGCGTATAAGCCCAGTCAACGGCGGCGTAAAAACGGCGCTCCTTTTCACGGTCCGGCTTGAAATACCACGCTCGGTACTGACTGTGGGCATACCAGATGTAAGGATTGTCCTGATCCTGCACCGGGCGCCATGTCTCCGGGTATGCGTCATAAAAAGCCTGCACGACATTTTCCTCGCATCCGAAGCGGACCGGCGTCACACCGATCAGGAAGCGGAAATCGACGGAACCTCCGGGAGCGACCACGATACGCTGTGAAAATGAAATTTTTGCACTGCCGGACCCGGCAACCTCATAACGGGCGCCGTTCCAGCTCACATAATCGAATTGGAACTGTCCGAGAAAAACCGAACGGGTATTTGAAATCACAGCCGAAACCGGAAACGGCTGATTCAGCCCGCCTCCGATATGTTTTGTTGTGCGCCCTTTCAGCCCCAGACGCGCAACGGGCTTATCCCCCGCCTCTACGACATCGAATCCGCCCCAGAAGAAATCACCGCTTCTGCGCGGGACATGCAGATTCAGCCCCGGCTCCAAACGCAGTTCCTTCCGGCTCTTGTTGTGAATCACGCAGTCCATCCGGAACAGCTTCTCCGAAACCGATGGTTTCACCGTCCATGTAAAACCGGAATTTTCCAGAGCGTCCCTGCCGGTATAGGTCTTCCCGTTCTCCCCGTCATATACATAAAACCCGCCGCTCAGTTTTTCATGGGGCAAAGTTTTTGTATCCAGCGTAAATGCGCCGTCTTTCAGCGTCAGAACCGCGGTGTCCGATTCCAGCGCGGGGAGCCGGACGGAAGCGCACAATAGAAAAACAGCGCTCCACAACACAATTTTTTGAAACCTCTTACCTGCCATCGTAATCTCACTCCTGTTTTATATGATCCGTTTCACGTTCTTAATTCCAATGCCATTTAGAAAAATCGGTGACGAAACTCCCGTCGGGAGCCGTCGTTCCGAAATCATTCTGCCGCAGAAACTCCACATGCCCGTCTGCAAAAACAAAATTCGCCCGTTCATTCTCATGCCGGAAATCCTTTTCATGCTGCCAGAAACGGGGAGGAAGCATATACGGTCCCCTCGAGTCCCCGAAAAGAACAACCCCCGCCGGATTTTTCAGAAAACGCAGTCGGGGTTCCGGTGCCCCTGCCCGCCCGGCACTGCGCGCCGTCAGGAAATAATTCATCCCGTAACTCGCCGCACTTTGGACAACCGGGCAGAACAGAGGGCTTTCCGGTTTGAACATATATTCGTTGCGTTTGTCCGCGGGACAGCAGAAGTCAAGCTTATCCGTGGAATAGGGGCGCAGGCAGTGACTCCAGAACTTCCAGAGCGGCTTCGCGGGAATCGTAACCGGCGGCAGTCCCCCGTGGTCATTCTCATAGGAGAGAGTCATCCCGTAGAGCTTTTTAAGATTCCCCATGCAGCGGGTCCGCTTCGCACTTTCTCCTGCGCTCCCCATCACAAGCATCAGGATTCCGGCGGAAAGCAGGATCAAAACAAGTTCACGAATATTCTTCATTGTCCGCCCTCACAGTTGTTCCAGCCCGAAAAGCGGATGGGAAGATCCGAGATTCCAGAATTTGACGGGAGCTTTGATCACAGTCCTCTCCGCATGGAAATCAAGATAAAGCATATTGCCGCCGTTGCTGTGCCGCTGCGGCAGTTTCCGGCTGAGCGCAAAAGCATCTGCAATTCCGCCGGAATTATAAATATCCCCTCCGGCATAGGGAATGGAAGTCCTTCGGTTTTTCACATTTCCGTCGGCAAGGGCATAGACTCTGCTGGGCTGTTTCAGTTTTGAAAAACCGCAAAGTTTCCACCCGTAATCAGGCACAGTGAATAATCCGTTTTTCGTATTGTTGTTATAAGTTGTATTGGCGACATAGCTCAGATACCAGCCGCTTACAGAAAATATCTCCGACTCCCCCAGGGCTGGAATGGCATGATGAGACGGGCAGACAAAACTTTTATAAGTCCGCGGTTCCGCAGCGCCAGTAATCACATTGAAATCAACCGTAACATGATCCGCCCCCAGATATGGCGCAAGTATGATATGGAATCCCTTGCGCGTCTTTCCCGGCTCCCCGTTTAATATTTCTGTATAGGCGTCGCAAAGATTGCCTGCATAATCTCCGGAGTAGCTGCCGAGCGCCACTCCGAACTGCTTCAGATTGTTCAGGCAGAATGCCGACTGTGCCGTTGCCCGCGCCTTGTTCAATGCAGGAAGCAGCATTCCCGCCAGAATCGCGATCATCGCAACTACGATGAGGAGCTCGATCAGGGTGAAAATTCTTGTTTTCACCCTTGAAGTAAGAACAGAAGAACAAGGAACTCTGAAGCAAGAAGGAGAAAAACATTTGAGCAATTCAACATCAGAACAATTCAACAGTCGAAGGAAGAAAGAAGAAGAAGAAACGGGGACTGGACTGACTGCGTCCTCTGCGGAGACCGCGCCGCGAAGCATGACTGAATGACAGGATTTCGAACTCAAATTCAAAGCTGTTCTATGTATGACGCGCTTCAGATGTTCGCAGAGTGAAATACTCCTTTTATCTGTTTTCATCATGAGAAATTCGATCAAAGCAAAATATGCCGGATGTCTGCGCATTTTCTTTTTCCTTTCTTTCTGTTATTTTTATATCACACATGATAATTACACAAAATTGAGGGACGCAGCAACAGAGATTTTTCCTGTGCCCCTTTCAGCATTCCCGCAAGCTTTTCCATTGCAGCCACTCCCATCTCATAAAACGGCATGATGATTCTGGGAGTATAGAAAAACGGATAATGGGAAATATTTTTATACTCGACCATGATCGGATGCAGCTCCTCATTCAGGCGGAATCCGCGCGTGGCAAATTCATTCATGACAAGATACACCAGAAAACTGCTGGTGAAAAAGAGTCCCAGAGGATACCCGGCAATCTCTCCGGCTCCGTCAAAAAACGCATCGAATATCTTTCGGGAGCGAACAACGAAATCGCCATATGGTTCTCCGACACGGGGAAAATCAAGCGGGAAACACACTCCATCGGTACCACGCAGTCCATCTTCAAATCCCTTTTTCCGGAAAACATCATATGCATTCTCCGAATTATAGACGACGGAATAACTGCGGCAGGAAAGCCCCTGCAGATATTCCGCAGCCAGTCTGCCTGAATATTCCTCATCAATATTCAGCGTCACCATATCAGGCAGCAGATCGTCGAAATTGAAATTGCGGTCGTTCATGAAGACTATTTTCCCGCCGCTCGCAACATATTTTTCACAACCTTTGCGGAGCACTTTCCGGTCCATCCTCTGATGCAGGTAAAACAGAACACCGGTATTCTTTTCCCGGCAGACGGATTCCAGAAACGAGAGGTAATCCATGTCCTCATTTTCATTGTAATGATGAATCATCAGCGGATATCCGTACTCAAGTGCCGTGCGGGATATTCCCATGGTCAGACGCGTAATATCCGGGGAAGTCCATGCAGGAAGAAGCACGCGGATTGCCGGAAGTTTCCCGCGCCGGAGCAGAGAAGCCTGAAGATTGCAGGTATATCCCATTTCCTCGGCAGCTTTCCGGATGATGACACGGGTTTCCTCTGAGATCCGGTCATACGGGTCCTTCTCGCTTCGGAGGGCGCGGGATACAACTCCAAGCGAAAATCCTGTTTTTCTGGCAATGTCAATCTGACGAACCATGCAAGCTCCTGTTTTGATATAAAACAATCGATTGTTCGTTATATATTATAAACAGAAAAAACGTTTTGTCAAGGGGATGACAATGTAAAAAAACATATTTTCCCAGAAAATGAGAAAGTAATACGAGACTTCAGCCACAACTCCGGAATAAGCAGAACCTTTCTGAAAAGGCGGAGGAATGAGATTGAATTCGATTTTATTTGTCTTTCCGCTTCTTTCTTGTCCTTGCAGTCTTTTCAGGATTCCGGCAGGCTTATCAGATGCGACATAATGGAAAACGAGAAAAGTTCAAGAGCTAAAACAAGTCTGCCGTATTTCAAAATACAATGTATCAATCAAAAAAATCCGGACACGGAGCGGCATGGAAACCAGAAGTGCATGTGTCCAAAAAAACGGATTTTTTTCGGGATTTCCGATTGAAAAGTTCCCGCGTCATGTTACCTTATGGCAACTCAAACGAGGGGGAACCGTTGATGCTTCGTTTTATTCTGATTCTGATTGTTTTTACAGGCCTTTCATCCGGCGGTGATTCTGCAAACCGCCCTTCCGGAAAAAATCCTCTCTTTTCTCAGGCGACATCTTTCCGGTCTTTTTTTTCAGGCAATGTAAAGAAGAAAAACGGTGATCTGAAGCAGGTGGAAAAACACTGTTTTCAGTTTTCCGCCCGCACGGGCTCCGGTTTGATTTCAGACGAAGTTTCCGGCGAATTCTCTTTTCCCGGAAATGAGAACGAGGATTATTCCGCCTCATCCGGCAATTGTTTTGCCGGGAATGCACAGACCGGCTCCTGCGGAGCCCGCGCCAGCCCGCTGTTGAAATTCACCTGATTCTTTTCTTTCTGTCAATCTTATATTCTGGACTTTATTTATGGAAAAACTTGCATTCAACTTATCTGTTTCTCTTACCATCGTGGCTGTATTGATCCTGATCGGCGCGACTTCAAGTAAACTTGCCAGCATCGTCAACGCCTGTTCCCAGAGAATTTCTTCCGTGAGCCAGCACCCGGTAAAGCCCGTCAGCTTTTTTCTGAGCCGTGTCGCAGCCTGGATCAATGTGCCTGTTCTCGTGATGTTTCTTGCAGTCGGCATGCTTGCCGGCAGCGAAGGTTTCGGCGGAATCTATTATGAAGACGCCTTTTCCGCCAACGTCATCGGCACAATTGCCATGGCGTTCATCCTCTATTCCGGAGGATATGACACAAGCTGGAGATCCGTCAAAAGCGTCATTGGATACGGCAGCATTCTTTCCAGTATCGGAGTACTGCTGACTGCGGTTGCGGTCGGGTTCGGCGCCTATGGTTTTTTCCGGCTGCTGGACTTGAATTATCCGCTGTCCTGGTGCCTGCTGCTGGGGTCAATCGTTTCCTCCACCGACGCTGCGGCGGTCTTCGCGATTCTGCGCAGCAAAAGCGTCAGCCTGAAAGGGAAACTCCAGCCGCTGCTCGAATATGAGTCGGGAAGCAACGACCCGATGGCAACTTTCCTGACATTGTTCATGATTGATGTGATTACACGTCCGGAGGCGACAAGCTACTGGTCGATCCTCTGGACTTTCCCGATGCGCATGGGAATCGGGATTCTGCTGGGACTTGTCATCGGCAAACTTGCCGCCAAATATTTCGACAATATCGATTTTGACTATGACGGCCTTTATTATGTCATCGGCATCGGCGTCGTTCTGCTGACCTACGGGCTCGCCGACTGGGGATTCGGCGTGGAATATCTGCGGGGCAACGGCTTCATGGCGGTGTATGTCTGCGGCATGATGATGGGCAACAGCAAGTTCACCTATCAGTATGGACTCGGACGTTTCCATGACGGTATCGCATGGCTGATGCAGGTGACGCTGTTCGGTATGCTGGGGCTGCTGGTTTTCCCGTCCGGGCTTCTGAAAGCAATCTGGCTGGGACTGGGCGTCAGTCTGATCATGATGTTCATTGCCCGCCCGCTCGTGGTGTTCCTGTGCATGATCGGAAGCAAATTCACAATCAGGGAGCGCACGTTCGTTTCCTGGGTCGGGCTGCGCGGCGGAGCGCCGATTATGCTCGCGACATTCCCGCTGATGTACAAGGAAAGTATTCCTGATTCGAACGTCATGTTCAACATCGTGTTTCTGATCGTCCTGACTTCCGTTGTATTTCAGGGCAAAACCCTGATGCCGTTCGCGAAAGTGCTCGGTCTGGATAAGCCGCTCAAGGTTTCGCCGCGCGTTCCGCTTGAATTTGAAAATACCGGAACTCTCGACGGTGAAATGAAGGAATTCGAAGTCATGGAATCGGCGCCGTTCATCGGAAAGCGCCTGTCCGAGCTCGGGCTGCCTCCGGGAGCATTGGTCCTGCTGATCCGCCGCGGACACCAGTTTGTCGTCCCGCGCGGCAATACGAAAATTCTCCTGCATGATTCTCTGATGGTTCTCGGTGAAGGCAATCTCCTGCATGATGTGGAAAAGATCCTCGGCAAGAGCGGTGACGATGAAGAGTGACAGTCGGTGCCTCTGACTCATGAGGCGGGAGCTCCATTGAATGGGGGCGGATCATTTGGGAAGAATGAACTGCCCCGCCGCAGGCAACGGAGCACCGCTGAAACCGCGACAAGGGCAAAGACCTTGACTCAAGAAGAATGCTCACACATTCTTCCGACTCAAAGCCGATCCGAATGCCGAGGTATGCCCCAAAAAAAGAATCAATGGCGAGGCGATGCCTTCCGGTTTTCCAGAAGCCCCGGCAGAAAGAGCTCCACATCCGGGTTTTCATCGGTCACGGGGATCATATTCTCCGTCGTCCGCATCTCCAGAAGCTGTTTATCCAGCTGAAGACGCCAGTTCAGGAAAAATTCATAGTCGATCCAGGCGCCTGCAACGCCGGAACCTCCGGCGGAATTCCGCACCTGTTCCGCAAGCTCCTGTTCATACTCCGCCGTTTTCTCCAGACAGCTCCGCACAGCATCCCGGTCGTTTCTCCCGAAAGCCTGAACCGCCAGCGCGCGGTAATGCCACGCCTCGAACATCCGCCGCTGGAACTCAATGAACTCCATGACAGGACGGAAGTGTTCCGCTGGTTCCGAGGCAACATTCATGAGTTCATCAAGGGTCTGCCGCAACCCCTCGAACGTATGCTGTGTCTTTTCCCACGCCGGACCGGAGAATTCCGTTCTCATGCTCTCCCACTCCTGCCACAGGGGCCAGCGCGGCGGACGGCTCTGGCTGACCATCGGAATTTTCTCCAGTCGCAGGAACAGTTCCTTCATCCGCTCCGCAACGGACGGATACCGGTTCCGGCAGAAATCCGAAAGCACCTCGTCAACCGTTTTCGACACGTCCCACGAAAAACGACTCAGGAAACAAAGATTCAGCGAGGAACGCCACCAGGTATCAATTCCGATGAAAAACGGAATAATTCCGCGCAGACCTCCCGCTTTCGTTTCGCGGCAGTCATCAAGGATTTCATGGAAGCGCAGGGCGAGGTTGGCGCGTTCCGCGGTATTATCCGTGATATGATAATGCAGGCGATATACTCCGCGTCCACCGACGGCGTCCGATTTTTTCTTCCACTCCTCCGCCACGCGCATGTTCGCAACCAGAATCGACATATTGTCTCGCGGCAGGATATCCGGCGGCACTTCGCTGGTCTCGCTCGTATAGGAAAGGTATTCCACGGTCAGGCGGGGACGCACAATCTTGAGCGCATCCGCAATTCTGTTGACGGCCTTCAGGACCGTTCCCGGACGCCGGCAATGTTCACATTTGCAGAATCCGTAGCCGTCTTCGGGCCATGTGCCGAGAATCTCCACCTCAGGATGCTTCTCTGCATATTCCGTGAAGTTCCGGATCAGCGTCTGAACCGCCCCCTCGTTGGAATAACAGATCTGACCGGTGGCAAAACGTTTCCCCTCGCCGTTCATGGCAAACCATTCGGGATGTTCCTTGAAATAGGAAACCGGAAAGAAGTAACGCCCGGAATGCTCGCTGATATTCAGAATCATGCCGCGTTTCCGGAGCTCCGGCAGAAGTTCCCCCTCCACCTGCCGCCATTCAACCTCCCAGCCGTTATCGCGTTTCTTTGTGCGGCAAACCGAAGTCATCAGCAGGTTGAAACGGTTCCACCCGAGCCAGCCGATGATCCTGCGCAAATCCTCCCGGTGTTCCGCGTTGACCGGAAAAATGCAGACTCCCCGCAGTTCAAGATCGGGATTGACGGTTCGCGATTCCGGCATGGACAGATGTTCCCAGTGCGGAAAGACAGGCTGTTCCTGATAGAAAAACCAGCGGCATCCCCAGAATTCCAGCAGTTCATACACTCCGTTCAGCACTCCGCGCGGAAGATTCGCCGCAATATGAATCCGGTTCTCCGACACGGTGATGCGGAATCCGTCGAAGCGGAGCTCCGTATCTTTTCCGTTCAGCGTTTCCAGTTCGATGGAAACTCCGCCGTCCGTTTTTCCAGTCGCAACCGGCACGGCAACTCCCGTCATCCGGGCAATGCCGCTCCGCAACTCCTCCGCCGCGAAATGTTCCACGTTCCCGGCGGAGGGAGTGAAAACAATGCGAATCTCCGCCGGATTCAGTTCCTTTCCCCGCCTCATTTTTCCGCCGCCGGTTCCATCATGACGGATACGGATTCAATGACGGCATTGGATTCCCCGATATAGAGATAGCCCTGTTCATACGGCTCGATCTTGAATTCAAACTGATAGCTCCGGACAGCATCTCCGAGCTTGAAGGGCCCGAATTTCTTCTGAATCGCATGGCTGAAAGGAGTATTGGGATTCTGTCGGATGCAGGAACTCATGCGGGCATTCAATACCCCCTGTTTTCCCTGCATTGCAGACGCTTTGATCTCCGCTTTGAGGAGATACTGCCTGCCGTCGCCCGGCAGACTGAGAAGCTGATAGATCACACCGGAGGAAAGATGAATTTTTCCCTCTTTCAATTCCGCGGCTCCGGCACAATTCCAGTTCTTCGCCCACTGCGTTCCGACAACCCCTTTTGCATTTTTCGGAGGGGCTCCGGTTTCGGTGAATTTCCCGTTCCGAACCGCCTCACTGCCCTCTGCCGCAAAGACAGCGGACGCCAGCAGGGAGAGCGCGAACACCATGACTGTTTTTCTTTTCATTGCAAATTCCTTTCTTCTAAAGTTTTTATCTGGAAAAATCGGGAAAACTCCCGCCTCATTTTGCCGTCATGCTTGCGGAAACGGAGTCGATCTTCGCATCCGGGGCATTGATGTAAAGATACCCGTTCTCATAAGGTGCGAACTCAAACCGGAACGGATAGGCTGCCGGTTCCTCTTTCAGCGCAGCATCCAGAACCACCCGTCTGTTTTCATGTCCGAATCCCCGTTTGTCATCAGGTTTTCTTATGCAGGAACTGACCGTGATTTTCATCTGCCCTTTGCCGGACGCCGTCACTTCACCGCGAATCACATAACCGTTTTCCTCGCGTGGAACCGTCATCAGGGAATAAATGACATTATGCACGAGAACAGAATTTTTTCCGTTCTCCGTAATCATGCGCGCCCCTACGCCGTTCCAGCCGAAAGGAAACTGTCTGCCGTCAAGATTCTTCTGCTGAGACGGGGGAACATCGCGCAGGCGTGTGAATTCCCCGTTGCGGATCGCGCTTCTGCCGATTACCGCGCGCCGGAAACGGGTCTGCTCATGCGGCGGCGTGCCGTCCGGCGAACTGCCTTCCGAGACCTTCGGCGGCTGAAGATTGCGGCAGTTCCGGTAGAAGTGCATCCGCCAGACCTGCCCGTCTTCGATTTTCCGCCCCATCGGAGCAACGGGGACTTTTATTTCAATCACATAACGGTCTTTCAGAACTTTTGTCCTGACCTCCGCGCCGGACTCATAGGCGACATCCCTGATTTTTGCATCGTAAACCGTTCCAAGCGAATTCACGGCAATATGATGGTAATCGCCGTCCGGCGGCATCAGGAATATTTCGACGGAATCATCGGAATAAACTGCGGAATCCCGCTCCTTCGCCTCGGCTTTCAGCGGGCTCCACGCATGTTCCGTCATTGCTTCGATTGCAAAATACCAGTGCCCGGAATCATACGCGACTTTGACGCGTGTAGCCTCAACAGGCTGGGAACCGTCCGGAGTCCGGAAACCGGCGACAAGAGGAGCCCTGCGCCATACATCCTCGTTCAATTCCCCGTCGATCGTGATTTTGGAATCCGCCCTGACGACGGGAATATCTTTCTGACCGGACATGAGTTTTTTGATTTTTGCGGCTTCCGCGATCCAGAAACGGGTCAGGAAATCCCGGTCCATGGCAATCCTTTTTTTCAGGACGCCGTCGTTTCCGGCGAGTTTTTCCGCCTCGGCAAGAAAGTTCAGGAGTCTCTGCTCCGCGCCTTCCACGGTCAGGCAGTAGCCGATGCGGCAGGGACCGCCGTAGGAGGCATGTCCGGGGGCGCTTTCCCAGAGTTCGCGCCGGAGGGCATGATACTGTTTCATCGGCGCCGATGCTTTTCCGTAATAAAGCGTATAGGCTTCATCCATCAACTGTTCGACGTCGAGTTCCGCATTCCAGCTCATTTTCGCAAGCACATAATAGAACTGCCAGTTGGAGGACGGCATCGGAAGATCCTTGTTCGTGCAGTCGTCATAAAAGCTTTTCAGCCCCAGTTTTCTGTAAAGTTTAAGATCCCGCGCCAGCGTGTATTCCATCGGCGCATACGGGGAAGATGCGTAGGCGTAGTAATCGTAAATGCCGAGATTCGGGCAGTGTTTCCGCCACGCCAGCAGTTCACGATAGTATTTTCTGTTGCAGGAACCGCTCTGATCGTCCAGAGGATGCACATAGCACCGCTGGTGCGAACAGTAAAGCGCCTTGACTCTCCCGTCATAGCGAACGGAAGGATCGTCAAGCGGGTCTCGGAAATCGGAATAGATCAGAATGCGCTGTCCGCCCGCGCCGGGATTCCGCTTCAGGATTTCCGAAGTCATTTTCGCCGCAAAGCGGTGGGCGGCGGTATTCAGCTTGTAAACGCCGTTGTAAGTGCCGAGTTTCCTGCATTCGGCGCACTCGCACCAGCCGTCCGTGGAATCATGAAAGCCGACGCCGAACAGGGTGTTGTATTCCGCAAGCGACACCCCGAAGTCAATCACCATTTTCTGCACGTCGGGATTGCCGAGACAGCGCTGGGAACGAGCCTTGCAGACACGTTTTCCTCCCTGAAGCGGGAAGTATTCGGGGTGCTCCGCAAAGAGTTTCTGCGGCACCGCCTGTTCAAACGTGACATGCCCGCCTCCCGTCGGCTTCTCATCGCCGCACAGAGCCAGATCCAACGCTTCGCGTGACATCCCGGCAGGCTGCGGAGAAGCATACTGCATCTTGTTTCTGCGGTTCCAGCGGTTATGGTCATCCACACTCCACGGAGTCAGCGAACCGCGCCACGCGCCGATCATGCGCCGTTCGATGGCGGGCGACTCAAAATCATCAATCGCAGGAACGCTCAAAGTTCCGGCGGCGGGGCAATATTCCCCCTCGGGACCGGCATGAAACCAGCGGACGCCAAGATATTTTTCGATAAAGGTATATGCCCCGTACAAAACACCAATGGGCGACCTGCCCGCAATCAGGATTCTGCTGCCGTCCGTCCTGATATAAAATGCCTGCGGACTTTCCGCCTTTGACAGTTTCTCCTTCACGGCTTCCGGCAGAAGATATTTTCCGTTTTCAAGCGTCGCAAGAGTGATTTCGGTAAAATCGGGGTCCTTTCCGAGAACCCGCTGAAACGCCGGAGCCTGAACCTGCCACGGCACATGAGCCCCGGAAATTTTCCGGATGTAATGATTCAGCTCTTTCGCCGCCTGAAACTCCTGTGCGCTCGGATCATAACTCATCTGAATCCGCGTCGATCCGGGATTCCCGTCTTTTACAAGGATAAGATTCTCTCCCGCCCCCAGACTGGACAAAGCGGTCAGCAGCAGAGAGAGACATACCGCGGCAATTCCTTTCTTCATAAGATACCCTTTCCAAATTTTCTACTTGATTGACGGACAAAGCGCAATCGTCCTGCGGTATGCCGGCAATGTTTTGTTTAAAAGATTGTCGAGCTGGCGGAGCTTCCATTCCAGATGCTCCCGGTCCGCCATGTAATCCATGCTGGGCTCCCAGCCGAGACGCGAATCGGCATCGACCAGCGGAAGCGTCTCCCGGACATTTTCCGCCTCCTCGCGGATCAGCATCTCCATCTCGTCAAGAAGCGCATTCGCCCTGCCGAAATCAGATTCCAGCTCCAGACGCTTGTTCAGGAGCCACCACTTCTTGATTCCCGTCATCGTCCGCAGGGTATGCCAGAAAAACCTGCCGACTCCCGCCTGAAGTTCCGCCCCGCGCCGCTTCTTCTCCGGCACGGCGGCAAGCGCCTCCTCGATGAGCCTCACCCCCTGCCCCCAGACATCCACGGCGGAGGACATGATTCTGACATCCTCGTGAATCCGGCGCCCGCAGTTCGTATGCCCGTAAACATGTTCCGGCTGATAAAACGCATGGAGCCATCTTGCACCCACGGAGGACTGCGGAGTCGTCGGAAAACTCATCTTCTGCTCCGTGTGCGGATAAAGCACCGGATGAAAGATGAACGGATACGCGGGACCGATCCGGAGCGGGCCCGCCTGATCGTCGAATCCGGGCGTATAGGAACGGATCGCCTCGCTCCACTTCTCCCATGCGGCGACGGCTTTCTCCGCGGCGTCCGCTCCGAAATCACGCACGGCAATCCGGCGCAGCAGCTCATTCATATCCGGCGCGGGCTCCCAGAAACTCCATTTCGCGCACTCGCAGACCACCGAAGGAAACCATCCGTAGTGATGGGAATCCATGATCCCCGAAAGATTCCATTTTTTCCGCGCCTCGTGCATTCCCTCATAACGCCTGAACCACTGCTGGGGAACCGGGATATAGGGAACCACGCCGCAGTCCCAGGTCATGCCGCCGGTATTGGTCATGGAATAGAGATGCAGTCCCCGTTCGTGCGCCGCCTCCGCCTCGCTGGCAAAGTAGGCGCCGGGACCGGCAAACGTGATGGAGTAATCCGGCGAAATCATCGTATGGTTCGGGTAACGGCGCTTTTCAAACATCTCGAACGTGACCTCAAGCGAAATCCCGGCAGGCAGGCTGCGGATCAGGTCGAGACGCGCCTTTTCCTCCCTGTTGCCCCAGTTGTAAGTCCAGAACACGATGTCGACATCGGGGGCGTAGCGGTGCACCGCCTTTCTGACCGCCTCAAGCCACTGCGGATAGTCGCTGCACGGGAAGAAACCGGGCATGGGGCGCGGGTCCGCAATCCCCTCGTTCTGCGTGTTGGAATAGTCCACGCGCTTTCCGGTGGTCCGGACGTCCTTGCTCGGGAAGATGCAGGATTCACCGACAAGAATCAGTCCCTTCGCGCCGGGGCACTCTCGGAAAACCCAACCGTAATTCCGGTCGAAGAATTCGTCCGCGTCCGGTTCGTCAGGGTGCTTGTAGCTGTCGAGATAGCTGTAGAAATAGACATTGAGCCCGTAATTTCCGGCACGCCGGATCAGGTCGTTGAAATCCAGGATGCCGTGCGTCGTCAAATCCACGCCCCGGACAAAGAGCAGGATGGTATCAAAACCAGCGTGCGCAATGGCGTCCAGATGACGGTCGGGAAACTGGTCGAGCCCCCACCCGGAATGAACCATGCGCGGAGAAAACAGCGGTTCCCGTCTCCCGTTCCCCCGCTTCAGATACGGCGCCTCGCGGAGATTCATCAAGTCCTCAAGCCAGTGCACGCCGCGCCGCACATTGCCGCGGATCACAATCCGTTCCGCTTCCACATTCCAGAAGAAACCTTTTTCCTCCAAAGGCTCCAGGACAACCGTTTTCCTGCCGCTTTCTCTGCGGACCGGCAGGGAAAGCCCCATGCTGACCTGAAGATAGTTCTGCAAATCAAGCGCCGCCGCACCGGGAGTCAAAGTTTCCGGAGAGACGATCACCCACTCCTCGTCAATCGCGGTTTCATCGTCTTTGCGGCACTCCGCCGCAGAACGCACGTCGGGACGATGAACCTCGTCGATGCGTTTTCTGAATTCATACTTTGTTTCTTTATTCATCAGTATTCTCCAATTTTTTTCTTACGGATACCCGACCGGCAGAGGGCTTGCGCTGGCAGGATAACGGTTCCAGATACGCGTATAACCATTGGTGGGATGATAGGGAATATCGCTTTTCCTCAGCGGACGGACAGACATATCAACAAAGCCGATCACGCAGTTGCCGTTGTGCCAGAACCGCCATGTATTATCCTGATAGTCGCGCCCATCCGTAACCCATCCCATGCGCCCGGGCAACTTGACAGTCGACGGTTTGAAATATCCTTCTTCCACAGACGCCCAGGCATAACTATTACGTTCTTCATGCGTATCAGAAACAATACCGTTGATTGTATAGTTCACATAATTAGTCTGCGCCGCCGCTGCCGGCTGATTGGCTTTTGTCCATCTGTCTGCCGAATTACACCTAAGAAATTTATAGAGACTTTTTGAGGGCAGTCCAATGCCTGTGGCAAAGTCGGGGTCATCCGTGCAGAAGAAACGCGTGTAGTTAATTCTATTGCCGGAACTCTTGGACTCATAATACGGATAACAGTTTCCTATTCCCCAGTCCTTGTAGGTGTCGGCATAAAGCATATGCATATTCAGCAACTGCTTCTGATTGCCGGTGCATTTGATCGTATATGCCGCTTCCCGCGCCTTGCCCAATGCCGGAAGCAGCATCGCCGCCAGAATGGCGATGATCGCTATTACGATGAGGAGCTCGATCAGCGTGAACATCTTTGTTTTCACCCTGGAAGGAAGAACAGAAAAACAGGAAAACATCTGAACAATGGAACATTTGAATGAAAAAGCAAGATTGCGGATTGATTCCGTCCTCTTTGGGAAGACCGCTTCGCGCTGCGATGTACGGCTGATTCCAGCATTGGAGGCAAAATCATGGAGGGGGACTCGTTCCACGAGATTCCGAAAACCATTTTCATCATGGCTGGATTCCGGATTCAAATTCACTCTCATTCTTTGTGTTACATCTCTCAAGTGCTCACGATGTGAATACTCCGCCACATCACAGTTCCGAAATAGAATACGATCAATCCATATCCTACTTTGACTCGGCATCTTCCTTCTTTTCATTACCAACACCTCAATCATAATGGCACTCGCTTTCTGTTTTACTATCCCGCCGGAAAGTTTACTTTGAAATCTTTTTTAACAATAATTCTACTGATGAAATCATTTGAAGCGCTTCCTGGTGATTGAATTTCCGAAAAGCTTGGACTTCACCATCACCAAAAAAAGCGGCGTCGCGTCCATCGTTCAGGAGGGCTTCCGGATGGCTGACCGCTCCCTCTATATTGACAATTCCCAGCGGTTGATAGAATGCTTCGGCAGTTTCCAGTTCCGCATACATGATCCGCGAACCGACGTACTGATTGGTAAAATCAATGCGAAGCGCTTCCGGAACCCCCTGCGGCTCAAACGGATACGACATCATGTGTTCTCCCCAAAAACGGTTTCCAGTGCATCCAGCCTCAATTCGGTTCCACTTCGACGAGCCGGCATATCGGACAAAGAATTGAAACGGACGGACTCTTTCCGGGTAACGAACCCGCAATACTGCATTGGAGACTGGACCATGAACCGGAACTTCAGCGAGCATTTTTTCGAGATAGTCAAAAATCCGATCATCCTTCCGGCTCATCCGGTCAGGACGCAACCGTTTTTCAATCTCTTTGCGTCGACGGTTGATATCCGCTGCCTGTTCTTTGATCTCTGCCAATGGACCGGAAATGTCACATTCAACTCCCGGACAGCAAAGGCGCGGAAGTAATTGACGCAGTGCAAAGTAAATACTTTCCGCATCCAGATAGATCATCATTTCTTCCAGAACGTCATTTCCGGAATTTTTGTATTGCATGAACAAGTCCCGTGCAACTCGGACAATCAGAAAACGATCATATTCCGCGGGATTCAGCAAATTGCCGAAGTAATTGCGCATATCTCCCGGAACCACAATGAAATGTTCTTTAAGAAAAAACGCCGCCATCGCCAACTCCGCTTCCGAACGCAGCGGTGTCGTTTCACGCAAAATCGCTTCCATGGAACTATCCGGATTTCCTGACCACAGTCGCCCGGCATAGGCGACGGCGACCTTTTCGTGGGCACCGGGTGCTTCCCAAACAGTCAGCAGAGCACCGAACGGATGATGCGATAAAGCATACTCCGTAAAAGTCTGAATGTTGCGCATGCTGAAAGCGGCAGGGGCGAAAATATACCGGAATCCGAGTCCATCATATCGTTTGAAAAGATCTGAACGGGGTGCACCGGCGTGTCCGTAAGGACGATCAAGCAGAGTCTCATAATGCCACGAACAGAAAACAATGTCACGCGGAATCTGTTCCAGCACATCCGGATAAATGTCGAAAAGGTCATCCCACATCAGCATGGTTTTGCCGAGCTTTCCTGCAACAATATTGTAAACGGCTTTCAGATGAGAGAGAAAAATACCGCTCTGCCCTTCTTCGGGGAGCCGGACACGACACTTTTCGCAATAGCCGATATCCCATGCTTCATCGAAGCCAACATGAAAATAGCGGGATGGAAAAAGTTCTGCAACTTCCGTCAGATATCGTTCGATAAAATTCAGAGTTTCCGGTTGCGTCGGGCAGAACACATGATTGTAAGTGCCAAATCTGCCTCGAATACCACCTCTGAGTTCTGCGCAGGACTCATTTTCCGGTTGTTCCAGAAAAAGGTCGGCATGTCCGAAAACGGAAACGACTGGAATGGTTTCAATCCCGTATTTTTGTGCATATCCGACAATATCCCGGATTTCGTCCGGCGAATAGGACTCATTTTCCGGGAGAGAATGAAAACTTTCCGTGCGGATTCGACCTTCCAGGTAAAGCACCAAATAGTTGTAACCGCATTGATGGAAAAAATCAATAGAACTTTTGATAAATGCCACGGTCTCCGGTTGCCGCGCCAAATCCATCTGGACGGCACGGATTTTTAATTGCTCCATCATATTTACTTTACTCCCATTGTTTCATGGTTGCAGGACGCCGCCGAATCCCGATGAACCAGGAGGGGAGGAATCAGATAACGCCCGTCCTCCCGTCGCGGAATCTCCAGCGGCTTGTTCAGAATGATCTTCACGGCAAGTTCCCCCCGGTCATAGGAGGACTCCTCCACGCTCGAAACGGGAACAAATGCCGACTTGCAGCACTCACTGTTTCCAAACCCGAAAACAGACAGCTCCTCCGGCACCTTGAAACCGTTCAGGATCGCCAGACGTTCCACCTCAATCGCGATGGAATCCGAAATGGCGAAGAGAGCGGTCGGACGCTCCGTCTCCGGCAGGCGCATCATCTGTGCAAAAGCCTGTTCAGGGCAGTCCGAGCAGTCGATCAGGCGCGGATCGATCTCTATCCCGGCGTCCCTGAGCCCCTGCAGATAACCGTCGTGGCGTTCGCGGATATACAGATAGCGGTGCGGCACACAGAGCAGCCCGATGCGCCGGTGCCCGATCGAAACCAGATAATTCACGATTTCACGGGCAGATGCAAAGTTATCCGTATTGACGGAAGGGAAACCGTCGTAAGCGTCTTCAAACACATAGACCAGATTCAACTGGTAACGGCGGCAGAACTCCGCCGCTTTCCGGCGCTCCGCCGGATCGACGCTCAAAGAAATGACATGGGAAATCCTGTTTCCGCTGATCTCCTCGAACGCCGCTTCCAGATTCGTATCGGGATACACCTTGATATTGTATCCGAACTGTGTGCAGGTGGTCAGGATTCCGGCAAGCATCTGGTTGGTGTAGGAAAGAATGTCATCCTTGCGGAAACGTCCGATCACGGCAATCGTATTCACGATTCCCGTACGCGTCGACCATGCAAGAAGATTGCGCTGATAACCGAGCTCTCTGGCGGCTTTCAGGATGCGTTCCCGCGTTTCCGGGCGCAGACGCTTCGCTTCGGGGTGATTCCTCAATGTCAGGGAAACCGCCGCCTTGTCAACCTGTGCCGCTTTTGCAATATCTTTGATCGTAACCGCCATTCTTTCACCCTCAGTCAATATTCAGTCAAACGTTTTCGCAGTTCAGTATTAATTATAAACAAATTCTTGATTTTGTCAAGACCCGAAAAGAAAAAGAAAAGATTTTTTTCAAGAAAAACAGGAGAATCCCACTCCGGAAAAAGATATCCTGTCAGTTTTTTTGAATCTCATCTTGTTTTTTTTCAGCTTCATGGTATTTTCATAGATAAGGAAATGAAATTCAGAAAACGGGGGTCATATGCCTTTTATCAGATTATGCTTGATTGTCTTTTCGGCTCTTATACTGACGTCGTGTACTTTCCCGGAAGACGGCGAGCCTGCCGAATATCCGGAATTTTTCGGACATGCGGACCCTGCCGCCACTCTGGAAAGCATCTCCGCGGCGATCCGTTCAGGCAAGGTTTTCATTCAGGACGAAAAAGGATATGGCGAGGTATTCGGTTTCGACAGTTACCGGTTCAATGAGAAAAATATCCGCCCGATGAACGTTTCCTTTATTCCGGGGACGAACAGTTTTCAGTGCCTCGCTCTGGTGATGGACTCTGCAACGGAGGACAACCACTACCGGGTAGTATTCCTCGTCGGCGGCACGGACCGGAATGCCGTGTTTTCACTGGTCGGAGTCGGAAAAATCGCAGGCGAAAAAGATGTCCCGCCTCCGGTTCTGCCGGAACCTTCCGTCGTAACGGCTGTCTGTGAAGCAATGCAAAGAAAAATTCAGGCGGGGGATATTTCATGGGAACAGGAGTTTCCCGACGGAATCATTTCAGAAACGCAGACAGGAAGTTCCACGGAAAAGAAGAATGCGGGGGAAAACGTGCAAACGGAGATCAGGAAGTTCCGTTATCCGGAAAGCGAATGGTGGAAAGACCGTCTGACGGCGCAAAAAGGAAATCTCCGCCTGACGGAAAAAGATCTCTCTCTCTGCGGAATTTCGGCATCACGCAAAAATGAAATCACTCTTGCTTATTGTGTAAAGCCTTTGATTGTCCGTACAGCAAGACAGATTGTGGCTTATGCGGTACTGGATGCGGTACTGGATCAGGACGGCTCCCTGCTCCGGACTTATGAAGGAGGCGAAAATTCTTTTGAAAACGCATTTTCCGTCATCATTTATCCTTTCACGCAGAAGGACAATGACGCAATTTACAAAACGGTTTTCGATTATCTTTTCGAGCAGAGCGCTTTGAAAGCCGGACAAGCCGTGCCGGCGGAAAAAGTCCGTTTTCTTTTCGTGCCGGAAACAGCATCGCCCGACTTCATGGCGAAATATTCATGGAGCGGCAATATTCCTGTCCGCAGTCCGTTTGTGCGTGACTGGGAGCTGCCTGTTCCCTTCAATGAGAAGGCGGGGCGTTACATGGGATACGGCAGCGGGGAATTTTACTATTCAGCGGGAGCGATTCGGCCCGTGGACGACTCCACGGTCTATGTCATGACAAATATTTCATGCGTTCCGCCGCTTGCCCTCTCGGAGCTTTCACCGGAAGCGGCGGAAAAGTGGAAAGCATCGTCACTTCAGGATGCCTCCATGCGGTTCAGCGGACCGGCGGGATATTTGAAACTGAAGAAAGGATTTTTCGGCTGGTATGTCGATCAGGACCATGTATTTTCACTGAATCCGCCCGAAAAGGAACGGATGGATTCAGATCAGGACAAACCATAACAGAAGGGGGGAATCATGCCTACTGTAAAACTCACAATCTCGAAAAAATTCGACCGGAACGAAAAGGAAAACCTTGCTCTTGAGCTGACGGCTCTTGTTGCAAAGGAAATCGGAAAACCGGAAACCGTAACACAGGCGATTGTCGCGGATGATGCGGTCGTTTCATTCGGCGGCAACTTTCTGGCTCCGTCGGCATTCATTGTCGTCATGAGTGTCGGAGGGCTGAACCCGGAAGTCTGCAAACGGCTCTCCGCGGCGCTCTGCGCCTTGCTGGGCAAGTATGGAGTCAGCGGACAGCGCGTTTACATCAACTTCTCGGAAAAACGAGGAAATGAATGGGGCTGGAACTCTGACACATTCTGAAATCAGAACAGGCGGGGAATACTGTCATTCTCCTGCCTGTTCCATGCAAAAAACTGTATATGACCGGACATCGGAAACAGTCTGGGGAACATTTTATATCTTTTATGCCGGATGTTTTGGCACAAACATCAATTGAATCAAGGGGTGGAATGTGAAAGTTTTACTGGTCAACGGGAGTCCGCACAAGGACGGCTGTATTTTCACATCGCTCTCGGAAGTTGCCGGAGCTTTGAAAAACAACGGCGTCGATTCCGAAATCTTTTGGATCGGCAACCGGGCAGTGCAAGGCTGCATTGCCTGTTGGAAATGCCGTGAAAACGGAACGCGCTGTGTGTTCAAGGATCAGCTTTACACGGATTTCGTGGGAAAGATGAAGGAGTGTGATGGAATTGTGATCGGGGCACCCGTCTATTACGCGGGTCCTCCGGGAAGTCTCTGCGCAATTCTCGACCGGGCATTTTTCTCCGCGACGGAATATTTTCAATATAAACCTGCCGCATGTGTGGTCAACTGCCGCCGCGGAGGGGCAAGTTCAACGTTCGACAGACTGAACAAATACTTTACGATCTGCCAGATGCCGGTTGTTTCGAGCCAGTATTGGAACTCGACACACGGCTTCACCCCGGATGAGGTCCGCCGTGATCTGGAAGGATTGCAGACCATGCGCACGCTCGGAAACAATATGGCATATCTGCTGAAAACAGCCGCACAGTCCAATGTCCCGCGTCCCGTGCAGGAACCGTGGATCGGAACCAACTTCATTTCATAAAAAACCGGCAGCCTGCCGAAAAAAAAGCCCCGCAGGATTTTTCCACGGGGCTTTTTCATGGGAATCAGAAACTTTATTCCACAATCTTGTTCAGCGGATATTCGACAATGCCGCTGGCGCCGAGATGCTTGAGATCGGGAATCAGTTCACGAACCACATGCTCCGAAACAATCGTATTCAAGGCTACCCATTCGGAATCGGAAAGCGGAGAAATCGTGGGACGTTCAAGAGCCGGAAGCTTGCCGAGAATCTTGTCAAGATCAGCCTTCTTCGCATTCAGCAACAAGCCGACTTTGCCTTCCGCAGCGAGCACAGCCTTGAGCAGGAGCGCGATATTCTCGATCTTCTCTTTCTTGACTGGGTCCAGATACGCCTTTTTGTTGGCAATGAAACGGGTTGTGCTGATACAGAGCGTATCAATGATTTTCAGGTGGTTCGCACGCAGAGAGGAACCGGTTTCCGTGATCTCGACAATCGCATCGGCGAGTTTCGGCGGCTTGACCTCAGTCGCGCCCCAGGAAAATTCGACGGTCGCGTTGACATTGTTCTTTGCGAGATAACGCTTCGTCATGCCGACCGCTTCCGTGGAAATCCGTTTGCCCTCAAGGTCTTTCACGGAGTGGATTCCGGAGTTTTCCGGCACGGCGAGAACCCAGCGGAGAGGATTGCGCCCGACTTTGCCGTAAACGAGCTCCGCGGCTTCGATCACATCGGAGCCGTTTTCCTGAATCCAGTCGAAACCGGTCAGTCCGCAGTCAAGAATTCCCTCCTCGACATAACGGGACATTTCCTGAGCGCGGATCAGCATACATTCGATATCCGGATCGTCGATGGACGGATAATAGGAACGTGAACTGATTTCAATTTTGTAGCCTGCCTTTGCGAACATGTCCACGGTGGACTGTTCCAAACTGCCTTTCGGGAGTCCGAGCATCAATTTTGACATTCTGCTTTTTCCTTTATGTTGAATTATTTATGAAAATTCAAATCTGCCGGGTAAAATTAAAAACGACCGAAGCTGTAATATAATATTGTTTCATTTATTTTCAATCAGGCACAGGCAAAAAAGGGAAAGATTACAGGATACTCCTCATCTCCGGAGACAGAAAATTCTCCTTGGGAATCATGGTATCGCAGGCTGGAGCCACAACCCCATGTCATTCCCGAGGCTGAAAATCCAACAACGGAATCACCTCAAATCCTTGTTCATCGACTCCAAATTTACCGGAAACCATCTTTCCGTTTTCCAGCTCCGCATCTCCCGCAATTCGCTTTCCTTTTTGATTGACTATTGTATTTGCCGGATCAGATTTTTCGACATCTGCGAAAAACCGGAATCATTTGGATGCAGATATCCGTCACTGAACAGGGAAGTATCATGCGGGATCAAAGAAAAACCATCTATGATCCGGATTATGGAATATTTCTCGTATATGCTCCGGTAAATTTTTCCGGCATCTTCGAATGTCCCGGCATTCCGAATGCATCCGAAATCGCTCCGCCACAAAGGAAGAATTGCGAAAACAGGGACATCAGGATACGACTCAACTAATCTTCTGCAAAAAAGGTCCGTATGACGTCTCAATTCTTCCCGGGAAAAATTTCCGGACCAGTCATTTGTTCCGTATGCAATTGTCAGCAGATCCGGTTGCATGGGATCGGCATTTGCCAGTAAATCCGGCCTGAATACTTCCCCGCCGATTCCTTTATTGATCATCTCCGCATCAAAAGCGTCCGCAAGCTGATTGGGATACGTCAGAAATGAATGGCGTGCATCATATCCCTGGGTAATCGAATCCCCGAAGCAAATCATTTTTCTGCTTTTCCGAAGATACTGAATAACGGAGGCGTCATCAAAAAGCAATCGGCTCAGTTTCACTGCAACCAGACAGGGGAAATAGACCGCAATAGTTTTTATTCCCTGTGGCAACTCAACTTGCAACGTGCCGTCCGGTTGTTCTTCATAGGA
Source organism: Lentisphaeria bacterium (assembly GCA_003526375.1). GTDB lineage: Bacteria > Verrucomicrobiota > Lentisphaeria > Victivallales > UBA1829 > UBA11452. The sequence goes on from DPDG01000054.1 coordinate 63,952, forward strand.
TTCACTGCCTTCGTGTTTGACCAGTATTCCATTCACAAAGACATCAAAATAATAGAATTTGCGAGAGGACGCTCCTGTAACATGATAATCCATTGCAAAGAAAGAGGAAGATGTTTTGAACTCCAGGCGAATCCCTGAAGATGCAAATGTCTTACGATAAAAGTCAGGCATGTTCCGATACGTGCCTCTCTGTTCATCCGTAAATCTTGAAAATAAAAACCAACCGTCTTTTTCTGTTACGGCAACAGCGCCATGGGTTAATTTGCGGACTAAATCCAGATCAGCATACATCGTTCGAAGTAAATCCTTTCACAGGCAGTTCATTTTGATTTGCGCGGAAAATCACTTTTCATTCCTCCCTCTCGCCGAACGCGGCAAAGATTTTCTGTTCCGTTTCCGCCGTATAGAATCCGTTGGCATCAAGCGTTGCGGGCAAATCCGGAGAAATTTTCGCCAGATCGCTCATTGCGGTCAGCGGCAGATCCGGGCAGTTCGGGAAAATCACGGTTTTCCCGGGAAACGCGCCGGATGCCACTTTTTCAAGACCTTTCTTCAGTTCCTTCATTCCGCCGATTGCCCCGAGTGCGCTTACGCAGAGGAACTCGCCTTCCGCCGCCGCACGGACCGTATCAATCATATCATCCGTACTGCTGCCGGAGGAGCCGGTGAAACGGATGTGATTCTCCACGATGTCGCGGATGGAAATTGCACCGGTATCGCCTGCGGGAATTCCGGCAAACACATTCATCAGACCGCCGCGGCCGAGATAGGAGGCGGCGGTTTCGCCGCATTCCGCCGAGGGCACCAGCAGCAGAATGTCATCGAAGCCCTCCGGCGCAAATTCGCGAAGCAGCCGGTCAAATTCAGCCGCCGACATCCCCGATGGATTGACAAAGCGGCATTCGACCCCCAGTTCCGAGGCACGTTTCCCCAGAAACTTCTGCAAATGTTCCAGCCGTGCGTCATCCAGATCGCTGACCAGGATTTTCCCGGCATGTCCGGGAGAGACCGCCGCCAGTTCCACGTGCATCTGCCCCATCGCCCCTGCCCCGCCGAAAAACCATGCCGTCCCGCCGGGCTTGATCGACATTCTGCGTCCGGCACGGTAGGCATCGGAAAGATCCAGTGACATGGTTCCCTGATAGAAACGGTTCTGATAATGCAACGCCCCCAGGTCAATCGCACACTTTCGACACGGAGTTGCTCCGGCAAAGGTGATGACGGCTTTCTGCCCGGCGAGAGCAACGGCTTTTTCGCAAACTTCAGGATCAGTCACATCACAACATACAATATCGTCGAACTCCCCTTCCAGCTCAAGAGAACCGACGGCTTCCCCCTGGAACGATGCGGGCGCGGTTCCGTAAATTTTGCAGACGGCGGGCGGGTTCCGCTCAAATAAATCCCCAGGCACATATTCTTTTGCCGCATTGCCGAAAACAAAGAGACGTTTTCCGTCCTTCAGCGGTTCGGCGCGATGGGTGATATGCGCAGAGGCGCGGACACAAGTCCACGGTTCGATCAGCGCGGCGGCAGCGGCGGAAAGTCCGTCGGGCCAGTCCAGCAGATAACTGCGCCCTTCTCCCGCCCAGACCCGTTTATCCAGAATGCTGTACTGCGTCATGCCTCCCGGCATGCCGTATCCGTAGGCACAACTGCGCCCGCCGACAAAGATATCGCATTGAATCAGACAGCGGCGACCTTCGTAAAATTCGTCCGGTACGTTCTTTCCTTTTCCGACTATGGTGAAAACAGCCTCGTGTCCGGGGATCAGCGGATGAGTTTTCAAATCCTTTTCCCACAGCTTCGGATGAGTTGCACCCGCACGGATGATCTTGATATCCGAAAAGCAGAGTCCCAGCGCGTCCACACGCACCAGAATTTCATCATCGCCCGGAACGGGCATGGCATCCCGGGACGGGGCACCGTTTTCTCCGAAATTTTCCATTCCCTGACCGAAAAGTTTCCATGAAAGATTGATTTTTTTCATTGTCCTGCACACTTCAATTTTATTCTGTTTTTCATAATCCGGAGGGCGTTATCTCAAGCAGTCCGGCAACCAGTTCTGAGGGCAGTTCAAGAGAAATCGAATTCTCTTTTCCTGTGAATGCCAGACCGACAGGGCCCAACCCCGGCTGATATAAAATACAGTCCTTCGCATCCTCGATTCCGGGGAGTGTGATTCCAATTTCTCCTGCCGTTGATATGCGTCCGGCAAGGCGGCTCATCGTCCTGACCAGGCTGATGCAGTAAGTATTCCGTTCGCTCCGATAGATGTTACCCTGAAAACCGAGAGGCAGCCGCAACGGATCAGGATCAAAGACCCAGCGCCTGCGGTAGAGCTTTTCCAGCAGCGGAAGATATTTTTCATAGAGATCGCGCGACGGCATGGCGGCGGGGTAACTGGCGAATCCGGCGCCGTAAAGCAGCGCTTTCCGGAACATCATCTCAATATGGGCATCGTCGTGCTCATATACCAGAAAGAACAGCGGTTTGGCGCCGATTCCGTAATACTGGAGATGCTCGCATAACCAGCTGTCACCCTCCGCCATGAACGCATCGAAATATTTCAGAATGCCGACACCGAACGGACCGTTGGCAATGATCGTTTTTTCCGGATGCAGCAGGCGCGACAAATGTTCCAGATGGGGAAAATAATTGAAACCGCTCATATAGGCGGGCTGATTGTCGATCGCCGTGATTCCGTCATCATGCGCAGTATCGACAAAATTATAACACGGCTGATCCAGAAAGATTCCGTCCGCCTCCGGATAACGCGCTGTGATGCCATCAATCTGGCGGTCAATTTCCTTTCCGAAGGGAAGCGCCGGATCGGAATTCATCATATAAGTTTTCTCCCAGCCGCTCCAATTCTGACCGCGCCGGTCTTTCTGGCGGCAGACTTCCATTTCCGGAGGCAGAAGTTTTTCATCGCCGTCGCCCGTAACCTGAAGATAGAGGAATGCGGCGGTTCCGGCGTCATGCAGCGTCTGAATCGTCTGATGAATCATCGCTTCGGAAATCATCGTCTCATTGGTTCTGAAGTGACCGCTCTTCCATTGCGGAATCCCTTCCGGATGATAATTCCCGTAGGCGGGGAAATGGCCGTGAACCTCATACCATTTGATTCCGAGTTCAACCATCCGGCGCACCTCCTGTGCCGAAACGGTAAATTCTCCGCAGACGTGCCCGCCCCAGAGAGAATCAATCTGCGGCGAACGCGGCTCAAAATATTCCGTAAAACGTTCATAAACCCAACCCAGTGCCGGACGCCAGTCGCCGGGAGTCCCATGCAGCAGAAGTTTCGTTTTTGCCGTATGGTCCGGGGATAAGGCGAGCCAATCGAACTCCGCACGCAAATCCAGTTCGCGGAATCCGAACAGAAAGCGGAAACGCGGGGTCTTGAAATCAAATGGCATGGCAAGGGCAAAACCGGAATCATCTTGTGTCCGGTAACAGGAAAGCAGCGGCATCAGAATTCCGCTTGTAACTTCTCCATATTCCAGGGAAAGTCCCGCAAAGCGGGAAATCTGAGAGGGCATTCCATCTTTCGCAGCCCAGAAATGAACCGGAAAGACGGGCTGCGGCAACGGCAGATTCCAACTGACCGCGCAGGAACGGTAATCTCCGTCTGCAAGCGTCAGCGCGGATTCCCAGCAGATTGCATCATCGGCGGAACTGTAGGTTTCCCGCAATGACCACGGCGCACCCTGAAATTGTTTGTGAATGACAAGCCGTTCCGCGTTTGCTTCAAATACAACACTTTTCAAGTCACGCCGCCCGAAAGTGCGTTGAAGCAGATCATCCCGGACTGTTACGTCACCACAATAGGCAGCCCAGACTTTCCGTTCACCGGAAATGTTGACAATACGGTTGACGCATCCGTCTGCTTTTCCAATGGAAAGCTCCATGCCACCGGCAGAAATCCGCCAGAGTTCTTCTGTCTCAAGAAGAAATGAAGAGTTGTCCTTGCTCATAAAAAACCTTTCCTGATCAATATAAAACAATGTTATGCCAAATACAAATACCGAAGGAAGAACCGGGCAGCATTCTGCATAGAAAACGATACCCGCTTTCTATTGCCGCCTGAAATTCTTTCTGACAACCGCAACAGCCTCTTTCGGACGGCGGTATTCATCAAAAATTCCTTTATTGTTGAATCCGCGCGGACGCCGCAGGATACGTCCCTGCATACCGGTGCGGGCATCGCAGAACATCCAGAGCGCAACCCCTGCCACCCGGTCTTCGCCGCAGACGAACTCCGTTACAGCCTGATGGTAATCCGCCTGATACTCCTCGGTCCAGCGCGCATGAAAGCGGTCATGGAACCCGGGCAGAGCCGCAGCGCCGATTTCGCTGATGATAAAGGGCTTATCCCTGGTTTCCGGGAGGGAATCGATATACCCTATGGTGTCGCGCAGGAACGGCTGAATATTGTCAATGGTCCGGATTTCCTCGTCCTCCGTGTCATACCAGCCCGGATAACAGTTCATGGAAATGACGTCGGCAAACTCAAACACCTGATGATCGCGGGTCTGCACCACGGCAAAGGTTACAGGACGGCACGGATCAAGACGCTTCACGAGTGCCGCCAGCTCGGCGTAAACCGGCTTGGACTCCGTTTCCGTGGAGGCGCATTCGTTCAGGAACCCCCACAGGATTACCGACGGATGATTGAAGCTTGTCTGAATCATGGCTGTGAGGTTGTTTCTCTGCGACTCGCGGAAAACAGGATTCAGCAGGTTCGGCGACGGTTTTCTACCCCACGCCAGACCTTCCTCCCAGACCAGAATCCCCATTTCGTCACAGCAGTCCAGAAAGTGCTGATTCTGCGGATAGTGAGAACCCCGGACAAAGTTGCAGCCGCACTGCTTCATCAGCATCAGGTCATTGACATGAATCGCATCGGGGAGAGCGTAACCGAAATCCGGGTGGTGCTCATGGCGGTTGACTCCGAGCAGCTTCAGCGGCTTTCCGTTCAGCAGAAGGCTGCGCCCCCGGATCTCAATCTTGCGCAGGCCGAACCGCTCCGTCACGGCATCGCCGCGGATTGCACAACGAACACAGTGCAATGCGGGAGAATCCGGAGACCACACGCGCGGAAACGGCACATTCCGTTCGAGAACGGCGCGTCTGTCCGTTATACGGCAAAGCACATTCTCCTCCGCTCCATTGTCAAACGAAAGACTCAATTCGGTCTCCTCCGGCACATCTCCGCCGAACCGCACCTCCAGCTTGACACATCCCGTGTCCAAATCCAGAGTAGTCACCTGTATGCGTTCGATCCGGAACTCCGGCAAAGTCGACAGCGAGAGTTCGTAATAAACTCCGCCGTATGCATAAAAATCGCATTCCAGTTGAAATTGCGGAATTTTTTCCTCGTCGCACCGATTGTCTACGGCAATCAGCAGCGTATGACATCCGGCGCCCGCACGGAAATCGAAATCCAGCGGGGTGAACGGCATATGCGAGGAACCGACCTCTTTCCCATCGCAGAAAATCCGGCATGCCAGCCCCATTCCGCCGATGTGAAGACGCAGAAGCGCCTCTTTCTTCAGCGTAAAATCCGTCCGGTAGCACCCGGTTCCCTTTTTTCCGGCAAACTGTTCAAAAACATCGAAACAGCCAGGCAGAGGCAAACAGCCGGTAAAGTTCAGCGCATGGAGATTCAGCATGTCAAGGGGCAGTTTTTCGCAAAACGCGAACTGCCAGTTTCCGCCGAGTTCTATTTTTTCACGCAAATCAAAACAGGGATAATGTGACATAATCTCTCTTTTTCAAATTTAAAATTCAAGTTCCGCCGTTACCGGGCAGTGATCGGAAGCGGCCGTATGGGCTCCCACGCTGAAATTCAACAGCCGGACCGCTCCTTTCGGATACGTGCAGATGAAATCAATCATTGCCCCGGAATGATGCGTCCATACGCCCGGTTCCGCCTGATCGTTGCAGACATCCCATTGGGTATGCAGGAAATCGATCTCCGGTGTTCCGGGTTCCACGTTCAGATCGCCGCAGAGGACTGCCGGATACAGTTTTCTTTCATTGATTTTATCCGTAATCATCTGAATGGCGGCAACCCGGTATTCCCTTGCGCCCGGATATTCGTTCCGGGTGCAGAAATGCGTTACCAGAAAGTGGAATGGGGTCGGCGCATATACTTTTGTCATCAGGCAAATGCGCTGTTCATAGCCTGCCGGAGTCGGTAGCAGGAGCTTGTCCACAAATTCGATTTTGTATTCGGCAAGCGCCATGACTCCGTATTCGCCTTTGCCGTCACGGGAAGTGGCACGCCCGAAAACCGGGGTCATTCCCAGATAATCCCCATAGAGTGCCGGCATGTCGAGATCCGGCACAAAATCTTCATGCACGGAGACTTCATTACAGCTCACCGCATCCGGTGCCGACTCTCTGATAATCCTCGCCGCCCGCGTCCAGTCGGATTTTTTATCTTCCCCGAACGAGGAGGCAATATTAAAATGTGTTACTCTGATCATTTTTGAATTTCTTTCATCTTCTGCAAAAAAGTCTCTGCTGCAATTTTTCTTCAGAATTTGAAGAGCTCCGGCGAAGCCTTCAGCAACGCCTCGAACTCCGCATTCGTGAACTGTTTTTTCGGCGACATCCAGAAGGCATAGGTAAATTCCTTGAAATCCGGTTTCAGTGTCAGATTCAAAGTCTGGTACACACCATTGAGAAGAACCGCCTTTTGAACGGGTGCACTCTCGAAAGCCATATAGACTGGTTTTTTCCCGAACGCCGCGTCGCGGAGAATAAGTGTATTTTCCGCAGATTCGAGTTCAGTCCCCTTATTGCCGGTATTTCCCTTGAGGGTTCGTTGCGGGGTTACGGCTTCACGGGCGTATGACGCCGGCTTCCAGCGTTTTTTGGGATCTTTATCCAGATTGATGCAGGCATACGTGGAAAACTCGATTCCGGCAATCGGTTCCACGGAACTGCTGTCCGGGGCAATACGTATAAAAAGCAGGTTTGAATTCTTTTTCATGAAGACGCGATACAAAATTTTTGCGCCGTCGAAATTGAGAGTCATCTCGCATCCGGCGCTGCCGCTTTCCTTGTCTTCCCATTTTTTCAGGCTGTCCTTGTCCAGAAAAATGTTGCGGCTCTTGATTCCATTGACTGTAAGGCCGGGCAAAGCCGGTACGGGATAGCCGCAGCCGAATTGCACAAAGGCAGGCCGTTTCCCCGTATTTTTCGTTCTTTGCACCGAAACATTGTAGTCCCAGGACCCATTGGAAATGGAATAGCCTGTCACAAATTCCAGATGCGGGAAAAGATAAGGTTTCGTCTGCATGACAGTTGCCGGAAATTCCGCGCCATGAACACAAAAAACGAAGAAACATCCAAGAGTGAAAGAAATCATGTTTTTTTTCATGGTTCAATCTCCTTTTCCAAGAAATTTAATGGTTCCGAACATTTCAAGATTATGATTGTTTGCCAATGTCAGCGCAGATGACATGTATTCCTGCGGCTCGCCCAGCTTGTTGCTTACGATATTCGCGCCCCAGACATCATACGGACGCGGCGCTTTCACCTTCATATCAGCAAACGGGATGAAAAATTCCATGCTCCAGGAATTGTCGTTCCGGACAACCGCCCTGCGGAATCCCGGCGCATCATGTCTGCCGTAGGGAGTCGCAATGGGAAACATTTTACGGAATCCGGTGCATTGGTTCCCCAGGGCATCCACGGCAAAATGATAGAAATCTTCCCGTCGGTTCACTCCGGGCGCGATGAAGATTTCACAACTGTCATTGTGCCACAAATCCTTTCCGGCATCCGCCAACGGTCTGCAAGGAGCTTCCAGCAGTCCGTAAATGCCGTTGTCATCCCATGCAAGTTTCACAGAATACGGATATTTCGGCCTGGCGCCGCTCCCTTTCGGGTCCTGCATTGCAATGGGCTTGAGATTCTTCCAGAACGCTTCATTCCCCTTTCCGTCCAGTTCCACTTTATCCCGGCTCAGCAGCCGGTATACATTGTAGTTCGGGCGGATATAGCTCTGCCGGTTCCGCTGGGAAAGGATTGCATCTTTCCACGGCATGGAAAAGAGGGCGAAGCGTTTCGCCTCCACGGTGCCGGGCCTGATATGGGAAGCGGCTTTGTTCAGACAGGCTTCCAACTGGTCTATGACCTGCGGAGGATAGAGCGGATTGATGGAGTTTTCCGCATCGTTCATCATATACAGGTTGATATAGCTGTCCTTCATGAGCCGGTGGAACTTCTTCAGTTCCGCTCCTGCCTCTTTCCCGTAGAAAGGTTCCCAATGTTCATCAACCGCCGCATCCGCATTGAAATCGGGATTCCAGAATGCTTTGGCTCCGCAGTATTCGGAATAATAGTAGGACCAGTTCAGACCGCCGTACTGATCGAAAAAGATATTGGTGCGTCCCAGCAGTTTTCCGCAGACATTGATCGATTCACCGACAAACTGCGCCGCAATCGCACGCAGGAACGGACTGCCGCTCTCCGCAGGGATATGATAGAACCACAGCGAATCGATCGGACGGTTGCCGGTGGCTTCATACCATTCCTTCAGGCATTGCATGGTTTTTGCGATCTTCTTCGGGTTTCGCGGAGCGCGGGGGAAGATATGAGTGCAGACCCGCAGATCAATGTTGTCCGGCAGTTTCCAACGCGGGTCCGTGGGAGCATAGGTGCCGCCCTGATAAGGCATGAAAGCCACGCGGAGACCGGGAAATTCCTCTTTCACCCGGGTGGCGAAATATTGCAGGAAACGTCCGTATACATTGCGTTGAGCCACTCCGCTGTCAATATCCGCCTGCGAGATCAGCTTGAGTTTTTGAACAGTCGGATTCCGCAGCATATCCATATCCGGCACCTCCCCGTCACACTGTCCGATATTGATATACTGCTTATTCGGGGGATAGGACCAGATATTGTAATCTTTCCCCCCGGAAGCATAATATTTTTTCATCGCGTCAATGATAATGTCCGCAAATTTCAGGTTCGTCAGATCAAAATCATTGCCGATATGTGCTTTGGGGTTATACCGCATATAACCGGATTCATCGGTGAAGAAGATGTCCTTCTTGCGGTCGGGATAAAACCTCATGATCCGGGAAGGCTCCGGATCGTGCCCCGGATGAAAAGATTTCGGCCCCATGAAAGGTTCCAGACGCCAGTATTCCTGCATGGTCATAAGCCTGTTGGGAGAATCCGTCTCTTTCTGATACGCGCCCATCAGTGCTTCCCATTGCTTCTTCTTTCCACGCAGGGACCAGCCGATCCAGCATCCGTCACGGTTGTAGAAACGCGGATAATCGCTGTAACGGACCGCCGGCAGAGTCAACTCTGCGATCTTCGGGAAAATCGAACCGTATTCGCCGGGAAAATACCAGCGGCAGCCAAGGATGCGTTCGGCAAAATCGCAGGCGCCCCATAAAGTGCCGCGCAAAATTTCGCGAGGCTCCAGGGGGGAGTATTTTTTTCCCTGATCCAGAAGTGCGGAATCATAGCCGGCAATGACAACACCTTCGGGACAGGTAAAAAGCTGATAGCCCTGTTTCGGCCCCTTGAACGGATCGGCGCCGAGTTTTTTCGTGATGTCATTATAACCGAGATGGATTTTATACTGATACTGTTTTGCCTTATCCTGTTCATGCAGTCCCAGAACGGCAGGTTTGACGCCGGTACATTTTTCCACAGCCTCTTCAAGAAGCAAAGCCGCACGTTCCACACTGGAGGTAAAAGCACGGTCGCGGTTGGATTTGTCATAGACAATCGCGAAGTTCGGTTTCCCATTTTCAATCAGTTTCAAGGGAGCATGGTTCGGCGCGGGCTCAAATCTGACCGGAGTCAATGCCGGGTTTTTCAAGTCCGGCACAGCCCATGCCGCTGCCGAGGCAAGGGTCAGTAGCGACAGCATTAAAAGTTTGTGCTTCATCTGTTTTCCTTTCTTACAGCCATGAATCATGTTGTTTGTTTTTATTGCCACGGAGAATATTGCACCAGTGCAGCATTCCCCCCGTAAAATCCATAGGTATCCTTCGTCCACGGAGTATTCGTCAGATTCTGATCCCACGGCAGGCCGGTCGACTTGCCGATCAGGAGAGTCGCAGCCTCGCCGGAAACATGCCCGTCCACCCACCCCACATTGGCTTTGCGGCGATGGCGATAGGCAACTGTATTATTATGAACCTTCAGATTTCCCCTCCTGGCTCTTTTTTCATATGTATCATTCCCGCCGCAGGCTTCAGCATGGGAAATATGTTTGCTGGGAGAAGGAATCCGGGACTGTTTCACTCCGGGTGAGGCACTACTCTCTGAACCGACAGCATGGCCGTAGTCCCCGAAAAGATTGGAAAAATATCCGTACCCCGGATATAATTTGTCAGGGAAAGCCTGGGATGGACATCCGAAAGGCCCTGAAACGGAAAGGTCCCTGCGGGTGATCATTGTAAGTTCTTTACGTCCCATGTAAAGCAGCAGATATTCCATCCAGACAGTCGGCCGGGATGCATAATTGTCCGTAGTGGAATTTCCGGAAAGATACGGTCCCAGATAAACCGAATAATAAACGCCGTTGCTGTCGCCGAGATATGCTTGCGTAGCAATAAGAATCTGCCGAACTTTTCCGATGCATGAAATGCCCTGAGCAGTTTGACGGGCTTTGTTCAATGCAGGCAGAAGCATTGCCGCGAGAATCGCGATGATCGAAATCACGATGAAGAGCTCGATAAGGGTGAAAACTCTTGTTTTCCCCCTGGAAGTAAGAACAGAAGAACAAGGAACATGGAAGGAAGAAGTAGAAAAACATTTGAACAATTCAACATTTGAACAATTCAACAATCGAAGGAAGAAAGAAGAAGCAGGATCAGGGGACTGGCAATGTTCCGTCCTGCCTTGCTGCCGGAATGAAATACCACTTTTACAACTTTCTCTCATGAAGAGCTCAATCAGGGTGAAAATCCTTGTTTTCACCCTGCGAAGTAAGAATATCGAACAAGGAATACGGAAGTTGGAAGGAACGGAATAACAATGGAACAATCGAACATTGGAACAATTCAACAGTCGAAGGAAGAAAGAAGAAGCAGGACAGGGCGTGAATTGGCACCGCTGGAATGAAACATCCTTTTTATAACTTTTCCTCATGAGGAACTCGATCAATGTGAAAATTCTTTTATGAAAATTCATTTTTTCTTTCCCTGCATTTTATTTTTGAATGTTAATGAAATGATACGGATGAAAACGGAACCGGAAAATTGATTACTGTTCCCGGCTGTTCCTCATACATCCTGCCCTGTTTCTTTAAAAGTATAATCATAAAAACAGTTTTCACAAGAAGAAATTTGTTACTATAATATGGATTTTTGTTACTTTCCATACTTGAAGAAGCAGAAAAAAATGTTCTATTAACGGCAGAAGAAATATTCTTTTATAAGGGAAAAATGTTCCATGAAATTATTCAGTAACATATTATTTGCAAAGATTTACCCGGAATCGGACAAGGTACCGTTCCGAGTCCGGGGCACAGGCTATGTCCGAAACGATCCGGCTACCCGGCAGAAAATGAGAGTCTGCAATTTTGTTGAATTATTCTGGTGCGTCGGCGGCGGCTGCACCTTTCATTATCCCGAAGGGACCTATACCCTTCATCCGGGAGAAGTCTGCTTTTACAATTCCGGATGCCTGCACGATTATATTCCGCTCGACTCCGGTTTTGAATATCATTGGCTTTCCATTGAAGGAGCACAGGCGGAGAAATTCTTTCAGGGGTTCCATACATCCCGGCTTCCGCGCCATGTGGGAACATGTCCTGATGACCTTTTCACTTTGCTTCGCACCGAAATGTCGATCCCGGACTCACGCTCGGTCTATCGGGCATTTGCGACGGCGGTGCGGATTTTCACCGAAGCCCTTTCACCATCGAAAGAGGAGCCTCCGCAGCGTCTGGACTATGCCGCCGTGGCGCTGCGTATGGTCGACGAAAATTTCACCAGCCCGGAAACCACGGTCAATTTTCTGGCGGAACAACTGCAGCTCAACCGCTGCTATCTGAGTCGGCTGTTTCATGGAAAGACAGGTGTCACGCTCTCCGAATATATTCTGCGGAAGCGTCTGGAATACGCAAAGGAACTGCTGATCCATTCAGATCATACCGTCTTTAATATAGCTTCTCTCTGCGGCTTTTCCGACAGCTCGTATTTCATGCGCTTTTTTTATAAGCAGACCGGCATGACTCCTTCTCAGTTCCGGCGCAGTTTTCTACAGGAACACAAAAAAAGGAAAGCTGAAAAAAAACAATAACAGCGGCCTTCCATCATCAGCAATGAATGAATAGAGACATTTTCGGCAGAGCCCTGCTCCGTTCAACGGAAAAGAGCCCCGCCTGTCAGATTATTTATACTGATCCAAAGCAAGATTCAGCATCAGGACATTGACGATCGGCTCATTGCGCATGATGCCGCCGGGATATTCCACCTGGGAGTCAATAATCTTCCGGAGCTCTGCTTCACTCATTCCGCGCGCCTTGGCGACACGCGGCATCTGGAACTTCGCGGCAGCCAGCGTAATGTGCGGATCAAGCCCGCTTCCGGAAGCAGTCACCATATCCGCCGGAATGGGATTTTCCGCATTCGCGCCATATTTTTTTATGATTTCCTGCGCCCGTTCCGTAATTCCGGGAGAAGTCGGGCTCAGATTGCTTCCGGCGGCGCCCGCACCATTGTAATCCACCGCAGACGGACGGCTGTGAAAATATTTATCCTGTGTGAATGCCTGCGCAACCTGGCGGCTGCCGACATACTCTCCGGAAGCATTTTTCACCAGAGAACCGTTGGCGGTATCCGGCACCAGAATCTGAGCAACCGCCCAGATCACCAGGGTATAGGCAACACAGCACAGCAGAATGCTCAGAACCGCGGCTCTCACCGCGCCGGCAACATCAGTCATGATATTCATAATTCAAGTCTCCTTTCCGTTAAAACAAGCCGATGGCGCTCAGAACCATATCAATCAATTTGATTCCGGCAAACGGGGCAATCACGCCACCGAAACCGTAGATGAACAGATTGCGCGCCAGCAGGGCATCCGCTCCCATCGGACGGTATCTGACGCCTTTCAGAGCAATCGGAATCAGCAGCGGAATAATAATCGCATTGAAGATCAGCGCCGACAGAATTGCACTTGAAGGCGTGGCAAGGTGCATGATGTTCAATACTGCAAGCTCAGGAATCGCCAGCATGAATATGGCAGGAATGATCGCAAAATATTTCGCCACATCGTTCGCGATGGAGAACGTCGTCAGCGCGCCGCGGGTCATCAGCAGTTGTTTGCCGATCTCAATGACTTCAATCAGTTTGGTCGGGTCGCTGTCGAGGTCGACCATATTGCCGGCTTCTTTCGCCGCCTGCGTTCCGGAGTTCATGGCGATACCGATATCCGCCTGCGCCAATGCGGGCGCGTCGTTGGTTCCGTCGCCCATCATCGCGACCAGGCGCCCTTTCGCCTGCTCCCGGCGGATATAAGCCAGTTTGTCTTCCGGCTTTGCTTCCGCGATGAAATCGTCCACGCCGGCTTCCCGGGCAATTGCCGCCGCCGTGAGCGGGTTGTCCCCCGTCACCATTACGACGCGCAGTCCCATGGCGCGAAGACGTTTGAAGCGGTCGCGGATACCGGTCTTCAGGATGTCCGACAGTGCGACAACGCCGCAGATCCGGTTGTTCTCCGCCACGACAATCGGCGTGCATCCTTTCTCCGCGACAACCGTGACAATATCCCCAATATCATGCGGCACTTTCACTTTCGCCTCTCTCGCGGCGCGGATCACGGCATCGGAAGCTCCCTTGCGGTAATGTGTCCCGTCTGCGGCGTCATTGCCGCTCATACGGGTCTGAGCAGTAAATTCCACCAATGTATAAGTACCGTCGTCTTTCGGTATGCCGCCCCTGCGCTTTTTCCCGGCAAGAGTAATAATGGAACGGCCTTCGGGAGTCCGATCACCGAAAGAGGCGCGGACGGCAATCTCAATCAGCTCATCACGGCTCACTCCGTTGACCGGATAGAATTCAGAGGCAAGACGGTCTCCGACGGTAATGGTTCCGGTCTTGTCCAGCAGCAGAGTGTCAATATCCCCCGCCAGCTCCACAGCCTTGCCGCTCTTGGCGAGAACGTTGGAGGCAAGAGCCCGGTCCATGCCGGCAATTCCGATTGCCGCCAGAAGCGCTCCGATCGTCGTCGGAATCAGGCAGACCAGCAGAGAAATCAGAGTCGGCAGGGGAATCGTCACATCAAAATACTTCGCCATGGGATACAAGGTTGCCGTCACCAGCAGAAAACCGAGCGTCAGGCCAGCCAGCGTAACAGTAAGGGCAAGCTCATTCGGCGTTTTCTGGCGGACGGCACCTTCGACCAGCGAAATCATGCGGTCCATAAACGACTCGCCGGCTCCGGCAGTGATCTTCACCGTAATCCGGTCGGAAAGAACGCGGGTTCCTCCAGTTACCCCGGAACGGTCGCTGCCGGCTTCACGCACGACAGGCGCGGATTCTCCGGTGATCGCGGATTCGTCAATGCTTGCCGCACCTTCGATCACCTCGCCGTCGCCGGGAATCGTCTCTCCGGCACTGACCACGACAATATCGCCGGCGCGAAGTTCCGCGGAATTCACGGATTCCAGTTCGCCGGAACTGCCAAGCCGATTTGCGAGGGTCTGTTTCCTGCTGTTTTTCAGGCTGTCCGCCTGTGCTTTTCCGCGTGCTTCAGCAAGAGCTTCGGCAAAATTGGCGAACAGCACAGTAATCCACAGCACCAGCATTACCAGCGTAGTATAAAGCAGATTGGCATTTCCACTGAAAATATCAATGAGCCATACAAAAGTAGTCAGGGCAGCCCCGATTTCCGTAATGAACATGACGGGGTTGCGCGCCATTGTCCACGGGTTCAGCATCAGAAACGACTGACGCAGCGCCACCCGGACCAGCCCCCTGTCAAACAGAGTCGCCCTCCGGCTCTCTTTCCGATTCATATCAATAACCATAATCAGCTCCGTAAAATCAGTTTACAAGTGTAGTGAGATGTTCGGCAATCGGGCCGAGCACCGCGACCGGCAGAAAAAGCAGCGCACCGACAAAAATCACGGTTCCGCCGATCACGACACCAAAAAGCGGGGTGTCGGTTTTCAGTGTGCCGACGGTCTCCGGAACCTGTTTTTTGGCAAAGAGCGAACCGCAGATCGCAAGCTGGAAGATAATCGGAATGAAACGCCCGATCAGCATCACGAGCCCGCAGGCGATGTTCCACGGTGCCGTATTGTCGCCAAGTCCCTCGAAACCGGAACCGTTGTTCGCGGATGCAGAAGTGAACTCGTAAAGCATTTCCGTGAAGCCGTGGAATCCGAGATTCAGCACCGTATCCCGCCCCCAGGATGGGATCAGGCAGAAAATAGCCATGCCGCCAAGAATGCAGAGCGGGTGCATCAAGAGTGCCGGGAGCGCATATTTCATTTCACGGGTCTCAACCTTCTTGCCGAGATATTCCGGAGTCCGTCCCACCATCATACCGCAAATGAAGACACCGATAATGATATAGGTGAACAATCCGAGGAAACCTACGCCGATACCGCCGAAGGTGATATTGAACCACATGCCGACCAGAGGAATCAGTCCGGTCAGCGGATTCAGGCTGCAATGCATCGAATTCACGGATCCGTTGCTGGTGCATGTCGTGAATACAGCCCACAGGGGGCTCGCACCGGCGCCCAGCCGCAACTCCTTGCCTTCCAGATTGGAAGCGGCGGCGACAGGCAGTCCGTGCAGAGCATTGGTCGGCTCGCTCTCGAACGTGATTGCACATCCGAGCTTGACCAGGCAGAGGACCGTCATGACGGCAAAAATGACCAATGCGTGTTTTTTATGTTTCGTGATCTCGCCGAACATCCAGACGCACCCCATGGGAATGATCACCAGGCTGACGCACTCGATCAGGTTACTGTAGAAACCGACGTTCTCAAGCGGATGAGTCGAGTTCGGTCCGAAGAATCCGCCGCCGTTGGTTCCAAGCTGTTTGATGATCACCTCCACCGCCACCGGACCGCGCGCGATGGTCTGCACCGCACCTTCCAGCGTGTGCACGACAGCCGCACCATCGAAGGTCATCGGCAGTCCGCAGAACACCAGCAGAGTCGCTCCGATTGCGGCAAGCGGCAGAAGCACCAGAAAGGTCGCACGGCACAGATCCAGATAGAAGTTATTCTGAGCCCTGGAACTGCCGAGCCACCGGGAGGCGGCGGTCACGGCGGCAAGTCCCGTCGCGGCGGAGACGAACTGCAGCCACATGATTCCGAACAGCTGGGAGAAATAAGACAGCGTACTTTCCCCCGAGTAATGCTGCAGGTTGGTGTTCGTTACGAAAGAAGTCACTGTATTGAAAATCAGGCTCTCCTCCATCGCTTTCTGCCCATCGGGATTCAGCGGCAGGATCTGCTGAACCCCCAGGACGGCAAAAACAACCACGAACATCACAGTATTGAATATCAGCAAACTGACAGTATACTGCTTCCAGTTCTGATCCGCATCGGCGGCTTTGCCGATGATCCTGCGGAAAAAACTTTCCGTCTTAGCGTGAAGAGGTTTTAGATTGGCTTTGGGGCACATGACCTTGAACATCCATTTGCCGAGCGGCAGGGAGATCAGGATCGACAGTCCAAGTGCCGCGATCGCAAGTAAAAATGAGTAAATCATACTACACCTTAGAATTTTTCAGGTTTCAAAAGAACATAGCACAGATAAACGGTGCAGAAAATCGTTACAGCGGAAGCGAAATAAATCATATCGTTATCCTTTCAGTTTCATTTCACAGAATCACAGAATCCTGTCAGTGCAAACATACCGGCAAAAAACAGTATGCCGAGAATAAAACACCCGATCAGCATTGCCATATAAAAAACTCCTTTCTCATGTTTTTTCCGTCTCCGGCAAAGAATATGAAATCCATCCATACCCTCCGGACGTTTCATTTCCGCGGCTCTTTCCCGAAAACGTTCAGATAAAAGTTCACCGGACAAGATGAACAGCAAAATTCATGCCAGAAATTCCATCACCGTTTTTGAGTCTGAAAAAACGATGCGATATGCAGAAAGGTTGAAATATGCAAGAACGAGAAAAGCGGATACCGTGCAAAATGCAAGACAAATAATCCGGCATCCAGCCGCAGTTCCGGGAAATCTGCCGGGCGGTTGTAATTTTCATGATCCCGGCTTGAAAGGAAAGCCGGGGAAAGACGGAAAGGAGCAGTCAAGGCTCTATCACGGAAAAGCCCTGCCGCAATCCGCGGACAGGGCAAAAGACAGAATCAAAACGGCGCTTTTATGAAAGCATTTCCTGTATGGCAGGAACCAGTTTATCAATGGGACAGAACGCGGTATTGATGCAAAGGTCATAATGCGCCTTGTCTCCCCAGACCTGCCCCGTGTAGAAGTGATAATAGGCGGCACGGTTTTTGTCAATGCTCAGGATACGCTGTTTCAGTTCCTTGTCCGACAGTTGCTCCTCCGAGGGGAGTCTTTTCCGGCAGCGTGCCAGACGCTCCTCCAAACCGGCATATACGAAAATGCGGAACGGATTTCTATTCTGGAGAATGTAATCCGCGCAACGTCCCACAAGAATGCAGTCCGATTTCGCCGCCATCTCTTTTATGATCCGGCACTGCTCCTGGTAAATGGACAAATTCTGCTCCTGCAGCGGATCGACATTCAGATAAAAACTGTACCCGGTCGTCAGCGGAAACCAATGCGACGGCCTGCGCTCGACAACCTGCTGGACATACTGTTCCGCCAATGAAGTCTTTTTTGCAATTTCCGTGATGATCTCTCTGTCATAATAGGCAATCTGCAATTTCTCCGCCAGCTTCAAGGCAAGTTCCCGCCCTCCGCTGCCGAACTCACGTCCAATCGTAATAATCCTGTTCATACAGAAACTTCCTTTCACATTTCCTTACGTATATCTGAAGGTCGAAATCATAATCAAGACAACTGATGCAAAAGTCTCATCCGTTCCCGTTTCCCGACGCTGCGCCCCCCTGCCCCTTTGAAACAATCTGGCGGACGGAATCACGGATTTCACTGCTGAGAACATCCCGTTTCCGGTCCGCGCCATGAGCTGCATAATAAACAATGCCGCCGTCCGGATACTCCAGAAAACCGACGCACCATGCCTCCAGCCGGTTGGT
This sequence comes from Lentisphaeria bacterium, assembly GCA_003526375.1. Taxonomy (GTDB): domain Bacteria; phylum Verrucomicrobiota; class Lentisphaeria; order Victivallales; family UBA1829; genus UBA11452. The sequence goes on from DPDG01000054.1 coordinate 82,156, forward strand.
ATTGTGGTTGCGCCCGGTGCCGGTCTTTCCGTAAAATCCGATCTTTCCGATACTCTCATAGCGCATACACTCCTTCAGCAACGCGACATGGCGCTGAGAAAAACCGGACCTGCCGGAAAATATCCTTTCCAGGACACGAAGCTGTTCCCGGGGAGAGATCAACAGACTTGATTCAATCCAGAATACATTATGCCCGTTGCTGTTCCATACGGAAATGTCCCGGTTTCCATAGCCGAGCCTTCCAAGCACTTCCTGAACATATGTTTTTTCAAGCCTGCCCGTCAGTTTCTTATAATACGGCACACAGGAAAAGCGGAAAGCCTCCGAAAGCGTGAGGTCCCTGTTCCATGTATCATACTCGTATTTTGTGCCGTCATACCCCAGGCGCGCATTGAGATCCGCCAGCCCCCCGCCGTCAAGTCCCATCAATGTGGAAACGATCTTAAAAGTCGAACAGGGCGGGAAACGGAAATCAGCCAGCCCGGCATCCCCATAAACAAAAATCTCACCTTTCGCGGGATTTTCAAACAGCAGAATGTAAGCGGCAGGCGTCGCGACATCCGCCACAGAGGGAATCTGCCGTATTTCCGCAATCCGGCAACTGCTGAAGCATATTGCTGCCATGACAGCAGACAGCGCCAATATCATCCTGCGGCTTCTGCCCATTCCGAAATCCTTTCCTGTTTTTCTTTCCGCTATGAAAATATACAGTCCGTTCCGCAAAAAACAACCCATTGCAAATTCAAAAAAGCACGATATCTCATCCCGCCTGTGCCGCGTCGATAAAAATAAAATGTTGAATCATCCGGTTCCGATCAGCCCCCGCTTCTCCGGAATGGCAACTTTTTTCTCCTCCATGCGGTTCTTTCATGGCTTGCCGGAAAAAGGGAAATGTCTCACGGCTACTCCTATTCCAGAAAAAATCCGGGGCGGATGCCATTAAAAAATCATAATCTTTCCGGAAAACGGCATTCCGGCGGAACTTTTTTCAGCCGTCCTCTGTCTATGGGATCGTGAAGCTCATAAACCCGAATATGATGCTTCATAGACAACTCTCTCCTTTGTTGTTCCCCGCACCATCCCGGTGCGGGGTCTTTCTTTTCCGGGAACGGAAATAAGCCTCTCACATTCCGTTATCCCGTTTTGAAGAAAGTCAGGCGTTTTTTCCTTTTTCAGCTTGAACTATCTGCATCCGGCTGTATTTTAAATGACCACTCAATAACTAATGGAGGTAGAGGTTATGAAAAAAACACGTTCAATGATCGCAACACTGGGTATGGGAATTCTCTCTGTTGCCCTCGCCGTGTTTACGAATGGATGCTCTTGTTTCTTTCCCTGCGAAAAAACTGAATCTGAAACACCCGCCGTTCCTGTAAAAGCCGAACAGGAGAAAAAGGCCTGCCCCAAGCAGCAGACCGTAAAGAAAGAGACGGAAAAAACCGTAAAGAAGACGGGCGAAGCAGTGAAGAAGACTGTGGAAGCAAAGAAAGAAGAAGTCAAAAAGGCTGTGGAAACAAAAGCTCCGGATATCGCTCCGACCGTTTCCTCTGTCTGGACCCTTGAATTGAATACTCTGAAAGGCGCAGAAAAGTCCTGGGAAGAACCAGCAAAGAATATTACGCTGATCTATGACCCGCAGAAAAAGCAGATCGCCGGATGCGCCGGAGTCAACCGCTACTTCGGTCCCGCGACGATTGATGAAGCAAAAAAGACATTCAAAGCCGGAGCGCTCGGCGTCACAAGAATGGCGGGTCCCGGAATGAAGTATGAAAATCTCTTTCTGAATGTTCTTTCGAAAGTCGATTCCTATGCCATCAAAGACGGAAAGCTGATGCTGAAAGCCGGTCCCGACACCGTCGCCGTTTTCATGACCGGAGTGAAAGCAACCAAGTAATTGAAAGTAATAGGGAGAAGAAGTCCGATATGTCCATGAATCTCCCCAGAATACGGGTTCGGGTCCTATGGGCAGTTTTCGCATGCGTCTACTTCTTCTCAGCACTCTGGACGGCTGGAGCCGTTTATTACCTGAGACTGCCGGATGCCCTGCGCATTCCGGCAGTCCTTTTTTTCATCATTTTTGCAGCGGCGGCATGTTTTTTCCGGAAGAAATACCTGCTCCCCGCATCGCTCGGACTGATGCTGATCCTCCTGATCCAGTTTCTTTTGCGGGCGCCGTCCAATGATCGCGACTGGAATCCGTCCTGCGCACGTCCTCCCTATGCGGAGTTCCTGACTCATGATCAGGTAAGAATCCACGACATCAGAGATTTCCGCTACCGGACGGAAACGGATTTCGACATCCGTTATCTGGATCAGAAATATGATATCCCGGCAATCCGGCACATGGATTACATGGTGGTGCACTGGGACGGCATGGAGGCTATTGCGCACTCAATGCTCAGCTTTGAGTTCAAGGATGGGCGTCATCTCGCATTCTCCGTTGAAACGCGGACGGATAAAAAGGACGAATTCGGAGCACTGCCGGGGCTCTACAAACAGTTTGAACTGATCTTCATCGCCGGAACCGAAGAAGACCTGATCGGGCTCCGTACGAATTACCGTCATGAAGATGTCTACCTTTACCGGACCACGCTTACGGCAAAAGACGCACAGACACTGTTCCGCAGTCTGCTCGCACGCATGAACCGCCTGCGGGAACAGCCTGAATTCTACAACACGATCACCAGAAACTGCCTGACCTCTCTGATCCCATCGGTCAAAGAGCTGAATCCTTCTTTCATCGGAGATCTGCGGCTGTTGTTCAACGGCTATTCCGACCGCCGCGCTTTCGAAAGCGGCACACTCGAAACAGAGAAAAACGAGAGTTTCAAAAGCCTGAAGCAGCGTTCCCATATCAACCCGAAAGTTGACAGGCTCCCCGCGATACCTCCCGATTTTTCCGAACGCATCCGGAAGTGAAAGAACCTCCGAACCGCCTTGCAGGACAGGGTATTTTCGCAATCTTCATTCTTATGGTGATTGATATCCCGGTCTTTCTGCCGGAGTATCAAACATCCGCTCCGCCCTGCATTCAGCGGACAACGGCAAAAAGACAGGAACGCGGCGCCAATTCCACTGCAATCCGTCCAGCCTTGATTTTAACCGGCTTATCATTCCAGAAGTTGACCGCCTTGCGTCCGGCGACACCGGCTTTTTCCAGATCAATCGAAAGCTCCGCCGGTTCATCCTCCCAGTTGATCAGCAGGACGCGGTGATAATCTCCGACCGTCTGCACCCAGTATTTCGGAAGAGCCGTTGAAAAGAGATCCAGCGGAATTGCCGCTTCCCCGGACTCTGCGGAAACGGTGCGCCGCGCAAGATCAAGCCCGGATTCATTCAGGCGCGTCATCTTGTCGGAGAGATTGACCGCGCCGCCGGCGGCTATGACGAGGCTCAGCAGGATTTCCGCCTGCGGACGGTACACATCGACAAGCGTAAAGAGCCCCGGATGATTCTTTTCCGTGCTTTCCGGCGGAATATACACCAGACACGGCAGCAGACGGTTCAGATCCGGGTCGTTCGCCGTATCAAAACCGCGGCAGAGCGCAAAATCGGGATCGTTCAGCCAGAGGGTCTTATTCGACCAGAAACGCGCGGCAATGGACGGCGTATTCCCCTGAATCGATTTCCATTTTGCATGAATGTCCCCTCCGACACGAACCGAATCAACGGGTTCCGAGCCGCCGCAGAACAGATAGTTGCAACCAAGCAGGCGGGCGCGTCCGGCAACCGCCCTGCGCGCCGTCCCGATCGTCAGGTCCATCAGTCTGCCGCGTGTTACGGATTTGTCGGTAAACTGCCTGGCGTTCAGGACACCGCCGAGAAAATCCAGTTTGAAATGACGGTAACCGTAAGAAACAAGGCGCTCGAACGTATCTCTGATAAATTTCTGCGACCGCTCCACGGTCGGGTCAAGAATGAACCCATGCCTCTGCATACAGGACCAGCAGAGAGTCGGAAGCCCGTTCTCCGCCTTCGCCAGCATGTCCGGGTCCAACTGGGCAATGCGCGCATGGGGCTCGACAATCACCGGCGCGACCCAAAGCCCCGGTTCAAACCCCAGCTTCGTGATTCTGTCCGCCAGATACTTCATGCCGTGGGGGAAAAGACTGTTCGCCTCCCACTCCCCGTAGGCATACTGCCAGCCGTCGTCAACGATAATCTTCTTCACATGTTTTGAAAGAACAGGGTCCGCCGCGATGAACTCGGCATTTTCCAGAACTTCATCCTCGGTAATGGTCCAGCGGTAGTAGTCCCATGAGTTCCAGCCGGGAGCCGCCAATTCGGAAAAGTCTCTTTTCTCCGTCATGTTCTCGGCGGCATACTCTTTCATCAGGGCAAAACCATCGCCTGTGCGCAAAGTCAGCGGCTCCAGCGCAAACTTTTTCTGAGAATAATGTTTGATGACGGCTCCCGTCTTGAAATCGCAGATTCCGCCGGACACCGCCCTGCCGGAGAAAAACGGCATGAACTCGCAGCGGAGCGGATAGGAGAGACGGAGCTGTTCGCCTTTTCCCGTCACGAGAAGCTGCATTGCACCGTAAAAGTCCTTCTTCGTTCCTTTGTCCACGGGAATCGCGGCACATCCGCCCATCTTGATCCCCTGCGAAAGAAGATGATCCGCTTTCATCTTCAATCCGTCAAAATAGAGAAGCTCCACATCATCACAGACCTTCTTCAGACAACCGCTCAATCTGAGAGTCAGCGCATCGCCGGCGGCGAAACCGAACTTCAAAGTCCAGTTTCCGGCATTTCCTTTCGCAGAAGCGACCATGGAATTCTTTGTATGTTCCGTCACGCTCCAGTGTCCGAAGGAAACCTCTTTTCCGTTCAGGCGCAGCAAGGGCTTGCAGCCCGCCAGCAGAAAAGAAGATGTTGCAATACGATATTCTCCCGTTCCCTCATGAAATATGAGCGATGCCGCATTTCCGTGCAATTCAAATTTTTTCATGTGATTCCATCCGTTTTTCTCTGTTTCAGGAAAGTCCGTTATAATCAATATAAGACTTTTCAGCAGGATTGAAAGAGAAAAGAATGCTCAAATATATAAAAAATGTGCCGAAATACAGTATTTTTGTGCTGTATCAGGTGATTCATCCTCCCGTCAGGACGTTTTTTTCCCGATATGGAATGAATGAGAGTCCAGAATCAGCTTTCCGAACGTCAGAGGTTCATCGGAACAGTTCGCCACAACCTCCGTTCCGTCGGAAAACACGGTCCGGGCGGCAAACGCTTTCCCGCCGTTTTCCCCCGCAACCGGCAGAAACTCGTGTGAGAGCATCTCCGCACAATACGCGGAGCGCAGTTCAAAGGAAAAGCGCCTGCCGGTCTCATCAAGCGAGGTCGGCAGAAGTCCGTACAACGCAGTCATGGCAAGGTAGTCCCCGCCGGAATATCCGCAAAGCCCCTCCCCGGTATATCCCAGGACGGAATCATGGTAAACGAGCTGCCACAGCGGGATCGGAACCGGATCGATAAAACCGGGGTGGATTTTCTGGGTGAAAAAGAAAAAAGCACCCAGATCAACCACATCGGCACAGTAATCGGCAGGCGCGGCTTCCGTCGCGACGGAACCGAATTCTTTCCTTGCAAGAGCAAACAGCCGCCTGCGTGACTTCAGATCTTCCTTCCGGGTCTGCGGATGTTCCGGATGCCGGCAGGCATGAGGCGGGACAAAGCCCATGACATCGATATAGATACTGCCGCGCCCCGTCATGCGCGCAATTTCAGGGAAATCCCGCGCGGCATATTTCAGGGAAACTGCACTGCACATCACGGTACAGCGCCCCCCTCGCCAGATGCCGCCTTTCACGGGCGCCCCGTTTTTATTGTGAACCATCTCCTCAACGTAATATTCCGGTGAGTTTTTGTAACAATCGATATAGTTGTCATGCACCGAGTAGATGAAGCCGTCGGACAGGGAGCGCCCATATTCCGCCGCATTACGGAAATCCTCATAAGTCCCGCGTTCGGGGTTCGGCGGCAGACGTGTCGGATAACCGCTGTCGAACCCGAAACGGTTCCAGCCGGTATTATAGATGCACACACGGTCAAAGCCGTTCCGCTTTGCCAGATCGAACACTTCTGACCAGGCTCCGTTCATAATTATTGGACACAAAGTCGTCCGGCCTGCTGATCACAATGGAAATCGTGTCGCGGCGCGCCATCGACTTGGGGGTATAATCCATGTCGACAGCCACCTCCAACACCCGTTTCCGGAGTTCCTCCTTCACATAAGGGCGGTTGTTGAACACCCGGGAGACGGTGCTTACCGACACTCCTGCTGTTTTCGCAATATCATTGATCCTGCTGTTTTTCATAAATCATTTCATATTTTCTGAAATTATTTCATATCACATTGTTTATTATAATAATTTTATCCGTTTCGACAAGGGGGAGAAAGAACTTTTTTTCTGAAAAAAGTCTGAAAAAATCTGATTCGTTCAACAAGCGCAGAAGCTCTCATGAAATCTTAAATTCAAGTTTTCAAATAACGCGAGTAATTATTTTTCGTTTTTTTTATTTTCAGGTATTGCATTTTCCGGAGTTTTGCATATAATAAAAATAACGCGAGTAATTAAAGTTTGAAACAAGGATATTCCAGAATGTCTCTCAATATTCAGAAACCGGTTACGATGCAGCAGATCGCCAGATTGGCAGGGGTATCCCGTCCGGCGGTATCGGCGGTATTGAACAACCGGGAGAATTCCAGCATCAAGGTTTCACAGGAAAAACGGGAACGCATCCTTGATATTGCCCGCAATCTGAAATATCGCCCCAATCTCGCCGCCATCCAGCTGACAGGCAAAAGAGACAAGGCAGTCGGCATTGTCCACAGCTGCTATGTATTCGGCATTCATGATGAAATGATCCGCCGTCTCGCCATCCAGCTGCGCCTTGCAGGCTATAAAAGTTTCTTTGTCCCCGTCACCGATCCCCGGCAGGAACTGGAAACGCTCAATGAGCTGGCTTCGCGCGGCTTTGCGGGGATTCTTGCCAGCTATTCGCTTGTCAATCTGAAGCAGCAGGATTACCCGATGCCGGTTGTAATGATTTCGGAAAATCTCGCATCCTATGACATCGGCGTTGATCTGAAAACCGGGTTCCATACCATGACGCGCCATTTGCTGGCACACGGGCACCGCAGGATCGGATTTCTCTGTTCCACCCTGAAATATAATGCCCTGAAACTGGAAGGGCTCAGGGAGGCTCTGGCGGAAGCGGGCATTCCGTGGAAACAGGAATACCTGGTGGAGCTCTCCTGGAATGCCGGCTTTGCCGAACAGATATTGAATCTGATCAGAAAAGAGCGCGTGACAGCTTTTGCCGTCGCAGGCGATCTGCTTGCCAACCGTTTCATGCACTGGCTGCGGCGGCAGGGGCTGCGGGTTCCCGAAGATATCGCCTTGTTCGGAACGGATGGGCTTGAAGCGGCGAATCAGGGGCTGGTCCCGCTTACAACCATTGTCCAGCCGCTCGACTGCATCGCCCGCCGCGCGGTGAATCTCCTGCTCGAAAAAATAGACCAGCCGGGCAGGCAACAGTCTTCCGGCAAGCCGGAATTGATTCAGCCGCTTTACCGTATCAGCCGGAGCTGCGGCTGTCCGGAGCATCAGGAAAAGACAATCTACTGGGAAGGCATTCCGCTGACACTGGAACACTCCAGTCCCTATATCGAACCGCCACCGCCGGAACTGGAAGCGGAGGAAATATTATTGACGCAACAGGAAATTTTAAAATTATTGTAACAATTCGGAGGTTACCATGAGAATGGTTTTCACATTAATAGAATTGCTCATCGTAATTGCGATCATCGCGATTCTCGCAGCCATGCTGCTGCCGGCGCTGAGCGTGGCACGAAAGAAGGCTTACAGCATCAACTGCATCGGCAATCTGCGCCAGCAGGGGGTAAGTTTCATGCTTTACAACGACAATTATGAGGACTATTTTCCTGTTTACGGCATGAAGCGGGATACGAAAGACATCACATGGATCAATCTTCTGCTGGAAAACGGAGGGATCACCGTAAAAACCATAGTCGACCCCGGATTGAAAGCGGTCATAGCGCAGGATAAGACCTACGGCGGATACAGTTATTCCGGTTACGGCTACAATTTCCGTTACGTCGGCAGCTATACCGGCAGAGGAATCCCCTCCGCAAATACAGACAGCACCAGATCCGCCAAGCTTCAGGAGTTCAAACGCCCCTCGGAAGGTTATCTGGTCATGGACGGTGCCAAAAACAACGGGCTTTACGACACCGGCAACTACCGGGTCATCGAATACCCAGGCAGTTCTTCAGGAAACGGCACGATCGATGCAGTGCGCCATGACGGCACAGTCAATGTTCTTTATCTTGACGGGCACGCCGCCGGCGTCCGGGTGCAAAGCCGCCTGAATCCTTATGCGACGCTGGGCACCAACAATACAATCAACTGGACCGGCGGGCGGCGGGGCATAGAAGTCAATGGCGTAATGTATTGACAGCATCATATAATATTCACAGAAAGGAAATCCGAACATGTTGAAACAATGGTTGTTTGCCGCACTCGTTGCCGGCGGCATCAGCGCAACCGGAGCCGATTACTCCAAAGAGCTGGCTGAAATCAAAGCCGGACAACGCACGGAAGCCAGAGCAAGCTGGTGGGGCTTCGACAAGACAAATGCGACTCAATACCTGCAGGCGGCGCTGGACTCCGGCGTCAAAAAGCTGATCATCGACCAGACCGGCAGCGACTGGATCATTGATCCGGTCATCCTGCCCGGCGATCAGGAAATCGTTTTGGAAAAGAATGTCCGTATCATCGCCAGGCGCGGAGGATTCAAGGGCATTCGCGACAGCCTGATGTCCGCGTACGGCAGAAAGAATATCGTCATCCGCGGTGAGGACGGAGCAGTCATCGAAATGCACAAAGCCGATTATCAGGACAAAAAACAGTATAAACCCTCCGAATGGCGCCATGCCATTGCCCTCTGGGGCTGTGAAAACGTCGTGATCCGCGACCTGACCATCAAATCCAGCGGGGGCGACGGCATCTATCTGGGGGCGAACTGGTACAACATCAGGGAACTGAACGCGCCCCCCACGCAACGCGGCCTTTCCCGCCCCGGCAGGAACATCCTGATTGAAAACGTCATTTGCGACGATCACCACCGGCAGGGCATCAGCGTCATCAGCGCAAGCAACCTGCGCATCCGCCGCTGCGTCCTGAAGAACACCAGAGGAACGGCTCCCGCCGCGGGGATCGACTTCGAGCCCAATGTCGCCAACGAAATCATCCAGGACTGCATCATGGAAGACTGCCGCGTGGAAAACAACTCCGGCGGCGGCATTCTGGTGGCAACGGAAATCAACACGCCAGTAGACCTGAAAATCCGCCGCTGCGAAATCATCGGAGGCAGCCGGGGCATTTCCTGTACGCCGCCGACGGACCGCAGGCGCACCAATCCGGGCAAGGTGGAAGTGACCGACTGCAAGTTCCGCGACAACACCAACAGCGGTATCGTCGTGGGCAACCATCTTGCGAAGTTCTACCGGATCACGTTCAGGAACTGCCATCTTGCCAACTCCGGCACAGCCCGCGGAATCACCCCCGTCAGCTTCACTTACGACCGTCCCACGGCAGGCATGGCGGGCAATGTCCATTTTGAAAACGTCACGGTCAAAACCATTCCCGGACGCGACCTGATCGCATTCAAAAACTGGACTCCGAACACTTATCTGGGCGATGTGACAGGGCAGATCACCGCCGACGGAAAAGTCATTGATGTGGCGGCATACATCAGGGAACAGGGCTTTGACATCCCGCACGAATACCGGACCGGCAGTATTGAGCCTGCACAGTTGACGGCTCCGCCGCAGCCGGGCAAACGCCGGCCATCGGGCCTTCCGCTGATCCGCCAGGCATTCAACATCCTGATCTGGGGAGAAGCCGGCAAACCGGTTTCATTTGAACTCGCATACCGCGACATGCGCCAGCGTGTGAGAGATGTTCCCGTCACCGTCACCGGCCCGCAGAATGTGAAATTCGAACTCGGCAGAATCGAACCCGGCGCCAGAAACAAATTCACCTTCACCCCGAACGCCGCAGGCGTCTACCGGCTCCGGCTGGATATCGCATTCAACATGATGTCTTTCCGAATGCTGACCAGTCAGGCATGGTCCGTAATGGGCGAAGCCTCGAAAAAAGGATACGTCAACTTCTTCAAGCCGCGCAACAATACGCGCCTGTATTTTGAAGTTCCCGACGGTGTAAAAGAGTTTCAGGTGGAAGTGACCGGCTATCCGGGAGAGACCGTCACGGCTGCCGTTGCGGGTCCCGACGGCAAAGTGCAGGCAATAAAGAAAGATTTCGACGGTCCGCAGTTTTTCACGCTGAAACGCGACACAGCAAACAGGGAAATCTGGTCCGTCACCCTGAAAGACGTGGTTGAAGATGTGCAGCTCCGCTTCATCGAACCGTTGAATTCAGTCTTTGCCGTCACTCCGGGAAATCTGTTGAGATCGGGAAAATAACCCCTGCGCAAGCAGCAGGGATTCGGAAAATGAACCGCTGGCGAAAGCCCGAAGCAGTATGGTGCAGGTCGCTGACCGGCTGCGCTCCAACGACATAAGTTGGTCGCAGCCGGACTGCGGCAAGGGCAAAAGAAGAATCCTTACCTCCATTCTTCCGCCTCAAAACCGCCCCCGCAGTCAGGGTATGGAACCCGACGGAGTGAATTGTCTGCACGGTGCAGAACCGCAGAATCTTGATCTTTTTCTCCCCGGAGTCTTTTTTTCTCTTTTTTTGAAGATATATTACCCGTTCAAAGCAACTGCGGGGAAATGAACATGATCATGAACGGGCCGGTACCGCCGGAAAGACAGGCGGCGTCCAAATACAATTATAAGATTTTCGCACTCATCAACGGTCTTTCCTACATGTGCCTCGGAGAGACCGTGATCATCCTGCTGGCGGTTCAGCTCAACTGCAAAGACTATATCGTGTCGGCGCTCGGGGCGATGCTCTACTTCGGTTTTCTGCTCCTGCCGCTGGGAAAAATCGTCACGGCGCATGTCGGCGCGGCTCAGAGCCAGGGCATCTTCTGGGTTCTGCGCAACATCTCCGCCCTCATCGTTGCGGCTGCGACACCGGTCTGCATCTATGTCAGCCAGACGCTCGCCGTGATCATTCTGCTTGCCGGCGCATTTCTGTTTTACGGATTCCGGGCGGCGGGCACGGTCATGGTCCAGCCTCTGCTCGGGGAGATGACGAACCGGAGCGACCGGTCGGCATTCATTGCCTTGACGACAGCCCTGTTCTACGCGACCTGTTTCATTGCACTGGTCGCCATCAGCATTGTGCTTCATTATACCCGCAGCATCTGGGCGCTTACGGGAATCATTATCATCGGCGCCATGTTCGGCTTCACCTCCTCGCGCTTCATCAGCCGGATCGACGAAACCGGCGCCATCCGCGACTCCGCGAAGAAACCGATCATGGGAGAGTTGAAAATCCTCTGCCGCAGCAATCCGGTTCTGCGTCTGCTTGCCGGCGGATTCGTCATCAACCTTGCAGTCATCATGCTGATCCCGATCTCCATGCTGGCGCTCAAACGCGGTTACGGAATCAGCAACACCAACGCCCTGATGTTCGCACTGGTCCAGATGGCGGCATCCGTCCTGCTCTCCTACGTGATCGTCAAAGCCACAAGAAAACTGGGACCGCGCCGGATCATGATCGTCACCTACCTGTTCATGCTGCTGATCGGGCTCCTCTGGATGCTCGCCCCGGCAAAGTTCAACTGGCTTTATCTCATTTTTCCGTTCATTCTCTGCGGAGGGACCTATGTTTCCATGACCAATTCCATGATCCACTATTTCCTCCAGATCGTCGAAGAAGAACGGCGCGTGGCGGCATCCATCCTGATCGCAATCGTCACCGGAGCAGGCGCGGGCATCGCAGGAATGCTGATCGCGGGCGGACTGCTCGCCGCCATAGAGAGACTGACGGACAAACTTCAGTCGCCCGATCCCTACAAGGTCTATTTCATCGCGGCGACGATTCTGCTTCTGCCGGGTCTCTGCGTGCTGTCCAGCATGAAGCCCCTGCCCGTTGAAAAACGCATGATCAGAAAAACATGGTTTGACTTTCTGTGGTGAAAACAGTAAATTGACAGAATGAATTTTGAAACAGCAAGGAGCTCTGTGAAATGAAAAAGAATCTGCCCGGAAAACTTCATTTTGTCGGCGCGGGAGGTATCGGGATGAGCGCACTGGCGCAAATGGCGCGTTCCCTCGGACACGAGGTCACGGGCAGTGACCGGGCGCTCCATGCGCCGGAAAACAGCGCAATATTTCAGGCGCTTTGCGCACAGGGCGTCAAACTCTGCGAACAGGACGGTTCCGTCTATCAGAGTTTCACGCCGGAGGCAATCATCTACTCCACGGCGATCGAGGAAGACAATCCCGATTTCAAAAACGCGCCGGCGGGAATGGAGCGGATTCACCGCTCCGTCGCGCTGGAGCGTTCCATTCAGGAACTGAGCGCCGAACTGAATTTCGCAGTCACGGGCACCTGCGGAAAAACCAGCGTCAGCGCATGGCTGGCGGAAGCGCTTGAAAATCTCGGGCAGAATCCCGGAGTCATTTCCGGCGGACTGATCAATGCGTTCCGTTCGGAAAACCTCGCGGGCAATTACAGGAGAGGCTCCGGCAGATACTTTGTCATCGAAGCCGATGAAAGCGACAAGAGTCTTTTGAACTATCCGACCGATGCCGCACTGATTCTGAATATCGGCACGGATCACTATTCCAAAGAGGAGCTGGCGCGGGTATTCGGGGAATTCGCCGCAAACACCAGCCGCATTGCCGTGCTGGAAGATCAGGCTTACAAAACAATCCGCAGTCTCCACAAAAAGGATTTTCTGCCGGGACATCAGGAAAAACTGCTGTTCAGCACCGATGTCCATGCGCCGGACAGGATTGATGGAATCCGTGTCATCCGCCTCAACGGTTTCTCCAGTGGCAAGGACGGTGCTTATGCGGCAATCGACGGACACGCAAAAATACGCCTGCCCGGTCCCGGTTTCTATACCGCCGCCAATGCTCTCGCGGTCTATACTGCACTTCTGGCGCTCGGCTTCAGTCCCGGCGACGCCATCGGCAGCGTGGAGTCATTCCACGGGGTATGGCGCAGGTTCAACGCGGCAGGGAAAAACGGCAAAGGCGCGCTGGTCTTCGACGACTATGCGCACAATGTGGAAAAAATCATCTCCTGCATCGAAGCGGGACGGGAACTTTCATCAAACCGCGTGATTGCCCTGTTCCAGCCGCACGGGTTCAAACCGTTCGGTTTCATGCGCGAGGAACTCTTTTCCGCGCTGGAGAAAAATCTCCGCCCCGGAGACCGTTTCGTTCTGATGCCGGTCTTCTATGCCGGCGGCAGTTCCAGCTTCTCACCGACAGCGGAAGAAGTCGCGGCGGAATATCAAATGAAAACCAGACATGCGGGACGCTATCTGACCTTCTCCGGCAGGAAAGCGGCGCAGGATTACCTGCACGAACACAGTGCTTCCGGCGACGTGATCCTTGTCATGGGAGCACGCGACAATTCACTCTCGAACTGGGCACGCACCATCGCCCGTACAACCTGAAAGGAAAAGAACCGATGAAAATGATTCTGACACTCTGTCTTCTGGCGGCAGCCGCCCTGCCCTCTTTCGCCGCGGGAGAAAGCCTGATCGTCACCTCCGACGGCAAACGGATCAACACAAGCTCCATCACGGCAAAACCCAACGGCGATCTCGAATATGTTTCGCCGGACAACAGCAGTCTGCGCGTCCGGATCGCGAAAGGACGGTACCGTTACGCCTGGGTCCCGAAACCGGCGGATGTCACGGAAGCGGACGCAAAATATAAAAGCGGCGACTACAAGGCGGCGGCGGAACTCTATCTCAAGGCATATCTCAATTATCGGAATCTCGGATGGGATGTTTACTGTATGATGATGGAGGCGGACACGCTCGACAAGCTCGGCATGACGCCCGACGCCGTCAGCAAGCTGGAAAACCTCAAAAAGACGAGAGTTCTCAATCCGGATCTGGAAAACGACTACCAGCGCGCAATGTTCCGCCTGGCTCTGCTGTATCTGAAAACAGGCAGCACGGAAGCGGCGGAACAGTTGCTGGCGAAAGTCTCCCGGAGCAGAAATGACGAACTCGCATCCTCGGCATTCATGAAACGGGCGGAAATCCTGGCGGGGCGCGGCAACAGAAAAGACGCCGCAAATCTTTATTTTCAGGTTGCCCTGCTTTTCCCGAAGAGTGCAAAACATCCGGAAGCGCTTTACCGCACCTATGAAAATCTCAAGGCGCTGAAAGATGCGCGTGCGGATAAATTTGCGGCGCGCCTGAAAGCGGAATATCCCAATGATAGTTTTGCAAAACGGTTGAAATAAGATTTCCGGCGTGCTATTAGTACGGGACATAAAATCCGGCAAATTGCGGTTGAAATATATTGATTCTATAAACGGTACTGAAGAAAAATGATCTACAATGAACGGGAAATGAGACTGTTACGCATCGGAATCTTTTACGATGGGAACTACTTCTACCATGTCAGCAATTATTATTGTTACGGACATCCGCGAAAATCAAGGCTCAGCATCCCCGGCATTCATGAATTCATCAAGAAATACATCGCAATCCAGGAGAACATCAACCCGAAGTTCTGCCAGATCGTCGATTGCCATTATTTCCGCGGACGGCTTCCGGCAATGGAGGCGAACGAACGCCAGATTCTGCTGAATGAACGCGTCTTTGATGACATCCTGATGCGCGAGGGAATCGTGACCCATTACCTGCCGATGTCCCGCGGCGGCGAAAAAGGCGTGGATGTATCGCTTGCGCTGGAAGTGCTGGAGCTTACCATTTTCAAAAAGTTCAACGTGGTCGTGCTGATCGCCAGCGACGGCGATTATGTGCCGCTGGTACGCAAACTCAATTCGCTCGGAACGCGCGTCATGGTGCTCGGATGGGACTTTGAATATACCGACGACAACGGCAACCAGCGCTATACCAGCACTTCGTCCAAACTCATGAACGATGCAACCTACCCGATCCGGATGCATGATGTGATCAACGGGACGAAGAAAATCCCCGAAGTCTGCCCCGACATGCTGTTCGTGAACCAGCAGTCGCCGGACAATCAATATGTCCCGGCGCCGGGGGAAAATCTTTACTTTGCGGAAGAATCCTCCGGGGAGCCGGCACAGCCGCCCCGCCTGCGCGGCAAAATCGTTCAGCTCCGCGGCGGCTACGGATTCATCTCCACCGATATTCCGTCGAAGAACCTGTTTTTCTTCATCGAGGAACTGCGCAACTGCGATTTCAACGAACTCCAGATCGGAGACCTCATGGAATATGAACCGGGCATGAACGACAGAGGAGAATGCTGCAAGAACATCACACTGATTTCTCATGCGGCGCCGCGCTGATTATGATTGACAGGAGCAGCATATTTTTACAGGTGGGCGATGTCACCTGCGTCATCTGGAAGGAAACCCTGAATCTGATTCTTTTTATCGGAGAGGTTTCTTCCGCATGTATTGACGCGGTCAGGCAACCGAAGAAAATACGCTGGCGCGAGACGCTTTTCTATATGAATATGTGCGGTTCGGACGGTCTTCCCATCACGGCGCTGATCTGTCTTCTCACGGGAATTATTCTCGGCTACCAGTGTGCGGTCCAGATGCACAAATACGGCGCGGATGCATTTCTTCCGGGGCTCGTCGGCTGTTCGGTGGTGCGCGAACTCGGTCCGATGATGGTCGCAATCGTCGCGACCGGACGCGCAGGGTCCGCATTCGCAGCGGAAATCGGGACAATGAAAGTCTCCGAGGAGATCGACGCCATGCGGACAATGGGATTCATTCCGGAACGTTTTCTTGTGATCCCGAAGCTCATCGCCATGATGCTGATGATCCCGATGCTGACGACGATCGGAGACATCATGGGCATCGTCGGCGGCATGATCGTCGGCAACTCCGCCCTGGGTATGCCCCTCCAGACCTATTATCAGCAGACCGTCGAATGGGTCAAGCCGGAATACTTCTTCGAGAGCATCTTCAAAAGCGTCATTTTCGCAGTCATCATCACCGTCACCGGATGCTGGCGCGGATTCCGGACCGGCAATGATTCCATCGCAGTCGGCAGGGCAACCACGACAGCGGTCGTAATCAGCATTCTTTTCATCATTCTCTGCGACACGCTTCTCGCGCATCTTTTCAACACGATCTTTTTCGGGTGACACCATGGAACCGGCAATCTCAGTTCAGAATCTTTCCGCAGGATACGGCAGCCGCACGATCCTTGAGAATATCTCATTCGACGTCCCCGCGGGGCAGATCGTCACGATCCTCGGCGGTTCCGGCTGCGGCAAAAGCACGCTGATGAAACACATGATCGGGCTCTATGCTCCGATTGCGGGCGATGTACTGATTCACGGAAAGAGCATCGTCCGCAGCGTGGGCGACCAGAAGCGCGCCATCATGCGGCAGTTCGGTGTAGCATACCAGGGAGGCGCCCTGTTCCGTTCGCTTTCGCTTGCGGAAAATATCGCGCTTCCAATGGAGGAACACACAAAAATGTCGAAAGCGGAAATCCGGGAAAAAGTCAGAGAGAAACTGAAACTGGTCAATCTGGACGGTTATCAGGACTACATGCCCTCCGATCTCTCCGGCGGCATGGTGAAACGCGCCGCATTTGCGCGTTCGCTCGCACTGGACCCGGATATTCTCTTTTTCGACGAGCCCTCCGCAGGACTTGATCCGTTGAGTTCCGCCAGCCTCGACAAACTGATTCTGGACATCCGGGAAAAAACCGGGGCGACAATCATCGTGGTGACGCATGAACTCGAAAGCATTTTCTCCATCGCGGACCGCGCCGTCATGCTGGACGCAAAAACGAAAGGCGTCATCGCAGACGGTCCCCCGCTGGAACTCAGAACACATTCAGCCAATCCGTTCGTCAGACTTTTCCTGAACCGCGGGCACGATCCGGCGGCTCATCAACAATAAGGGGTGCAGACATGGTGGAAACCAACAAATTCAAACTCGGACTTTTCGTCACAATATCGCTTCTTCTTTTCATCATCGCGGTCGCGTCGATGGGAATCTTCGACTCGCTGTTCAAGTCGCGCGCACACATGGCAACCTTCGTGGAGGAGTCCGTGCAGGGATTGAACAGCGGTTCGGCGGTCAAGTTCCGCGGCGTTCCGATCGGCAACGTCAGCGACATCACGATCATCATGGAAAGCCAGACGATCCGCATCGACATGGTCATAGACCTTTCCAAGTTCAAGACAAAAATCGGGAAGAACATCTTCACCCAGTCCCCGATTTCCGCCCCGGATTTCTATAAATACATCCTTTCCGAAATCGACAAGGGACTCCGCTGCCGCATTGAGCCGGACGGCATCACGGGAATCAAATATGTCGAGATGGACTTCTTCAAGGATGTGGACAGCCGCATCGCGGACGCAGACGTTAAACCGGGGCTTCATGACAGCGTTTTCTATGTTCCCTCCACCCCCTCCCTGATGTCCAGCCTGCGCTTCAGCATGACGGAAATCCTCGCGAACATCGCATCCATTGATTTCAGGAAAATCTCGGATGAAACGGTCTCACTTCTCGGCGCCGCCAATAAAACCTTCAACGATCCGAAGCTCCAGCATCTGTTGGAAAATGCCGATGACATCATCAGGAAAGCCTCCACAGCGGTCGATACACTGAACGGTTCGATCACGCCGGAGAAGCTGAATTCCCTGATGACGGAACTGGATCAAACAGTGAAAAGCATCCGTGAGCTTTCTGCAGGACTGGATAAAACGGTGAAAAACTCAAAAATTCCGCAGACGACGGCATCAATCCGCGAGCTCTCCGACTCGATCAGCGCCAGCGATGCCAGCGTCAAGACAACGATTCTGAAACTGAATGAAGCTCTGGACGCCATGACGGATCTGATTCAGTATATCAATGACAATCCGTCCTCGGTTCTTCACGGCAGGGGAAAACGCGAACAGAAATAGCGCGACTTTCCGGCAAAGGAGGCGGAACCGTCCTGTTTTCCGTCTCTTTCCCGAAAGAATATTGAGAAAATTTTATTCGACGGTTCATAAAAATCTTTGCATTTTCAATGGGGCGTGCTATATTGAAATCCTGTTTTTATAGCCGGACATGCTTGTGCCCGGAGGTGTTCTTTTTTATTTTGGCGGTAACTTAACAATTGAAACAATAACTAACAAACAAGGAGCAGCCAGTGCAGTATAAAATCATAGTGTTTGTAAAGCAGGTTCCTGACACGCAGAATGTCACGGGACAGGCTATGAAACCCGATGGCACTGTAAACAGGCAGGCATTGCCGGCAATTTTCAACCCCGAAGACCTCAATGCTCTGGAGCTCGCGCTTCAGATCAAGGATCGTTATGACGCAAAAGTCGTTGTGGCGACCATGGGTCCCCCGAATGCTTCCAAGGTTCTCAGAGACGCTCTCTGCATGGGTGCCGACGAAGCCGTCCTTCTCACGGACCGTGCATTTGCCGGATCGGACACACTGGCAACCAGTTACGCACTCAGCTGCTGTGCGAAAAAGATCGGTGATTTCGATCTGATCCTCTGCGGCAGACAGGCAATCGACGGAGACACTGCTCAGGTCGGTCCCCAGATTGCGGAAAAACTCGCAATTCCCCAGATTTCCTATGTGGAAGAGGTTCTCGAACTCAAGGACAAAATGGTCAGGGCAAGACGCGCAATCGAAGGCGGTTACGAAATCCTCGAATCCCCGATGCCCGTTCTCCTCACCGTCATCGACTCCAACGAGCCCCGTCCGCAGAATGCAAAACGCATCATGAAATACAAGAAAGCCAAAACCCGTTCCGAATTTGCGGCGGCACAGGGCAGCACCTATGCGGAATCCGGTCAGATGGCGGAATTTGAAAAAGTCTACGGAGAAAAAGGACTCCTCATCAAGGAGTGGACCGCCGCCGAAACCGGTGCGGATCTCAAGAGATGCGGTCTTGCCGGTTCTCCCACCAAAGTCAAGCAGATCATGAGTGTTGTGCTCACCGCAAGTGACTTCAAGAAGATCGAGCCTACCGAGGCTGGTATTTCCAATTTTATACATGAACTTATCGAAGACCACACATTAGGGTGAGCAATATGACAAAAATCGGTAACGTATGGGTATTCATCGAGCAGGAAGGCGGAAAAATCGCCGACGTCAGCCTCGAACTCGTCTGCAAGGGGAAAGAGCTTGCCTCAAAACTCGGCGTCAAAGTTGAAGCGGTTCTCCTCGGTAACAACGTCGCGCACTGTGCCGACACGCTGTTCAGCTACGGTGTCAAGACCGTCTTCCTCGCGGAGGACAAACGTCTTGAACCGTTCACGGTTCTTCCTTATGCCAAGGTCATCATGGATCTTATCAAGGAACACAAACCCAACATCCTGCTCTTCGGCGCAACGATGAAAGGACGCGAACTCGCGCCCCGCGTCGCTTCCGAAAAGCTCGCCGGGCTTACGGCAGACTGCACGGATCTCCAGATTGATGACTTCGATGATAAAGTCAACAAGAAATCCTATACCAACAAATTGATGCAGATCCGTCCCGCTTTCGGCGGAAACATCATCGCGACCATCGTCAATACATGGGACGACCCGCAGATGGTTACGGTCCGCGAAGGCGTCATGAAGATGGATGCGCCCACACCGGGACTCAAAGGCGAAATCGTCAAAGTCGATGTTGCCCTTACGGAAAAAGAGACGGTGATGAAAGTCATCGAACGAATCCGCCAGGAAAAGAGCGTCAACCTCAAAGGTGCGCAGATCATTGTCGCCGGCGGTTACGGAGTCGGGTCAAAAGAAAACTTCAAGCTGATCCATGATCTTGCGGAAGCGCTCGGCGGCGAAGTCGGAGCTTCCCGCGCGGCGGTTGACGCCGGCTGGATCGATCACGATCATCAGGTCGGTCAGACCGGCGTGACGGTCAGGCCCAAGCTTTACATCGCATGCGGCATCAGCGGTTCCGTCCAGCACGTCGCGGGAATGAAGGAAAGCAAGAAGATCATTGCCATCAACAGCGATCCGGGCGCACCGATCTTCTCCGTCGCACATTACGGCATCATCGGGGATCTCAATACCGTTATTCCGATGATGATCAAAGCTTACAAAGCCAAAGCCTGAGAGGACGAATATCATGTCTAACTTTTACAATGATAACCCGGACCTGCTCTTTACGCTGAAAAACCTCGAACTTGAGGAAGTCGTCAAGCTGAAAGAGAAGGATTATACCGAAGCGAAGAAATTCGATTACGCTCCCGAAAACTATGAGGATGCGATCGACAGCTATGACAAGGTGCTCGCCGTCATCGGCGATGTCACCGGCGAAAGAATCGCCCCCCGTTCCAGACAGGTGGACGAGGAAGGACCGCACTTTGAAAACGGCGTGGTCACGTATCACCCCTTGACCCGGAAGAATCTTCAGGAACTCAAAGATGCAGGAGTCATGGGAGTGATTCTTCCCCGTCAGTATGGCGGACTCAACTTCCCGACCACCATCTATACGATGATGACCGAGATGGTTTCCCGCGCCGATGCATCCCTCCAGAACCTGTTCGGACTTCAGGATATCGGAGAGACCATCTGCGAGTTCGGCGATGAGGAACAGCGCGCGAAATACCTGCCCGGTTTCGCCAGCGGCGAAGCGGACGGTGCCATGGACCTCACAGAACCGGATTCCGGTTCCGACCTCCAGTCTGTCCGCCTCAAAGCGACGCAGGACCCCAAAACCGGAAAATGGTATCTGAACGGCATGAAGCGCTTCATCACGAACGGATGCGCAAAGACCCATCTCGTCCTCGCACGTTCCGAAGACGGAACATCCGACGGACGCGGGCTCTCCATGTTCATCTGCGAGAAGTGCCCGGAACTGGTTGTCCGCCGTATCGAGCACAAGCTCGGCATCCACGGCGTTGCGACCTGCGAACTTCAGTACAACAACGTTCCGGCGGAACTCTGCGGACAGCGCAGGCGCGGACTCACGAAATACGTCATGTCCCTGATGAACGGCGCGCGCGTCGCAATCAGCGCGCAGGCAGTCGGCATCGCCGAAGCCGCCTACCGCGAAGCAAAAAAATACGCTTCCGAGCGTGAACAGTTCAAGCAGAGCATTGATAAATTCCCTGCGATCTACGACATGCTCGCAAAAATGAAAACGAAACTCGCCGCATCCCGTGCGCTTCTCTATGAAACCACGAAGATCGTCGATCTCCGCAACTCCTACAATCACATCATGGATCACGGCACACCGGAGGAACAGACCGCCGACGTCCGCGAAAACTCGAAATATTATTCCAAGCTCGCCGCAGCTCTCACCCCGATGAGCAAGGCGCTCTCCACCGAATCCGCGAATCAGATCGCTTACGACTGTATCCAGATTCACGGCGGAACCGGCTTCATGCACGATTTCGATGCGGAGCGTTACTATCGTGACGCACGCATCACGAATATCTATGAGGGCACGACACAGCTTCAGGTCGTAGCGGCAATCGGCGGCGTGATGCAGCGTGTGCTCGACAGACATTTCGATGAACTGTTCGGCAAGGTCAAAGCCGAAGGTCTTTACGGCAGACTCAAATCCATGGTTCGCGACATGCACGAAAAACAGCTTGCCGCCGTCAAGTTCGTCGCGGAAAAGAAGGATGCGGAATACCAGAACCTCAGGGCAAGGAACCTCGTCGAGAATGAAACCTTTATTCTCGTCAGTCTCCTGATGCTCCGCGATGCCCAGAAAGATGCAAAACGTGAAGCTCTGACGGAACGCTATATCCTTGATGCGGTCCATGACTTCGAACGCAACAATCAGATCATTCTCAGCAATGACCTCACGACGATCGACAGACATCGTGAAGTCATTGACTATTGATCGAAAGGAGTTCTATATGAACAACGAATATCTTGCCAAAGCAAGAGAAAAAGTGCCCGACGCCAAAACATTGATTGTTCTGGCGTCCAAGAGAGCACGTCTGCTTGCAACCGGCGCTCCGCCGATGGTCAGATGCAAGGATGAAAACTTCCTTGACGTCGCCCTTCTCGAAATTGCGGAAGGCAAACTGGTTGCCAGCTTCGAAGACAACACTCCGGATGACTTCATGTCGGAGATCGCCGCAGCCAAAGCCGCGGCTGCCGCCGAAGGCACCGGTAAAAAATCCGATTCCTGATCCGTATTCCGGACTGTCAGGAATCATCAGGGACGAGCAGAACAGTTTTTCATGATTGTTTTACTCGTCCTTGGCAGTTTTTAAAGATTTATTGAAAGGAATACAGTAAAATGGCCGCAGATATCGCCGTCATCATGGGCAGCAAGAGCGATCTCCCTTCTCTGAAAGGGGCATTCGATACACTGAAAAAGTTCGGACTTTCCTTTGAAGCACGAGTCCTTTCCGCACACAGGACGCCGGATGCCGCGGCGGAATACGCAAAAAACGCCGAAGAACGCGGCATCAAGATCATCATCTGCGCCGCAGGAATGGCAGCTCATCTCGGCGGAGTCATTGCCGCACATACGATCCTTCCAGTGATCGGCATCCCTATGGCGAGCGAGCCGTTTCATGGATGGGATGCGCTTCTTGCGATGGTCCAGATGCCTCCGGGAATTCCGGTCGCGACTGTGACAGCGGGTCCAGCCGGAGCAAAAAATGCTGCATTGCTGGCAGTCGCAATGCTTGCGCTTTCCGACCGGACACTTGCGGAAAAACTCAAGGAGTTCCGCGCCGCCCAGACCCGGCAGGTTCAGGAGGCGGATGCCTCGCTGCAGGATGAAATCGCAAAGCTTTGACAGAGCTTTTTTCAAAATAGAACGGAGGCAGGGATATGTTGGAAAAATCATTTTTTTACAAAACCGTTCTTCTGCCTTCCTTACAACTTATCTTAACTTTTTTTCTCATGAACGAACCGTTTTCCAGCCATGCCGATCCTCTCCGTCCGAAAAAGGCCGATGCCCCTCCCCTCACGCCGGCAACTGCGTTGCTGGATACAATCGGGGGAGCGCTGAAAACCATCCGGGAGGAGTCTCCGGTGTTTTACCACCAGTTGGAACTCAAAATGATTGAGAAAAAACAGACTCTTGCGGAAAAATTCCTTTCGGAGCTTTCTCCGGCGGTCATGGAACAGCCGCAGCCGGCACCTGCCGCCGACAGTAAAGAGAATGCACTGTTTTCCTCTCATCTGTCCAATGACCGCATCCTTTACCTCGGAATCGGAAATTTCGGGCAGGAACTCTGCCGACATCTGGAATTCGAACTCAAGAAGACAATCCGGGACAACATGCACCTGACCGGCATCATTCTGGATCTCCGCAACTGTTCCGGAGGCAATGCACAGGATGCGCAGGATGTTTTTTCGCTCCTCTCCTTTGATGCAAAGCATAAGACAGTTTTGAATGATCCGGTTCCGATCCTCGTTCTCACAGACTCGGAGACAGCCGGTCCGGCGGAGATTCTGGCAAAACTGCTGGAGCATACACGCTACGGGCTCTGCATCGGCGAAAAAACCAAAGGAACTCCGTTTCCGCGAAAGAAGATTCATTCAGGAAAACTTGTTCTGTATGTTCCGCTGATTCCGGAAGAACTGGGAACTCTGACGCCGGATGCCCTGACACCCGCAATCAGAACAGCAGTCAAACCACGAATGAAATATCGTGATCTTTCTGAAAATAAACCGGTCACAGAGAAATCGGACCCAGCCCTCAACCGGGCAAGGGGCCTTCTTCTCAGTCTTGACACACTCAATAAAAAATGGAGAAAATAAGCAATATGAAAACAAAGCTCCTCGCCCTCCTGACGCCAATTGCCCTGAGTCTTCCGCTGTATCTTCCAGCCGCCCCCAACAGCTTCAAAGTGCTTTATGAGAACGGCAAGCCGGTGCCCTACTCCTGCATGAAAGGGGAAAAACGCCAGGTCATCATTCCGACATCTTATCAGAAGAAGAACAATGAATTCCGCGGCGCATGGGTAGCGACAATTTCCAATCTGGATTTTCCGAAAACCGACACTCCCTATGCTTTCAAGATGAAGTTCCGGAACATTGTCACGAACCTGAAGCGGGCGGGATTCACGGCGGTAATATTTCAGGTAAGACCATCCAGCGACGCATTTTACAAATCAAAATACAATCCGTGGTCACGCTATATCCGCGGAACGGAGGGATATGCCTACCAGAACTTCGATCCGCTCCATTACATGACCGCCGAAGCACAGCGGCAGGGACTCGAATTCCATGCATGGCTGAATCCGTTCCGTGTCGTCAAATCAACGCCGTTAAGCAAGAACGACTACCTCAAGACTCTCGCCTCCAACAACTTTGCGCGACAGAATCCGGATGCGGTTCTGGCTGTTCCGGTTCAGGGCGGAAACATGCTGATTCTTGATCCGGGCAACCCGAAAGTAAAAGATTTCCTGCTGAAAACAATCGGGGAAATCATCAGCAATTACAATGTGAACGCCATTCATTTCGATGACTACTTCTACCCTTATGAGGGGATCCGCGATCTCGACGCCGCAACCTACCGCACCTATAACAGAAATCCCAAACTTACAATTCAGGACTGGCGCAGAGCCAATGTCGATGAACTGGTATCCTCCATTTCCTCTCTGATCCGCAAAAACAACGCCGCCAAAGGCAGACAGGTTCAGTTCGGCATCAGCCCGTTCGGCATCTGGCTGAATTACGCGACGACAAAATACGGTTCCCTGACCAATGGCAGCGAATCCTACTTCAAACAGTTTGCAGACACCCGCTACTGGGTCAAAAAAGGCTGGCTTGACTACGTCATCCCGCAAATCTACTGGAATTTCTCACACTCGAAAGCGCCTTATGCCGCGTTGACGGACTGGTGGTCCGATGTCGTGAGCGGCACACGCACCCGGCTTTATATCGGGCTGGGCGCCTACAACGTGAAGCCGGGAGCCTCCGGCTGGGGCAATTCCGATGAACTGAAAAACCAGCTTCTTTATACCATACGCCGCCCCAACATCGGCGGGGTATGTATTTTCAGCTACAAGCATCTGTTCACGCCGGATAATCCGGTCATGAAAGAAGCGGCGAAAAAGCTCGTTGTCGACTGCTGGGAGGCGGAACTTCCCTATCGCTGAGCGTTCCTGTTTCCAAAAACTGACGCCCCTGTATGTCTGTCACATGCAGGGGCGTCAGTTTTTTAAGAATGAATTACAATGGTTTGAAACAAACCTCAATTCAAAAGAGGAGCGGCGGCTTTAATCCATGCATCAGCAATCAACTGATGCCCTGCCGGCATGGGATGCACGCCATCCGCCAGCCAGTGCTCCTGCGGAGCCACTTTCAAGGCATTGTTCAAGATGCTCTGAAGCGGGACAAAAACCGCTCCGTAATCCTTTGCAATTCCAGCCACGACTTCACGACGCTGATCGATTTCTTCAATCCAGTCCCCGCCGACGGCGCCGAACGGAAATACAAAAGGCTCCAGAAGAACCAGTTTGATTTCCGGCAGTTCCTTCAGCGTCCAGTCGAGCAGCATACGGTAGAATTGCTCATAACGCGGGACTTCCACGCCATTCTGTCTGGCTTTCTCGTGCCATGTGTCATTGACGCCGATCAGGATGCTCAAAATGTCGGGACGCAGATTGATGCAGTCCGCTTTCCAGCGCGCGTAAAGATCCACGACACGGTTTCCGCTGATGCCGAAATTGTAAAAGTTGAAATCCTCTCCTCTGTCGCACAGCAGACGTGCCGCAATCAGATAGGGATATCCCAAGCCGAGCCCGCTGCGGAGATATGCAGGATCTGTAATTTCAATACGCGCACGACCGCAATCCGTAATGGAATCGCCCTGAAAAAGAATTGTTCTGGACATTTCTTCAAGAAAACCTTATCTATAATTTATACGCTTCTGATACATTCGGAAACGGTTTTGCGAAGTTTCTCCCGGTTTACATCGGAAAGCGGACAAAGCGGAAGCCTGTATTCCTCCTCAATCATGCCCAGCATCGCCATCGCCGCCTTGACCGGAATCGGATTGGATTCGACAAACAGATCCTTGAAGAGACGCCAGTATTTCCTGTGCATGGCAACAGCCGTCATGAAATCGCCGGAAGCACAGGCATCGGTCATTTTCTTGAGTTCAGCGGGAATGATATTGGAAGCGACGCTGATCACGCCCTTTGCACCGAGAAGCATCATGGGAACCGTCAGGCTGTCATCGCCGCACATGATGGAGGTGTCGCACAGGCTGAGAATCTCGGACACGCGTTCCACGGAACCGGCAGCCTCTTTCACCCCCAGCACATTCCGGTTCTTCACAAGGCGCGCGACAGTCTCCGCGGCAATTCCGACACCGGTTCTGCCCGGCACATTGTAAAGCACAATCGGAATGTCGCAGGTATCCGCAATCGTGGAGAAGTGACGGTAAATACCTTCCTGAGTCGGTTTGTTGTAATAGGGCGTCACCTGAAGGGAGCAGTCAGCTCCGACACTCCTGGCATGTTTCGTGAGAATGATTGCCTCCGCAGTGGAGTTTGCTCCGGTTCCCGCCATAATTTTGCAGCGTCCGGCTGCGACGGCAATGGTTTCTTCAATCACTTTCATGTGTTCCTCCGCATCGAGAGTGGGGGATTCCCCCGTTGTCCCGACCGGCACGATTCCGTCAACTCCGCCCGCGATCTGCATCTCCACAATTTCACGCAGTTTGCCATAATCCACCGCGCCCTTTGAAAGAGGTGTGACCATTGCGGTATAAACGCCCTTGAGTTCCATAATGACTTCCTTAGATTTATGTTAAAATGTCATAACATCAATTACAGAGTTCCCCTTCGAAAACCGTGACTGCCGGTCCCGTCAGGAAAACCCCTTTTAAAATATTACATTCTTTGATTATTTCAATCTCCAGAATGTCCCCTCCGCGGGAAAGAATCGAGAGTTTTCTGGGAAAATCGAAAAAACTGTGCAGAACTACGCCAACAGAAGCGCACCCCGTGCCGCATGCAAGCGTCTCCTCCTCCACTCCGCGTTCATAAGTCCTCACGACAACGGGACGGTTCTTTTCCGTAAAGGAGACAAAATCCACGTTGGCGCCCTCCGGCTGAAACTGTTCCAGGAAACGCAGACGCCGCCCCTCGCGGCGGACATCGACCTTCTCCGCGTCCGGCACCACCTTGATCAAATGCGGCACCCCTGCCCCGCCTTTGTAAACAATTTCCGCACCTTCCAGTTCATACTTCCGGAAAGATTCCGTGACAAGCAGCTCCGTTCTGACGGAAGCCCCCACATCATCCTTGACCTCGGCGGAAAGCAGATTCCCGCCGGCAAGAAAAACCATCCTCTTTTTCCCGCCCGAAAGCCCTTTCCGATAGGCAAAAGAAGCGGAACAACGCAATCCGTTTCCGCAGACAGCGCCGGAACCGTCACTGTTATAATAATCCATCCGGATCACATCGCCGCCGTCATTTTTTCTCAGATAGATGATTCCGTCGCCGCCGACCCCCAGATGGCGGTCACAGATACCCGCAATGAATTCAGGGGAACGGCTCCATTTCAATTCAGAGTCATCGACGAGAATGAAATCATTTCCCGCCCCATGCATTTTAGTAAAAACCATCTTCATTTTCCGTTACCGGCTCCTTAACCTGAAACAGAAAGATAACATTTGATCCACAATATTCAAATTATCTTATAAAAAACTTTGATTTTATTATTGAATTTTTCGAGTTGTGAGGTAAAGTATGTGACTTCGACATGATGCCCTGGTAGCTCAGAGGATAGAGCAACTGCCTTCTAAGCAGTGGGTCGTGGGTTCGATCCCCGCCCGGGGCACCATTCTTTTCAAACACTTGCACATAAGCCGGCAAGGCATTCTCATTCGTTTCCCTCTTTTTTCCCACTGGGAACATCATACTTTCCAAAGGATTTTCTGTGTATGGATTTCAGGGAAAAGCGGCGGAAGAAGCTCCTCTTTGAACTGTCCAATGCAGCAGACAGTTCAAAGGAAGGAATTTCAGCTCTCCGTTTTCAGCGGGAGAAAGATTCAAAACGGGTGACGGGGCACTCTTCATACTGCTCAAGCACCGGAGTCGTCCCAGACGGATGCTCGACCTTTACACTCAAGGAACCGCCGGTGCGTTCCCATGAGACACGGATCATTCCCGACGGAGTCGGCACCTCGCCGGAAGCGTGAGTCAAATCTCCGCAGTAAGGTTTTACGGCAAAACGCCGGAATGCCGGCTCCAGAGGGGTGACTCCAAGCAGACAATGCCCGCAGAAATAGGGCATGACACTGCTCCAGGCATGGCAAAGACTGCCGGCACCGCAGAAATCATCGCCTGCCTGTCTCGTTTCCCATAACGACGTCGCATCGGAAAAAACAACCGGCTCGAATATCTCACGCAGATATTTCACCAGGAAGCGGCGCGCACGCGGACCGTTTTTCATCATGGCGGCAACGAGATAATACAATGCACTCAGGTCAATCCCGCGCAACCGTTTCGAATAAAAGAGGTCCAGCAGCGTTTCTCGCTTCTCCTCCGGAACCAGGGAATTCGCAAGCATAATCGCCTGAACATGTTCATAGGCAAGCTCATCCTTTCCGGGAAGAAGCGCACCGTAGCAGGAACGTGCAGGATCCCAGAATGCTTTCTCCAGAGCCTCGCCGAGTCTTGCCGCCGCATCACGGAGAAATGCCGCCCGCGCTCCGTTTCCGGAAAAATCGTGGAGTCTCGCCGCGGCAAGCAACGCCTCGCAAAGATAAATATTATACGGAGCCTGCGGATACTCCTCCAGACGGCTCAGCGAACCGTTCCACTCGCAGAAATTCCAGATATGTTTCCCGTCTCCCGGATGATAAAGGCCGCCGGTGACGGGATCTTTTTCCGCAAGAGCGCGGTCCAGAATCCGGTCAACCTGCGTCCCCCAGCGTTCAAACAGCAGTGGCGATCCGCTGTAAAGCCAATGCTCATAAATCTCTGAAATCCAGACCAGCGTAAACACGGGAATCGTCAGGGTGTGTTCTCCGGGCGCCGTCAGTGCAAGATAACGCTCCCCGTCGTATGACTTGCCCAGCAGGTCAATGCTTGAGGCGGCAAAATCATAATTGCCCCATACATAATATCCATAAAGGATCTGATTCCGGGAATCATAGGCATAAAGCCCCTGTTCGCGCCACGGACAGTCTTCATAATGTTCGTGCATACAGAGTTTCAGGGTATCTGCCGAAAGCCGGTTAAGACGTTTCAGAAAATGATCCTCCGAGACAAAAGTCCCGCTCTGCGGCAGCGGCAGCTCCAGCGGCACGACACCGGCATAATACAATCCGACCTCGCCGCCGCCGGAATTCGTGATATGAAGTTCAATATAGCGTCCGCCTACCCGCCGGTGCACATAGGTAAACTCATTGAGCCCGTCGCAGCAGATGAAACGGTCCGCAAAATTGCGCCCGCCGATCAGAGAGCGGACACGTCCGTCATCCAGATGCTCTCCGTGGCAGAGATCAATCACGGTTCCTCCGGGAGCGTCGACTTTCAGAGTCAGGAACCCGACACTCTCTTTTCCAAGATCCAGAATCACGTAATACCCGTTCGCGGAAGCATCGGCGGGAATCGCGCTG
Source organism: Lentisphaeria bacterium (assembly GCA_003526375.1). Classification (GTDB taxonomy): domain Bacteria; phylum Verrucomicrobiota; class Lentisphaeria; order Victivallales; family UBA1829; genus UBA11452. The sequence goes on from DPDG01000054.1 coordinate 111,817, forward strand.
AAACGGAAACAGAAATCATGCTCCGGATTCAAAGACTGTTTTCTGCGTGCCATGCCGTCGGAATACTGCGAGGTATCCGAAGAACTGAAAATTTCCTCATGACGGCGCGGTTCAAAGTAATCCCGGAAACAGGTCTCGGCAAAGGTCTCCCCTTCGCCTCCGCGCCGCAAATATCCCGCCTGCACAATCTGCACACAGGGGGACGGAAGCTCCAGAAGCTGCGGGACGGTCCGGGGGCTCATTTTCTTCCACGGGACACAGCCTTCGTATATTCCGGCATTGTTCCAGCCGGAATCATCGAAGGAGAGCTCCTTCCACGGAAGTGCCCTGCGGGCGTCATAAGCGAAAGTGAAACCAAGCTGGCTCGTCACCTTGCAGCAGAGCCCGGACACAAATTCCTGACTGGCGGAGCATTTCCACGAGCCATCCGTTTTCGCAAGCAGTTTCTCCCCCTCATAAATCACAGCCTTCAGAAACGGAGTTCCCGGCTGATAAGTCAGAAAGCCGTCTCCGATATAGTGAACCTCCACGGCAATCACATTTTCCCCGGGAACCAGAAACGCCGTGACGTCAAAGGTTGAAAAGGTTCTGTCTTCCGGGAAATCCGCCACCTGCGATATCGGGCAGCGTCTGCCGTTGACGAATGCGGCGAAAGTGGAGTCCGCGGCAATTTCAAGCATTACACGCTCCTCTCCCTCCGGTCTCCATGAAAACACCTTGCGGAATATCCGGTAGAAATCCATTCCCTTTTCAAAGGGAGCGGTCCAGATATACGATGCCTGTTCCAATGCATTTTTCATCATTGAATCTTTTCTCTCCTGTTAAAAATTGAGTCATCGATCCTGCCGATCGTTTTATTCAAATACAAATGCGGACGGATGAGCTTACGGATCTTCTCCCCGTATCCCGGACGCGCCAGCAGCTTCAAATACTGCAATATCTCCGTCACAATCTCCGAAGTCCCCTGATTGATGCAAGTTACCGGAGGCATACAGCGAATCCCCTCCCCCGAACCGTTGAAACTGATCAGTTTGAAACGGTCCGGCACAATCCCCTCCTCCAACACCAGCGACATTCTCTCACTCATATTTTCATCCGTAACGACAAAAGCACAGTCAAAACCGTCGCGGTAAATCTGAAGCAGTTCACGTGCGCCCTCCGCCGCAGGGCGGCGCGGAAACAATTTGACCTCGCCCCCGCCGCCAGCAAGAAATCTCCGCCGGAAACCTTCATAACGCTTCCAGAACATGTTCATCCCGTAAGGGACATCCGCAACAGCGGCGCGACGGCAGCCCGCCGCAAGCAGCGCCCCGGCAGCCTCCTCACCCACGGCATGATTATCAAGAGCCACCGCATTCGTGAAATCCTCCAGATACGGATCGGACAGTGCAACCACGGTCTTCCGTCCCTGAAGCCGACGCAGGTATCCCAGTTTCTTTTCCCTGTCCGCAGAGGTAAAAACAGTCACGAGAATCACATCCGCAGAGTCTGCCGCACGGCAGAATGACGGAAATCCCCGTTCGTCGTGATCCAGATACAGCTCCATGACGCCGCCGCAGTTCTCCACCTGCGGGCGCAAAGTCAGCCATAAACGTTCAAACGCAGGCAGGAAAAATGAAGAATGCATTCCCGGAGTGAAAAAGACAATCCGCCCGCACCGCTTCAACGCACGATACGGCAGAATCTCAGTCCGCTTCCCATCCCTGCGGATCAGCCCGTTCATCTGCGCATCTTCAATCGCCTTGCGCAGCGTCAGGCGGCTCACATGAAATCGTGATGCAAGCTCGCGTTCCCCCGGAAGAAGAAACGAGCCATCCTTGAGGCTCTGAATGCAGAAAGTCTCAAGTTCCTGATATACATCAGTATATTTTTTATAACTGCGTTTTTCCATCATGACAGAAATTGTACCATATGGTTCATTTTTATGCAAGAGCTGAATCAGAAAAAAATTGAAAAAATCATAACGGGTTCCTGTCAGCCGGTAAATACCATTGATACTGGAATGCGGGATATCAGGCAGGTGACTCTCACCTGCCGCGGAG
>DPDG01000032.1 GCA_003526375.1 Lentisphaeria bacterium
TCAAATAATTTTTAGAAGTTCCCTATAATATTGGTCCGTAAAATTCGTGATTTTAACATTCGCTTCAATTGTCAAAGAAAAAACGGAGAACCCATATTTTTCAGGAAAGTCTCTCAGCCATAATGGCATTCTTTTTCTCATGCTGGCAGCTTCACCATTAAATGGTGCATAAAAGACAATATTGGATGCAGACCTTAGCGGGACTCCGTTTTCATCTGTTGGAATGATATATCTTACAGACGTTATTCTATTTAAGGGAAGATTAGCCCTTATTTCAAATATCCCCTCAAGAAAGCCCTTGCCGCGAATGCAGTTTTGCTCCGGTAATGCAGGATAGAATATCTGTGGAGAGTGGAAATACCAGTAAAACATCACTCCCGAAATGAAAAGAATCATCAACAGAAAAAATTGTATTTTCTTTTTCATTTCAGATTTGCCCTGTATATAGCAAGCTTATTGGAGAAAGGATCGTTTCCTATCGGAAACATAATGTAACATACTGTTTCTTTTGAAAAACTCAAGGAATAAATATGTGTTGAATGATCTTTTCCTGATATTTCATGATAAGTTCAATCTTATCAACTTTCTCCAAAGGAAGTCGCCCGGATCTACGGTTTTTCGGACAAGAGTCATTTCTGCCGCAGTTTCAAAAAGAATTTCGGGATTACGCCGGGCAGGTTCAGCCGCGAGAATGCCGTTTAAGTGTGGAAACGGAAAACGGAACAATCCCGGTCGGATGCCGATTGCCCAGCCGGGAATGTTTTATCCGGTTGATTCACTTTTCCAATTTCCGGCTTGCGTCCATCAGATAGACCATGCTGGTCAGTCCATCGAATTCTCCGGCTTCCTCCCATGTGATCTTCAATTCATTTGCGCCTTTCCGGCAAAGCCCGGATACATCGCTGACAATGTTCCACGGGTCATAAATCCGTCTGCGGCGGAAAGGCGGAATTTCTCTGCCGTTCAGTTCCATTCTCGCATTGCCTGTAAATGTTTCGCTTTCCGCCACCAGAATGCAGTCCGTTTTTTCCAACTCAAAGCGAGCGGTAAAAGACGTTTTTGCCGGATAGATCGACGGTGTTTCAGGGGCACGGTCGAAAATCGGGCGCGGGTGCATCATTTTGGGGTTGTGGAGATCAGTTCCCGTCAGTTCCCGGAGGAGAGTGTAGCGGTGTTTGCCGAGTCCTTTTTCATTGAACTTGATTTCCCAGTCCCGGAGCGCGGCGACTATTCCCGGCAGGTCCGGGATATAATCCCACTGCGGGTGTTTCATGTAATCGAAATCCTGCTGTTTCCGTGTCTGCGGCAGGAGATATTCCGGACATTCCAGCGGTTTATCGCGGAGCTCCAGAATCACAGCGTCAAACGGTGCCAGAGCGAAAATACCGTCTCCGCAACGGGAATACGAATCGGTTTCCGCGTCATACAGATAAATTCCGCCCTGCGGCGGAGTTTCCAGATTGAGCCGGAAAGTTCCATGCTGATCCTGATTGTTGAAGATGTAAAGGAGCCGTCCGTTTTCATTCCGGCGGTACTGCGCCATAAGCCGTGCCGCATCCGCTTTTCCGTCTATGCTTTTCAGCGAGTATCCGTCACGTTCTTTCAATGATTCCATGTCCTGCGGAAAATGAAGGACGGGGATATGGCGGGATTGCAGAGAACGGACGGTGTCGCTGTCGAATTCAAAGGGAAGAAGCAGAGTGCCGTAGGTGCGTTTGCCGCAGGTGAATTTCCCGTCCTGCACTTCCGCTTTTGCAAGCGTGGCTTCATCGGTGAACTCAAATTGAATATGATGGTCAATCAGGAACTGTGTACACTCGTATAATTTTTCACGAAGCTCCACGGCAAGATCATATTCTGCCTGAAAAAGACTGCGGAACACGGATTCGGGAAACAGTACGCAGAGGGAGGTCAGGCTGCGCGATTCCCCGAGTTTGAACCCGAGGCGTGCGGCATAGGCGGCGAATTCATGGAAATGCGTATAATTCGGAGATTGGAAAAAGAAGGATTTTCCTGCATCGTCCTTACGGAATCCGTCGTAGGAATAATGAAAGCCGTGGGGCACCAGCCAGTTGACTCCGAGCGCATACAGCCAATGCATGTTTTTCTTCATTCCGTCGAATCCGAAATTATACGGATTGCAGCCGAAACATTCGCTTTGCACCCGGTGCTCGCCGTTCTGTTCTGCCGCCGAAGAAACCAGCTTGCCGCCGAGATTCAGCGATTTGAAGGCACGTCCGTCGGGGATATTCGGCGTAATGTGGTCGAAGCCCGGAATTCCGACATATTTCTGAAGGGCGAAAATATTCATGCCGTTTGTCGCCGCAAGCGGGTCTTCCTCACCGATGCCGTGACCGCAGAGTTTGAGCCCGTTCGCTTTACACCAGTCGTTGACCGGTTGGAAGAAACTCTCGATGAAAAGCTCCTGAACGGTTCGCCAGTATGCCTCCCGTATTTTTCTCGCATAGGCTGAGTTGCCTTTGAAGATGCAGTGATAAGAGTTGTCGATGGCATGCTGCCGCCGCTTTTTGAATTCCCCGGAGAAACGTTCCGTCCATGCGAACCATGCGCCGGTTGCGGTCTCATCCGTGAAGATTCCGGGGATGACACTTCCGAACTTCCCGCCGAAGTGCCGTTTGTATTTTTCATGCGTCAGCTCAATAAAATACCTGACGCATTCCGGATTCAGATTATCGGGAATGTAGCGGTATTTCGAGCCTTCATGTACCTGTGCCGTGACGGCATAGATCTTCCAGCCCTCCGACAGATCCAGTTCGATCTGGAGGTGCGGATAGAACGTTTCCGCACGGTAATGCGGGTAGGTTGTTTTTCCGAAAAGATGCACATAATACGGACTTTGCCACAGGGTCTGGAAAAAATCGCTGCGGATCATGCCGACGTCATCGAAAACGTCACGTGATTCCAGCACGTTTCCATTGTCATCGGTCCGGACAGCCAGAGCTTCGAGCAGGCGTCCTTCTCCGAGATCCGCGGAAACATGCCCGTTCCGATCCGGTTCGGCTTCATGAAAAACGAGTCCCCGCGCGATGAATTCCGGGTGATCCAGAAAAACGCGCCCGCCCGCCGGGCCGGAGGGAAACGGGTCTTCATCGTAAAGCCATGCCTGCATTCCGAGCCGTTCCGCCTCCTCGATGATGCAGCCGATCATTTCAAACCATTCGTTCGACCCGTAGGGAGTTTTGAGACCCGCGCGCGGATGCATGAAGAAAGCATGGATTCCCTGTTCGTGCATGAGTTTCACCTGCCGTTTCAGTTCCTCTTTTTCCAGCTTGTGATTGAGGAACCAGAAAGGCGCGGGACGATAATCATATTCCTGCAGCATATAAAATTTCACTCCATTTTCCGACTTCAGCTTTTCTTTTGATCTGTGACCGGATTACATTATTTTCCATGCATTGATTATTCAAGCGGATAAGTTTTTCAAAACAAATGTTTCTTGAAAAAAGCGACGGATCTATTGCCGCCCCAGCTGTGTTCCCCGGGGAACAGGTCCAGCTCCAGGTGTCCTGCGGCTCCCGCGGCTTCATAAATCTGCTTTACCCTGTTAAAACATGCCAGTGCGCCGTCTACCTGAAAACAGGTGTCATAGATTCCGATGTCCACCAGCAGCGGAGCCGGCGCAATCAGTCCCTGAAGTTCCGGCAGATCGACCAGCGTGAACAGTCCCGGCGCGACCTGCATTCCGCAGTAGTTCAGATCGTTGATTCCGAACTCCTCCCATAGTGCGCTGTAGCAGATTATTTCACTTGCCTTGATCCGTTCATCGCACAGCGTCATCCAGACCGCCATGGTGCCGCCGCCGGAAAGTCCCATGACGCCGATTCTGTTCTTATCGACACCGGGCAGTTCCGATACAAAGGAGATTGCGGCTTTTCCGTGGGCGACATTGATCGAGAGCGATGTCATGCCGAGCATTGTTGCATGGAGGTAATACAGATTGCACCAGTCGCGCCCTCCGTTATGGGAGAAAAAATGAGGTTTGGCGGAATCATTGCGGCTGCCGAATCCAATCCAATCAATAGCAAATGTAATGAATCCAGCTTTTGCCATCCGGTGCCCGTAGTCATAATTGAACTGCCTGACGGTCTGCTCCAGTTCCGGCGTGGAACGGTTGCCCATGACCGGTTCCTTACCGTAAGGGCCGTGACCATGACAACATAAAATGGCTGGACGTTTTGTGCCCGCCTCCATTGTTTCCGGATATGCCACGATCAATTCCGCAGAGATATATTCCGCCGTATTGATGAGATATTTCTGTTTCCTGACGGAGTCTTCCACCCATTCGGCAATCAGTTCCGCTTCGGGGTTGACCTGTTCGGGGAACTTTCCCAATGTTGACAGGACTTCCGGTCTGGCTTCCGCTTTCCACTCGGTAAAATGTTTCCGTCCGTCGAAGGCATAACGCGGATGGTTGTTCTTCGCCATTTCCAGAAACATTTTCTGAGGACTTAGATTTCTGCGCATGATTGTGACTTTCCAAATGTATTTTTTCTTTATGTATTTTAGAAGAAAGGTAACTGCCGGGAGGGAGTATAAGCCGACAGTTACCCGGAGTGCAGTCAGTGCTGTTCTTTGATCGCGAGATTTGAGAAGCGCGCCGTTCCCTGATTGGAAATCATGTTCAGGTAGAGCGTCGCCTTCGGTTCCTTTGCGGTGAACGGACAGAAGAATGACTGCGGCTTGCCTCCGGTGGGCGGACAGCTTTTTGCAACGAGATTGCCGGAGGAGTCCTTGAGCCATACCGCGAATTCTCCTGTGAGTCCGGGTGAAGTTTCCACCGTAAATTCCAGCACATATTTTCTGCCGGGGACCAGAACGATACCGGTCTGGTGCAGACGTCCCCATGCGGGTGTCCGGCTTCCGGCTTCGACCGCCTTCATGAGAAAGGTTTTGTTCTCCGCGTTTCCCTCGACCTTGCCGGAGGGAGATGAGAATGTCCAGTGATTCAGACCGCGCATGAAGTCGGCATTTCTGACAATGCCGGTATCCGCAGCGACCTCATACAGCGATACATTGTCAAATGTGACTTCGCCCCTGTCTCCCATTGCGTTCAGGAAAACCCGGCATTGTTGAGAGGTCGGGATGAATTCCCCCTGCATGACTTGCCATTTGCCCTGACGGGCGGCATCGGCAAAGACTTGAATCGTGCCTGTGCCTTCTCCGGCTTTCACAAGCATGGAGAGAACGCCGGAGAATCCTTTGTCCGCATGGACATAGGCTCGGACCAGATAGTTTTTTCCCGGAGTGACTTGAACTGTTTTATGGATTCTGCCCCAGGCACCGTACTTTCCGTTCAGGAGTTTGTCCGCCGGTTTTTCAAACCGCATGGTCAACCCTTCGTCGCCGTCCTGCACCACTGTGGAGCGTTCAAGGTTTCTGACGATTCCGTGCATGGAGAGAAAGTTCCAGTCGCGGGTTTCATCTTCAAATGATCCGTTCCGGATCAGGTTTTCCGCCGCGTTCGATCCGTAGGCAAGACCGGTGGCGGCGATCATTGCGATGCATATTTTCTTCATGCTGTTCTTCTCCTTGAATTTATTTCTGGTTCGGATTACCTGCGAATGACTGTAAAATCGCCGGTATGCCGTTTCTGCATATCCGGCATTTTCCGTTTTTTAGTCTCCCCGCCATCCCATCCACCAGTCAAGCTGTTGAATGAATACGATGTTTACCACCTGGTCATTGCGGATTTCATGGCGGTAGCTGTCCAGTTCTTTCAGTATGGCGCGGAAGGCTTTCTTCTTTTTCTGGTTCGGACGGTCATTCTTCCACTCATCGAATGCATTCATTGCTTTCAGCGTGAGTTCGGTATGCCTGAGTCCCTTTTTGAGAAACTTGACACGTTCAAGATCTCCGGGTGAGTTCCTGACCGCTTTTTCCGCATCGTCAAGGAGAGTTCCTGCGTGTGCGACATCAGCCAGGGAATAGAGCTTGTTGCCGCTGTATCCCATCGGATTCCAGCCCCCTTCCGGATATTTTCTGCTGAATGCGGAATCTCTTTTCAATGTCTGTCTTTCCCAGAAACTGAAGTATTCGCGTATTTTACCCGCAGCGGCGCCGAATCCCTGATAGTATTCATCGAGAATGGCGTCCGCATCCTTTTCCGGTTCAACGTTGAGGCGTGCCAGCATGTAGAGATTCGGCCCCTGCGTCCCGAACATTCCATTGAGGCTGTCGAAGTCTGTCCCTTTCATGCCGCGCTGATAGGCGAACTTGTAATCCTCCGCGAATTGGTGTGCGAAAATGTAAGGCAGGGTGTATCCTGCGAGAAAGTAGTTGGGGCGCAGGTAAAGACTGGCTCCCGTTTTATGCCACCCCTCCCACTGCCTGCGAAACGCATCACGTTTTTCCGCGTCGAGCGGATAATCGAAATTCTGGACGATTCCCACCAGAATATTCGGGTTGAGTCTGGTTTTCACCGGCGGATTGGAATAGGTGAAATAGGCATAGCCGATCACGACCGGATTGGGACGGTGCTTTGCGCCTTCTGCCTGCAGGGCGAGCCAGAATTTCGCATAACGGTCGGAAAGATTGTCCGGCGGGGGAGGGTCATGCGGGATATTGGTCTTTCCGTCTTTGGTCCAATATTGCGTCCGGTCGGTTTTGGCGGGGTCTGCATCCCATGTGAGACAGTTCGGGCAGAGACAGTGCCCATCCTCGAAACGGCGGTCGTTTTCGCATCCGTTGATGAATTCTCCGGGGAAGGACTGACGTCCGTTCAGCCAGTCGTCGATGATCTGTTTGTGAAGCGCGGGATTGGAGACACACATCTGCACGAGATCGTACCGTTTGTCGTAAGGTGTGCGTGTTCCATCGGGACGCAGGGCGAAGAAGTCCGGACGGGTTTTTCCGAAACGTTTCCAGTAAAGTTCAAAACCGTGTCCATACTGGAATGATTCTCCGCGGGCGAAACGCTGGCGGCGCATCCAGATCTGACGCTCCAGTTTGGCATTCCGGAACTCTTCATCCGTCAGCAGTCCCCTGGGATTGCCGAGGCTTGCTTCGCGGATGCGTGAATGAATCAACTGCGGAATATGTTTTTTATTTTCATTCTTTCCCGCAGAGAATGTAGTCTTTGGGGGAATTACCGTGCCGGTGTCTCCCGGCCAGAGCCAGCGCACTCCGAGATTGTTTTCCAGAAAGTCGTAAACCGCGAACAACGTTCCCATCGGTGTCCTGTCATCCTGCGGCAGGGTGCCGTTGCCGTCGCGCCCGGCGAGGATGACTGCCTGCGGCGAAACTTTTTTCAGATAGGCATTAGGCGGCAGTCCGCCGGCGTCGATCCCGTGCTGTAAAGCGAACCGGGTTTTCCCCAGATAGATGCGGGGCATATCCCCTTTGAGTCTGTTTTCTCTTACGATGGGAAGAAGGACTCCGGTGCTTTTCCGGATATGCTCACTCAGTTCTCCTGCGGCATATTTCTCAATCCGGTTGGCACGGACGGGCAGAACGATTTCAGTCTTTGCCTGCCCGTTGCTGACGATGTCAAAACCGTCATTCGCGAATGAGGCGCAGATCCCGAACAGGGGCAGAGTTAATAGTGTCAGTATTTTTACCATGGAAATCTCCTTGTTGGGTTACGTAAGGACAGCTTAATTCTGCCTGAAGTTCTTATTGATCGGGTTCCAATGTCCGAGTTTTGTCCAGTCACCGGTCTGGAGATAGGGCGTGGAGAGAATGTTTTCTCCGCGAAGATTGGCGGCATGTCCGTCAGCATAAGTAATATTCATTCCGCCCTTTACTGCTGAATTTGCGGAGACTGCGGCTTCCATTCCGCTGTTTCCGGGATGGCGGTATCCGGCTCTGGCGAGATAACCTGCCGTATTAAAAACCATACGGGGTTGCGGGGAGGCGCCGGAGGCTTCCACAAGCAGGAACAGTTTGGTTGGCTGAACCACGATGGCTGTCATTTTCAGTTGAAGATTTTCCGTTGTGCCCCCTTTTCCCGTCAGATGTGCGTTTGTCGCATAGGAGAGCCCCCCTTTGCCTCCGGCGACCGACTCTTTCAATGGCGCTTCAGATTGTGACGGACATTTGGCTACCGGCACGTTTTGAGTCGGCAGGACATCCAGAGAGCCCACGGAGCTGCCGGCATTCGCTTCGCCTGCCGTGGCGACGCCGATATAGTTCGCAATTGATCCGATGTAGGACTGGCTGTTATGGGCTGCAAGGCAGGTCTTCCTGCCGTGCTGATCCATTGGGCCGCCTCCTCCGAAACACGGGAAATAATCCTGATAGTCATTCACATACAGCGTAATGCCCAGTCCCAACTGTTTCATGTTGTTCAGGCATGCGATGGCGCGTGCTTTCTCGCGGGCGCTGTTCAGTGCCGGAAGCAGCATACCCGCCAGAATTGCAATAATTGCAATAACGATGAGAAGCTCTATCAAGGTAAAACCATTTATACTTGTTCTTTTCATCGGGGACCTCCTTTTTTTGATTTTTGTTTACCGGATGTTTCTCCGGTCTTCTGGTTATGGGCTGCAATTATGGCAATCATGTCGTCAAGCGCTTGAGCGGCGAAATCGCCATAATGAATATCTCCGAAAATCGTATCTTCCGGCAGGATCGGGGTTTCCGGTTTTTGAATTGTGCCGAGCGGCAGCATCGGGTGACGTTTTTCAAATCCCCTGCGCATACAGCAGAGAGTGTGAATTTCTCTGGCGATACGCATGTCCGGACAGAATACTCCGTCGAACGGGATTTCGGATGCGGCAAAGACCGGCAGCATGAGATCAAACATTCCGGTCGCCCTGCCTTTCCCGAAGTAGCAACGGTCCGGGGAAAACGTCATGCCGAATTCCGGCAGGAGCTTCCGGTAAGCGGCGAACAATTCATTTTCAAAGAAACTGTCCTGCCCCTCGTCAACATAAGCCAGTCTGCGGACTCCCCGCGCCTTGAACTGCGTGAGAATCCTGCGCAGATAATTTTCCGGATCCGTGGTGATGTTTCCGCATCCGGAAAGCAGAGACGGATCGTAATTTCCGATTACTATGACTGGAAGATTCAGGCGGCGCACCTCCTTCATCAGGGGCAGAGTCAGCATTCCGGTGATGAAAATGCCGTCAACGCGTTCATCGCGGAGAACGGACGGAAATTCATAAACGGAACTTTCCGTGCCGGAGAGTTTCACCAGCATCAGATGATAATGCCGGCTGCTGATTTCTCCGCCGAGTGCATCAATCCAGTAGGAGTAGGCAGGGTTGGCAAACGTGGCTTCCACCATGAGAACTGCGATGTTGCGGGTTGCTCCTCCCCGTCCTTTCAGAACAAGGTCCTGAATGTTCGGGTTGAGTTTGTAGTTGAGTTTTTCACAGGCGTCAAACACTTTCGTGCAGGTTTCCGGGCAGAAACTGCCGTTGCCGCTGAGTATCCGCGACACGGTAGACTTGGCAACGCCTGCCTGTCTGGCAACATCTCCCATGCTTATCATCTGCACCTGTTTCCTATCATTTCATTAATGATGCAACTTGTTGCTTTAATACGGAATATATCTCATGCAACTTGTTGCTTTTGTTATTAATTATATTCTGAAATTTCTTTTTGTCAATACCTTTGCGTTAAAAAAGACGGATTTTTTTCAGTTTTTTGTGTCTCTTTACTTTCTCAATGGTGCTTGTCTCTTTTTTTCACCTTTTTTGTGTTTGGAACTTGATGCTGGACGGAAGCGTCTTATATTTCCATGTGATATTGTAATTTCAAGAGGAGCTTTTCTATGAAAATCATCATTTTCGGAGCCGGCCAGGCTGGATACACCGCCGCCAGAAGACTGAAGCAGAATATGCCGGAGGCGGAGGTGCTGATCTTTGATCATGATGCCTGCGGGCTCTATGCGAAAATGCGTCTTCCCGATTATGTCGCCGGCAAAGTTGCGCGGGAAAAACTGATTCTGGCTTCCGGCGATGCCATGAGATCACAGGGAATAGAGCCTCATCTCGGTGAGAATATCGAAAGGATCGATCCTGCGGGAAAAGAAATTTTCACTTCTGCAGGAGAGGCTTATTCCTATGATATACTGATACTTGCGAGCGGGGCAAAGGCATTTGTCCCGCCGGTGAAAGGCGTGGAGAATGTGGATGTTTTCACTCTCCGAACGATGGAGGACGCCGACCGGATCATCGACAGGTCGCGGATCGTAAAAGATGCACTTGTGATCGGGGGCGGCCTGCTCGGGCTGGAAGCCGCATGGGCCCTGCGGGAACGCGGACTGGATGTCACGGTCGTTGAGTTCATGGACCGGCTTCTGCCGCGTCAGTTGGATGAGACGGAGTCTGCGATTCTTCTGGAAAAGCTTGGAGGGACGGGACTTCATTTCCGTCTCGGCATTTCCGCCGTGAATGTGGAAAAAGGAATATCGCCGGATTCCGTGAAAGTGACCTTTTCCGACGGTTCTTCCATGGATACCGGGCTGCTGCTTTTTTCCGCCGGAATCCGTTCGCAGATTCATCCCGCCGCCGACTGCGGGCTCAAGGTGAACAAGGCGATCATTGTGGATCACCGGTTCAGGACTTCGCTTCCCGATATTTATGCGATCGGCGACTGTGCCGAGATCGACGGGCGCACGTGGGGACTCTGGATCGCGGCAAAGGATCAGGGGGAGGCGCTTGGAGATATCCTGAGCGGGAAACGCGACTCTTTCGAGAGTCCCGTCTATACGCCGAGCCTGAAAATCTCAGGTGTCCAGCTCAAGGATATCTGCCGGGAAGCTGCGGAAAAGAAACAGTAAGGATTTTTCGATGAAACGTGTATCCGGGGCTGTTCTGCTGAAATCAATGCCGGTGAAGGGGAAGAAGAATTCCGCCGGCGGGAAGAAGTCTGTACAAAAGGCGGAGAAGAAAATTCTCAAGACCGCAAAAAAGGCGGAAAAGAGCGGAAAGATGGCTTTCGACAAAAATCTGCGGTCCGGTACGGTGCCGTATCTGGTGGAGGACGATGGAACGGTCCGGGTCATGCTGGTGACACCGAGCGGAGGCGGTGCGTGGATGCTGCCGAAAGGAAACATCGAGAAGAATATGACGACGTATGAATCCGCGGCGAAAGAGGCTTTTGAGGAAGCGGGGGTTGTCGGCACATGCGATCCGGTGATGCTGGGGGCGTATCAGTTCAAGCAGTCGCAGTTCGTTCAGATTTTTCCTTTGCGGATTACACGGATTCTGGACCGGTGGGAGGAGACGGAGAAGCGGTCGCGTTTCCTGTTCAGGCTGGACAAGGCGGCGAAGGTCGTGGACAGCGATGACATCCGCTCGGTCCTGCTGAAGCTCAGGGATTATCTCGCAAAACAGTCATAGCATTGGGAGCCGTTCATGGCGATTTTGAAGGTAGAAGGTTTGACAATCGAATTTCAGATGGAAGGCGGAATTCAGCCGACCGTCACGGATGTTTCTTTTTCGCTGGAAAAGGGGGAAATTCTCGCGCTGGTCGGGGAGAGCGGATGCGGAAAGAGCGTCTCATGCATGGCGCTGGCGCGTCTTCTGCCGGAGCCGCCCGCGCGGATTGCAGCAGGAAAAGTGATGTTGCAGAAGCGCGACGGCGCCGTTGTGGATGTATTGAAGCTTTCCGGAAGGGAACTGCGGAAGATCCGCGGCGGCGAGATCGCCTACATTTTTCAGGAGCCGTCGGTTTCGCTGAATCCGGTATTCCGTGTCGGCGAACAGATTGCCGAAGCGGTTTCCCTGCACCGTCCCGACGTCGCCGATCCCTGGGCGGAGGCGGTCGAGCTCCTGCGCCGGGTCGGGATACCGGAGCCCCGCGACCGGGTTTCGCGGTACCCGCATGAGCTTTCCGGCGGAATGCAGCAGAGAGTCATGATCGCAATGGCGATTGCGAGCCGTCCGTCGGTGCTGGTGGCGGATGAACCCACAACCGCGCTGGATGTGACGATTCAGGCGCAGATACTGGATCTGCTTCTGGAGTTGCGCAGACAGATGGGAATGTCGATCATCCTTGTGACCCACAATCTCGGAATTGTATCGGAAACAGCGGATCATGTCGCCGTCATGTATGCGGGACGGATCGCGGAATATGCTCCGGTGCGTGAGCTGATCGACTCACCGGCGCATCCTTATACGAAAGCGCTTCTTTCGGCTGTACCTGTCCTCGGCAAAGAAAAGGGGCGCCTGTCCACGATTCCCGGTTCGGTGCCTTCCCCGGCGAATTTCCCTGCCGGATGCCGCTTTTCCGGACGTTGCGCCCTGTATGCGGAAGCATCCGCGGCGGAACAGGAACGCTGCCGCAACATCGTGCCGGAGTTCCGCAAAGTCGGCGCTTCGCACTATTGCGCCTGCCATCTGCTCAGACGCGGGGAGGATTCCCGATGCTGAAACCGCAGATACCGCTGACGAAACAGCTTGCGCCGCTGATTATTTTTCTGGCGATCGTGATTCTCTGCACGCTGGTGATCAGCAACCGCCGCGCGGCGAAAAAGCGTGCGCAGGAAGCTGCGATCCTGCCGATGGAGGAACAGCAGCTCCGTATGGAGCTGAGCCCGTTCAAATACAGCGGAAACATGGTTATGGAGGGCGATTACGGTGAAAGAAGTTCGATCCCGCGTGTGGATTCGACCTTGCAGCAGGCGGCTGATTACTGTGACAACGGAGAGTTCGATCAGGCGGAGGATGTGTTGCGGACCGCTCTGGTGTTTCATCATACGAACCCGAAACTTCTTTCCATGCTCGGCAGCGTTCTTTACATGCAGGGGAAATACAAAGACGCCGAAATGGTGTTCCGGCGTCAGGCGTTCCTGCGCCCGAACGACACTTCGGTCTACAACAATCTCGGCGCGGCGCTGGCGAAGCAGAGAAAATTCCGCGAGGCGATCACGACTGCGGAAAAAGGTCTGCGGATGGAACCGGCGTCCTCAATCGCCGCACTGAATCTTTCCGGGATTCATTCGATGGCGGGGAATACGGAGAAGGCGATCGAATATTTCAAGAAAGCCTATGATATGCTGGGGGAACGGATTCTGCCGCTTTCCGGCGATCCGAATTTCGACAATATCCGCAATCAGGAGGGATTCCGGAAGATCATTGATCAGGCGCGCGAAAAATCATTTCACGGATCACAGGCGGACAAATGAGCAAGATACAGCTTCTGACGGAACAGATTTACAATAAAATCGCCGCGGGCGAGGTGGTGGAGCGTCCGGCTTCGGTACTGAAGGAACTCCTTGAAAATTCTCTGGATGCGGGAGCGCTCAGGATCGCAGTGACGATACGGAAAGCGGGGGAACAGTTGATCTCGGTCGTTGACGACGGCGAGGGGATGGACCCCGATGATGCGATTCTCTGTTTTGAGGCGCATGCGACGAGTAAGATCAAAACCGAAAAGGATCTCTATGCGATTTCATCTTTCGGGTTCCGCGGTGAGGCGATGCCGAGTATTGCCTCCGTCTCGAAAGTGACGCTCCGCACGCGCCGCCGCAATACGGCAGAGGGATTTGAAGTTGTCATCAACGGCGGGAAAATGGTTTCCTCCGCGCCGTTCGGCTGTGCGCCCGGAACGGAGGTCGTCGTGCGCGATTTGTTCTTCAATACCCCGGCGAGACGGAAATTCCTGCGGAGCCAGGCTACCGAGGAGAAGCATATCAGCGAGATGATCACGAATATCTCGCTGGCGCATCCGGAAATCAGCTTTGAATTGACATTCGACGGGCGTCCGTTTATCACAAGCCCGGCGGCGAAGGACCTGATCCCGCGCATCCGTGAACTGTTCGGGCGCGATTACGCGGACGCAATGATCCCCGTTTCCAGAAGCGAGCGCGGGATCAATGTGACCGGGTTCATTGCCAGACGCTCTTTCACGCGCCCGACCCGCCTTGAACAACGGGTGTTCGTGAATGGGCGTCCGATCGAATCGCAGGCGGTCTATCGCGGAATCCGCGAGGGGTGCGGACCGACTCTCGACAAAGGGCGTTATCAGCCGTGTATTCTTTTCCTTTCGCTGAACCCGGCACTGGTGGATGTGAATGTGCATCCGGCGAAGCGCGAGGTGCGTTTTTCCAGTGACTACGAGGTCACGGGGGCGGTCCGTTCCGCAGTCGGCGCCGCATTGCGTGCCGCGGAGACTGCGATCATTGATCTGGGCAATTATAACGCTGCGGCGCCGGCAGGTTCTCCGGATGCCGGAAGCGTCTCACCTGCGCCGTTTCCAGAGATTCCCGCAGTGCCGTTCGAGTTTCACCGTGAACCGGATTTTTCCGGCATCGACCGGGTGATGGCGAATGCGTTTGTGGATTATACGCCTTCACTTCTGAAACCGGTTCTTGCGACTGCGGCGTCTTTGCCCGGTTTTGCAACGCCTCAGGAGGAGCGGCGGGAAGAGTTGAAGCTGGAACGTGACGAGGCTCCGGCGGTTGCGGAACAGGCGCCGTCCGTGGAAGAGAAGGCGGAACCGCTGGGGCTTCGCCTGATCGGGATTTTCTCCGACACTTACATTCTCGCGGAAAAGGCGGACGGTTTGATTCTGATCGACCAGCATGCGGCGCACGAACGGGTGCTTTTCGAACGTATCCTGAAAGGGGTGGACGGCAACTTGTCGCAGCGTCTGCTGATTCCCGTGACCATTGATCTTTCCCGTTCGGACATGGTGTTTCTTTCCAAAAACGCGGAGTTTGTGGAGAAGGTGGGATATGAGATTGAGCTGTTCGGGCAGAATACGATCAAGCTGAACGCGATTCCTGCCGCATTGTCTCAGGATAACGCGGGAAACACCTTCAAGGACATGCTTTCCCGCGCGATTGACAGCGGCAGTTCTTCGACGTCGCGGACCGATCTGGAGACGGTTGCCATGAGTGCCTGCAAAGCGGCGGTCAAGGCGAATGACAAGCTGACGGTTGAGGAGGCGGTTGCCCTGCTGAAACAGCTTTCTCTGTGCGAACAGCCTTTCACATGCCCCCACGGCCGTCCGACGATCCTGAATATCTCCACCAAAGAGATCGAACGCCGTTTCGGCCGCCGGGGATGATGCGTGTCTTACCGGATTCCGATCAACAGAAAATGATTGCCGGGGATGATATGGCTGTTCAGCTCTCCGGCACTGATTTTCCTGTTGCTCCAGAGTTCTTTCATTTCCGGCGTCTTTCCTTCAAGACCAAGTTCTTTCAGATTCAGGGCAAGTGCCGCCTTCTGTGGAGAACGTCCGAGATTTCCGATCACAAGCAGACGGGAATATTCTGAAGGCGCTTCCAGTTCATACCAGGAGACATACACTTTCTCTGACGCGGATCTGGCTGCGTTGTCGAACCAGTATCCGTGGAACTTCGCCTTGTCGAAGTTAAGTTTCTCTTTGATGCCCCACCATTTCTGAATCACACCGTGATTGATCCAGTCGGAATCTGTACCGAAGTCGTGGAGAAGTGCGGAAGCAAGGGAACGTTCGGAAATCTCCGGCGAAGACAGTTCTTTGCGTCTGGGAGTGAGTTTTTTCATGAAAGTGAGAACACGCGTGACCTGTGTACAGCGGAGAACCGCCGTTCCCCGGATTTGCGGATTCCATGCGCATTGATATTCATCAAGCGGCGCCTCGCAGTAATAGTGGTCGGGATTCATGCCGTAGAGCCATACTTCGTTTTCCCCGGGATACCAGATATCTGAGAAATTATGGGCGACCGGATTGAAGTAATTATGGGCATGGTTGAAGACCAGTTTGCCGTGTTTGTGCGCGATCTTGTAAATCCGCATCAGATAATGGCGGAGTTGCATTGCGGAGGACGACAGATAAGGTTTTCCGAATGCATCGATGCCGCCGCACCCGTGTGCCGTATTGTTGCAGGTTTTGACATCGCAAATATCATAATAGATTCCGCCAAGTTCCGGGAAGTCCCGGAACAGCTTGTCCGTCCGGTAAGCCATTAGGTCCGCGATTCCTCTGCCGCAGCAGAGATGCGTCTGTGTCTGAACTCCCATTTTCATCGACGGCTGAATATATCCCGGCATACGTTTCCATGTCGGCAGCCAGTAATCGAATTCCGCGTCATACTGGCTGATTCCGCCCGGTTGTGCGTAAGGATAGAGTTTGACTCCTTTCTGGCCATAGGGTTTGATCCATTTCTCGCGGAAGCCGGCGGGATCGCGCATGATGTGCGTCAGGGCGATCATATCGTCCTCGCGCGGTTTGTTGCTAGAAGATTCCCCGCTGCATATTTGTATATTCTGATCGCGGTTGTTCAGATAGCTGCCCATATTGAGGGAACGGAAATTTTCCGGCGGACGGCGGGCGGGCGTTGCCATGAACGCAATGGAGTAATCCGCTTTTTTTGTCAGCAGGGAGGATTTGCCGATCAGGGTCAGAGTGACGCTGATGTTTTCCGTATCCCGTTTCAGCAGGAATGGCGCTTTCTTCGGCGATATGACCCAGTTTGCAGTGTTCAGCGGCAGCCACATCATTCCTGTTTCGATT
Source organism: Lentisphaeria bacterium (assembly GCA_003526375.1). Classification (GTDB taxonomy): domain Bacteria; phylum Verrucomicrobiota; class Lentisphaeria; order Victivallales; family UBA1829; genus UBA11452. Next base: position 16,417 of record DPDG01000032.1, read on the forward strand.
CCCGTGAGCCATGACGCCTCCTGAATGTTCAATGGAGTCGTGATGATATTGTCTTTCCACGGGATCGTAACATATTCCTTGTTTCGCTGCATGAAATATCTGCCGGATTCCGCCGGCACGTCCCAATGGAGCGTCATGGAATTGATGCGGGTTTCCACTTCCGGCTTCATGGAAAAATCCAGTTTATAGAGACCGTCGAACCAGAGTTCCGAACGCCATTGGAACGTCAGTTTTTCAGTGGAGCCTTTTCCGGTAAGAACGATGTAATCATCAAAACGTTCCGCCACATTGAAGTCATTCCACGCAACTGAGTTTCCGTTGACGGACAGCGTCGGCTGGGAAGAAATGACTTCGGCACCGCGCGAGTTCATCCGGGCGGGAAAGGGAGACCCGTTGAATCCGTATTCCCGATCCAGAATCCGGAACGTATTGTTCCCTGCATCCTGTACTTTGACCCACGGAGCTGGAACCGTGTGATCATCCGCGACTTTGAGCCGGTAGGGTTCCTGCGGCGGCACGCGGAACGGGACAGACTGCGTCAGAGTCTTTTGCCCGTCCGTGATTTCCGCTCTGATCGAGTATGTGCCTTCATCAAGGTTTTCGGTCAGCGGCAGAGAAACCGTTGCAATACTCTGCGGAGAGAAATTTTTTCTGGAAACCGGTTTTCCTGCGGGAGAAACAAGTTCAAGCGTTCCTTTCAACTGCCCGATCTGTTTCAGAATTGCACTTCCCGCGTTGTTGATGTCAACCTTCACCTCAATGAATTTCCGTAAAGGGTATGCCTGATAAGCAAGGGTGACGGGAAAATTTACAGAATAAAAAAACTCGTAAACAAAACGCGGATTGCCTTTTGCATCTTTCTGTTCCACATAGATACGCTGTTTCCCGACAGGCAGGGATGTTTTCCATTTTCTGTTTGCGACGTTTCCGTCGAACCTGACGGTTTTGTCCTCGGTTTCATATAACGCTGTAACCGGTGTTTTTCCATTGCCGTTAACCAGAAGTTCAAGCTGTCCGCTGTAAATATTGCCGAGATGTTCTATCCCCGTGAATTCATCTGAATCCGAAAAGAGGATGCGCCCGTTACCCGTTTTGATTTCCGGGCTGCCATGCCATGACCAGTAGCAGTGAGGCATTTTCGCGAAGTTGAGTGTCCAGAAGTTTGCGTGGCGACTTTCGCCTGCTTTCGGGTTTCCGAGTGCGGAAAGCGGAATCGCCAGTTCTGCGCTCCAACCTTGTGTTTCATTGATTTTTGCTTTGGATACGGCTCCGCTGTTCCATGATCTGTCGCCGTTTTTCGCATCGAAGAGCGCGCCATTGCCGTTGACACAGAACCAGAGTTCCTGTTTTTGCGCATCTTCCATGAAGAATTCAAAGATGTCGTCGTTGTAAATATTCTGGTCGTTGCGTGTGAAGTTGCGGCGCGTGTTTTTAAGGTCGGTGGAAAATCCGAGATAAAGATTCCTGTCATCGGTTTTCATTCTCAGCCAGGTCTTGGAGGGGGCAAGGTGGTTTTCCGTTCTATATGCCTTGAGAAGCGGAACTTTGACGGCATTTTTCCATTCGTCTTCGTTGATTGTTCCATCCACGACAGGAGCGTCCGCTGTTTTGGGGATGGTCATGACAGGAGGTATTGCGGTCAGTCCGAATCCCGACGGAAAATATTTTTCATATTCAGTCCTGATTTCCAGCGGACTCAGACAGCGGTCATAGATTTTCAGCTCATCCAGCGCCGTGGCGTCCTTCTTGTCTACACGGAAGCCGTTGAACAGATTTCCGAGTGCGATAAAGCCGTTTTCCGCCGGCGGGGGAAAATCCGGGGATTTCCCGAATTTCATGTCAGGATATGCAGGCATAACTCCGGGCGGGGAATAACGGGCGGGAAGTCTGCCGTCCACATAAAGCTTCAGTTCATCCTTGTTCCAGACAGCAGTCAAGTTATGCCAGCGTCCCGTTGTCCAGTCCGCATCCAGAGCTCTGGCATTGACCGCATAATTTTTCTTGCCTGATTGCAGATAAGCTGTCAGGTAGGGCGGATCGCTGTATTTGTAGAGAATCAGCCGGAAGTCATTTTGTTTCGCCTCGAAAAATATCTGATATTTCTTTTCGGTTACTTTCCAAGTCTGCGGACTGACCCAGACCGAAACCGTTCCCTGAGCCGTATTGAAATTTCCCGGCATGCGCCATGCGCAGAATTCATTCTGGAGTCTCAGCGAATTTCCTTCCCCTTTGATTCCCGGAAACATGCGGAGTTGAAGGTCGGGATTCTTGAAACTGGTGCTTTTCGGATTTCCCTTTGAAAAGTCGGCGGTTACATTGTAAGAATCAAACGTGGTATGAAAAAGCAATCCCGGTTCCGGCGCTTCTTCTGCAAAAACCGGAAAGACGGCGCAAATACAGAGCAAGAGTGATTTCTTCATTGGTGATGATCTCCTTGTTTTGATGAAAGTGTCTGATGCAATGATTATTTCAGTTTCGGATGAGGGTATATTCCCGCATTCCACGAGTATCCAAGCAGAAAGAACATTCCTTCGGAATTGGGGGTATTAGGCCATGCCGCTTTGATGATGCTGTAGGATTTCTGCCCGGCATGCCCGTCGAGATGAAGAGCATTGAATCGATATGTGCCATGAGCATTTCGCGATATATCGGGCACATCTGCTATGAAATCTTTCTCGTTGTTCAGGGCATCCATCAGCGGTGAGGTCAATGTCGGCCGTTTGACTGCCTGGACTTTGGGCAATTTATTGATTGTGCCGGCACCGCCGACAAGAAGCAGATTCAGTCCGTAAGTGACATAAGTATAGCGAAACTGCTTATATTGTCCGTTGCTTTGTGTGATTTTTGCCGCAGGACAGAACAGGAGCCCCCTTGCTTTGGCGCCTTTGTCATATTTGATTTGCCCCATGTCCAGCAACAGTTTTTCCCAGTAGTCACTGTTTTGCCAGTTTACTCCGTTGATATAGGGAATCATATAACCATTATAAGTATCACTGTACATGATATACAGATTCCCGATCTGTTTCAGGTTGGAAAGACAGGAAATTGCTTTTGCCTTTTCTCTTGCTTTGTTCAACGCCGGCAGCAGCATTCCCGCCAAAATGGCGATGATCGAAATAACGATTAGCAATTCTATTAATGTGAATGTTGCCGTTTTTCTGCTCATATTATTTCTCCTTCTGTTGAGATAGGTTTTGTCAAATACTTCCTCTTTCTCATGGAGCGCGTTTGAGCTCGTTTTGTTGTTATTTGAACGGGAGCCGACCGATGGAATCGGTTCTCCC
>DPDG01000088.1:0-201 GCA_003526375.1 Lentisphaeria bacterium
CCTGCCGCGGAGTTTGAGGGCGCGCAGCCCTCATATTCTTTTCCCCGTCGGCGGTTCCAACCGCTAACGGACGAGCACCAAAGGTGCGAGAGCCGACGGGCATTGCGCATCACATCGAAAAATTCCGCCGGAGCTCTCGAACTTGATACTTCAAGTTCTCGCCATTGAGCGGGTTGGACCGCTCCGGCGGGGAGATTTCGT
>DPDG01000088.1:427-17219 GCA_003526375.1 Lentisphaeria bacterium
GGCAGATGCAACGCACCTGCACCGGACATATTCTGAACACAGCAAAACTGCAGGAACAACAATCTCAAGTTCTGTTCCATCTCATTTGCAAGCAGGAAAATCTTATTCTGACATTTTCTGTCCCATTTTTCTTCAGCTTTTTTTATGAAAGCCTCTTTTTTCTCTTGAAAAACATTCCGCCGCATTTATATTTGTTCTTCGTGGCCTTGCTGAGGGGAGTGTAAGCAGAAAGTGATTTGGGATAGATGAACAGCTTTTCACTCATCAGTCTGAATTTGCGGCACAGCGACTCTGTGTCTTGTTTCTTCTTGTCTGTTTTTTTCTTTTATTTCAATTCCATTCATTCTTGCAAGAGCAAGCAGAGGAGGTTATTATGCGTATGATCTGTTGTCTGCCGGGGGTCTTTTTGATCATGGCCCTGCTGGGAGCGTCTCCTTATGAGGGTGGTATTCCGCCGGACCCGAATCTGAAGATCAATGCAATTCTCCGCAGCGGCTGGAAAGAAAAAAATATCGCCCCGCCTGAAACAGCCTCGGATGCGGTATTCCTGCGACGGGTTTACCTGACCGTGGCGGGACGGCTTCCCACCATTGCGGAAGCACGCAGGTTTCTTGCCGACAAGTCGCAGGATAAACGGGCAAAGCTGATCGACAGTCTGCTCGCCTCGCCCGAATATGCCGATCTGCTGGCGATGCGTTTTGCGGATATGCTGCGGATCAAGTCCGAGTTCCCGATCAATCTCTGGCCGAATGCGGTTCAGGCATGGCACCGCCAGATCCGCGCCGAACTGCTTGCGGATCGTTCGTATCGGGACATGACGCGGGATATGCTGACCGCTTCCGGAAGCAATTTCCGTATCCCGCACGCAAATTTTTTCCGTGCATCCGCCGACCGTTCTCCACTGGGACTGGCAAAAGCAGTCGCGCTGACCTTCACAGGCATCCGGCTGGAGAACCTGCCGGAGGAGGAACAGAAGCGTTTTGCCGAATTCTTCTCGCGCATCCGTTACAAAAGCACGTATGAATGGAAAGAGGAGATCGTTTATACCGATTTCAATCCTGTCCGTATCAAGGCACGTGCCCTTGACGGGGAAACGTTCACGATCAATTCGCCGGAGGAGGATCCGCGTCAGATTTTTGCAGACTGGCTTCTGGAGAAGGACAATCCCTATTTCGCACGGGCAGCGGTAAACCGGGTCTGGCACTGGATCTTCGGGCGCGGTATCATGCCGGAAACGGACAATCTGGCTTTGCTTCCAGGGTTCCGGGAACGCATTTTCAGCATATTCCGGGCGGAAAACGGGAATAATGCCCCGTTCAATCCGGAACTGCTGGCGTATCTTGAACAGGAGTTCAAGGACTCCAATTACAGTATCAGGCATCTTTACCGCACGATTCTGAACTCCGAGGCGTTTCAGGCGACGGCGATGAATTCCGATCCGAAGTCCGTCGCGGACTTTGCTTCCTATCCGGTGCGGCGGCTGGATTCGGAAATTCTGGTGGATGCGCTGGCTTCCGCAAGCGGCGGATATGACAGATATATGAGCGTAATTCCGGAACCGTTCACATTTCTGCCGCCTGCAACGCGTGCAGTCACAATTGCAGACGGCAGCATCTCCACAGGAGTGCTGGACAGTTTCGGGCGGCCGCCGCGCGATTCCGGGCATTACAGCGAGCGCAACGGCGTCAGTACGGAATCTCAGCGTCTTTACCTGCTGAACTCCGGCACACTTTACCGGCGTCTCTCGAATCTGCCGTGGAAACTGTTCAAGGGGAAAAGAATCAATGACCGGCAGCGGCTCGATCTCCTTTATCTCCATCTGCTTTCACGCTATCCGACACAGGAGGAGTTCAAGACGTTCGACAGATACCGTAAGACATTCGCTCCGAAACAGCGCCACCGGGTCTGGCCCGATGTCGCGTGGGTGCTGGCGAATTCCAAAGAATTTCTTTATTATCATTGAGAGGCGAGTCATGGACAGACGTGAATTTTTGAAGACAATGGCGATGCTCACCGCATGGGGCGCCGCCGGCAGGATTACCGGCAATCTCTTTGCCGCTTCTCCCGCAGAAAGCGCGGCGAAACAGCAATCGAAAGTGCGTTCCGTGATCGAGATCTGGATCTGGGGCGGTCCCTCGCATCTTGAGACATTCGACCCGAAACCGAATGCGGGACAGGCTTACAACGGCGGTTATGGAGATATCCCGACCAACGTTCCGGGGATTCGGATCAGTGAATTCCTGCCGAAACTTGCACAGCAGATGGACAAGTTTTCGATCATCCGCAGCATGTGCCACGGAACCAATGCCCACGAAACCGCGACTTATCTGATGCAGACCGGGCGCATGCCCGGCGACGGAATCACCTACCCCGCGATCGGCGCCGTAATCGCCATGCTCAAGAGCAAAGGCTACAAAGGCAAACTTCCGCCTTACATCGCGTTGACGACAAACAAAGGGCGTTTCTCGGAAAACGGATTTTTAAGCGATAAATACAAACCTCTTGCGACAGGATCGAATCCGAATGCCGCGAAATTCCAGGTGGACGGTTTCGTGCCTCCCGGAAACGTGACTCAGGAACAGATCAGGCAGCGCCTGAAATTCGCGGAGGAGCTGGATACTTTCGGACATGCTCTGACGGGGTGTCCGGAACTGATCGCGTTCGAGAAATCGGGAGCGCAGGCGCAGGCTGTCATCAACGGCGACGATGCAAAGGCGTTCGACCTGAATCTCGAAACGAAGGAAATGCGTGACCGTTACGGGCGCAATACTTTCGGGCAGTGCTGTCTTGCCGCGCGCCGTCTGGTCGAGGCGGGCGTCCCCTACATCACGATCAACGCGCAGGGTTGGGATACGCATAAGAAACATTTCGAGGCGATGAAGAAACTCGGTCCGGAGATGGATCAGGGATTCGCCGCACTGCTGGAGGATTTGAGCGAAAAGAAACTGCTGGATTCCACCCTGATCTGGTGTACCGGCGAATTCGGGCGCACTCCGAAAGTCGATTACGGCGAACCGTGGAACGGCGGGCGCAATCACTTCTGCCATTGTTTCAGCACGGTTGTGGCGGGCGGCGGTTTTGCAGGCGGCAGAGTGCTCGGCGCTTCGGACGCGCGGGGGGAACGGCCCGTCGAACGTCCGGTAAGTCCGGTTGATCTGCTGTGGAGCATCTACGAGCTCGCGGGGATTGACCCGGCGGGAAAACTGCCGAATCCGCGCGGGCTGGACTTGACGATCCTGCCTCCCGACGGGGGAAAAAGCAAGATCAGGGAGCTTTACAAAAATCCGGAGGTGAAAGCATGAAAACACTTCTGACTTTTTTTCTGTGTTCCGTCACAGCGGCATGTTTTGCAATGCATATCGGCTATCTGATGCCCTCCGGCGGACAGCAGGGCAGAACCGTGGAGCTGATTGTCGGCGGGCAGCAGTTCTGGGGACTCAAGGGTGCGATGGTATCCGGCGGCGGGGTGACAGTGGAGTCCGTCGAGGCTGTGCGTGGTTTCCCTTATCCTCCGTGGCAGCAGCGGCAGTATCTCAAGAAATGGCTGGACGGCATTGAAAAGGGCAATAACGAAAAGCCGCCGCTGCCGGACAATACCGAGGGATGGCACACGCATTTCTACTGGGAGCGTCTGGACAACCTGACTCCGCTGGAACGTGAGCTGACACTCCGCTTCCTTTATGTCCCGCGCAATCCGCTTCAGATGAGTCCGGCGATTGCAAGTTCCGCGATCGTGCGCCTCCGCATTGCCCCCGATGCGGAGCCAGGGGAACGGGAATTCCGCCTGGTTTCAAACGGACGCATCAGCAATCCCCTGCGTTTTTACGTGGATACCCTGAATGAATACCGCGAGCCCTTTTTTCCGCTTCCCCCGAAAAAGCCGGAAAACGGAGCATTCGCCGTTCCCGGTGTGCTGAACGGGCAGATCATGCCCGGAGAAACGGATTATTACAGGTTTGCCGCGAAAAAGAATGAAGAAATCACGTTCTCCATGATCGCACGTTATCTGATGCCGTTCATCGGCGACGGCGTTCCCGGACATTTCCAGCCGGTGTTGGAAGTCGTGGACGCCAAAGGGAAGTCGCTGGCGTTTGCCGACGACAACTACTTCGATCCCGATCCGGTGCTCTTCTTCAAAGCTCCGGCGGACGGTGAATATACGCTGGTGGTGCGGGATGCCCTTTACCGCGGACGCGAGGATTTCGTCTACCGGATCCGCGCGGTTCACGGGAAACCGGAATATACGGTCATGCCGCCGCCCGAATTCCCCGGCGTGAAAATTATGGATGCGGCGTCCCTGAACAGAAATGAACCTGCTGCAAGGCCGGTCATGGTCAGAGGCGTCATGGAGAAAGGCAGGAAAGACTCTTATCTCTTTGAGGCGCAAAAAGGGGAACGGATCATTTTCGAGGTTTTTGCCCGCCGCCTGAAGTCTCCGCTGGATTCGCTGATTCAGGTTTATGACGGAAAAGGAAAACGGATTGCGGTCAATGACGATTGCGAACGCTTGAAAGCCGGTGTGATTCTTCACGGCGCCGCGGATTCGTATCTGGACTTTACGGTTCCGGCGGATGGGCGCTATACTGTGACTGTTTCCGATACCTCCGGGCTTGGCGGCAGGGATTATGTCTATTATCTCAGGATTGATCAGCCACGCCCACGTTTCACGGTGTATTCGGTACCATCTTCCCTGGAAGTTGCAATGGTCGGGGCGGAGCCTCTGACACTTGTGGCGGAACGCCATGACGGATTCAGCGGAGAGATCGGTCTGAAGCTGAAAAACGGCGGCGATTATATTCTGAACGGTCCCAAAAGCATTCCCGCAGGATGTGACCGCGCCGTTGTCACGATCACAACGAAATCGAACAGGAAAATCGAGCCGCGCCGTGTTGAGATCGAGGCAAGTTCCGGCGACTTCAGAACAACCGTGATTCCCGGTGACGAGGCGATGCAGGCGTTTGCTTATACACATATCGTTCCGGCGCGGCGGATGCTTTTCACGAAGCGCTGGAAGTACAGCGGCGCGGAGAAATTTTCATGGGCGTCGAAACATCCGGTTGCGAAATTGGCTCCCGAAGCGAAACTGGCGGTCAATGTGAATCCCCGGAACTTCCCGGAAGATGCGGAGGCGGAACTGGAAATCATCGACCCGCCGGACTGGGTCAAGGTTGTTCCAAACGACGCATCCCGCGCCAGACCGGGGCAGATCATTTCTCCGAAGCAGGGAGAAAAGGTGAAGCCTTACCGGCTTGCACTGACTCTGGCGCGGAAACCGGAGGGAAAAGGAAAGGCGGTCAACCAGCTTTTCAAGGTGGTTTACAAATACAACAGCAAACCCGATAAAGAGGGAAAAATCAGACGCGTTACTTCGGAGATCATTCTTCCGGCAGTAAGGCTTGAAGGAGGATCGAAGTAATGTTCAGACACGCTGAATTTTTTGCGGAAAACGGAATCACGGAACATTTCTTTGCCGGAGAGGCTTCTCCGGCGGGAAGTTTCAAGGAGGAAGCCGAAGCTCTGCTGGCGGAGTACATTTCCTCTGCCGCACGTCATGGCTGTTCTCTTGAAAGCGAAATGCTTTTGCGGTTTCATCTGAGCGATATTACGAACCAGGCGCCGTTTCTGAAAGAACTCCTGAACGGAAAATCCTCTTTCATTTCAATCGTGGGACAGCCTCCGGCAAATGGCGGGCGCATTGCACTGGAGGCATGGCACTGGTGCGGCGGCAAGCTGAAACAGATGCAGGAAGGGGTGCTTGAGGTCGTTTTGAAAAACTATAAGGTCCTGTGGTTCAAGACTCCTGACCCTGTAGTTTCCGACAGTGCAAAACAGACCGTTTATGAGTTCGAATCACTCAAGCGGGGGCTTTCCGTTTACAATGCGACCGTGGAGGCGAACACGGTCCGCACATGGCTCTACTGCCGGGATGTCGACAACAATTATGCCGGTCTGGTCATGGCGCGGAACGAGTTCTTTGCCGGAAACGGACTTTCCACTTCAACTCATTTCATCGCAAGCACCGGAATCGAAGGGCAGATGGAAAAGCCGTCGCGCCTCGTCAAGATGGATTCGCTCAACTATACGGATCTCAGGCAGGGGCAGCAGATTTACCTCTCCGCGCCGGAAATGCTTTCCCCGACGGCTTTGTACGGGGTCAGTTTCGAGCGGGGGACACGGCTTGTGCTGGGAGACCGTTCCCACTACTTTATTTCAGGAACGGCAAGCATCGACAGCCGGGGACAGGTGGTGCATCCTTATGACGTCACGAAACAGACGGAACGGCTTGTAGACAATGTCGCGGCTCTTCTGGAAAGTTCCGCCGGAACTTTGTCCGACCTGAAATGGGCAACGGTCTATCTGCGTGATCCTGCGGATGCGGCACTGGTGCGGAATGTCCTTGCCCAACGCCTGCCGCCCGAACTTCCGTTTGTAATTGTCCGCGCTCCCGTGTGCCGTCCGGCGTGGCTGGTGGAAATGGAATGTGTTGCCGTGAACCATCAGGGCAATCCCGCCTTTGCACCGTTGTCGTGAGGTCCTCAGACATCAGCCGGAGATCGGGGTTCCGGCACAGTAAAAATATTCATCGGAAATCGGTTCTTTGAGGAAAAACATCAGGGAAAAGTGAAAAAAGTCCTTGTTTTTAAATACTCCCACCTTGACAACAGCAGGATTTTCGATTATAATTATAATATAGTGAAACGATTCACAACTTTAATTCAGGATCGTGAAAATGGTCACAATCAGCGATGTTGCAAAAAAAGCCGGAGTCGGGATCAGCACAGTGTCATATGTACTGAACAAAACCGGGTTAAATAAAGTTGGGCTCAAGACTCAGGAACGCATCCGCGCGGCAGCGGCAGAACTTCATTATACCCCGAATATTGCAGGCAAAGCGCTGAAGAAGGGAGTGACCTATACTGTCGGAGTATTATTCCCGAACATCAGAGGAACTTTTGCATTCAATATTCTAGCCGGTCTGGAAGATGAACTGAATCTTGCCGGATACAGCATGCTCCTCTGCCGCTATTGCGATGAAGAAGATTTCGAGTCGAAATGCCAACTTCTCTGCGGTAAACAGATTGACGGTGTGATCATCCTGAACGTTCATGACAATCATATTGATGTCATCAGAAAGCTGGATCAGGTGCATCCTGTTACATTCCTTGCCCGCAAACAGACCATTCCGGAAATCCCGGCTGTTTGTGTGGACGGATATCAGATCTATTATCTGGCAATCAGGCATTTCATTGAACAGGGGCATCGGAAGATCGTAGTCCAGTCCGGCACAAATGCCAGCAATATTCAAGGTGCCGATGATGCCATCGGCAACAGCGGAGCGGAACTGTTTTTCACTCCGCTGGAGATCTGTTCCGGACAGGCATTGCTGGACTGGGGATTGACACTAAAAGAAAGACCGACAGCGTTTCTGGCATTTTCCGATGCTTTTGCTTTTGAATTTATCGGATATGCGATTGACTGCGGCTTCCGTATTCCTGATGATTTTTCTATCATCGGCGTCGACGGCGATGAATTCGGAGCGTTGATCCGCCCGGCGCTGACAACGATTCAGCAACCCAGTATTGCCCAAGGGGCAACGGCGGCAAAACAACTGCTCTCCAAAATCAGGGAAGGCCAGGCAGACAACATTGTTATGCAGCCGCAGCTTCTTGTCAGGCAAAGTGTAAAAAAGATCAGCACAGGCGGCAGGCATGACTGAGCGCTTTCAACAGCCAAAAGGAATTCAGATGACAGGGCACAGCAGGATAATGCATCAGCCTGTTTGCATTTATCTGGCTTCTTATTGCAACTATGCCAATGCCGGCTGTTTTTCAATGTGCAGCAATCAAATGACACTTGAACAGAATCCATAAAATAAAATGACAGAAAGGAAGCGGGAAGAAATGAATTCGGTTATCTTGACGGGAACAGCAGCAGGAACTGATATCGAAAGGGATAAAAGGAAAATGAGGAGGAAATTCAGGCAGAAAAGAACATTTGCCAATGCAGACTATGCTTGTTTTACCTTGATCGAGCTCCTCATTGTGATTGCGATCATCGCGATTTTAGCTGCAATGCTTTTGCCGGCTTTGAACCAGGCGAAACAGAAAGCTCAAACAATATCCTGCATAAACAATTTAAAACAGATCGGAATCACAATGGCGACTTATTCCACTGATTCCGGCGATTACTATGTCGCCTCCATGATGATGAATCCCGGAGGCGGCACTTACCATTATGCTTATTGGCCGTCTCTCCTGGACTATTATACACATGGAAAGCTTGGTCCCAGCACAACAAAACCTGTCATTTCCAAATATTTTGCCTGTCCCAGTGCCGGCCCGCAGTTCAATGTAAGTACGACTACTTCTCTGAAAGACAATGCCAATTTTTACGGATCCGGATATGCCTATCCGAAATATTTCTGGCATAAGGATTTTCAGACAAACAGCTTATACAATAAAGGCCTGAAGATCAACCGGGTTAAAAATACCTCATCTGTTTATCTGCTTGACTATAGAGGCTGCAATGCCAGCAGCGGCTATTCTCCGGTTTGGGATGCAGGTTATCCGACCGGAGCGACACGTCATCCCAACGGGGTTTCCATCCGCCACGGCAAAAAGGCCAATGGCCTATCATTCGACGGCAGTGCAAGAACCGGAAATTTAAGTTTTCTTTACGGTAGCGGCACTCAGAATGGAATTGACTTCTACAATACTCCTCAGTCCTATCAATTTCTGACTGATCACTGGAACTGATGAACGGCAGAAAATACAACAAATTTCATGATTACACATAATAAGGATTTCAGTATGAAAAAGATCAGAGTCGGGATTATCGGACAGGGACGCAGCGGCAGTTATATTCACCGTCATCTGTTCGAGTCGCAGGAACCGCTGAAAACACGTTTTGAACTTGTCGCAGTTGCGGATCATATTCCGGAACGCTGTGAAGGCGAATCCGGTGTGACGCCATCCCCTGAACTGAAGAAATACGGCGATTACAAAGAGATGCTCAAGGATCAGAGCATTGACCTGATCGTCAATGCAACCCGGAGCATGGATCATGTCCCGGTCAGCATTGAGGCGATGGTGGCAGGGCATAACGTTGTCTGTGAAAAACCGCTTGCACGCCATGTGGCGGATGTCGATAAAGTTGCGGAGGCGGCGAAACGTACGGGAAAATTCTTCGCCGTGTTCCAGCAGTCACGCTTCCGTCCTCTGTTCCGCAAGTGCCTGGAGGTCATGAACTCCGGCATCCTCGGACGCATCGTCATGGTCAAAATCGCCTACAACCTGTTCGGACGCCGCTGGGACTGGCAGACCATTCAGGACATGTGCGCCGGCGAACTCCTGAACACGGGTCCGCATCCGCTTGACCAAGCGATTCAGTTCTACGGTGACGCTGACCCCGAAAAGATTGTCTGCACCATGGACCGCGCCAATACGTTCGGCGATGCGGAAGATCATATCAAGCTGCTTCTGATGGGCAAAGGGCATCCGACGATCGACTTCGAAGTTTCCCGCTGCTGCATGTTCCCCGGAAACACCTATGAAATCTATGGGACAAACGGCGGGCTCAAGGCGGGCGGCGCCGAGGTCACATGGAAATATTTCCTGCCTTCCGAAGCTCCAGTGCAACAGTTGGTCCGCGAACCTCTCGAAGGTCCCGGACGCATCCCCTGCTATTGCTGTGAACAGCTTCACTTCTACGAAGAAAAGTGGACTGCTCCGGATTATGCGCTGGGATTTGACGCCTGGGGCACCGCATATTATGAACAGGTCTATGATGCGCTTGTGAACGGCAAGCCCATGGAAGTTACACTGGATCAGATCAGACGCCAGATCATGATCATCGAGGAGTGCCACAGGCAGAATCCTTTCCCGAAGATGAAGTAAGACAGAAAAAAGAGGATCACTATGAAACGACTGATGATTGCTTTGGCTATATTGCTGACCGTGCAGCGCCTGGCAGCCGATATAACGATCAATGTCCCCCGTCTGGAACAGGCCCCGGCACTGAGCGGGGGAATAGACAGCGGAACATGGCAGCAGTGTGCCCGGTATTTTGGATTCCGCAAACTGGAAAATGGATTATCCTCCATGTATATGACCCGTTTCGCCGTTGGAGAACATGGAGGATATCTGTATTTGCTGGTTCGTTGCGATCATCCCGCGAGGCAGACGGTAAAGCTGAGACAGCAGGAACATGCAAAAGACGGCAAGATATTCCGTGATGACAGTGTGGATCTTGCCATTGCATTGCCGGGGAAAGCCCCCGGAGAATATTATCAGTTTTCTCTGAACAGCATCAATACCCGCTATGACGCATATCTGGTCGATATCAGCTGGAATGGGAAATGGGAGTCTGCCGCAGAAAGCGACAGCCGGGGCTATACCCTTTATTACAAGATTCCGTTTTCTGATTTCGGACTGGAACAGGTCCCCGCAGAATTGAAGATGAATATCGGACGCACTGTCAACGGCAATGCAAACGAACAAAGCGTTCTGCTTCATCAGAACAATTACTGCTTCTTTGCCGATATGCAAAAAGCGGTATCCCTGCGCTTTACCCCTCGCAGCCCTGTTTTGGCAGTTGACCCCGGTCCGGATTTTGAAAAAGGCAAACTGAGTTTCAATGTCCGAACTCCGGTCATCCCGGAAAATGGTTTTGTTGATGTGGTCCTGACTCTGACCAACCACAAAGGGAAACTGATTGCACGCAAAACCACACAGACCCGTTTCGACTCAAAATCAGCAGTCATAGAATTTGAGCCGGGAATCCCCGATGGTGAATATATCCTGCGCTCCACTTTGGAAAAAGCGAAAATCCGCTATATCCCGGCATATTACGGCGGCGGGGAAGAACTCTGCGAAGAAGCCAGACAAGGGAAATTTATACCAGCCGTCTATGCCGCAAGTGAATGCGGGATAAAAATCAACAACCGCCCGGAGATTCGGGCAAAGATCACACTGGGCGATGCAGGGAAAACACTCAATTGCAGCCTGTCGATGCAAAATATCAACAAGGTTCCGGGAATGGAGATCGCGTTCAAGATCCTCTCGGAAAAAAAGCAGCTGCTGAATACATTGAAGATTGTTCCGTATCAGAGGAATACCGCCACTTATTCATTCAACTGCAGCGATCTGGCTCCAAGAACACGTTACATTCTGGCGGCAGAATTGCTTCTGAACGGAAAAGTGTTTCTGAAACATGAACAGAAGTTTGCGACTCCGCCCAAACCGGAGTGGCTTGCTCCGAATCCGGATGATCCGGGAGACACTGTTCTTGCGCCGTGGACTCCGGTCAAACTGAACGGCATGAATGTTACGGTATGGAACCGTGAATATCAATTTTCAGAAAATTCTCCTTTGCCGGTTCAAATCATATCAAAAAATGAAAAGATTCTGAATTCTCCGGCACGTCTTCTGACAGGAGAAAAAAAGATCCGCTGGACATTGCAGGGGGCTCCGGAAAAAAGTGATACAACGGTCCGTTTCAAATGGAAAGGAACCGGCAACAGACTCGCATTGACCGCTGTCACAGAGATCTATTTTGACGGTATTATCCGTTTTGATGTCACAGTTCCGCCGGAAGGTTCCCTGAAAGAACTGGCGGTAGAATTTCCTGTAAGAAAAGAAGCCGCAACCTTCCTGCACCGTTCCCCCGTCATGTTCGGCGGAATCTTTACAACTTATAAGATGCCGACCCGGCCGGAATATCATCCCATCCGGGAAAATATCTATTTTCTGAATGATGATGTCGGACTATGCTGGTTTGACGGGATGAAATTTGACTGGAACCTCAAAGAACAGGATAAAGCAATCGCGGTTCTTCCGGGCACCGGTGAAGTCACCCTGCGAATCAATTATATTGATCAGGACAAGACATATAAGATTCCCAGGACATTCTCCTGCGGCATTCTGGCTTTGCCGGTTCGCCCCATGCCTGCAAAGCCGCTGGGTATGCGAACCTGTTACTCCTTTCATTACGGAGAGGAAGACGCAAAACGGTATCCGGCATGGCTGGCAACAGTGGATTATCCGGCAAACGGAAACATTGATCTCAAACGGGGAACCGTGGAATTTCAGGTCAAACCGGCTGAAGGATTTCAGAAAAACGGCAAGGATGAAGTCTTTTTCACAGCTTCACACGGGGATTATTACCACCTGACAATTTCCCAGTCCGCTGAACATGGGATCCAAGTCATTGTATATGAACATATGTATAAAACCCATATCCGGTCAGGGATCAAACTGAAAAAGGGTGAGTGGACGCATATCGCTCTGACATGGGGCGATGAGATGAAACTCCACATCAATGGCAAAGCTGTCGCCGGAAGCAAACACAGGGAAAGCATGAAAGTATTTCCTACGATACTCCGTCTGGGTGGCAGAAATATCTATGCGGACTCAATCCGTATCTCCAAACGCCCCAGAACAGATTTCTGCCTCCGTGGTCATGTCACCGTGGATCAGGATACCTTGCTGGCGGATAATTTTGAGAAAAACGGTTACATCAACGGCAGGCATGCCACAATCCCGGAAAAAGTTTCTGAAGAAGCCGAATGCGGCTATCTCATGCCGGATACGGTTCTGGCGGAAGATGCTTATGGAAAGTGCATCCAGCCGATGCGCGCCAAAGTGAAAAGCCGGATTGAGGGCTATGCAGCTCTCGGTATCGAAACAATGATCTATCATGCCGCCCAATATACAGACGAAGCATTTGCCGGCCTGTATATTCATGACGAGGCAGCATTCAAAAGCAGTCTCGGCGCCATACGGAAAAACGGAATGAAAGCGGTGATCTATACCGGCAACAGCCTTTCCAATAAAGACCGTTCCTGGGATACTTACTCGGATCTGTGGCTCATTGAGCCACGGGGAATGCCGTTTATGTCTCCGTCCCATCCCGGAGACAAGGGATATCAGGCATGTCCCCGCAGCGATTACTTCAAGTATTTTGTCTGGCGTATCGGAAAACTGATGGATCAGTATCATGTTGACGGCATTTTTCTGGACGGCAGGATGTATGCGACCTGCAACAATGCAAAACATGGATGCGGCGTCGTAAATTTTGAGGGCAGACTGGTTCCTGAACGTAATATGTGGGACGGACGCAGGAAAATGCTGTCACTGTATCATACGGTCAAGAAGCGCGGCGGTTATGCAGAAGCCCATAAGTCGGGAAACTGGGATGCGCCGGTCTGCTTTTACTGGGATCTCGCCTGGGAGGGGGAACAGTTCATGAGCACACAACGCGGCAACCGGAAGCGCATTGAGGTCTGCCCGCTGGAAGCAATGCGGGCACAGATGAACGGACGTCCCTACGGATTGCCGAGCAGGTTTACCGCGTATAATAATTTCCCGTTCACACCTGTCGAAAACTGCACACTGGCGTTTGTCCACGGCACAAGCGCGACAATGACCTACCGTTTTGAGGAGGTGCATTACTTGGCGCCTTACTGGAAAGCACAGGACTCTTTCGGAGCGGATAATCATAACTTTGTCCCTTACTGGGCTAAGGAACCGCCTGCCCTTCAGACGCCGGATCCGCTGGTCAAGGTTTCTGCACATGTCCGTGACAATAAAATACTTCTGATCATTGCCAATTTCAATGAGGATAAAACCTCCGTATCCGGCAGGATTCAGCTCAACCCCGAAGTATTCAATTACGGAAATTTGAAAGCCCGTGATGCTTTTTCCGGCAATCCGGTTTCCATGAACGGCAATACATTGATGCTTGAAAATCTGAAATGTTACAGACAGGCATGGATCATTATAGAAGGTGAATCATGAAGACAATCGTAAAATCACTGTTATCCGGGCTGCTCCTGCCTGTTTACGCACAGACAGCACTGCAGCCGGAACTTCTGCTTCTGGAGGATGGTAAAAAGATCAGTATTACTGCTCAGGCTCCGGAAGGATATGAAGCACTGGATCTGAGCTGGGATTTCAGAATCACAACAGAAACAGGTACAGACAGCGGAACTCTGCCCCGGATAAAATGCAATAACCGTATCCTGAAGCACACAGCAGCTTTACCGGAACTTCCGGAAAGAACAAGATTTGTCCTGCATGCAGCACTGATTGACCAGAAAGGAAATACAGCGGCACATGGGCAGGTGAAATTTGCGACTCCGCCCCAACCTCTCTGGCGCAATTTCAAAGAAGGAATTCCGGACGGGACAGTTCCTGCCCCGTGGATCCCGGTCAAACTGGAAAAACGCCAGGTAACAGTATGGGGACGTCGTTACGTGTTCGGAAATTCTCCCCTGCCAAGCCAGATCTATTCACAGGGATTCAAACTACTGGCTTCCCCTATGAAAGTCATCCTTTCACCTGCTCCACGTTCCTGGGAGCTGATCTCGGCAGTCAGAAAAGATGACACCTGCGTGGAATTTCAGTGGAAAGGCAGCAGGGAACAAATACATTACAAAGCTGTTACGCAGATCTATTTTGACGGTGTAATCCGTCTGGATGTCACCATTCCCGGCAGTCAGAAGGTCTCCAGATTCGCTCTTGAGATGCCATGCCGCAATGATCTGCTTTCTTACGTGCATCGCGGCCCCTGGCAATTCGGAGGACTCAAGACCGGTTATCCTGTTCCGGAAAAAAAGGAAAACTATTCCATCAGGAATGTCTTTTACCTTCAGAATGAGGAAGTCGGTCTCTGCTGGTTTGACGGTATGAAATTCGATTGGAAACTGAATCGTCCGGGACATGCCCTGGAGCTGATCCCCGGCAGTAAGCGCAATACACTGCGCATCAACTATATTGATGCTCCGGGAGAATATGAACAGGACCGGGTCTTTACAGCCGGTTTCCAAGCTCTGCCGGTACGCCCGATGCCGGCTCTGTGTCCGCAAATGCAGATGTCTTATTCGGTGGTGTACCGGGATGAAGATCCCGCAGTACGTCCAGCCTGGTATTCCCCGCTGGAATATCAGGCGGAAGGCAACTTCAATCCGGCACAGGGAAGTATAGAAATGTTCGTCAAACCTGCCGGCAAAGGAAAAATGCGGAGAGAAACATTTTTCCAGACTACGCATGGACGCTATTATATCCTGAATTTCGGTTATGATTCCAATGACGGGGTATTCTTTCAGATTTATGAATTCGGCCAGAATAAGATCAATCTGAACACAAAACGCCATATCCCGGCAGATCAATGGTCCCATGTGGCAGTCACATGGGGAGATGCAACACGCATCTACGTCAATGGGGAATGTGCGGCGGAACAGAAAAGAAAAGGATCTACTGCCGTAATGCCGGTACTGCTGCATGCCGGCGGCAGAAGATTTGCTGTTGATTCCCTGCGGATCAGCAGCACACCGCGTTCCGTTTTCCATCCTGGCGCTCCTGCTGTTGCCGATGAACAGACTCTGCTGCTTGATCATTTTGAAAAAACCGGTTATGTCAACGGCCGCAGAGCTGTCATTCCGGAGAAGATCTCCAAAGATGCCGAGGCTGGATATTTTAATCCGGACGGAAACTGCTGTCCCGGTTTCCGGGGACAGGGGCTGGCTCCGTGGAATGCCCCCCGTCGCAGTATGATTGAGGGGTATGCACTGCTCGGAGCCAAAGCACTGATGTTTCATGCAAGTCAATATACAGACGAAGCATGTGCCGGGATGTATATCAGCAATCCGGCAGCTTTCAAAAAAACCGTAAAAGCAATCCATGACAGCGGAATGAAAGCTTTAGTATATGTAAATAATTCTCTTTCCAACAAAGACCGTCTCTGGGATACACACAGGGAAGACTGGCTGATTACACCGAAAGGATACCCTTTCACTTCGGCAGAACATCCCGGCGACAAAGCTTATCAGGCATGTCCGCGCAGTGAATATATTGATTACTTTTTCTGGCGTTTAGTCGAAAATATGGATCAATATCAGATTGATGGCGCTTTTCTTGACGGACGCATGTATGCCACTTGCGATAACGCAAAACACGGATGTGGAGTGGTAAACTTCGAAGGGAAAAGAGTCGCGGGGCGGGATGTCTGGGACGGACGTCTGAAAGCATGGCGTTTCTACAATCTTCTGCAGGCGCGCAAGGGTTACGGGGAACAGCATAAGTCAAGTCTGTGGGATGCCCCGACCTGTTTCTTTTGGCACGGAATATGGGAAGGTGAACAGTTTATGAATCTCAAAGCGGATGGCAGGAAAAAACTTGATATTCTGCCTCTGGAAGGATTCCGGATGCTGTTGAACGGATTCCCCTACGGGTTGCCGACACGGTTCGCTTCTTATGTGGAACAGCCTTTCAGCGCCGTGGAAAACTGTACCTATGCATTTGTCCACGGGACAACCTGGACACAGACATACCGCATCAATGAAATGCAGGTGATTTCACCTTACTGGAAAGCATTGGAACAGTTCGGAGCCAGCAATCAGCATTTCCTGCCATATTGGTCAGCTACACCGCCGGCATTGCAAACACCGGATGAACTTCTCAAGGTTTCTGCTTATGTAAACAAGGGAAAAGTCCTGCTGATTGCAGCAAATTTCAATGAGGAGCATGACGGGATTACCGGTGATATACAGGTGGATCTGGAAACACTGGGATTGAAAAACATCCAGATTAAAGATGCTTTTTCCAAAGAGAACATTGAAGTCCTGAATGGTGATTCATTCAGGGTCAATATAAAAAGTTTCAGGCAGGCATGGTTTGTCATTGAAGAAAAAAAATTGTAAAACCACAATCAGGAGAACCTGTTAAGCCCATATGCGTCAACATTTCTCAATCGAACAGCCTACAATGAGAAATCCAGTCCTTTCTGAATCAGC